>DASZIB010000104.1:0-152538 GCA_035937415.1 Edaphobacterium sp. (SeqCode) | reverse complement strand
CAGCAGCGCACTGCCCTCACTCACCTTGTCGCCGACCTTGACCTTGAGCGCCACGACTGTCCCTGCCGCGGGCGCGGGCACGTCCATGGTGGCCTTGTCCGACTCCAGCGTGACCAGCGAGTCCTCCGCCTTGACCGTGTCACCGGGCTTGACCAGCACCTCGATGACCGGCACATCCTTGAAGTCACCGATGTCGGGAACCTTGACCTCGATTGTGCTCATTAGGTGCCTTGTTGTTTCACCGCGAGGCTGCAGGACATCGCGCTATCTTTCCCGGGTGTACGAGCCACTCGGCGTCGCGCGGTGGGTCGTGGACTAGACCGTCCACGGGGCCGGCTTCGTCGCGTCGATGCCGTATTTCTTGATGGCTTCAGCTACCTTGGTGGCCGGCAACGTGCCCTCGTCGGCGAGCGCCTTCAGCGCCGCGACCGTGACATAGTATCGATCGACTTCGAAGAATCGGCGCAGCTTTTCGCGCGTGTCGGAACGACCGAAGCCGTCGGTCCCGAGAACGACGTAGCGCCCCGGCACGAAGGCGCGGATCTGCTCCGCAAACGCGCGCACATAGTCGGTGGCGGCGATGGCCGGGCCCGGCGCGTCCTTCAGCAGTGTCGCGACGTGGGACAGCTGCTGCTTCGCCGTCGGGTTCAGCATGTTCCAGCGCGCCGTCGCGTGACCGTCGCGGGCGAGGGCGCCAAACCCGGGACAGCTCCACAGGTCCGCGCCGACGCCCCAGTCGCTGCGCAACAACTCGGCCGCGGCGATCACTTCCCGGAAGATCGTGCCCGAGCCCAGCAATTGCACCCGCGGCGCCTTCCCGGCCGGTTCCCCCGCCTTGAACAGATACATGCCCTTGATGATGTGCGGCGGCGCGCCTTCCGGCATCGTCGGGTGGGTATAGTTTTCGTTCATCACCGTCAGGTAGTAATAGACGTCTTCCTGTTCGGCGTACATCCGCCGCAACCCTTCCTGGATGATGACGGCGACCTCGTAGGCGAACGTGGGGTCGTACGCGACACAGTTCGGTATCGTCGCCGCCATCATGTGCGAGTGCCCGTCCTCGTGCTGCAGGCCCTCGCCGTTGAGTGTGGTGCGCCCCGCGGTGCCACCGAGAAGGAAGCCGCGCGAGCGCATGTCGCCTGCCGCCCACGCCAGGTCACCGACGCGCTGGAAGCCGAACATCGAATAGAAGATGTAGAAGGGAATCATCGGGACGCCGTGCGTCGAGTACGAGGTCGCGGCGGCAATCCAGTCGCACATCGCGCCGGGCTCGTTGATCCCCTCCTGCAGGATCTGCCCGTCCTTGCTCTCCTTGTAGAACATCAGCTGGTCCGCATCCTGCGGCGTGTACAGCTGGCCAAGCTGGCTCCAGATACCGAGTTGGCGAAACATGCCCTCCATGCCGAATGTGCGCGACTCATCGGGCACGATCGGCACGATGCGCTTGCCGATGTTCTTGTCGCGAAGCAGCGACTGCAGGATCTGCACGAACGCCATGGTGGTCGAGATCTCGCGGTCGTCGGTGCTCTTCAGGAAACGTTCGAAGAAAGACAGCGGCGGCACGATCAGCGCCGCAGCCTTGGAGCGGCGCGCCGGCAGGAAGCCGCCGAGTCCCATGCGCCGCGCTTTCATGTACTCCGCCTCGCGCGAGCCTGCCGCGAAGGTCATGTACGGAACGTCCGCGATCTTGTCATCCGGCACCGGGATCTGGAAGCGGTCGCGCATCGCCCGAATCGATTCGGTCGACATTTTTTTCTGCTGGTGGGTGATGTTTTGCGCTTCGCCCGACTCACCCATGCCGTAGCCCTTGATCGTCTTGGCGAGAACGACCGTGGGCTCGCCCTTGTGCTCGACTGCCGCGTGGTAACCGGCGTACACCTTGAACGGATCGAGCCCGCCGCGATTGAGGTGCCAGATATCCTCGTCGGTCCAGTCGGCCACGAGCTCCTTCAGTTCCGGAGTATTGAAGAAGTACTGGCGCACGTAAGCCCCATCCTTCGATTTGAAGGTCTGGTACTCACCGTCGACGCACTCCATCATCCGGCGCATCAGGATGCCCTTCTTGTCGCGGGCGAACAGCGGGTCCCAATGGGTGCCCCAGATCACCTTGATCACGTTCCAGCCCGCGCCGCGAAAATCGCTTTCGAGCTCCTGGATGATCTTGCCGTTGCCGCGCACCGGGCCGTCGAGGCGCTGCAAGTTGCAGTTGACCACGAAGATCAGATTGTCGAGGTTTTCGCGTCCGGCCATGCCGATCGCGCCCATCGATTCGGGCTCGTCCATCTCGCCGTCGCCGCAGAAACACCAGACCTTGCGGCCTTCGGTCTGCGCCAGGCCGCGGTCCTGCAAATACTTCATGAAGCGCGCCTGGTAGATGGCCATCAGTGGCCCGAGACCCATCGATACGGTCGGGAATTGCCAGAAGTCGGGCATTAGCCACGGGTGCGGGTACGACGAGATCCCCTCGCCGTCGACCTCCTGGCGAAAGTTGTCCATCTGCTGCACGGTGAGGCGCCCGAGCATGAACGCGCGCGCGTAAACACCGGGCGCCGAATGGCCCTGCACGAAGACCAGGTCGCCGCCGTGCGTCGCCGACGGCGCGTGCCAGAAGTGGTTGTAGCCGACGTCGTAGAGCGTCGCCGCCGACGCGTAGCTCGCAATGTGGCCACCCACGTTGGTGTGCTTGTTGGCGCGCACGACCATTGCCATCGCGTTCCAGCGCGCGTAGTTGCGGATCTTTTCCTCGATCGCCTGGTCGCCCGGCATGTGCGGCTGGCGATCGACGGGAATGGTATTGATATAGGCAGTGTTCGCCGAAAATGGCACGTACGCGCCGCGTCGGCGCGACTTGTCGATGACCTGCTCGATGAGGAAATGGGCGCGCTCGGGGCCTTCGTGGTCGATGACGCCGTCGATCGCATCCTGCCACTCCCGCGTTTCTTGCGGGTCGATGTCGGAGGGCATATCCATGGGGGACTCCTCGCGAGGGTTTGCGGCGCTGCTGCTTTGTTTCGGTCGATTGTAAGCGTTGCGCCCGTTGCGCGCATCGCCGGGCGTGTGCCGCCTGCGAAGCGGCGGCAAGTCCATGCTACCACGCAGCGCAGAAGGCTTCTAGGAAAGCCGGCGCGGGTGCGGTGCCGGAGACCCCGCTCGGCTCGCGGCTATACGCCGGGCGGCGCTAGGCTGGCGGTCGCAGTTCCAGCGTGCGCCGTTCGGTGACGATCGCATCGACCGTGAGGTCATGCGGTGCGGCGGGGACCTGCTCCACCAGCTGCAGCTCGAAAACGCCGGAGACGCGTCGCGCGTCAGCGCGCAGCAACGGCAACAGCCGGTCGTAGTAGCCGCCGCCATAGCCGATGCGGTAGCCGCTCGTATCGAAAGCGACGCCAGGCACCAATACCCAGTCGATCGCGGCGAGCGCGAGCGGCGGGCAGTGGGGAAGCGGCTCCGCGATGCCGCGATAGCCGGGGGCAAGGTCTGCATCGAGATCGGCGACCCGGCGCAGCTCGAGCATCCGGGTGGCTGCCTCGACGCGCGGGGCGGCGACGGTTTTTCCTGCCGCCAGTGCCGCGGCCACGAGCGGGCGGGTTTCCCATTCGCTGCGAAAGGAAAACGAGAGCAGGACCGTGCGGGCGGCAGCAAAATCGGCTCGTGCCGCGATCGCTGTCGTGATCGCGGCACCGGCACGAAGGCGGTCTGCAGCAGGAAGTTCGTCGCGCGCCCGCTGGATCCGATCGCGCACAGTGCGCTTGGCCGCGCGCAAGGTCGCGCCGGAGACGGCCGCGTTCTCGAGTGACGGTGTCGTCATGAGCGGATAGTAGCGCATCCGGACGCGGCGGCGACCGCCACGCCGGTGCGACAATCCGCTGCGGCAACGCTCGCGAAGCGGCCTATAATTGCGACTTCTTTTGCCTGCCCTTGCCGACCTCCCATGCACCACAGTCACCAGCAATACCGCGATCGTCGCGCGCGTCTGATCGCGGAAATGCGCGCGCAGAGCGGCGGCATCGCCGCCGTACCGACCGCGCCCGAGGCACTCCGCAATGCCGATACGCACTACCCGTACCGGCCGGACAGCCATTGCTACTATCTTTCGGGTTTTCCGGAGCCCGAGGCGGTCGTCGTCCTGCTCGCCGGACCAGGCACTGACGACGCGCGCCAGATCCTCTTCTGTCGCGACAAGAATCCGGAACGCGAGATCTGGGACGGATTTCGCTACGGCCCTGACGCCGCCCGCGAGATTTTCGCCTTCGATGAGGCGTATCCGATCAACGAACTCGCGGCCAAACTCGTCGACTGGACCTGCGACCGGCCGGCGCTGTATACCGCGCTCGGCCTGTACCCGGCCTGGGACCAGACGATCACTTCGACGCTCAACGAGGTACGCAATCGCGTGCGCACCGGCGTGGCAGCGCCGGAGGCCGTCGTCGATGTGCGCGGCGCGATTGCCGCAATGCGCGTGGTCAAGGACTCCGAAGAGCTGAAGCTGATGCGCCGCGCGGCCGAGATCTCGAGCGGTGCGCACCGTCGCGCGATGCAGCGCACGCGCCCCGGGTGGTTCGAATATCAGGTCGAGGCCGAACTCGCACACGAGTTCCTGCATGCCGGCGCGCAGGCGGTCGCGTACCCGTCGATCGTCGCGTCCGGCCCCAACGCCTGCGTGCTGCATTACCGGGAAAACAATCGGCAGACGCAGGCGACGGACCTGCTGCTTATCGATGCCGGTTGCGAGTACCAGGGCTATGCCGCGGACATCACCCGCACCTTTCCTGTCGGGGGCAAGTTCAGCGGCGCGCAGCGGGCGGTCTATGAACTGGTCCTCGCCGCGCAGCTTGCCTGCATCGAGGCAGTGCGACCGGGACGCGCCTTCCACGACTATCACCAGGTTGCCGAGCGCGTTCTGGCGCAAGGCCTGATCGACCTCAAACTGTGCCAAGGCACGCTCGATGGCGTGCTCGAGTCGGGGGCGTACAAGCAGTTCTATATGCATCGCGCCGGGCACTGGCTTGGCCTCGATGTGCACGATGTGGGCCTGTATCGGATCGGGGGCGAATCGCGCCCGCTCGAGGCCGGCATGGTGCTTACCGTCGAGCCGGGGTGCTACATCCGCCGCGCCGACACGGTGCCGGAGGAATTCTGGGACATCGGCGTGCGAATCGAAGACGACGTCCTGGTCACCACCGATGGCAATCAAAACCTGACGGCGGCTGCCCCCAAAGCAATTGCCGAGGTGGAAGCCGTGTGCGCCCGCTGACGGCGCCGTTCGATGCTCCATGATCTCATCATCGTCGGCGCCGGGCCGGTCGGGGCGACGCTCGCCTTGGCACTCGTCGATGCCGACCTTGACATCGTCGCGTTGGACGCGCGTGCGGCAGGTACGCTCGGCCGCGGCGATCGGTCGCTCGCGCTTTCCCATGGCGCCCGACTGATTCTCGAACGCGTCGGCGTCTGGAGCGCGGTGGCCGCCGAGCGCGACGCGGTGACACCGATCACGGCGATCGACGTCTCGCAGCGCGGCGGCTTCGGGCACATGCGCCTCGACGCGATCGAGCAGCAGTTGCCCGCGCTCGGCTATGTGGTCAGCTATCGGGCACTGCAAGCTGCGCTCGACGCCGCGCTGGCGCGCGCCGGCATCGACGTGCTCTATGGCGCAGCGGTGGACGAGCTTCGCGCGACCCCGGCGTACGCGGCGATCGACGCGACGCCGGCCGGAGGCCCGGCGACGCTGACGGCGCGGTTGGCCGCCATTGCCGATGGCAGTGGCGACATCGCCGGCGGAATAAGGCGCCGTCGCCACGACTACGGGCAGGTTGCGCTGATCGGCAAGCTCTGGACGCGCGAGCCGCATCGAGGTGTCGCCTTCGAGCGCTTTACCCCGCAGGGGCCGATGGCGCTCCTCCCGGCCGGCGATCATTACGGCCTGGTGTGGACGACGACGCCGCAACAGAGCGAGGCCCTGCTCGCGCTGCCCGATCAGGAATTCCTGGTGATGCTGGAGCGGCAATTCGGGCTGCGCAGTGGCGCCCGCGGTTTGCAGGCGCACACGCAACCGGCAGAGTTCGAACGCGTCGCCGACCGGCGCACCTTCCCGTTGCGGCTCGATTACGCGGAACGCGTGATCGGGGAACGCGTGGTGCTGCTCGGCAACGCCGCGCAAGCATTGCACCCGGTCGCCGGTCAGGGATTCAACTTGGGAATGCGCGACGCGTACGAGCTGGCGCAGGAGTTGCTTGCGACGCCGCGCGATGCAATTGGGTCGCGCGCTCGGCTGGCCGCGTACGCGCGCCGGCGGCGCAACGACCGCGTCGCCGGCGTCGTGTTCACGCACGGCTTGCTCAGCATATTCGGAAACGACGCAGCGCTGCTACGCTGGCCGCGAGGGTTGGCGCTCACTATGCTCGACGCCTTGCCGGTCGTGAAACGCGCGTTCACGCGCGCGATGTCTTTCGGCGTGCGCTGAGGCCGCGCCCGCCGGCGCGGGGAAAGTCGTGTAACGCCGCACGCATACCGCAAGCTAACACGCGCGCACAAACTCGGTATAATGCCTTCGCGCTTCGAAGCATTCCCCGACGGCATTCATTTCCCTGGCTCCCCGCTGTGCGTATCGGCCCGCATTCCATTGTCAACAACCTCGTCGTCGCGCCGATGGCGGGGGTCACCGATCGACCCTTCCGGCAGCTGTGCAAACGGCTCGGTGCGGGCCTGGCGATCTCGGAGATGGTGGCGTCGAACCCGCAGCTTCGCGACACCGAAAAGTCGCAACGGCGTACCGATCACGCCGGCGAGGTTGAGCCCATCGTCGTGCAGATTGCGGGCGCGGATCCGGTGCAGATGGCCGATGCGGCGCGCTACAACGTCGAGCGCGGCGCGCAGATCATCGATATCAACATGGGCTGTCCGGCGAAGAAGGTCTGCAATGTGGCGGCAGGCTCGGCTCTGCTGCAGAACGAGCCCCTTGTTGCCGCGATCGTCGGCGCGGTGGTTCGCGCCGTCGCGGTGCCGGTCACGCTGAAGATCCGTACCGGCTGGAGCCGCGAACACCGCAACGCGGTGCGTATCGCCCATATAGCCGAAGCCGCGGGCGTAGCCGCGCTGTCGATCCACGGGCGGACGCGCGAGTGCGGCTTCGTCGGCCCGGTTGAATACGAGACCATCCGCGCAGTCAAAGAGAGCACGCGTATCCCGGTGATTGCCAACGGCGACGTTGACTCGCCGGCAAAGGCGCGTGCCGTGCTCTCCCTCACCGGCGCCGATGCGATCATGATCGGCCGCGCCGCGCAGGGGCGACCGTGGATCTTCCGCGAGATTCGCCATTTCCTGGACTGCGGCGAAGAGCTGCCGCCGCCCGGAGTCGAGGAGATTCGCCAGGTCATCCTCGCGCATCTCGCCGATCATTACGCTTTTTATGGTGAAGACGCCGGGGTGCGGGTTGCGCGCAAGCATCTTGGCTGGTACGCGACGAGCCTGGTCGGAGGCGCAGGGTTTCGTCACGAAATCAACCGGCTCGAATCAACCGCGGCCCAGACCGCGGCGGTCAACCGGTTTTTTGATCGGCTCGCGGCAAACGCTGACCGGCTCGAACGCACGCCGCCAGCGACAACGGCCGCAGCTACGTGGGAAGAGGAGGCCCTCGCAGCGTGAAAAGAAGCCTACGCCTCAACGGCACCAACGAGATCGGCCGCAGCGTCGAGAAATCGCTCGAGGAATATTTCCGCAAGCTGGATGGGGAAACGCCGCACGGCATCTACGACATGGTGATAACCAACGTCGAGCGATCGTTGCTGGCGACGATAATGCATCGCGCCGGCGGAAATCAATCGCAGGCGGCCGGCATGCTGGGACTCAATCGCAACACCTTGCGCTCGAAGCTCTCGAAGTACGGAATCAGGTAGGTGCCCGGCTGCAAAGCCACAGGGTGGTTGGCGGCATAGCGCGCCCGCTCGCGCTGTGCACGTACTACCGTGTACACTCCGGTTCCTCGCTCGCGGATGCTTGGCATCGCGGACTGGTCGCGATGCTTTGCGGCGGCGCCTTCCCGATCTTCGGGCTGATTCCTCGTGTCTGCACCGATTACTCAGGCGCTACTTTCGGTCTCGGACAAGGCTGGGCTCGTCGCCTTTGCGCAGGGTCTGCAGGCGCTGGGTGTGCAGTTGCTGTCGACCGGCGGCACGGCGCACGCGCTGACCGACGCCGGCGTCGTCGTGACCGAAATCGCTGCGTACACGGGGTTCCCGGAAATCCTCGACGGCCGCGTCAAGACGCTGCACCCGAAAGTGCACGCGGGCATTCTCGCCCGCCGCGACCTGGCACCGCATCGGGCGGCCCTGGCCGAGCATGCGATCCCGTCCATCGATCTCGTCGTAGTCAACCTCTACCCGTTCCGCGAGACCGTCGCCAGGCCGGGTTGCACGCTTGACGAGGCGATCGAGAACATCGACATCGGCGGCCCCGCCATGCTGCGTTCGGCGGCCAAGAATTACGCCCACGTCGGCGTCGTCGTCGACCCTGCCGATTACACCGCCGTGCTCGATGAGCTTCGCGACAATCGCGCGATGCTTTCGCTGGCGACACGGTTCCGGCTGGCGCAGAAAGCGTTTTCGCACACGGCGGCCTACGACGGCGCGATCAGCAGCTACCTGACCGCACGTGACGCAACCGGTGCCGCGCGGAGGTTTCCCGAGCGCTGGAACTGGCAGGGCAGCAAGGTGGCCGACCTGCGTTACGGCGAAAACCCGCATCAGCACGCGGCCTTGTACCGCGACGACCCGCCAGTTGCTGGTGCCATCGCGACATTCGAGCAGCTGCAGGGGAAGGAGCTCTCCTACAACAACATCGCCGACGGCGACGCGGCGTGGGAATGCGTCAAGACCTTCAGCGAACCGGCGTGCGTCATCGTCAAGCACGCGAATCCCTGCGGTGTCGCAATCGCGGAGAGCCCGCTCGACGCCTACCGCAAGGCGTTCGCGACCGATCCGACGTCGGCGTTCGGCGGCATCATCGCCTTCAACAGCGAGGTCGACGCGGCAACGGTCGAGGCAGTGAGCGCTCAGTTCGTCGAGGTGCTGATTGCGCCGGGTTATGCGCCGGACGCGATGGCGCTGATCGCCAAAAAGGCCAGCGTCCGCGTGCTGGCGATCGCAAGCGCAGCCGGTGGCGGCAACGCCTGGGACATGAAAAGCGTCGGCGGCGGCATGCTGGTGCAGACGCCGGATTCGCGCACTGCGGCGCCCGAGGAGTTCAAGGTCGTGACCCGGCAGGCGCCGACGCCAGCCCAGCGCGCCGATCTGCTGTTCGCCTGGCGCGTCGCCAAGTACGTGAAGTCCAATGCGATCGTTTACTGCGCCGCCGGGCGCACACTGGGCATCGGCGCGGGCCAGATGAGCCGCGTTGACTCGACGCGGATCGCCGCGCTCAAGGCCGCGAACGCGGGACTGTCGCTTGCCGGATCGGTGGTCGCCTCGGACGCGTTCTTTCCTTTTCGCGACGGCCTCGACGTCGTGGCTGACAACGGCGCGGTGGCGGTCATCCAGCCCGGCGGCAGCGTGCGCGACAGCGAGATCATCGCCGCCGCGGACGAACGCGGCGTGGCGATGGTCTTTACCGGCGTCCGCCACTTCAGGCACTAAACGGCGGCAACGAACCGCAGGGAGACAAGATTGAAGCGACTCGTCATTGCCATTCTCGCCACGGGCTTGTCCGGCACCGCCCACGCCGTCGAATGTGCCGACTTCTGGGCCTGGATCGAAACCGGCTGCCGGCACGTGGCCGATACGTACGAGCAAGGCGGCAACGCGCTTCTGGTCTCCGGTTACGAGTGGCACAT
The DNA here is from genome assembly GCA_035937415.1 of Edaphobacterium sp. (SeqCode). Taxonomy (GTDB): domain Bacteria; phylum Pseudomonadota; class Gammaproteobacteria; order Burkholderiales; family Casimicrobiaceae; genus PALSA-1003. The sequence goes on along the minus strand of DASZIB010000104.1, from coordinate 142,715 downwards.
TCCGGCCAGCTGGTCGCCCGAGCGGCGCGCCATGGAGAACGAAAAGGCCTGGGGCGGCGGGGTCGCGCGCTCGCTGGAAAGACCGAACGGGGACACCGAAAACGTGTACTTCCTGGTGTTCAAAGATTCACACCGGCAAGCGCAATTCAATCTCGGATATAGCTGGTCGACCTACTGGCTCGATCGCTCCGGCGTTCAACCGGGGCTGGGTTTTACGGCGCTGGTGCTCCAGCGCCCCGACATCGCGAACGGTTGGCCGGTCCCGGTCGTGCTGCCGCTGTTCTCGCTGCGCTACAAGCAGGTCGAATTGTTCTCGAGCTACATCCCGAAGCTAAACGGCGGCATCAACCACGGCGACGTCCTCTACTTCTTCGGCAAGATCGATCTCAAGTGAAGGACCGGCGTTGAACGTACTCGTTGTCGGAGCCGGCGGCCGCGAGCACGCGCTGGCGTGGAAACTCGCGCAATCGCCGCGCGTCGCCAGGGTCTTCGTCGCCCCGGGCAATGCCGGCACGGCGCTCGAGTCCGGGCTCACCAATGTGGCGGTGACCGCCATTCCGGAGCTCATCGCTCTGGCACGGAGCGAAGCGATCGGCTTGACCATTGTCGGACCTGAGGCTCCCCTCGCCGCGGGGATCGTCGACGCCTTCCGCGCCGCCGGGCTGAGGATTTTCGGGCCGACACGCGCCGCCGCGCAGCTCGAAAGCTCCAAGGACTTCGCCAAGGCGTTCATGACGCGGCACCGCATTCCCACCGCCGCGTATCGGTCGTTCACCGAGCCCGAAGAGGCGCACGCTTACGTCGAGGAACGCGGCGCGCCGATCGTGGTCAAGGCCGACGGCCTGGCCGCCGGCAAGGGGGTGATCGTGGCCGCCGATGTGGACACGGCCCATGCGGCGATCGATGCCGTGCTGCTCACCGATAGCCTCGGAATCGCGCACAATGAAGGTGGCGCGCGCGTCATCGTCGAAGATCATCTCTCGGGCGAAGAAGCGAGTTTCATTGTCATGGCCGACGGTCGCAACGTGCTTCCCCTCGCCTCATCGCAGGATCACAAGCGTCTCCACGATGACGATCAGGGTCCGAATACCGGTGGCATGGGCGCGTATTCACCCGCGCCGGTGGTGACTCCGACCGTTCATGCCCGCATCATGCGCGAAATCATCCTGCCGACGGTTAACGGCATGGCCGCCGACGGAGTCCCCTATACCGGTTTCCTCTACGCTGGGGTGATGATCGACGCCGCCGGCATGCCGCGGACACTGGAGTTCAACTGCCGCCTCGGCGATCCCGAAACGCAGCCGATCATGCTGCGACTGAAGTCGGACCTGGTCGAACTGGTTGAGAGCGCGATCGATGGCGTGCTCGACGGCGCCGCCGTCGACTGGGACCGGCGCGCCGCGCTGGGTGTCGTCCTCGCCGCCGCCGGCTATCCGGGGAGCCCGCGCCGCGGCGACGCGATTACCGGCCTCGATCGGGTCGCCGACGACTGCAAGGTATTTCACGCCGGCAGCGCACTCGGGCCCAATGGTCCGGTCACGGCCGGCGGGCGCGTGCTTTGCGTCACCGCGTTGGGCGAGACGGTCCGGCAAGCGCGTCGCGCCGCGTACGCCGGCGTCGCCGGAATTCACTTCGACGGCATGCAATACCGCAAGGACATCGGCCATCGCGCGCTGGGGGCGCGCCGCGGCTGAACGGGAGCCGCAGGGACAATCGGCATGGACACTAGCAGCGTCCGCGATTACTTCGTCGATCTTCAGTCACGGATCGTGGCGCGGCTGGAGGCGATCGACGGCAACGCCTTCGCCCGCGACGCCTGGACACGCGAGGGTGGCGGCGGTATTAGCCGCGTCATCGAACAAGGTGTGGTGTTCGAGCGCGGCGGCGTCAATTTCTCGCACGTGCGGGGCGAACGCCTGCCGCCGGCGGCGACTGCGGCGCGGCCGCAGCTTGCCGGACGCGCATTCGAGGGCATGGGCGTATCGCTGGTAATGCATCCGCGCAATCCCTACGTGCCGACGGCGCATTTGAATGTGCGCCTGTTCGTCGCCGGCGGCGCCGGGGAAGGCGCGGACGTTGCGCCGGTGTGGTGGTTCGGCGGCGGCATGGACCTCACGCCCTACTATGGCTTCGAGGAAGACGCGAGCCACTTCCACCGGTGCTGCCGGGACGCGCTCTTGCCGTTTGGCGCGGACTACCATCCGCGTTTCAAGCGCTGGTGCGACGAGTATTTTTTCCTGCGCCATCGCGGCGAGCCGCGCGGCATCGGCGGCATCTTCTTCGACGATCTCGGCGAGGGCGGCTTCGACCACTGCTTTGCACTGACCCGCAGTGTCGCCGAGCATTTTCTCCCGGCTTACGAACCGATCGTGCAGCGGCGCCAAGCCACCGCCTACGGCCAGCGCGAGCGGGACTTTCAGACCTACCGCCGCGGCCGCTACGTCGAATTCAATCTCGTCTACGACCGCGGCACGCTGTTCGGCCTGCAGTCCAACGGTCGCGCCGAAGCGATCCTGATGTCGCTCCCACCGCTGGTGCAGTGGCGCTACGATTGGCGTCCCGAGCCCGGCTCGCCCGAGGCGCGCCTTTATACCGACTTTCTCGTGGGGAAGGATTGGCTGGGGCATGAGTAGCGCAGACCCTCCGGCGAATGCCGAGCAGCTGGTCGAGTTGAAAGTCGACAGCGAAGCGATTTTCGACGGCAAGCTACTGCACGTGCGGCGCGACACCGTGCGCCTCCCGGACGGGACACTTGCCACGCGCGAATACATCGTCCACCCCGGCGCCGTGCTCGTCGTTCCGGTGCTCGCGGATGGCAGGCTCGTGGTCGAACGCCAATATCGCTATCCGCTTGGTCGCGTGATGATTGAATTCCCTGCCGGCAAGATCGACCCCGGGGAGGCTCCGCTCGACACCGCGCGGCGCGAGCTGCGCGAGGAGACCGGCTATCTGGCCTTGCGCTGGCGGCGACTCGGCTGCGTGCATTCGATCGTTTCGTACTCGACGGAGAGGATCGAGTTTTTCGTCGCGGAGGACCTGAGCCAGGTGGGAGCGCGACTCGACGCCGGCGAGTTCCTCGAAGTCGCCGTGCTCAGCGTCGATGAAATGCTCGCGGCCATCGATCGCGAGGAGATTACCGACGCCAAGACCGTCGCCGCGCTGCTGCTGTACGCGCGCCGCCGCGCCGTGTCGCCCGCCGGGTCCGGATGATAACCCGCCGCCTGACCATCGGCGGGCGCGTGCAGGGCGTCGGCTTTCGTTACGCGCTCGCCGACGAAGCACGCGCGCGCCAGCTCTGCGGCTGGGTCAGAAACCTGCGCGACGGCAGCGTCGAGGCCGTGCTTGCCGGGCCGGAGGCAGACGTCGAAGCGGTGATCGCATGGGCGCATCGCGGCCCGCCCGCGGCGCGCGTGACCGCGGTGGCAGTCGAGCCGGCGACGACGGACGCGCGCGAGTTTGCGATCGTCACGACGGCGTGAGCGCGGTTCCGACGCCGTAGATGTCCTTCCAGGCCGCGTAGCTCGCGATCGCCAGCAGTGGCAGGACGCCGATCAGCCCGACCCCGAACGCCAGCAAGCCGATGACGGTCAGCAGCAGCGAGAGCACGCCGAACAGCAGGAGCGGCGCAACGTTGAGCGCAAAGGCCTGCGCGCTCAGCGCAAAGGCGCGACCGAACCCGGCGCGCTGGAACAACACGGCCATGGGAACGAAGACAAGTGGCAACGATGCGGCGGTCGCGGCAGCGACGATGAGAAGCAGCGCGAGCGGGGTGATGCGCGCATCGGCCGGGTCCGCCAGGAGGTTTGTTCCAGTCAGCGAGTAGGCTGCCAGCGCTTCGACCCCGGAGACGAACAGCGCGGCGATGACGATGGCCGCGAGCGCCGCCGGAGGCGCCTTGAATGCAGCCACCGCGAAGCGGATTTCGAGCGCGCCCCCGCGATCGACGACGGCCGCGCCGAGCAGCATGCCGCACTCGATGACCGGCACGACGACCTTGGCGGCGGCAACGCCGATGCCGGGCACCAGTTCCAGCAAGAGGTCGCTGGCGAGCGTGATGGATCCCAGCGCGCACCAGCGCCAGGGCGCGCGTTTGAACACGCGCAGTGCGGCTTCGAACCAGGCGAAGGGGGCGGTGAGGGGAACCGCGCGCGGCGCCAGCGTTGCGCGCGGGGTATGCGGCGCGTCCATCGCGCGCGAGGCTTAAGCGGGGCTAGACGGCTTCGCCGAGATACGCCTCGCGCACCTTCGGGTCGGAGAGCAGCTGCTTCGCCTCCCCGTGCAGCGTAATCTCGCCGCTTTCCATCACGTAGCCGCGGCTGCTGACCTCCAGCGCCAGCTTGGCGTTCTGTTCAATCAGCAGGATCGTCACGCCCTCCTTCGCGATGGCGATGACCGTCTCGAAGACCTTCTGCACCATCAGCGGAGCGAGCCCCATCGACGGCTCGTCGAGCAGCAGCAGTTTCGGCCGCGACATCATGGCGCGTCCCATTGCCAACATCTGCTGTTCGCCGCCGGAGAGCGTTCCCGCGGTCTGCTTGTGCCGCTCCTTGAGCCGCGGAAACAGCCCGTACACACGCTCGACGTCGGCCTTGATCGCTGCCCGGTCGTCGCGGGCATAGGCGCCCATCGCCAGGTTCTCCTCGATGCTGAGGGCGCCGAAAACGCCGCGCCCCTCGGGCACCATCGACAACCCCCTGCGCACGAGCTGGAATGCCGGCTTGCCGGTGATGTCGGCGCCGCCGTAATGGATCTTGCCCGACTTGACCGGCTGCAGGCCGGTGATCCCCTTGAGGGTGGTCGTCTTGCCGGCGCCGTTCGCGCCAATCAGGCAGACGAGCTCCCCTTCGGCGACCTGCAGACTGATTCCCTTGACCGCCTGGATACCGCCGTACGCGACCTTCAGATCCTTGAGTTCCAGCAGCGGCGCGGTCACGTTACGCACCCTTCAGATCGAGCGTGACCTCGCCGCCGAGGTAGGCGGCAATCACCTTCGGGTCGTTTTGCACAACGGCACAGGTTCCCTCGGCGATCTTCTTGCCGTAGTCGAGCACCAGGACCCGGGCGCAGACGCTCATCACCAGCTTCATGTCGTGCTCGATGAGCAGGATGGTCGTCCCGTCGCGGCGGATGTCCTCGAGCAGCCGCTTGAGCGCCTGGGTCTCGGTCGCGTTCATGCCCGCGGCCGGCTCGTCGAGGGCAAGCAGCTTCGGCTCGGTCGCCAGCGCCCGGGCGATCTCCAGCCGGCGCTGGTCGCCGTAGGCGAGGTGCTTGGCGAGATCGTTGGCGCGCTTGCTCACGCCGACGTATTCGAGCAGTTCGTAGGAACGCTTTTCGATCGCCGCTTCCTCGGCCAGCGTGCGCTTGTCGCGCAGGATCGCGCCGAATACGCCGGCCTTGGTGCGCACGTGGCGGCCGATCATCACGTTCTCCAGCGCCGAAAGGTTCTGGAACAGTCGGATGTTCTGGAACGTCCGCGCGATGCCGCGCTCGGCCACCTCGTTGGGCTTGGCGCGTTCGAGGGGCTCACCGTCGAAGATGAACGAGCCACCGTCGGGCTCGTAGATGCCGGTCAGGACGTTGAACAGCGACGTCTTGCCCGCGCCGTTCGGTCCGATCAGGCCATAGATCTCGCCGTGGTTGATCGTGAAGGAAACGTCGGTGAGCGCCTGCACGCCACCGAAGCGTTTGGAGATATCCTTGGCGACGAGCAGGCTCAGCTGGCTCATGAGGCCGCCACCTTCGGCGCCTCGAGCTCGCGCTTGCGCACCGCGGATGGCCACAGTCCGGCAGGCCGGTACAGCATGATCGCGACCAGCGCGATGCCGAACACGAGCAGGCGTACCGTTTCCGCGTCGAGCAGCACGCGCCCGAAGAGGAGGTTCTGCAGCGGCTCCATGGTGGAGCGCAGCACCTCGGGCAATAGCGTCAACAAGATTGCACCGAGGATGACGCCGGGAATATTGCCCATGCCGCCCAGAACGACCATCGCCAGCACGATTATCGACTCGAACAATCCGAAGCTCTCGGGGCTCACGAATTCCTGGGTCGCGGAAAAAATGCCGCCGGCGATGCCGCCGAAGGACGCGCCCATGGCGAAGGCCAGCAGCTTGACGTTGCGGGTATTGATACCCATCGCCTTGGCCGCGACCTCATCCTCGCGGATTGCCTCCCAGGCGCGGCCGAGGCGGGAGTTCTGCAGGCGCAGGTTGATGACGATGACGGCGATCGTGAGCAGGAGCAGCACGTAGTAGTACTTCTGCGGACCGGAAATCGAGATGCCGCCGAAGCTCTCCGCCTTGGCGAAGGAGAAGCTGCCGATGCGAAACGGGTCGATCAGATTGATACCCTGCGGACCGTTGGTGACGTTGACCGGCGCGTTCAGGTTGTTGAGGAAGATGCGGATGATCTCGCCGAAGCCGAGGGTGACAATGGCCAGGTAGTCGCCACGCAGCTTGAGGGTTGGCGTGCCGAGCAGCACGCCGAAAATGCAGGCCAGCCCGGCACCCAGGGGCAGGATCACCCAGAACGGCAGATGGACGCCGAAGTGGGGAGAGGCGAGCAACGCGTACATGTAGGCGCCGACCGCGTAGAACGCGATATACCCAAGGTCGAGGAGGCCGGCGAAGCCGACCACGATATTGAGCCCCAGCGCGAGCATGATGTAGATCATCGCGAAGTTGAGGATGCGCACCCAGGCCTGCCCGGCGAGGGCGGCGACGAACGGCAGCAGCGCCAGCGCGATCGCCACCAGCGCCACCCCCGCCCAAACCTTGGGCGGAATCGACTTCCCGCCGCGGTGCGCCGTCATGCCCGCTCGCTCACCCGTTCGCCGAGCAGACCCGACGGGCGGAAAATGAGCACCAGGATCAGCACGAAGAACGCGAACACATCCTGATAGTTGCTGCCGAACATCGACACCTGGCCGTCGCTCCCTGCGCATTGCTGCTGCAGCGAATCGGACAGGAACGGGAATCCGCAGATATTGGTCACGTCGCCGATGTAGCCCGCGCCGAGCGCCTCGATGATGCCGAGCAGGATTCCCCCGAGCATCGCGCCGGCGAGGTTGCCGATGCCGCCCAGCACCGCCGCCGTGAATGCCTTTAGGCCCAGCAGAAAGCCCATGTAGTAATGGGCGATGCCGTAATAGGTCATCACCATCAGTCCGGCCACGGCGGCCAGCGCTGCGCCGATGACGAAGGCGGCCGAGATGACGACGTTGATGTCGATGCCCATGAGCCCGGCCACCTGCGGATTCTGCGCCGTGGCCCGCATCGCCATGCCCAAGCGCGTGCGTTGCACGACAAACACCAGCCCGCCCATCAGCAGGCCGGCAAGCACGATAATCAGAACCTGCAGGTCGGTTATCGACGCGCCGAGGATGTTGTACGGCGTCGGCTGGATGATCGTCGGGAACGTAAGGTAGTTGCGCCCCCAGACGATCAGCGCCATGTTCTGCAGGATGATCGACATGCCGATGGCGGTGATGAGCGGAGCCAGGCGGGGCGCCTTGCGCAACGGCCGGTAAGCGATCTTCTCCATCGCGTAGGCGATCACCATGCAGGTGGGTATGGCGACGAAGAGCCCCGCCAGGATGATCACTGCCGCCGGCAGCGACACGTGGGCACCGAGCAGCGCCGTGACCACCGACAAGGCCACCATCGCCCCGATCATGACCACCTCGCCGTGCGCGAAGTTGATCAGGCCGATGATGCCGTACACCATCGTGTAGCCGAGAGCCACCAGCGCGTAGACGCTGCCCAGGGTCAAGCCATTGATCAGTTGCTGCAGCAGGATGTCCACGCGGTTTTCCCCTTGCACCTGGCGCTTGCCCTGTGCGGATTCTCCACTGTGCCCGCCCGCTGAGCAATCCCCGGCGCGGGCGGCCCCCGGCGGCACACACAAAAACGGCGCCCCGTGGGGCGCCGTTTTGAGCCGGTCTTCCGGCTACATCTTCTTCTCGTCCTTCTTCATGTCGCCCTTCTTCATGTCGTCCTTCTTCATATCGTCTTTCTTCATTTCGCCCATCTTGGGTGCTGCCTCCGGGGCCATTGGGGCGGCCGCGATTTTCTCGGTCTTGCCGCCAACATTGACCGCCATCGGCTCGAGCTTACCGTCCTTCACCTGGTAGAGGGTGATGGCGCCGTTCTTGGTGTCGCCATGCTCGTCGAACTCGATCTTCGCCGTGATGCCGTCGTAGGAGATCTTGGCGAGCTCGGGCAGGTACTTCGCCGGATCGGCCGAGTTGGCCTTTTTCATCGCCTCGATCAGCGTGTTCGCCGCATCATACGAGTACGGCGCGTAGACCTGGATCGGGCCGTACTTGGCGGTGAAGCGGGTGACGAAGTCCTTGGCGTTCGGCATCTTGTCCGGGGGCAGGCCGGCCTGCGTGCAGAACTGGCCTTCCGCGGCGCCGCCGGCAAGCTTCGGCCACTCCGCCGAGCACACGCCGTCGCCGGCGATGTACTTCGCCTTGATGCCAAGTTCCTTCATCTGCTTGACCATCGGGCCGCCTTGCGCATCCATCCCGCCATACATGATCACATCCGGATTCTTGGCCTTGATCTTGGTCAGGATGGCCTTGAAGTCGGTCGCCTTGTCGTTGGTGTACTCGCGGGCAACCACCGTCGCGCCGGCGGCCTTGGCGGCCTTTTCCGTCTCGTCGGCCAGCCCCGCGCCGTAGGCGGTCTTGTCATCGATGATCGCGATCTTCTTCCCGCCCAACGTGGTGACCGCTTCCTTGCCGATAACGCTGCCCTGCTGCACATCGTTGGCCATGACGCGGAAGGTGGTCTTGAATCCCTGCAGCGTCAGCTTCGGATTGGTCGCCGACGGCGAGATCTGCGGGACGCCGGCGTCGCTGTAGATCTTCGAGGCCGGGATCGAGGTGCCCGAGTTCAGGTGACCGACCACGCCGGCTACCTTATCGTCGACGAGCTTCTGCGCGACGATGGTGCCCTGCTTCGGATCGGCCTGGTCGTCCTGCGCGTCGAGTTCGAACTTGACTTTCTTGCCGTCGATCATGATGCCCTTGGCGTTGGCATCATCGATCGCCAGGCGGGCGCCGTTTTCGTTGTCTTTGCCGAGGTGTGCCTGCGGGCCGGTGGTCGGGCCGACGTGCCCGATCTTAACGGTCACTTCCGGCATGGCCGGCGCGGGGCTCGGGGCGGGCGCGGCGGCCTGCTTCGGTTCTTCCTTGCCGCAGCCGTAGGCGGTGAGCAAGGCCGCGGCGACGAGCGAAAGCCCGAGCGAGCGGTTAAGTGTCATGAATCTCCTCCCAGAAAGGATAAATGGAACGGCGTTGAGCGGACAAAACGAGGTGAACGAAAAGGACGACCAACGTTGAACCCACAATTATTCTCTGGCAGGCGTAAGCTGTCAATTCGGACCCGGGCCGCCGCCGCGCTGCGGCACACTCCCACGACGGTTTGTCGGCGGGAACGGCGCCTACCGGCCGCCGCTCGGCGTTTCGTCGCCTCGAACTTGTCCGGGCGGGGCGGGCGCGCCTAAACTCCCGCACTTTTCGAATCCGGCGCGGCCGCTCGCGGCATCCAAGTCCCTGGACTGCACCGTTGCAGGCCGGCGAGGACCGGGGTGCTGGGGTGGCGACGGCCGCACTGGGTGCGGCAATTCCAGGGAGCGATTGGCTCATGGCAGCACGGTTTACGCGGCGGCGCACGCTCTGGGTCTTGGCAGTGACGCTCGTCCTGGGCGCGCTGGCGGGAAGCATGGCATTGCGGGCGAGCAAAAGCGGCTCGGAAGCGCACGGGGATGCCCCGGTCGCGCTCGAGTTCGCCGCCGCCGACCTGGCCCACGTGGAGCCGCAGCCGCTGACCCGGTGGCTGCCGCTTTCCGGGACGTTGCAGCCGCTCAACCAAACCACGGTCAAAGCCAAGGTGTCGGGCGAAATCCGCCAGGTAACGGTGCGGGAAGGCGAGGCGGTCAAAGCCGGACAGGTGCTGGTGCGCTTCGACACCGCCGATCTCGAGGCCAGGCTAACCGATCGCATCGGCGCACTCGAGAGCAGTCGGGCGCAGCTCGGGCTGGCGGAAAAGACGCGGGCGCAGAATCAGCTGCTGCTCAAGCAGAACTTCATTTCCCAGAACGCCTACGACAGCGCGGAGAGCAACCTGTCGGTGAGCCAGGGAACGCTCAAATCCAACGAGGCGCAGGCGCAGATGGCGCGCATCGCGCTGAACTACGCGGTCGTGACGGCGCCGCTGTCGGGCATGGTCGCCAAGCGCCACGTCCAGCCCGGGGAGAAGGTGAGCCTCGATGCGCCGCTTATCACCATCGTCGACCTGGAGCAGATGGAACTGCAGGCGATGGTGCCGGCCAACGACGTTCCCGAGCTTGCCACCGGCATGAAAGTCGACCTTTCGATCGACGGTTTCGGCGAGCGGCACTTCACCGGCACCATCGAGCGGATCAATCCGACGACGGAGGCGGGCACGCGGGCGATCCTGGTGTTCATCCATATCCCGAATCCGGATGCCGCGCTGCGCGGCGGCATGTTCGGAACGGGTAAGGTGACGCTCGCCGCCGGCGCGCCGGTCCCGACGCTGCCGGCGGTCTCGGTTCGCACCGAGGCGGGGCAGAGTTTCGTCTGGACGATCGAGGACGGCAAGCTGACGCGGCGCCTGGTGACCGTGGGCCGCCGCGACCCCACGACGGGCCGGGTGGAGATCAAGACCGCGCTCGATCCGAGCATCCCGATACTCGCCGCGCCGTTCGACAACCTCAAGCCGGGCGCGCCGGCGCTGGTGCGCGCGTCGAACCTGCCGAACCTGCCGCGGTCGGTCGGCGCGAGCTAGCGCCGCGCCGCTGCCTGCGCCTACCGGAGAGCCCGCCATGTGGGTCACTCGCGTCTCGATCAAGAATCCCGTCTTTGCCACCATGGTCATGGTGGGCATACTCGTGCTGGGGGTGTTTTCCTATGCGCGGCTGCGCGTCGAGCAGATGCCCGAGGTGACCCTGCCGTACGTGCTTATCCTGACCGCCTACCCCGGCGCCTCGCCCGAGGTGATCGAGGCGGATGTCACCAAGCCGATCGAATACGCCGCCAACACCGTCTCGGGCGTCAAGCGGATCATTTCCAACTCGCGCGAAGGACAGAGCCAGGTATTCGTCGAGTTCCGGCTTGGCACCGACGCGACGCGCGCGATCCAGGATGTGCGCGACAAGATTGCCGCCGTGCGCCCGAGCTTCCCCCGCGACGTCAAGGAGTCGCTCATCGTCCGCGAGCAAATCGACGACAACCAGCCGACCGTGCAACTCGCCGTGCTCTCGCCCACCGTCGAGCTGCGCGAACTCACCTCGCTCACCGACCAGACGATCGTCAAGGATCTCGAAAATATCCCCGGCGTCGCGCGCGTGATCGTCAACGGCCGCGTGACGCGGCAGATTCTTATCCAGATCAAGCCGTCCGCGCTGACCGCGCTCGGTATCGGCATCGATCAGGTGATGACGGCAATACAAAATGCCAACCAGGACGTCGCCGCCGGCCGGGTTACGCGCGGCCAGAACGACGCGGTGGTGCGGGTCGAGGGCAAGATCAAGGACCCGGAGCAGTTCGGGCGCATCACCGTCGCGCAGCAGGGTGGGGCCCCGATCTATCTTAACCAGGTCGCCGACGTGATCGACGGCGAGAAAGAGCTCGACTCGATCTCGCGCATCAACGGCCGGCGCTCGATCACCATCGACCTGCAGAAAGCGCAGGATGCCAACATCATCGAGACCGGTCACAGCGTGCGGACGGCCCTGGAGTCCTTGCGGACGCGCCTGCCACCCGATGTGGACGTGCGCGTCGTCTATTCCCAGGCCGACGAGGTCCAGGCGAGCGTCGACCAGGTCAAGAGCACCATCCTCGAGGGCGGGCTGCTGACGGTGCTCATCGTGTTCCTGTTCCTGCACTCGTGGCGGAGCACCATCATAACCGGGCTCACGCTGCCGATCGCCGTCATCGCGACGTTCATCGCCCTGTACGCGTTCGGGTTCACGCTCAACATGATGACGTTGATGGCGTTGTCGCTGTGCATCGGGCTGCTGATCGATGACGCCATCGTCGTGCGCGAGAACATCGTGCGCCACTTGGGGATGGGCAAGACCCATCTCGCGGCGGCACGCGAGGGCACCGACGAGATCGGCCTGGCGGTGATGGCGACGACCTTCGCCATCGTCGCGGTGTTCGTTCCGATCGCATTCATGCGCGGACTCATTGGCCAGTTCTTCTTCCAGTTCGGGCTGACCGTCGCCGTCGCGGTGCTGGTGTCGCTGTTCGTCAGCTTCACGCTCGATCCGATGCTGTCGTCGATCTGGCGCGATCCGCCCGGATCGCGCTTCCGTCGGGTGCCCTGGCTCGGTCGCTTCATGGACCGCATCGAGCACTTCATCGAATGGGTGCACGCGGTCTACGGACGTGTGCTCGGATGGGCCCTTGGCGACGCCAAGCATCGGTTGCACCTGCCGGTCGTCCGCTTCGGGACGGCGTGGCGGAGCAGCCGCTGGAGCGCGCTCAAGCCGCAGTGGCTGCCGCTCCCCTGGCTGAGGCTCAGCAATCGCGGCATCGTCCTCTGGATGGCGGTGCTGATCTTTTTGAGCAGCTTTGCGCTGCTCCCGTTCATGCAAAAGGAATTCATGCCGCAGGTCGACGAGGGCTTCATCTCGTTGCGGCTCAACACACCGGTTGGCACGAGCCTTGAGTTCACCGACAGCAAGGTGCGCGAAGTCGAAGCGGCGCTGAAGCAATTCCCCGAAATCGTCTTGGCGATAACGACGGTCGGCACCGAGGATGGCCGCAACTACGCCCGGGTCAACGTGCGACTGACTCCCCGCGGCGCGCGCGAACGCACGCAGAAGGACCTCGAGAAGGCAATCCGCGCCGCCTTGCGACCGATCCCGGGCATCGAGCTCGCGCTGGGCTACGACCGACCGATCTGGTGGAACATTCTTGGGCCCGACCCGGATACCTTGCGAACTCTCGTCGCGCAGTTCGCGGAGCAGGTGGCCAAGGTCCCCGGCATCGCGGATATGGAGACCTCCGAGAAGGCGCTCAACCCCGCGCTGTCGATCCGGCTCAACAACGCCGCCGCCGCGGACCTCGGCATCTCGGTGCAGCAGGTGGGAGCCATGGTGCGGCCGCTGCTCGCGGGACAAACGGTGAGCTACTGGCTCGCACCCGACGGGCAGAATTATGAAGTCAACGTGCAGCTGCCCCGCGAAGGGCGCCAGCTGGCGTCCGATCTGGGGAACCTGTATCTGTCGACCAACCAGCGCGGGCCCAACGGCGAGCTGCGCATGGTCCCGCTGCGCCAGGTCGCCGACATTGTCGAGTCCACCAGCCCGCAGATCATCAAGCGGTTCTATCTGCAGCGGCGCGTCGCGCTCTATGCCAACACGGAGGGCCGTGCGTCCGGCAACGTCGGCGACGAAGTAAAGAAGATTGCCGATAAAATGCCCCTGCCCCCGGGGTATCGTTTCGTCGTCGCCGGGCAGCAGGAAGATTTGCAGGAGTCGAGTTCAGCGCTGTTCGCCTCGCTCGGTCTGGCCGTCATCTTCATCTACCTCGTTCTTGCGTCGCAGTTCGCGAGCTTTACCCAACCGGTCGCGATCATGGCCTCGCTGCCGTTCACCCTGATCGGCGTGTTGCTCGCCCTGCTCTTGACCGGGACCACGCTCAACATGCTGTCAATGATCGGCTTCGTCATGCTGATGGGGCTGGTGACCAAGAACGCGATTCTGCTGGTCGATTTCGCCAATCGGGCGCGGCGCAGCGGCGTGCCGCTGCGCGAGGCGCTGATGTCCGCCGGCCAGGTCCGCCTGCGCCCGATCCTGATGACGACGGCGGCGATGATCTTCGGGATGCTGCCGCTGGCGCTCGGCCTCGGCGCCAGCGGGGAGACGCAGGCGCCGATGGGGCGCGCGATCATCGGCGGGGTGATTACGTCGACGGTGCTGACACTCGTCGTGGTGCCGGTGATCTACACGTATCTCGATCGCTTCACCGAGTGGCGGAAGGCACGACGTGCCGTACGCGACAGTCGCGTGGGCGCGCCAGCGGACGCGCCGGCACCCGGCGATTGACGGGCAATACTGCCGCACGGCATCATTGAGCGATCCCGATTGGCTGAGTGCAAAGGCGAGGCGTGGACTTCGAACAGGCCCGATTCAACATGGTCGAGCAGCAGGTGCGTACCTGGGATGTTCTCGACCAGGAGGTGCTCGATCTGCTGTTTACGGTCAAGCGGGAGGATTTCGTCCCGGCTGCGTACCGGACGCTGGCCTTCGCAGATCTGGAGATTCCCCTCGGCGACGGTGAGCATATGTGGACGCCGAAGATGGAAGCGAGGGTCGTCCAGGAACTCGAGCTCAAGCCGAGCGATGCGACGCTGGAAATCGGCACCGGCAGCGGTTACCTGACCGCGCTGCTGGCGCGGCGCTCAGCGGACGTCACGAGCGTGGAGATCAACCCGCGGTTGCTGGCGGAGGCATGGGGACACCTCTCCGCTGCAGGCATTGGCAACGCCCGGCTCGAGAAGGGCGATGGCGGCCGCGGCTGGCGCGACGACACCTATGACGCGATCGTGCTGACGGGCTCGACGCCGGTCCTGCCCGACTCCTGGTTCAGGCAGCTCAAGCCCGGTGGACGCCTGTTCGCGGTCGTGGGAGACGCCCCGGTCATGACGGCGCGGCTGGCGCGCTGGAGCGGCCCTGGGGCGATTGTCCAGGAAGATCTGTTCGAGACGGTGATCGCCCCGCTCAAGAACGCACCGCAACCCGAACGCTTTGTTTTCTGAGCGATGCTGAAGCGCACGCTTGCGATCGCGCTCGGCGCCGCCATGGGCGTCGTCTTGCCCGCCGCCGCCGAGGATCTGATACAGATCTATCACGAGGCCATCGCCCACGATCCGACACTGGCGTCGGCACAGGCGACCTGGCTCGCGACCCAGGAGAACGTGCCGCAGGCGCGGGCCAGTCTGCTGCCGTCGGTGACCCTGGCGGCGAATGCCAATTACACGGACTTCCGCGAACGGTTGCATACGGACCCTTCGGTGCCTTTTACGCAGAACTATCCGCAATACCAATACACGGTGACGGCGAGCCAGCCGCTCTACCGCAAGCAGTACCTGGTCGCGCTCGACCAGGCGAAGCAGACGCTCGGGCAAAGCGATTACGTGCTCAGTTCGGCGCAGCAAGATCTCATCGTCCGCGTCGCGCAGGCTTACTTCGACGTGTTGCTCACGCGCTTCAACATCGAATTGACCGAGAGCCAGAAGGCGGCGGTCAGCGAGAACCTGGCGCAGGCGAAGCGCAACTTCGAGGTCGGCACGGCGACGATCACCGATACCAACGACGCCCAGGCCAAGTACGATCAGATCGTCGCTCAGGAAATCTCGACGCGCAACGATCTCGACAACAAGCTTGCCGCGCTGCGGGCGATCATCGGCCGCGCGCCAAAGGAGCTCAAGCGCTTCGAGGCCAAGTACGATCCCCAGCTGCCGACACCCAATGTGCTCGAGGCCTGGATCGACGCCGCGCTGCGCGACAACTCGCAGGTCCGCATCGCGCAATCGAATTACGACATTGCGGTGCTCGAGGTCGACCGGCAGCGCGCCGGCCACTATCCGACACTCGATTTGGTCGGTACCTTTAACCAAGGCTACGCCGGCGCCGCGTCGAGCGTGTCGCTGAGCTCGTTTGCAGCATACGACGCGCGGCAAGGCCAGATCGGAGTGCAGCTCAACGTCCCGCTCTACCTCGGCGGGTCGATCGACTCGAAGGTGCGGCAGGCAGTCGCCGGTCTGGAAAAGGCGCGTCAGGATCTCGAGACGGCGCGGCGCAGCGCGGAGCTCTCGGCGCAAACCGCGTTCACCGGCGTGACCAGCGGCGTGGCGCAAGTGAAGGCGTTCGGACAGGCGCTCGTCTCCGCGCAGGTTTCCTACGACTCGACCAAGCTGGGCCTCGAGGTCGGCGTGCGCACCAATCTCGACGTGCTCAACCAGCAGCAACAGGTCTATCAAACGCGCTTCAACCTGGCGCAGTCGTACTACAACTTCGTCATCAGCAGCTTGAAGCTCAAGCAGGCGGTCGGGACGCTGTCGGAAGCCGACGTCGAGGAAGTCAACCGGGCGCTCGGCAGCTAACGCCCCGCGGCCGGCAGCCGCGGCGTGAGCCAAGCCCAGAGGCGATCGGCGGCGCCCCGGTGCAGGGCGTGAAAACGCAGCGCGGCCTCACCCATCTCGCGGCGACGCGCCGGATCGTCGAGAAGCGCCGCGAGCGCGGCAATGAGCCCGGCAGCGTCGGCGACGCGCAAAGCAGCCCCGGCGGCAATCGCCCCGGTGGTCGCATCCGCGAAATTGAACGTGTGCGGGCCGACGACGACCGGCGTGCCGACCGCCAGCGCTTCGATCAGGTTGTGCCCCCCGAAAGGTAGCAGGCTGCCGCCGATGAAGGCCACATCGGACGCGGCGCAATACGCCGCCATCTCCCCCATCGAATCGCCCAGCACGACCCCGATATCGGCGGGCACCGCTGCTTCGTCGCTGCGCCGGACAAACGGAATGCCGCGCGCGCGCAACAGTTCGGCGACGACGCCGAAGCGTTGCGGGTGCCGCGGTACGAGCACGAGCAGTGGATTGCCGGGCATGGGGCGGCGGGCCACCGCGTCGAGCAACAGCGCTTCCTCGCCGTCGCGTGTGCTCGCCGCCAGCCAGACCGGGCGCGGCGTCCCGAAACGCACCCGGAATCCGGCGCCGAGCTCGCGCGCGGTGGACGGGATGCTGACGTCGAACTTGAGGTTGCCGGTGACGATCGGGTTGGGCGCACCCAGGGCAGCGAGCCGCGCTGCGTCGGCGTCGGACTGGGCGGCGACGCCGGCCAGGCGCTGCAGCATCGGCCGCGTCAGCGCCCGCGCGCGGTGATAGCCCCGCGCCGAACGCTCTGACAACCGCGCGTTGAGCAGATACAGCGGAATGCCCGTCGCCTGCGCGCTGGCGATCAGGTTGGGCCACAACTCGGTCTCGAGGAGAAAGCCAGCGGTGGGGCGATAGTGGGCGTAGAACGAGCGCACCGCGAATGGCACGTCGTACGGCAGCCACGCCTGCACGACCGCATCGCCGAACAACGCGTGACCGGTTTCGCGCCCGGCCGCCGTCATGTGCGTGAGTAGCAGCGTTGCGTCCGGATAGGCGGTCTTGAGCCGCTGCACGAGGGGTGCCGCAGCGCGGGTCTCGCCGACCGATACGGCGTGGATCCAGAATGTCGGAGCAGACACTGTGGCGCTGTAGCGCCCGAAGCGCTCGCCGACCCAGCGCCGGTAGCCGGGCTCGCGCCGTCCGCGCCACCACAGCCGCAACGGCAGCAGAGGCAGCACCGCGAAGCCGAGCAGCGTGTACAGCGCGCGCGCCGGTTCCATCTAGCGGTTAGGCTGCGCGGCCAGCAGTGCCCTGGCCGCAGCGATCACTTGCGTTGGCGGGGATATGTTGCCCATGCCCCCGAGGTCCCGCGCCGGACCGCCGGCGCGCTCGACGCCGGCGAGCCGCGCATCGGTCGCCGTGAACAGGGCCACCGTCGGCGTCCCGAGTGCGGCGGCGAGATGGGTGAGGCCGGTGTCGACGCCGACCACGAGCGTCGCCCGCGCCAGCAGTGCCGCGAGCTCCGGCAACGTCTGCCACGGTGGCACGCTCGCCCGCGTCTGGCCCGCGGCAAGCCGCTCGCTGCGCGCGGCTTCGGCGCGATTGCCCCAGGGAAGAACGGTATCGAGACCCATGCTGGCAAGAGAGTCGAGCAGTGCCTTCCAGTGCCCTTCCGGCCAGAGCTTTTCATCGCGGCTGGAGCCGTGCACACAGACCGCGTACCGCCTGTCCAGCGCGCCGCCGTGCGCCGCGGCGTCGAGATCGAATCGCGGCGGCCCCGCCGGTTCGTAGCCGAATGCCCTGCCGGCAAGCAAGCGGCAGCGGTCAATCAGGTGCTGGTTCGGGTCGATGCGGTAGGAGTGGCGATACAGCAACGTTGCCGCCGGCTCGCGGATGGTGGCGCGATGCGGTCCGTGCACCGGCCCGCGTGCAAGCCAGGCAATCAGCGCGCCCTTGACCTGCTCCTGCAGGTCAATGATCGCGTCGTAGCGGTCGTGAACGAGTTCGCGCCGGAACACTTTCATCTCGCGCCAGGTTGCATGCGAGAGTGCCCGTCGGCGCCAGCGTCGCAAGGCGATGGGGATGACGCGGCGAATGCCGTGGTTCAAGCGCACCAGCGCGGGGAACGGCTCCTCGGCGACCCAGTCGACCACCAAGTCCCGGCAATGCCCGTGCATGTCATGCACGATCGGCAAGGCGTGCACGATGTCGCCCAACGATGACGGGCGAATGATCAGAACCCGGGTCATGGCGAGCGCATCATCGCGCGCCGGCAACGCGGTTGCGCCGCGGATTCGGCCGGTGGCTTGCGGGCTGGTTTGCACGTAGAATTGGCGGCGCTTTCGGGAACCTTGCGCGGTGCGAGAGCAGGAACCGCTGCCGCGCGATCCCGCGTTAGACGCGATGTCCGAGCCGCTCCCCCCGCTTGCCTTATCGCTCGTCGTGATCACGCGCGATGCCGGCGCACAGCTTGCAGACTGCCTCGCCTCAGCGGCCTTCGCCGCCGAAGCGCTCGTCGTCGATTCCGGCAGCCGCGATGATACCGTAGAAATCGCCCGGCGCTCCGGTGCGCGCGTGATTGCGCACGAATGGCTTGGGTTCGGTCCGCAGAAAAATTTCGCCGTCGCACAAGCCACGCACGACTGGGTACTGTGTCTGGACGCGGACGAACAGGTATCGCCGGAATTGGCGCGCGCGATACGGGATGCGCTGCAGGCGCCGCGGCACCCTGCTTATGCGATGGCGCGACGCAACCGCTTCCTGGGACGCTGGCTCGCGCACGGCGAAGGTTATCCCGACTGGAATCTCCGGCTGTTCGACCGCCGCCATGCGCGCTGGAGCAGCGACGCCGTGCACGAGCACGTGCTGAGCGACGCAGGCGTCGGCCGCCTGGGGGGAGATCTGTTGCACGCCTCGGCGGAGTCGCTGGACGCGTATCTCGCCAAGCAGAACGGCTACACGACCTTGCAGGCCGTGGCAATGCACGCCCGTGGCGAGCGCTTTTCCGTCGCGCGCCTCGTGTTCTCCCCGCTGTTCCGGTTCCTGCGTTTCTACCTCCTGCGGGCCGGTTTTCTCGATGGGACCGCCGGACTGGTCCACATCGCCATCGGCAGTTTCAACAGTTTCTGCAAGTACGCGAAGTTGCGCGCGCTCGAGCAGGCGGAGCGTCGCCAGTGACCGGGCGGCGGGGATGAAGGTCCTCGTCACCGGCGCGGCCGGCTTTATCGGCATGCATCTCGCGCTGCGGCTCAGCCGCGACGGCGCGGCGGTGACGGGCGTGGACAATTTTGACCCGTACTACGATGTCGGCCTGAAACGCGCCCGCGCCGACCGGCTCGCCGCGGCCGGCGTGCCTTGCGAGACGCTCGATCTCGCCGTCCCTGCCGCCACGGCCGCCCTGCTGCGCGGCGGCGAATTCACGCACGTTGCGCACTTGGCCGCACAGCCCGGCGTGCGCTATTCGCTCGTCAATCCCGGCGCATACCTGCGCAACAATGTCGACGCCTTCGGCGCCGTCCTCGAGGGCTGCCGTCACGCGGCAATCACCCACCTCGTCTACGCTTCGAGCTCTAGCGTGTACGGCGCGAATCACACGCTGCCCTTCTCCGAGGATCAGAACGTCGACCATCCGGTCAGTCTTTACGCCGCGACCAAGAAGGCGAACGAACTGATGGCGCACAGCTACAGCCATCTCTACGCGCTGCCGACGACCGGCCTGCGCTTCTTCACCGTTTACGGGCCGTGGGGAAGGCCGGACATGGCGCCAATGCTGTTCACGCGCGCCATCCTCGCCGGGGAACCGATCCGGGTATTCAATCACGGTGACATGCGGCGCGATTTCACCTACGTCGACGACATCGTCGAAGGCGTCGTGCGCGTGCTCGCGCGTCCGCCGGGCGCACTCTCCGCGGGCGCTGCGCCCTACGCGATCTACAATATCGGCAACAACCAGGCGGTGCAGCTCGAAGCATTCATCGGCGAGCTGGAACGGCTGCTCGGGCGGCGCGCCATCAAGCAATACCTGCCGCTGCAGCCCGGAGACGTGCCGGCGACCTTCGCCTCCATTGCCCGGCTGGTGGCGGCCACCGGCTTCGCGCCAACAACGTCGCTAGCGGATGGGCTGGCGCGATTTGTCGCCTGGTACCGCGAGTATTACGGCGGCGGAACGGCGCCCGGCGCATGATAGAATTCGCGCCCCTTCGCTAGGCAACGACTATGCTTCTGGTAACCGGTGGCGCTGGCTTCATCGGCTCCAACTTCATCCTCGAGTGGTGCGCCGCGAGCGCCGAGCCGGTGGTCAATCTCGACAAGCTGACCTACGCCGGCAACCTCGGCAACCTCGCTTCGCTCGCCGGCGATCCGCGACACATCTTCGTGCGCGGCGACATCGGCGAGCGGGCCCAGGTCGAAGCCCTGCTGCAACAGTACCGGCCGCGCGCGGTGCTCAATTTTGCGGCCGAAAGCCACGTCGACCGCTCGATTCACGGGCCGGCCGAGTTCATCGCGACCAACCTCGTCGGCACCTTCGGCCTGCTGCAGGCAGTCTGTGGCTATTGGCAGGCGTTGCCGGAGCCCGAGCGCGCGCGCTTTCGCCTGCTGCACGTCTCCACCGACGAGGTATACGGGTCGTTGGAGTCGGCGGCGCCCGCATTCCACGAGGCCACGGCGTATGCCCCGAACAGCCCGTACGCGGCCTCGAAGGCCGGATCCGATCATCTGGTGCGAGCCTATCGCCACACCTATGGGCTGCCGACGCTGACGACCAACAGTTCGAACAATTACGGGCCGCGGCAGTTTCCGGAAAAGCTCATCCCGCTGATGATTCACCACGGCCTCGCCGGCGAGCCGCTGCCGGTATATGGCGACGGCTTGAACGTGCGCGACTGGCTCTACGTCGGCGACCATTGCGCGGCGCTGCGGGCGGTGCTCGAGCGCGGACGGCCCGGCGAAACCTACAACATCGGTGGCAATGCCGAAATGACCAACCTCGAGGTCGTGCGCACGCTCTGTCGCATCCTGGGCGAGCGCAGACCCGGGCGCGACTACGCAGCGCAAATCACGTTCGTCAAGGATCGCGCCGGTCATGACCGGCGCTATGCGATTAACGCCGCGAAGATCCGCCGCGAGCTGGGGTGGGTGCCGGCCGAAACGTTCGCGTCGGGACTCTCGCGCACCGTGGCGTGGTATCTCGACAACGAGGCGTGGCTGGCCGCGGTGACCAGCAAGGAATACCAGCAGTGGATCTCGCTTAACTACGCCGCGCTCTCCACCGCCGCATGAGCGCGCGCAAAGGCATCATTCTCGCCGGCGGATCGGGAACGCGCCTGTACCCGGTGACCCAGGTCGTGTCCAAACAGCTGCTGCCGGTGTACGACAAGCCGATGATTTACTATCCGCTGTCAACGCTGCTGCTCGCCGGCGTGCGCGACATTCTGCTCATTTCCACCCCAGCCGATACGCCGCGGTTCGCGCAGCTTCTGGGCGACGGTGCGCGCTGGGGCATTCACCTTTCGTATGCGGTGCAGCCCTCGCCCGATGGGCTCGCCCAGGCATTCATCATCGGCCGGGATTTTGTCGGTCGCGATACTTGCGCGCTGGTTCTTGGCGACAACATCTTCTATGGCCATGATCTGCAGCCGCTGCTGCAGCGAGCCGATGCGCGGACCGAGGGCGGCACCGTGTTCGCCTATCCGGTCGCCGACCCGGAACGTTACGGCGTCGCGGAGTTCGACGAACATGGCCACGTGCTGAGCCTGGAGGAAAAGCCACGCCAGCCGAAATCACGCTACGCGGTGACCGGGTTGTATTTCTACGATAACGAGGTCCTGGACATCGCCGCGTCGCTCAAGCCCTCGGAGCGCGGCGAACTCGAGATCACCGACGTGAATCGCCGGTACCTGGCGAAAGGCGCGCTCCAGGTCGAGGTGATGGGACGGGGAATGGCCTGGCTCGACACCGGCACCCACGAATCGCTGCTGGAAGCGGCGCAGTACATCGAAACGATCGAGCGCCGGCAAGGACTCAAGATCGCCTGTCCGGAGGAGATCGCGTATCGGCAGGGCTACATCGACGCGGCTGCGCTGGAGCAGCTCGGCAATGCGATGGCGAAGAACGCGTACGGCCGCTACCTGCTGGGGTTGTTGCGGGAGCCGCTGGTCCGCTAAAGCGGTGGCCGGCGTATCCCGGTAGGCTCAACCGCGTGCCCTGTCCATCGTGAAACTCACCCGCACGGCACTGCCCGACGTACTGCTGCTCGAGCCGCGCGTCTTCAGCGACGAGCGTGGTTTCTTCTTCGAAAGCTGGAACCAGCGTGCGCTGGCGGCCGCCGGGTTCGACGCCACCTTCGTGCAGGACAACCATTCGTGCTCGGTACGCAACGTGCTGCGCGGGCTCCACTATCAGATCGAACACGCGCAGGGCAAGCTGGTGCGGGTCTGCAACGGCGCGGTTTTCGACGTGGCGGTCGACATCCGCAAGACCTCGCCGACATTTGGTCGCTGGCTCGGCGTCACCCTTTCCGCGCAGAGCAAGCAGATGCTTTGGATCCCGCCCGGGTTCGCGCACGGTTTCCTCGTGCTTTCGGACGAGGCGGAGTTCCTCTACAAGACGACCGACTACTGGTATCCGGAGCACGAGCGCACGCTGCTCTGGAACGATCCCGCGCTCGGCATTGCCTGGCCGCTCGCCGGTGCGCCACGCCTGGCCGCGAAAGACGCGGCGGGACAGCCGCTGGCGCAGGCCGAGGTTTTTGCGTGACCGTGTGACCCGGCCGACGATCCTCGTCACCGGCGCCAGCGGGCAACTCGGCTACGAGCTTGCGCGGCTGCTGCCGGCGCACGGCGCGGTCACGGCGCTCGATCGCGCGCAGCTCGACCTCGCCGATACGGACGCGATCCGTGCCGCGGTCCGCGCGCTGCGGCCGCAGCTGATTGTCAACGCGGCGGCGTACACCGCCGTCGACCAGGCCGAGCGGGAGCCGCAGGTTGCCGAGGCGATCAATGCGCGCGCGCCGGGGCTGCTCGCGGAGGAGGCGAAGCGCCTGGACGCAATCCTGATCCATTTCTCGACCGACTACGTATTCGACGGTACGGCCACCGCGCCCTATGCCGAAGAGGCGCCGACGGCCCCGCTCAACGCTTACGGACGCAGCAAGCTGCACGGTGAGCAGGCCATTGCGGCGGCGGCGGCCTCCGCGCTCACGTTGCGCACCAGCTGGATCTATGCGCGGCGCGGACATAACTTCCTGCTGACGATGCAGCGCCTCGGCGCAGCGCGCGACGAATTGCGCATCGTTGCCGATCAGTTCGGGGTTCCGAACTGGAGCCGCGCGCTCGCCGCAGCCACCGCCACGCTCGTCGCGCGCGGCCTGCCCGCGCTCCACGCCGCGGCCGGCCTTTTTCACCTGAGCGGGCAGGGGCAGGCGAGCTGGTTCGAGTTCGCCGAGGCGATCTTCGGCCCGGTTGCGCGGCCAAGACTGGTACCGATCGCCACTGCCGAGTATCCGGCTGCCGCGGAGCGCCCGGCGTACGCGGTGCTTGCCACGACCAAGTTCGAGCACGCGTTCGGCTTCGGCCTGCCGCATTGGCGTGAGATGCTGCGCGACTGCATGGCCGCGCCCGACTGAACTGTCGCCGGACAACGACAGCGTCACTCACATGGGTCTCGGGAACAAGCGGCGCGCGGCACGGTCCGAGTTAGCCGTCGGTTAGCAATTTTCACAGGAGCAGGGATGAATCGATGGTTGCTTTGCCTGACGTTCGCGCTGTTTGCAGCCGACGCCGTGGCCGATGTCCTTGCCGTCCCGCCCGCCGCGAACCGCGCGGCACCTGCCAAGAGCGAAGTTGCGTCATCGCTCCTCACGCCGGCCGGCACGCCGCCCTACGCGATTGCCTTGACCGCGCCGTCAGCGAGTGAAAAGGCACGCCTCAATGCCGCCGACACCACGCCCGCGGGGGCAGGCACTGCGCCGCAACGAGCCAAACGGCGGGCGCTCAAGATCGGGTTCGCCCGCGCCATACCCGGCGGTGAGCAACCAATCGCGACGGCGGCGCTGCCCTGGCAGCGGCTGCCCGACGGCGGCGAGGCCGCGCGCATCAGCGTGAGCTCGCCGGGCGCCGCGGCGATCCGGATGGGCGTTGCGCTCACCACGGCGGCAACCAACGTAGCGCTGCGTTTTGCCGGGTCGGGGCAACCGCAGCAAGTCTATGGACCGTTTGCCGCGCGGGAGGTCGCGGCCTCGGGGCTGTACTGGTCGCCGGTGCTCGAGGGCGACGTCGCAACACTGGAAATCTATCTGCCGCCCGGGGTCACCCCGGGCGACGTGCAGCTCGCGTTGCCCATGATCTCGCACCTGCTGCATACCGCCGTGGATTTACAGAAGAGCGAGCCGGTCGATGACATCGGCACCTCGGGACCCTGCGAGGTCGACGTCATCTGCGTCGCCACGCCGGCCGCGCTGCAGCAGGCGCGCTCCGTGGCGAAGCTGCTGTTCACCGAAGGCGGCAACACGTTCCTGTGCACCGGCACGCTCCTCAACGACGCGATCGGGTCCAATACACCCTACCTTTATGCCGCCAGCCATTGCATGGACTCACAGGAGGCTGCGGGCTCGCTCGTGACGTACTGGTTCTTCGACGCGACCACCTGCCGCAGTCTGAGCGTCCCGCCCTATGTGACGGTTACCGGCGGGGCCATGCTGCTCGGCCGCAGCATCGACTCCGATTGGGCGCTGGTGCGGCTGAACAATGCGCCGCCGGCGAACGCCTACTTTTCGGCGTGGCGGGCGCAAACCTTGGCCACCGGGACCGCGCTCACGGTGCTGCACCATCCGAACGGCGATCTCAAGAAACTCAGCAATGGAACGACGCAGAACTATTTCAGCTTCGATGACGGCACGAGCTTTGCACAGGCCTTGTACTCGCAGGGCTCGACGGAGCCGGGCAGCAGCGGTGCCGGGCTGCTGACGCTCGGGGCCGGCGGCACCTTCTACGAATTGCGCGGCGGCTTGTTTGCTGGAACCGCCTCGTGTTCAAACCCGAGTGGCACCGACGTCTACTCGCGGCTCGATGTCGCGGCGCCGCTGCTCATGCAGTATCTCGCACCCAATCAAGCCAACCCGAGCAAGAAGACGCTCGTGGTCGAATACTATGATCCCGGCCTGAACGATTTTTTCATCACGGCCTATCCGCCCGAGATCGCGGGCCTCGACGCCGGCGCGCATCCGGGGTGGGTTCGCACCGGCTTCACCTTCCTCGCCTATTCCGATCCGAGCGTGGCACCGGCAGGCGCGAGTCCGGTGTGCCGCTTCTATCTACAGCCCCAGTTCGGCGATTCGCACTTCTATTCCGCGGATCCCGCCGAGTGCGCGGCGACTGCGATCAAATTTGCCGGCAGCTGGGTGCTGGAAAGCCCGGCTCTGTTCTATATCCAGCTACCCGATCGGGCGACGGGCGCGTGCCCGGCCAACACCCGTCCGGTCAGTCGCTTCGTCAACACGGCCAACGAGATACACCATCGCTACACGGTGGAGATCGATGCCCGCGACTGCATGTACTACGGCAGGAACACCTCGCAGGACAAGGATATTGACTGTTCGCAGTTCGGGGGCGCGTGGCTGGAAGAAGGCTACGGCGCGCCGCCGAATGCGTCGGTGATGTGCTCGCCGACGAGTTGAAGCGGCGGCTGGAGCGGAAAAGGCAGCGACCCCGTCCCGGGGTCAACGCAACGGCTGCGGTGTCAGTGCAGTCCTGCCGCGAACTCGGCGACCGCGCGCATTTCGTGCTCGCTCATGCGGGCGGCAATCTGCGCCATCACCTTGCCATTGACGTCCTTGCCCTCTTTGTCCATGCCACGCGTGCCGGCCTTGAACGCCTGCAATTGGGCAAAGGTGTAATCGGCATACTGTCCGGACAGTCGCGGATAGCGCGCTGGAATGCCGGTCCCATTCGGGCCGTGACATGCCGCGCATGCCGGCGTTGCGTTCGCCGCGCTGCCGCCGCGGTAGAGCTTCTGCCCGTCTGCCACCAGGGCCGGATCCTTGGCCACCTGGCCTTTGGGTTTCTGGCCGGCGAAGTACGCGCCGAGCGATTGCATATCCTCTGCCGTCAGACTCGCGGCGAGTCCGGCCATAATGGGGCTGCTGCGCAGCCCGCTCTTGAAGTGCTGCAACTGCAGGGTGATATACTCGGCGTGCTGCCCGGCGAGCGAAGGATTGATGGGGCTGGCGCTGTTGCCGTCGGCGCCGTGACACGCGGCGCAGACTGAAGTGACGATCTGTTGCGCCTTCGCCAGATCGGGCTTGCTGCGGGGCTCCTGAGCCTGCGCCGATGCGCCGGACGCGATGGCCAGGCACGCGGCGAGCAGCAACGCTTCTCTCATTCTCAAACTCCCCTCGCGTTCCTTGTTTTGCTCGACTGCGCCGGACAGCGCCATGTGCCTAACATCAGACCGCTTCTGCGCGCCGCGTATTCTACCCAAAAGGCTTCATCCGGCGAAACCCGCGTTGCGCCGAGTCGTGTGCCGGTAGAGCGGCCTTGAAGCATCCGTTGCGTAACGCCGAGTTTCTGACGACCGCTGCGAGCTGGGAGCAGCTGCCCGTTGATGGCGGACCGGAGGTCGCATTCGCCGGGCGATCGAACGCCGGCAAATCGTCGGCGATCAACGCGCTGGCGCAGCGCACCCGGCTCGCCTACGTCAGCCGAACGCCCGGTCGGACTCAGCACATTAACTTCTTCCGCGCGCCGGCGGGAGTCCTGCTCGCCGACTTGCCCGGCTATGGTTACGCGGCGGTGCCCTCGCGCATCCGGCGGCACTGGGAGGCTTTCCTCACCCGCTATCTCAGCGACCGGCCGACCTTGGTCGGCTTGGTGCTGGTCATGGACGCCCGGCACCCGTTGACCGCGCTCGATCGGCAGATGCTCGACTGGTTTCTGCCGACCGGCCGGCCAGTGCGCATCTTGCTTACCAAGGCTGACAAGCTTGCCGCCAGCGAGCAGCGGCGCACCCTGCAGGATGCGCGCCGCGCGATCGCGCAGGACTACACCGCAGGCTGGATCGAGGCGCAACTGTTTTCGGCGACCAAGCGCGTTGGCCTCGACGAGGCCGAGGCGGCGCTGCGCGCCTGGCTGGCACCGCCGGAAAGCGGTGCCCAAGAAAAAGAAAGGCCCCGGCATCAAGGGGAGTGACACGGGGCCGAAAACGCCCTGCGATTGGTGAACACTCACAACCGCAGGGCACCCGCTCAGGGAGGAAAGCGGGAGACGTTACAGCCGTCTGCAGTAATTGACCGCGCTGTGGCGCGAGAGTTCCACCGCGTGCTGGGGACGGATTTCGCGCAGGATTTAAGTCCATGCGCGCGTGGTGGGTACCGACTTGCCCGTGAGGGAGCGTGCGCGCTAGGATGCGGCGAGCCCGGCGACCCGGCGGCTGCAGTCGAGCCGGACAGCGTGAGGGCGAGCGCGACTTTGATGAAATTTGCCGGGAAGTTTCCTCAACGCCGACCGCGGCGCATGCGGCGCGACGACTTCTCGCGCCGGCTCATGCGCGAGCATCGGCTCTCGCCCGAGGATCTCATCTACCCGGTCTTCGTGCAGGAGGGCCAGCGGCGCGAAGACGCCGTGCCCTCGCTGCCCGGCGTAGCGCGCAAGAGCATCGATCGGCTCTTGGGCGACGCCGAGCGCTGTCTCGAGCTGCACGT
Source organism: Edaphobacterium sp. (SeqCode) (assembly GCA_035937415.1). Taxonomy (GTDB): domain Bacteria; phylum Pseudomonadota; class Gammaproteobacteria; order Burkholderiales; family Casimicrobiaceae; genus PALSA-1003. The sequence goes on along the minus strand of DASZIB010000104.1, from coordinate 114,890 downwards.
GCCCGCCCTGGCCCTGTTTCCGGTCATCGACCGCGACCTGAAATCGCTCGATGCGGCGGAGGCGTGGAATCCGCAGGGGCTCGTGCCGCGCGCGGTGCAGGCGCTGAAGAGTCGCTTTCCGACGCTCGGCGTAATCACCGACGTCGCCCTCGATCCCTACACGAGCCACGGCCAGGATGGGCTTGTCGATGCCAGCGGGTATGTGACCAACGATCCCACGGTCGCGGCCCTGACCCAGCAGGCGCTGTGCCACGCCGCAGCCGGCGCGGACGTCGTGGCGCCGTCGGACATGATGGACGGCCGCGTCGGCGCCCTGCGCGCGGCACTGGATCAGGCCGGGTTCGAGCGCACGCGCATCCTCGCCTACTCGGCGAAGTATGCATCGAACTTCTACGGGCCCTTCCGGGATGCGGTGGGGTCGGCCGGAAATCTCCAGGGCGGCGACAAGTACACCTACCAGATGGACCCCGGCAATTCGGATGAAGCGCTGTGGGAGGCATACCTGGATCTGCGTGAAGGGGCCGACATGGTGATGGTCAAGCCGGGCCTTCCCTATCTCGACATCGTGTGGCGGGTCAAGGAGACGTTCGGCGTCCCGACCGCTGTCTACCAGGTCAGCGGGGAATACGCCATGCTCAAAGCCGCGGCAGAGCGCGGATGGCTGGACGAGCGCGCTTGCGTGCTCGAGACGCTGACGGCATTCCGGCGCGCCGGCGCCGACGCGATTCTGACCTACTTCGCCCTGCAGGCCGCGGCCTGGCTGCGCGAGGGAGCGGCCTAGGCGTCGTCGCCGGCGGTCAGCAGCGCGCGCAGCTGGGAGAGCGTCAGGCGTTCCTCCGGCAGCGCTGCCCGGTCGCGGCGCGGACGATTGCGTCGCTGCTGCGGGGAAAGGATCACCAGGCGCACGGTTGCCTGCGGTGACTCGAGGCGCAGCTGCGGTGGCTGCGCCTCCCGCCCCGGTGCTGGAACCGATGCGTACGCAACGCCAGCGTTGATGAGCGACAGTTCGACCGCTTTCGCGTCCTCCGCCTCGAGTTCCAAGCGTACTTCGCTGTGCTCGGTCGCCCAGCCGGCGGCGACCGCGCCGGTGAGCAGCGGCTTCCATTGCGCCAGGCGCTCCATCCAGCTCAAGGCGTCCAGGCGCTGGGCGCGCAAGGTTGCCTCCTGGGCGGCGCCGTTGAACAGGGTGTTGTAATCACGCAACGCCTGCTCGACCTCTTCGTTGCCCGGCAACGCTTCATGGTCCGGCAAGCCGAGCTGGCGGCAGGCCTTGCGTTTGGCGGCCTGCCAGTCGTTCAGGCCATGCTCGGCGATGATCCGTGCGGCGACCTGGGCGATTCGCGCCCGATTGCGGAACGCACGCGGGGAGTCCGGACGAGGCACTGGGGCGAGCCCTAGAAGAGCTGGTTGCGGATCTCGCCGGGCGTGCGCACGCTGCCCGGTGCGAGCAGATCCTCGCGCGCCCGGGGCGGGTATTCGGCGTAGAAGTATTCGCTGATGCCACCCCGGTCATCGACCTCGCGCAGACCCGTATCGGCATTGATCCGGGCGACGACGATTCCCTCAGGCTGCGCCAGGGGAACCTCCGGGACGCCCTTGAGCACCTTGCCCATGTAATTCATCCACGTCGGCAGCGCGGCCACGGCGCCGGTTTCGTTGCTGCCGAGCGTCTTCGGCTGGTCGAAGCCGATCCAGGTGACGGTGACCATCGCGGCGTTGAAGCCGCAAAACCAGGCATCGATGTTTTCGTTGGTGGTGCCGGTCTTGCCCGCGAGATCCTGCCGCCCGAGCTGCATCGCCCGGGCGGCGGTTCCGCCGCGAACGACATCGCGCAGCATCGTCGTCATGATGAACGCGTTGCGGGGATCGATGGCGCGCTCTGCGCCCTGCGCGGCCACTGCCGGCTGGGCGCTGGAGAGGATGCTGCCGCGAGCGTCGACGACGCGATCGATAAAATAGGGCGTCACCCGGTACCCGCCATTGGCAAAAACGGCATACGCCCCGAGCATCTGCAACGGCGTCGCCGCCCCGGCACCGAGCGCCATCGGCAGGTACGCCGGATGCAGCTTCGGGTCGAAACCGAAGCGCGCGATGTAGTCCTGCGCATACTGGGGGCCGATCGCCTGCATGACGCGCACGGTCACCAGATTCTTCGATTTCATGAGCGCGGTCCGCAGCCGCATCGGCCCCTCGAACTTGCCGTCGTAGTTCTTCGGTTCCCACGCTTCGCTGCCGGTCTGGGTGGCATCGAAATAAAGCGGCGCGTCGTTGACCACCGTCGCCGGGCTGAACCCCTTCTCCAGCGCCGCCGAATAGATGAACGGCTTGAATGCCGATCCCGGCTGGCGCTGCGCCTGCACGACGTGGTTGTACTTGTTGCGGTCGAAATCGAACCCGCCGACGAGCGCCAGGATCGCCCCGTCGGAAGGTCGGGCCGAGACCAGGGCGGACTCGGCCTGCGGCAGCTGGCTGATTTGCCAATGCGCCTTGTCGTCACGGTTCACCCGGATCACCGCGCCGCGGCGGATGCGGCTTCCCGCCGGCGCCCGTTCGGAGAGCGCCCGTGCTGCGAATTTCAGGCCGTCGCCGTTGATGGCGATCGCGTCGCCGTCGCTGCGCACCGCCTTGACCTCGGCGGGAGACGCCGCGAGGACGATCGCAGCCTCGAGATTGTCGCTGTCGACGAGGTCCTGGAATGCCGAGTCGAGCGTTTGCTCGAGCTCCGCCGGATCGTCCGGGAGGCTCACGTAGCCTTCCGGACCGCGGTAGCCGTGCCGCCGATCGTAGTCGAAAACCCCTCGCCGCACTGCAGCATAAGCGGCGTCCTGGTCGGCCTTGCGGATGGTGGTGTAGACCGTCAGGCCGCGGGTGTAGCAGTCCTCGCCATAGGTATCGAACATCGCCTGGCGGACCATTTCGGCGATGTATTCCGCGTGCGCGCTGGGGTCGCGCATTGTCTGGCGCACCACCAGGGGAGCCTCCTGCGCCTCTTTGAGCTGCGCGTCGGTAATGTAATGCAGCTCATGCATGCGCCGCAGCACATAGAATTGGCGCGTGCGTGCCCGCTTCGGATTCGCGACCGGGTTGTACGCCGAGGGCGCCTTGGGCAGTCCGGCCAGCATGGCGGCCTCGGCGACGTCGATCTGGGAAAGCGGCTTGCCGAAATAGATCTGCGCTGCAGCGGCGAAGCCGTAAGCGCGCTGGCCCAGGAAGATCTGGTTGACGTAGAGCTCGAGGATCTGGTCCTTGGACAGGTTGGCTTCGATCTTGTAGGCGAGCAGGACCTCGCGCAATTTGCGAGTGAGCGTCCGCTCCCGGGTCAGGAAGAAGTTGCGGGCGACCTGCATGGTGATCGTGCCGGCGCCCTGCTGGGTGCCCCCGGCAGCGTTGGCGAGCGCTGCGCGCAGCACCGAAATGTAGTCGACGCCCCCGTGCTGGTAGAAGCGCTCGTCTTCGGCGGCGAGGATCGCCTCGCGCATGACGTTGGGGACATCCTTGATCTTCACGACCGCCCGCCGCTCCTCCCCGAATTCCCCCAAAAGCTCTCCTTCCGCGGACAGGATTCGCAGGGGGATCTTGGGTTGATAGTCGGTCAGGGCCTCAAGCGTGGGTAAAGTGGGATAAAGCAGGGCAAATACAAAGGCAACCAGGAGCGTCCCAACCAGGGCCAAGCCGAAAAGCACGGACGCCAGGTAGATAAGCCACCGCTTTAGCATGGGTGAATGAAAGTTGCCGGGGAGGGAGGCGGGAGGCGCGATTATATGCAGGGTTAGAAGCCAAGATAAACTTGAAAAAAACAAATTGCCATGGTTTATACTTGCTGCTAGGATTTTGCCATGGTTTATACTTGCTACCAGGATTTAATGTAGTTTATATGTAACGCGCCTAACCGTCCCATGCTGAAGGAAAAACTCGGTCCTGCATTTTCGTTCCTGCAAACGGCGGCGCCGCCGCTGATCGGGGTCGATATCAGCTCGTCCGCGCTGAAGCTGGTCGAGCTGTCGGAGACCGGCAAGGGTTCCTACCGTCTCGAGCGCTACGCCGTCGAACCGCTCCCCAAGGAGGTGGTCACCGACGGTAACATCGCCAATCTCGACCAGGTGAGCGAAGCGCTGCGCCGGGCCCACAAACGGCTGGGTTCGCGCAACAGGCATATCGCGATGGCGCTGCCCACGGCGATGGTGATCACCAAGAAGATCATCGTCGCGGCCGGGCAATCGGAAGAGGAACTCGAGCTCCAGGTCGAAGCGGAGGCGAATCAGTACATTCCCTTCGCGCTGGACGAGGTCAACCTCGACTTCCAGATCCTCGGTCCCGCGCCGAACAACGCGGACGAGGTCGAGGTCCTCATCGCGGCCTCGCGCAAGGAGAAGGTCGAGGACCGGGTGGCAATCGCGGAGGCTGCCGGCCTGAAACCCCGGGTCATGGACGTCGAATCCTATGCGACCGAGGAAGCCTTCCAGATGATCGCGCCGTCGCTGCCGGCGAACGGCCGCGACCAGAATATTGCGCTGGTCGACATCGGTGCGCATGTAATGCATTTCTACGTCCTGCGCAACAATCAGATCCTCTTCTCACGCGACCAGGCCTTCGGCGGCAACCAGCTCACCCACGAGATCCAGCGCGCCTTCAACCTCTCGGCCGAGGAGGCCGAGTCGGCGAAGAAGAATGCCGGGCTGCCCGAGAACTATGACGCCGATGTGCTGCAACCGTTCATGGAGACGCTGGCGCTGGAAGTAACCCGCGCGCTGCAGTTCTTCTTCACCTCGACCTCCTACAGCCAGGTGGACCAGATCGTGCTGGCCGGCGGGTGTGCGCTCGTCCCGGGACTCGACGAACTTGTCGCCAAGCGGGCCGGCGTGAACACCATCGTTGGCAACCCGTTCGCGAACATGGCCGTGTCGGATCGGATCCGGCCGCGGCAGCTTGCCGCCGACGCGCCGTTGCTTTTGATCAGCTGCGGCCTGGCTCTGCGCGGCTTCGACTGACATGGTCCGCATCAACCTACTCCCCCACCGGGAGCAAAAGCGCCAGGCGCGGCAGCGGCAGTTCGTGTCGATGGCGATCGGGCTGGCGATCCTCGGGATCGCCGTCGTCGGGCTGGGGCACGTCATCATCGCGTCGCTCATCGAGAATCAAAACAGCAAAAATAACCTGCTCAAAACCGAGATCGCCAAGCTCGACGAGCAGATCAAGGAAATCGACCGGCTTCGCGACCAGACCCAGGCGCTGTTGGCGCGCAAGCAGGTGGTTGAGACGCTGCAGGCGAACCGGACCGAGGCGGTGCATCTGCTCGACCAGCTCGTCCGGCAGCTGCCCGACGGGGTCTACCTCAAGTCGGTGAAGCAGGCCGATGCGAAGGTGACGCTCGTCGGCTATGCCCAATCGAACGCGCGCGTGTCGACGCTAATGCGCAACATCGAAAATTCGCCTTGGCTGACCGCGCCGGAGCTCGTTGAAATCCGCTCGGTGCCGCTCGACAAGCAGAAGATCAACGAATTCACGCTCGCGCTGCAGGTCAAGCGCACGGCGCCGGTCACCGCGGGCGCACCGGCGAAGGCGCCGCCGGGCAAGACGGCGGCGAGGTCCGGCAAGGGAGCGCCCGCATGACCCTCGACGACATCCGCCGCTTGAACATTCGCGACGCGGGGAATTGGCCGCTCGCGCCGAAGGTCGTGGTGCTGCTGTTCGTCTTCGTGCTCATCATCGTTGCCGGTGGGTTGCTCGACTGGCGCGATCAACTCAACTCCCTCGATGCCGCGCAGGCCGAAGAGGGCAACCTGCGCACGTCGTACGCCTCGAAAAAAGCCAAGGCGGTCAATCTGGAACTCTATGTCCAGCAGCTGCGCGAGATCGAACAGTCCTTCGGCGCACTGCTCAAGCAGCTGCCCAACAAGTCGGAAATGGATGCCCTGCTGACGGACATCAACCAGGCCGGACTCGGCCGCGGGCTGCAATTCGAGCTGTTCCGGCCGGCGACCACCGAGAAGATGGCCGACTTCTATGCCGAATTGCCCATCAGCGTGAAGGTAACCGGCAACTACCACGACATGGGTGCGTTCGCGAGCGACGTCGCGCAACTGCCCCGCATCGTGACGCTCAATGACATCAATATCACGAACGACAAGGGCACCCTGACCATGGACGCGGTGGCGAAGACTTTCCGCTACCTCGACGAAGACGAGATCGCGAGGCAACGCAAGACCGCGAAGGATGCGAAGGCCAAGAAATGAGCGCGCGACTCGCCTGCTATCTTGGCATCGGCTTGCTTCTCGCCGGCTGCGGCGGGGAGAGCCACCAGGAACTCCGCGCCTGGATGCAAGAGCAGGGCAAGGGGGCCAAGGGCAAGCTCGATCCGCTGCCCCAGGTGCGGCCCTACGAGCCGTTCGCCTACAACGCCTTCGACCTGCCCGATCCGTTCAAGCCGCGAAAAATCGAGCCCATCAAGAGCGGCAATAACCTGGCCCCCGATCTCACCCGCCGCAAAGAGCCGCTGGAGGCGTTTCCGCTGGAGTCGCTGCAGATGGTCGGGACGCTGCAGAAGGGCAAAGCGACCTATGCGCTGGTGCGAACCACGGAGAAGGACGTCTACCAGGTCAAGGTCGGCAATTACCTGGGGCAGAACTTTGGCGTGATCGTCGGCATTTCCGACAACGAAATCCGGCTCAAGGAACTCGTCCAGGACGGCACCGGTGACTGGACCGAGCGCTCGAGCACCTTACAACTTGCGGACGCGACGGACCTAAGACAGGAGCAACGACGATGAGCCCCTTGCCATTCCTCGGTTCCATAGGCCGTCGCCCGCCTGCCTGGGCTGCGCTCATCGTCCTGTGCGCGCTCATGGGCGCCTTCGCCACGGCGCCCGCCCGCGCGCAGGAAGCCAATAGCATCGAAGCGCTGAGCGTGTCGAAGACCGGTTCCGGGCGCACCGTGGTCACCTTCACCCTGAAGGCGCCGCTGCCCAACCCGCCGGCGGGTTTCGCGATCAACAATCCGCCGCGGATCGCGCTCGATTTTCCCGACACGGGCAACGGCCTTGGGCGCTCGGCGCAGGAAATCGGCGACGCCTCCTTGCGCAGCGTCAACGTGGTCCAGGCCGGGAACCGGACCCGGGTCGTGTTCAACCTCAACAAGCCCCAGTCCTACGAGACCCAGGTTCAGGGCAACACCGTGGTGGTCACCCTGACCGAGCAGAGCGCCGCCGCCGCCAGCGCCGGAACGACCGTGGTGTCGCGCTTCGCCGAAGCCCGGCCGGGCGAAGTCGCGCATGCCCTGCGCGACATCGATTTTCGTCGGGGCCGCAATGGCGAAGGGCGCATCATCGTCGACCTGTCGGACAGTTCGACCGGCATCGACATCCGCCAGCAGGGACGCACGCTGGTCGTCGATTTTCTCAAGACGGCATTGCCACGCAACCTGGAGCGCCGGCTTGACGTCGCCGATTTTGCGACGCCGGTGGCGACGATCGATACCTTCGCGCAGGGTGGCAACGCGCGCATCGTCGTCGAGCCGCGGGGGCTGTGGGAACACTCTGCCTACCAGGCGGACAACCGGTTCATCATCGAAATCAAGCCGGTGCAGGAGGATCCGAACAAGCTGATCCAGGGCACCCGCCAAGGCTACAAGGGTGAAAAGCTGTCGCTCAACTTCCAGAACGTCGAGGTGCGGGCAGTGTTGCAGGTCATTGCCGACTTCACCGGACTCAACATCATTACCAGCGACACGGTGACCGGCAGCCTGACGCTTCGCCTAAAGGATATCCCCTGGGACCAGGCGCTCGACATCATCATGCAGACCAAGGGGCTCGACATGCGCAAGAACGGCAACGTCGTTCTGATTGCGCCCCGCGAAGAGCTCGCCATCAAGGAAAAGCAAGCGCTGGAGGCGAGGCAGCAAATCGGTGACCTGGAACCGCTGCAAACCGAGTTGTTCCAGTTGAACTACGCCAAATCAAGCGACGTCCTCGCCATCCTCTCCGTTAAAAGCGGCGCCGCCGGCGGGGGGCGCTTTCTCTCGGGGCGCGGGTCCGCATTCGTCGACCCGCGAACCAACATCCTGTTCGTTACCGATACGCCGAGCAAGCTCGAGGAGGTCCGCCGGATCATCCGGCAGATCGACACATCGGTGCGGCAGGTGTTGATCGAAAGTCGGATCGTGATCGCCAGCGATACATTCAGCCGCCAGCTTGGCGTCCGCCTCGGCGTCCAAACCGGGTTTACCCTGGGCAAGCGCTACGCCGGGGGATTCGGCGGGACGCTGTCGACGCAGCCGGTCGTGACCTGTACCGGGTCGGGCACCTCGCAGACCTGCACCCGGGAGACACGCACGCAGACACCGTATGAACTCGCGTCGGGTATCGCCAACGCCGGCTATTCCGACTCGCCGCAGCTCAATGTCAATCTTCCGGTCGTCAACCCCGCCGGCCAGCTGGCACTGACGCTCATTAACCTCGGCAGCGGCAACCTGATCAATCTGGAGCTCTCCGCGCTCGAAGCGGACACGCTGGGCAAGGTCGTTTCCAGCCCGCGCGTCGTGACCGCCGATAACCAGAAGGCGCACATCGAGCAGGGCACCGAGATTCCCTACATTATTCAGGGCACCAACAATTCGGTGCCGACCGTGCAGTTCAAGAAAGCCGTGCTCTCGCTCGATGTCACGCCGCAAATTACCCCTGACAATCGCATCATCATGACGGTCGAAGTCCGCAAGGACGCCGTCGGCCAGACCGTTGTCATTCAGGGTAGCGCATACCCGGCGATCGATACCAAGAACGTCACCACGCAGATCGCGGTGAACAACGGCGACACGGCGGTCATCGGCGGCATCTACGAGGAAACCGTCAACAACAACGTGAACAAGATACCGTTCCTCGGCGACATCCCCATTCTCGGCTACCTGTTCAAGCAGACCTCAAAGGATATCGAGAAGACCGAACTCCTGATCTTCCTTACCCCGCGGGTGGTCAAGGAAGCGGTAACCGCGGAACGCTAGGCGGCCGAACTCGCGCCCGCGGCGCGGCTAAACTACAATGCCCCGATGCAATTGCATCGGGGCAATCTTTTTCTGGTCGGCATGCCGGGCTGCGGCAAGTCAACGCTCGGGCGCCTGTTGGCCAAGCGGCTGAACAAGACGTTCTACGACGCGGACGTCGAGCTCGAGAGGCGCCTCGGAGTCTCCATCCCGGTCATCTTCGAGCTCGAAGGTGAGCCCGGTTTCCGCGACCGCGAAGAAACCGTCCTGGCTGATCTCGTCGTACAAAGCAATGTCGTTGTTTCCACCGGCGGCGGCGTCGTGCTGCGACCGTCGAACCGGGAGCGGCTCAAGCAGGGCGGCACGGTGCTCTACCTGCATGCCACGCCGGCGACGCTGTGGGAACGCACCCGCCACAGCAAGCACCGACCGCTGTTGCAGGCTCCGGACCCGTTCGCGCGCGTGCAGGAGCTCTATGCCATGCGCGATGGTCTGTATCGGGATGTCGCCGACGCGGTCGTCGAGTCGGACCGGGAACAGGTCAACCGCCTCGCCCACCGGCTTGAGCAACAGCTGCGCGCCGCGGCAGGAGCTTAGGTCCCGTGCGCACGCTCACCGTCGCACTCGGCGAGCGCAGCTATCCGATCCACGTCGGCACCGGCCTCCTGGCGCGCAGCGGCGAGTTGCTCGCGGCGTTGCCGGAGCCGCGCGTGGTGGTGGTCACCAATCCGACCGTTGCCCAGCACCACCTCGGCGCGCTACAGCAGGCGCTGTCTGCCGCCGCCTTGCGCCACGACGTCGTGCTGGTTGCCGACGGGGAGCGGCACAAGGACTGGGCGACGCTCAATGAGATCCACACCCGCCTGCTCGAATTGGGCGTCGAACGCTCGACGACGCTGCTGGCATTGGGCGGGGGCGTGATCGGCGATTTGGCCGGCTTTGCTGCGGCGACCTACCAGCGGGGCATCCCGCTGGTGCAGATTCCGACGACTCTCCTCGCGCAGGTCGACTCGTCGGTCGGTGGCAAGACCGCCATCAACCATCCGCTGGCGAAGAACATGATCGGCGCTTTCTATCAGCCGCGATGCGTGCTCAGCGACAGCGACACATTGCGCACCTTGCCGGCACGCGAATACATCGCCGGGATCGCCGAAATCATCAAGTGCGGCGCGGTTTACGCGCCGGCCCTGTTCGAGTGGCTGGAGTCGAACATGCAACGTCTTCTCTCCCGCGACGCGACGGCGATCGCGCACGCCGTGCTCGAAAGCTGCCACAGCAAAGCGGAAATCGTGGCTGCAGACGAGCGCGAAAGTGGTCTGCGTGCGCTGCTCAACTTCGGGCACACGTTTGCCCACGCGATTGAAGCGGCGACGGGCTACGGCGAGTGGCTGCACGGCGAGGCGGTTGCCGCGGGCATGATCATGGCATCCGCGCTGTCGCAACGCGTATCCGGTTTGCCTGCAGCCGAGGGCGAACGCCTCCGTGCCCTGGTTGCCCGCGCCGGATTGCCGGTTCGGCCACCGCCACTCGCCGCTGCGCGCTGGCTGGAGCTCATGCAGCGCGACAAGAAGGTGGCCGGCGGTACGCTGCGCTTCGTGCTCTTGCGGACGCTCGGCAGCGGCGTCGTGCAGGCGCAGGTCCCGCAAGCCGAGCTGGAAGCCGTGTTGGCGGGTTAGAAAGTCGCCGCGGCGGGATTTTCGCCAGCCGTAGCGGCTGCCATCCAGGCGCTGGTGCCGCTGCAGCGCGCGCAAGCCCTCGCCTTCTTCAGCGGGTGGCCCGAAACCAAGCAGCGCCCGAAGGCGCCGCTGGCACGAGTGGGATCGATCCGAACGCGCCCGCTCGTCAGGCGGTACAGGTCACAGTCGCCGTCGCAGACAGCTGCGGCGAGCCGTTGTCGATTACCACCACGGAAGTCGTGCTGGCACCGGCCGCGAATGGGCCGACCAGCGTCGTTCCGCCCGACTTGTTGACGATCGGCGGCGTAACGAGAATCCCGGGCGTACTGGTGCTGACGTTATAGGGAGGCGTTCCGCCGATGATTGTGAACTGGACGGACTTGCCGGCGCAGAGCGCGAAGGTAATTGAGCTTGGCAAGATCGACAATGCCTGCGGCGGCGTGGGTCCGGGTGGCGTGGCCGTGCCCGGCTGATTGATCAGGGTTGCCGTCGTCTGCAGGCCGACCGCGTCGACAATCGAGAACACCAGCGGGTTCACGCAGGTGCCATTGGTGATTGCCGTGAACGCGCCCCCGGCCACCAGAACCGGCGTACCGAGCAGTTGCACCGCTTGCGGGAAGGTCGACGTGACCCGGTACGGCGGGGTGCCGCCGTAGATGTAGTAGTCGACGCGGAACCCGGCCGAGCATTGGTTGATGAATGCGCCAGTGATGGTGGCGGTCGACGGTACGACCGAGAGTATCGCCCCGCCGTTGATTGTCTGGACGATCGTAAACTGGGCAGTCTGTTCCTCGCCAGTCGTAAGCTCCGTGGCGCGCAGCAACCCCGGCTGCGTGGGCGCGTTGACATTGGCCTGAATAACCACCGTCGCCTTGCCGAACTGGTCGGCCACCACGGTGAGCGTCGAGACCAACGGGTTCGCGGGATCGTTGCTCTGGATGGCAAAGGCGCCGCTGACGACATCAAACCTGACCTGACGACCCGGAGCGGGGGCGCCGGTTGGGAGGGTGACGGTCACGCTCGCCGTCGCCGTCTGGCCGGAGCAGATCGTGTTCGCGCCGCACGCTGCCGATGCAGGCGTTACGACCAGCGTACCGAAGATTGGCGCTGGGTTGACCGTGACGCTCGCCTGTGCCTGCACGCCGACCTGGTCGGTCGCGGTTACGGTCACCGCCGTCGGGGCAGTCACGTCGCCCGGGAGCAATGCGATCGTCCCGGTGCTCACCGATCCGCCCAACGGCAGGACCTGCGTATCGCTGGAAACAACGAAGTACGGCGGTACCCCGCCGGTGACGGTCAATGTCGTCGGCGTGTTGGAATACGCCGTCAAGGCCGCCGGGATGATCAGGACCGGGCCGGGCGGCACCGGCTTCGGTGCGAAGGGATTGTTCGGCGCACCGCTACCGCCGCCACAACCGCCGAGAAGCGCGAGCGCGGCAAGCGCCAGCGTAGCAAGCGCGGGCCGCAGCCAGCGAACGTTCAAACGGTTGGGCACCATGAGCGAATTCCTGATGATATTGTCCTAAAGATTGGCCGCGCGGCGGCGGTTTTGAATGTTGCTACAAGCATATAGGGCACTTTGTTCAGATTAAAGCGCAAGTTTCCCACGCACGCAAGTGCTTTCGGCGGCCGGCAGCCGCCGCTCGTGCCGGCCCGGCCCCGCGGTTGCCGCAATGCAACAATGCCGCTAGTATGGGGACGTCTTGTCCCCAGGACGATGTTTATCCTGTTTGCGTTCCTTGCGCGCTGTGCGGCAGCGAGGACCTGACCGGGCAAAAAAACGGTGAGCACGACGTGAGCCAGACTGCGAGCGAACCGGAGCCATTTCGGCCGGCCAGGCAGGGCCTGTACGATCCGCGCCACGAGCATGATGCCTGCGGCTTGGGCTTCATCGCGCACATCAAGGGTCGCAAGAGCCACGCGATCGTCACGCAGGCGCTGCAGGTGCTCAAGAATCTCTCGCATCGCGGCGCAACCGGCGCCGACCCGTTGCAAGGCGACGGCGCGGGCATCCTCATTCAGCTGCCGGACGCATTTCTGCGCCGCGTCTGCGGTCCGCAGGGCCTGACGCTGCCGGCCATCGGCCACTACGGCGTGGGTATGGTGTTCCTGCCCAAGGAACCGGCATCGCGGGTTGCCTGCGAGCAGGAGATCGAACGGGCCATCGCCAGCGAGGGACAGGTGCTGCTCGGCTGGCGCGATGTGCCGACCGATAACTCGGGCCTGTCGGAGCGGACCAAGGAAGTCGAGCCGGTGATCCGGCAGGTGTTCGTCGCGCGCGGCGCGAACGACATGGATCAGGACGCGCTGGAGCGCAAGCTCTACATCATCCGCAAGAAATCCGGTCACGCCATCCAGGCGCTGCGGCTGCGGCACGGCAAGGAGTTCTACGTGCCGTCGATGTCGACGCGCACCATCGTCTACAAGGGCATGCTGCTCGCGCACCAGGTGGGCGAGTACTACCGCGATCTCAAGGAGCCAAGCATGGTCTCGGCGCTGGCCATGGTGCACCAGCGCTTCTCGACGAACACGTTTCCGACGTGGGACCTCGCGCACCCGTTCCGGCTGGTGTGCCACAACGGCGAGATCAACACGCTGCGCGGCAACGTCAACTGGATCCGCGCCCGGCAGCAGGCCATCGCAAGCTCGGTGCTCGGCGCCGATCTCGACAAGGTGTGGCCGCTGATCTACGACGGCCAGTCCGATTCGGCCTCGTTCGACAACGCGCTCGAGCTTCTGCTCATGGGCGGATACCCGCTGGCACACGCGATGATGCTGATGATCCCGGAAGCGTGGGCGGGCAATCCGCTCATGGACGAGGATCGGCGGGCGTTCTACGAGTACCACGCGGCACTGATGGAGCCCTGGGACGGGCCGGCGGCGATGGCGTTCACCGACGGCCGGCAAATCGGTGCCACGCTCGACCGCAACGGCTTGCGTCCGGCGCGCTACATCGTCACCGACGACGACTACGTGGTCATGGCCTCCGAAGTCGGCGTGCTCGACATCCCCGAGAGCAAGATCATCCGCAAGTGGCGTCTGCAACCGGGCAAGATGCTGCTGGTCGACACCGAGCAGGGCCGCATCATCGACGACGCGGAGCTCAAGCGCACGCTGGCGACGGCGAAGCCGTACCGCGCGTGGCTCGACCGTTCGCGGGTTGCGCTCGACGCACTGCCGGATCCGGCGCCGCCCCAACGATCGACGGTGTCGGTTCTCGACCGGCAGCAGGCGTTCGGCTACACGCAGGAGGATCTCAAGATCATCCTCGCGCCGATGGCGCAGAACGGCGAGGAGGCCGTTGGCTCGATGGGCAACGACGCGGCGCTGCCCGTGCTGTCGAACCGCCCGAAGGTCCTGTACAACTATTTCAAGCAGCTCTTCGCGCAGGTGACCAACCCGCCGATCGACCCGATCCGCGAGGAGCTCGTCATGTCGCTGGTCACGTTCATCGGACCGCGGCCGAATCTGCTCGCGGTCGACACCGGCGCGGACGGCGTGGATCCGCCGATGCGCCTGGAGGCCGAGAAGCCGATCCTCACCGCCGAGGAGATGGAGAAGATTCGCCACATCGCGCTGTTCACGGGGGAAACGTTCCGCTCGCTGGAGCTCGATATCTGCTATCCGGCGGTGTGGGGCGCAGCCGGCATGGAAGCGGCGCTCGCCAGTCTCTGCGCACACGCCGAAGACGCGATCAAGCTCGGCTACAACATTCTGATCGTCTCCGACCGCAGGCTGTCGGCCGAGCTCATGCCCATCCCCGCGCTGCTCGCCACGGCGGCGGTGCACCAGCACCTGGTGCGCAAGGGCCTGCGCACCAGCACCGGGCTGGTCGTGGAAACGGGCTCCGCCCGGGAGGTGCACCAGTTCGCGCTGCTGGCCGGTTACGGCGCCGAGGCGATCCATCCCTACCTCGCGCTGGAATCGCTCGCCCAGCTGCAGCAGTACCTGCCCGATGTATCACCCGAGGAGTCGGCGAAGCACTTCATCAAGGCGATCTGCAAGGGCCTGTACAAGGTCATGTCGAAGATGGGCATTTCGACCTATCAGTCGTACTGCGGGGCGCAGATCTTCGAGGCCGTGGGATTGAGCTCGGCGTTCATCGGGAAGTACTTCACCGGCACCGCAAGCAATATCGAGGGCATCGGCCTGTTCGAGGTCGCGGAGGAGGCATTTCGCCTGCACCAGCTCGCATTCGGCGACGACCCGGTGTTGCGCGACGCGCTCGATGCCGGTGGCGAGTATCTCTATCGCGTCCGCGGTGAAGAGCACATGTGGACCCCGGACTCGATCGCCAAGCTGCAACATGCCGCGCGCGCCAACAGCTACGCGACCTACCGCGACTACGCGCGGCTGATCAACGACCAGGACAAGCGCCTGATGACGCTGCGCGGCCTGTTCGAGTTCAAGTTCGCCGCCCAGCCGGTGCCGCTGGACGAGGTCGAGCCGGCGGCGGAGATCGTCAAGCGCTTCGCGACCGGCGCGATGAGCCTTGGCTCGATCTCGACCGAGGCGCACACGACGCTCGCGGTGGCGATGAACCGCATCGGCGGCAAATCGAACACCGGCGAGGGTGGCGAAGACGCCCGCCGCTACCCGCTGGTGCAAAAGGGGGAGACGCTCCGCTCGCGCATCGACGGCGTGGCCGTCGACGTGCCGTTGCGGGAAGGCGACTCGCTGCGCTCGAAGATCAAGCAGGTCGCCTCCGCGCGCTTCGGCGTCACCGCCGAATATCTGGTCAACGCCGACCAGCTGCAGATCAAGATGGCGCAGGGCGCCAAGCCCGGCGAGGGTGGGCAGCTGCCGGGGCACAAGGTGTCGCCCTACATCGCCCGGCTGCGCTTTTCGGTGCCCGGCGTGGGCCTGATCTCGCCGCCGCCGCACCATGACATCTACTCGATCGAAGATCTCGCGCAGTTGATTCACGACCTGAAAAACGCCAATCCCCAGGCGTCGATCAGCGTCAAGCTCGTCTCCGAGGTCGGCGTCGGCACGGTCGCCGCAGGCGTAGCGAAGGCCAAGTCCGATCACGTGACCATTGCCGGGCACGACGGTGGCACCGGCGCGTCGCCGGAATCCTCGATCAAGCATGCCGGCACGCCCTGGGAGCTGGGGCTCGCGGAGACGCAGCAGACGCTGGTGCTGAACCGCCTGCGCGGGCGGATCGCGGTGCAGGTCGACGGCCAGATGAAGACCGGACGCGACGTCGCCATCGGCGGGCTGCTCGGCGCCGACGAATTCGGCTTCGCGACCGCGCCGCTGGTCGTCGAAGGCTGCATCATGATGCGCAAGTGCCACCTCAACACCTGCCCGGTCGGAATCGCGACGCAGGATCCGGAGCTGCGCAAGAAATTCACCGGCGCGCCGGAACATGTCGTCAACTTCTTCTTCTTCGTCGCCGAGGAAGTCCGTGAAATCATGGCGCAGCTGGGCATCCGCCGCTTCCACGAGCTCATCGGCCGCAGCGACCTGCTCGAGATGCGCACCGGCATCGAGCACTGGAAGGCGCGCGGACTCGATTTTTCGCGCGTGTTCTACCAACCGCAGGTGCCGGCGATCGTGGCGCGCTACCAGTGCGAGGCGCAGGACCACGGCCTCGAGCGCGCCCTCGACCATCGCCTGCTGGCCGACGCCGCGGCGGCGATCGAACAGAAGAAGCCCGTGCGCCTCGAATACCGGATCCGCAACGCCCACCGTTCGGTCGGCGCGATGCTCTCCGGCACGATCGCCCGCCGCTACGGTCACGAAGGATTGCCCGAGGACACGCTGCACGTCGCGTTCACCGGGATCGCCGGGCAGAGCTTCGGCGCATTCCTGGCCCGCGGCGTTTCCTTCGAGCTGCAGGGCGCGACCAACGACTACGTCGGCAAGGGCCTTTCCGGAGGGCGCGTGGTCGTGTACCCGGATCCGGAATCGCCGGCGCGGCCGGAAGAGAATATCGTCGTCGGCAACACCGTCATGTACGGCGCGATCGAGGGCGAAGCCTACTTCCGCGGCGTGGCCGGAGAGCGCTTCTGCGTGCGCAATTCAGGCGCGGTCGCGGTCGTCGAAGGCACCGGCGATCACGGTTGCGAATACATGACCGGTGGCACGGTCGTCGTGCTCGGCGGAACCGGACGCAACTTCGCCGCCGGCATGAGCGGCGGCATTGCCTACGTCTATGACGAGGACGGAACGTTCGCGCCGCACTGCAATACCGCGATGGTGACGCTGGAGCGCGTTGCCGCCGAGGCGGCGCAGGCGCAGAGCGAGCTCGAGCTCGCGGCTGCCGGCAAGGGGCGACTGCTGCACGCGGGACAACTCGACGAGCCGCTGCTGCGCGGCATGATCGAGCGGCACCTGCGCTTCACGGGCAGCACGCGGGCGCTGGCGCTCCTCGACCACTGGGACACGGCCCGCGCCAGGTTCGTCAAGGTGTTCCCCCACGAGTACCGGCGTGCGCTCGGCGAGCAATACCTGGCCAAGGTCACCGCGGACAAGGCGCCGCAGAGCAGGCAAAAAGAGACCGCGTGATGGGCAAGATCACCGGCTTCATGGAGCTCGAGCGCATCCGGGAGGTCGTGCTGCCGGTCGAGGAGCGCGTGCGGCACTATCGCGAATTCATCCTTACGCTCAAGGATCAAGAGGCGGCCGACCAGGGCGCCCGATGCATGGATTGCGGCATCCCGTTTTGCCAGAGCGGCTGCCCGATCCACAACATCATCCCGGACTGGAATGATCTGGTGTACCGGCAGCAGTGGCGCCAGGCGCTCGACGTGCTGCACTCAACCAACAACTTCCCCGAGTTCACCGGCCGGGTATGCCCGGCACCCTGCGAGGCGGCGTGCACGCTCAACATCAACGCCGACCCGGTCGGCATCAAGTCGATCGAGCATTTCATCATCGACCGCGGCTGGGAAGAGGGCTGGGTCGTTGCGCAACCCCCGCTCGCCAGGACCGGGAAGCAGGTCGCGGTGGTTGGCTCCGGTGCCGCGGGGATGGCCTGTGCGCAGCAGCTCGCCCGAGCCGGGCACGACGTCGTGCTGTTCGAGAAAAATGACCGCGTCGGCGGATTGCTGCGCTATGGCATCCCCGACTTCAAGATGGAGAAGTACCACATCGACCGCCGCGTCGAGCAGATGCGTGCCGAAGGCGTCGAATTCCGGCTGGGCACCCATGTCGGCGGCACGGGCGGCGTGGCCGCGACCGATCTGCTCAACGAGTTCGATGCCGTCGCGCTGACCGTCGGCGCGGAGCATCCGCGCGACCTGGTCGTGCCCGGGCGCGAGTTCGACGGGATTCACTTCGCGATGGATTTTCTGCCGTTGCAGAATCGGCGCGTCGCCGGCGACGCGGACGTTCCACCGCTCTCGGCGCAGGGCAAGCATGTGGTCGTCATCGGCGGCGGCGATACCGGGTCGGACTGCGTCGGCACGTCGAATCGGCAGGGTGCGGCCGCAATCGTGCAATTCGAGTTGTTCCCCCAGCCGCCGGAGCACGAGAACAAGCCGCTGGTATGGCCCTATTGGCCGATGAAGCTGCGTACCTCGTCGTCGCACGAGGAAGGCTGCCAGCGCGACTGGGCGGTGCAAACCAAGGCCTTCAAGGGCGAGGGCGGCCGCGTGAAGGCGCTGCTCGCGTGCCGCGTCGAATGGAAAGATGGCAAGCTGCTCGAGTTGCCGGGCAGCGAATTCGAGATCAAGGCTGACCTGGTGCTCTTCGCCATGGGCTACGTGCATCCGGTGCACGAGGGAATGCTCGAGCAACTGGGCGTCAAATACGATGCCCGCGGCAATGTCGCCGCCGACACCGAGACCTATCAGACCTCGGTGCCGAAGGTCTTCGCCGCCGGCGACACGCGGCGCGGGCAATCGTTGATCGTCTGGGCCATCCGCGAAGGGCGACAATGCGCGCGGGCGATCGACGAAGCCCTCATGGGAAGCTCGGCGCTGCCCCGCTAGCGTCGAGAGGTCCCGCCGCCGGCCCGGCAAGCCAGCGCTCTGTCGCACCCACCGCCATCATGACGGCTATCGTTTCCCTCGACCTTGACTCCTGGCGACCGCCACCCGACGCCGCCGCGCAGCAGCGCGCAGTGCAGGCCCTCGAGGGTGGCGGCGTTCTGGTGCTGCCGCGGCTCGCATTCGCGTTGTCCCCCGAAGAGCACCGCTTCCTCTCGCCCGCGTGGTCGGACGCACGCGCGAAAAACATCAGCCTCGAGGCGGGCGTCGTCAAGGGCGCGCGCGGCGACGCTGCGGACCTCTGCGGGCTTGCCGGCATGATCGAACGCTTTGCGGCAGCCGCCGGCGACCTGGTGACGGCGCTCCTGCCGCGCTACGCGCCGTATGTCAAGCGGGCGCGGAGCAGCTTTCGCCCGCAACCCGCGGTTGGCAGAACCCTTTCCTGGCGCAAGGACGACTCGCGCCTGCACGTCGACGCGTTCCCGTCGCGGCCCAACCACGGTGCACGAATCCTGCGCGTTTTCTCGAATATCAACCCGCAGAGCGACCGGGTATGGCGCGTTGGCGACGATTTTGCGCCGATGGCGCAGACGTTCCTGCCGCGGATTCGCCCGCAGCTGCCGGGGTCGCCGGCGTTGCTCGCGCTGCTGCGCGTGACCAAAGGCACCCGCAGCGAGTACGATCACCTTATGCTCGGTCTACACGACGGCGCCAAGGCCGATCTCGAATACCAGAGGAGTTGCCCGCAGCAGACTGTCCGCTTTCCACCCGGCTCGACCTGGCTGTGCTTCTCCGACCAGGTCATGCACGCAGCGGTATCCGGGCAGCACATGCTCGAGCAGACCATCCACCTGCCGGTCACGGCACTCTACGATCCCGCGAGCTCGCCTCTGGCGATACTGCAACGGCTGTGCGGGCGCCCCCTGCTAGCGTCCCATTGAATCGCTGCCGTTCCGCGCCCGACCGCCCGCTCGCCGCCGCGGCGGCCCGCCGCCCCGCCCTGCGCTGATGCCGCCACGCAACGATTCGCTGCTGCGGGCGCTGCGCCGCGAAGCCACCGACTACGTGCCGATCTGGCTGATGCGGCAGGCGGGGCGCTATCTCCCCGAGTACAACGCCACCCGCGCCCGGGCCGGAAGCTTCATGGCCCTGTGCAGGAGCCCGGAGTTCGCCACCGAGGTGACCCTGCAGCCGCTCGCGCGTTATCCGCTCGACGCGGCGATCCTGTTCTCGGACATCCTCACCGTGCCCGACGCGATGGGCTTGGGGCTAGCGTTCGCCGAGGGCGAGGGCCCGCGCTTCGAGCGGCCGCTCACCGACGAAGCGGCGATCGATCGCCTCGCGGCGCCCGATATGTCGCACCTGCAGTACGTCTTCGACGCGGTGGCAGCAATCAAGCGCGCGCTGGCCGGCAGCGTGCCGTTGCTCGGCTTCGCCGGCAGCCCGTTTACGCTGGCCTGCTACATGATTGACGGCGCTGCCAGCGGCGATTTCGGCCGCACGCGGCGCCTGCTGTATGCGCGCCCCGACCTGCTCGACCGGGTGCTCACGATCAACGCCACAGCGGTGGCCGCCTACCTGGCCGAACAAGTCCGGCATGGCGCCGATGCGGTGATGATTTTCGACACCTGGGGCGGGCTGCTCGCTGCCGATGCATACGCTCGGTTCTCGCTCGCCTACGTCGAGCGCGTACTGGCCGCTTTGCACGCGACTTGTGGCACGGCCGTGCCGACGATCTTCTTTGCCAAGGGCGGTGGCCAGTGGCTCGAGCGCATCGCCGGCTGCGGCTGCGACGCGGTAGGGATCGACTGGACGACCGACATCGGCGCGGCGCGCGCGCGCATTGGCGCTCGCGTGGCCGTGCAGGGCAACCTCGATCCTCAGGTGCTGCTGACGACCCCGCAGGCAATCGAGAGGGAGGCGCGCGGGGTGCTGCTCGCCGCCGGCGCGCAACCCGGTCATATCTTCAACCTCGGCCATGGCGTTCTGCCGCAGACCCCGCCCGAGCACGTCGCCGCACTTGTTGCTTTCGTGCACGCCGAATCGCGCGCGCAACGGCGATCCGTTGCGTTGGCCCGCTAGAGGCAGAATCAGCGGAAGACCGCGCCGCGCTTGGCTTCCCGAGGGCTTGACAAATCCTGAAATCTGCGTTTCCGCAGGCTACTTATGCACACCAAAGGGCGTCAGAATGCTTCCGCCCGGCGGGGGCGATGCGCCCCGGGCTCATGGCTCGCAACCCAATGAACGATATGCGCTATTTGCCCATGCCCGCAGGCGCGCCCGGCAATAGGCGCCGAACCGCGCACCGAAGGCGTGCAATCGGGCGCCCCTTATGCACACACTTATCCACATCTCGGCCGCGCCGCCTCCGGAATGCCGCAAAAAGAATGACTTGCCCGACAATGTTGTTGTCTGCTGTCAGCATTCAGAACACTACAAACCCGACGTTCTCTTGCGCTTTGCGGCGCGCATCGAAAAAAGCGGGCTAGCGTATTTGTGGCCATCGTTCGCGTTGCGTTGCCGGTAGCAACCGACCAGCTCTTCGACTACTGGCTGCCGGCGGGTCTCGCGATCGAGACCGGCAGCGTCCTGCGCGTAAGGCTCGCTAAACGGCGAATGCTTGGGATCGCGCTCGAGCAGGTCGACGCCACGCCGGTCGCGCTCGAGCGGCTGGCACCGGTCGACGAGATACTGACCACTCTGCCGCCGTTGCCTGCGGACCTGTGCGCGCTCGGGCGCTTTGTCAGCGAGTACTACCAGCAGCCGATCGGGCAGTGCCTGGCGCTCATGCTGCCCCCGCTCGGCACCGGTCGGGGTGCCGCCGAGCGGCCCGCCGCGCGCTATCGGCTGACCCCGGCCGGACGCATCGCGCTCGCCCGGCTGGACGCGAAGCCGGGCACGCGCCTGCGGCAGCTGCGCGACGCGATGGGGGCGCCCGAAGGCGCCGCGACGATCGAGTTGCGCCGCTGCGGCGCGCACGCCTGGCGCACCTTCGCCGACTGGCGCAGGAATCACCTGGTGGAACCGGTTGCGCCTCCGCCATCCGCTGCCATCGCCCGCAATCCCGCCCTCAACGCCGACCAGAACGCCGCGCTTGCCGGCGCGTTCCCCGAGCCGTCGGCGTTCGCGCCCTCGCTGCTGCAAGGCGTCACCGGCAGCGGCAAGACCGAAGTCTATTTTGCCGCGGCGGCGCGGGCGATCGCGGCGGGACGGCAGGCACTCCTGCTGGTGCCGGAGATCAATCTCACCCCGCAACTCGAGGCACGCATCGCGGCGGCGTTTCCGGGTGTGGCGACGGCGGTCCTGCACAGTGGTCTGCCCGACGCCGAGCGGCTCGCGCATTGGCGGGCGGCTGCGCGCGGCGAGGCACGGCTGGTCGTCGGCACGCGGCTTGCCGTGTTCGCTCCCCTGCCCGAACTCGGACTCATTGTCGTTGACGAGGAACACGACAGCTCGTTCAAGCAGCAGGACGGAGTGCGCTACCACGCCCGCGACGTCGCCGTCTATCGTGCGCGCATGCGCGACGTGCCGGTGATTCTCGGCAGTGCCACGCCCGCGCTGGAAAGCTATGCCAGCGCCCGGCGCGGCCGCTACCGCTGGCTCAAGCTGCCGCGCCGCGCCATTGCCGGGTCGACGCTGCCCGCGGTACGGCTCGTTCCGAACCGCGCCGCCGACAGCTGTGAGGGACTGGGGCTTTCGCTGCGCGAGCGGATTGCCGAACGCCTGGCGCGGCGCGAACAGACGTTGCTGTTCATCAACCGCCGCGGCTTTGCGCCGTCGCTGCTGTGCGTGGCGTGCGGGTGGAAGGCAATGTGCCCGCGGTGCACGGCGCGACTGGTCGTGCACCGCGATGCGGCTGCACTGCGTTGCCACCATTGCGGCCATGCGGAGGCAATTCCGCAAGCGTGTCCGGCATGCGGCAACCAGGATCTCCTGCCGCTCGGCTTCGGCACGCAGCGCCTCGAGCGCGCGCTCGCCGAGCTCTATCCCGCGGCGAGGCTGCTGCGCGTGGATCGGGACAGCACGCGCCGCAAAGGGGCGTTCGCAGCGATGCAGCGGGCCATTGCCAGCGGTGAGGTCGATATCCTGGTTGGAACGCAGATGCTGGCGAAGGGACACGATTTTCCGCGGCTCACGCTGGTCGGGGTGCTTGGCGCGGACAACGCGCTCTACAGCGCCGATTTCCGCGCCACCGAACGGTTATTCGCCGTGCTGGAACAGGTTGCCGGCCGTGCCGGGCGCGCGCACCTCCCGGGGGAGGTCCTGGTGCAGACGGACTTTCCCGACCACCCGCTCTACGCGGCGCTCACCAAGCACGACTACGACGACTTCGCCGAGTCGCTGCTCGCCGAGCGTGAGCCGCTCGGTCTTCCGCCCTTCGCGCACCTGGCATTGCTCAACGCCGAAGCGCCGCAGCGGGCCTTGGTCAGCTCGTTTCTCGAGCAGGCCGCGGAAAAAGGGCGCGCGCTGCTTGCCGCGTCGGCGCTGCGCTGCGAGCTGTATCCGCCCGTGGCTGCGGGCCTCGCGCGGCGCGCCGGATTGGAACGCGGCCAGGTGCTGGTGCACAGCGCGGAGCGCGCCGCCCTGCAGGAGTTCCTGCCGCGCTGGCGGGTAGAGCTAGAAGGCTTGCGGCAGCGGCGCGTGCGTTGGGACGTGGATGTCGACCCGCTCGCATTCGCATGATGAGGCTCCGGATGCGGCGGGCGCGCACGCTATAATGCGCAGCCTTGCCGAACGCCACGCTGCTGCGGCGCTGCCTTGATCGATCCCCGTTCCCAGCTCACCCTCAGCCTTCACGCCGCGATCGCGCGCGTCGCGCCCGGGCCACCGCCACCCGCGCTGACGCTGGAGCGCCCCAAACAGGCGCAGCACGGCGACTACGCCAGCAATGCCGCCTTGCAACTCGGCAAGGCGCTCAAGCGCAATCCGCGAGAGCTTGCCGCCGCCATCGCCGCCGCGATCGAGCCCTCGCCCTGGCTCGATCGGGTCGAGGTTGCCGGCGCCGGCTTCCTCAACATTTTTCTTTCGCCGACGGCGCGACAGGCGATTGTCGCGCGCATCCTCGATGCAGGCGACCGCTTCGGCCGCGGCGCGCTCGCAACGCCCGAGCGAACGATGGTCGAGTTTGTCTCGGCGAATCCGACCGGGCCCCTGCACGTGGGCCATGGCCGCGGTGCGGCGGTGGGTGACGCGATAGCGACGCTGCTCGAGTGGCAGGGCGCGCCGGTGCAGCGCGAGTTCTACTACAACGATACCGGAACGCAGATCGCCAATCTCGCGCTCTCGGTCCAGGCGCGCTTGCGGCAGCGGCTCGACCCGGCGCTGGAATTTCCCGCCGACGGCTACCGCGGCGACTACATTCAGGACCTCGCGGCCGCCTATGCCGCGGCGCATCCGGACGACTGCGCAGCGAGCGATCTCGACGCGATCCGCCGCTTCTCCGTCGCCGCCTTGCGCCGTGAGCAGGATGCGGACCTGGCGGCATTCGGCGTGCGCTTCGACCAGTATTTTCTGGAGTCCTCGCTGTACAGCGACGGGCGCGTGCAGGCGATCGTCGAGCGGTTGCTTGCCAACGGCAAGACCTACGAGAAGGACGGCGCATTGTGGCTGAAGACCACCGCTTACGGCGATGACAAGGATCGTGTCATGCGCCGCTCCGATGGCAGCTTCACCTACTTCGTTCCCGACATCGCCTATCACGTAACCAAGTGGGAACGCGGCTTCCGGCGCGTGGTTAACGAGCAGGGCGCCGATCACCACAGCACGGTCGTGCGCGTGCGCGCCGGGCTGCAGGCGCTCGAGATTGGCATCCCGGAGGGTTATCCCGACTACGTCCTGCATCAGATGGTCACGGTGCTGAAGGGCGGCGCGGAAATGAAGATCAGCAAGCGGGCGGGCGACTATGTGACGGTGCGCGATCTGGTCGACGAGGTCGGCCGTGACGCGGTGCGCTTCTTCTTCCTGCTGCGCAAGGCCGATTCGCAGCTTACCTTCGACATCGATCTGGCGCGTGCACAGAGCGAGGAGAACCCTGTCTACTACGTGCAATACGCGCATGCCCGCGTCTGCAGTGTGCTCGAGAAGGCCGGCATCGCGCTCGCCACGGCGGCGGCCGAGCTCAGTGCCGCGGACCTGTCGGCGCTGACCAATCCGTACGAAGAGGCGCTGCTGCGCCGGCTCGCGGATTTTCCCGATGAACTGGCCGTTGCGGCGCGCGAACTTGCGCCGCAACTGATCCCGTTCTACCTGAAGGAATTGGCGGCGCAATTTCACAGCTACTATAATGCGGAGCAATTTCTCGTCGCCGATCCCCGGCTGCGAAAGGCGCGCCTGGCGCTGGTCGTCGCCACCGGGCAGGTTGTGCGCAACGGTTTGCGCGTGCTCGGCGTGAGCGCGCCGGAGAAGATGTGAGTTCAATACGTATGACCCGCAGACGTGCGTTGCGCCGCCATCGCGCTGTGCCCGGGTCCAGAAACGCGGGTGGCGGCGGCACGATGCTGGGTATCTTCATTGGCCTGGTTCTCGGCTTGTCGATCGCCGCGGGCGTCGCATTTTTCCTGGGCCGGAGCGGGCTCACCACGCCGTTACCTGCGCCCGGCACCAGCAAGGACAAGGACGCCGCGAAGAGCGCGAAGGCGGATCTCAACGCCCCGGGAACGCAGCCCGACAAGCCGCGTTTCGACTTCTACAAGATACTGCCCGGTGGCGACGAATCGAAGCCGGGCGCCGAGCGACGCAGCCCCGACAAGAGCCAGGAGCGCGCGCCGGAAAAGGCCCCCGAGGCGGCGAAGCCCGCTCCGCCCGCGACGCCGGCGACCGATCGCTTCTGGTTGCAGGCCGGTGCCTTCAGCAGCGCCTCCGACGCCGAGAACATGAAAGCGCGGCTCGCGCTCTCCGGCTGGGAGGCGGCGATCCAGACGGTGACGCTACCCGACAAGACGCTGCGTTACCGCGTCCGGCTCGGGCCCTACGACAATGCCGACGAGCTCAATCGCGTCAAGGCGGAGCTTGGCAATCGTGGTTTCGACGTTGCCGTCATCAAGAACCCCTAGCGACGATACGCCGAGGGCGATTGAACTTTGGCGACGACCAAGGGCCCAAAGTCCATTTTCCGACCGCAATGTTTTCGGGAGTAGCGATGAAGCGCTTTAAGTTGCAGTGGTTGTGGATTCTTGCCTGGCTCGCCGCGAGCGCGGCCTGGCCGGCCGACCCCATCGAAGGCAAGGATTACGTGCGGCTGAGGAATCCGCAGGCGGTGGAGACCGGCAAAAAGATCGAGGTCATCGAATTCTTCTCGTACGGCTGCCCGCACTGCAACGATCTCGAGCCGATACTGCAGGCGTGGATGCTGACGCTGCCGCCGGACGTGCAGTTTCGGCGCGTGCCGGTGATGTTCCAGCAACGCTGGGACGGGCTGGCCAAAATCTACTACACGCTCGACGCGATGGGCGTCGAAGCGAAGCTCTCGCCGGAGGTGTTCAAGGCGGTGCACGTCACGGGCCTGTCTTTGTACGAGGACAAGGCCTTCTTCGACTGGGCCGCGAAACAAGGGCTGGACCGGGCGCGCGTGGCCGAGGTGTATGGCTCGTTCGGAGTGGCGAGCAAGTTCAATCGCGCCAAAGCGCAGGCGCAGCTCTACAACATCCAGTCAGTGCCGACGGTGATCGTCGACGGCAAGTTCGTGACCTCGTCTGATCGCGTGGGCACGCACGCGCAGCTGCCCCCGGTGCTGGACGCGCTGATAGTCAAGGCGCGCGCCGAACGCCCGAAAACCTGATCGGCTCGCGTCCCTCGGCGCACAGACAGCGCACGCCACGCCGCGGCGCGTGAACGTTTTTCTCACCGGCGCCTCGTCGGGCCTGGGCGCCGCACTGGCGCGACGCTATGCGGCCGACGGTGCGCAACTTGGCCTGTTCGCGCGGCGCGCGGACGCGCTCGCCGCAATCGCGGCGACGCTCGCTCCCGCCCCCGCGGTTTACGTCGGTGACGTCCGCGATGCGGACGCGCTGCGCGCCGCGGCGGTGGATTTCACCGCCCGCCATGGCCCGGTTGACGTCGTCATCGCCAACGCCGGCGTGTCGCGCGGGACGCTCACCGAATATGCCGAGGACAACGCCGCGTTTCGTGCCACGCTGGAGATCAACGTGCTCGGCATGCTCTATACGCTGCAGCCATTTCTAGCGGGAATGCGTGCCGCGGGCAAAGGCAAGCTCGTCGGCATCGCGAGCGTGGCCGGCTTTCGCGGGCTGCCGGGTGCCGGCGCGTATTGCGCGTCGAAGGCCGCGGCGATCAGCTACCTCGAGAGCCTGCGCGTCGAACTGGTGGGTAGCGGGGTGGAAGTCGTGACCATCTGCCCGGGGTACGTGGCCACGCCGATGACGGCGGCCAATCCGTATCGCATGCCGTTTCTGCTCGCTGCGGACCGCGCGGCGACGCTGATCGTGCGGGCAATCGCCGCCGGCCGGCGGTTGTATGTCCTGCCCTGGCAGATGCGCTGCGCGGGTCGCTTGCTATCAATCCTGCCGCCCGCGCTCTTCGACCGGTTGTTCGCACGTGCCATGCGCAAGCCGCGTGGCGGCGGCTAGAGCGCGGCGGCAAAAAAAACAAGGGCCGCAAAACGCGGCCCTTGGTACCGACCGGGGACGGCGCCTACAGCGGCACGCGAATGCCCACCGTGACGGCCTGATAGTTGCCGTCGTTCTTGCCCGCAGTCGCGTTGACCGTGATGAAGCCGGTGATCTTGCTGTTGCCGAGTTCGCCGGCAACGCCGACATCGAACAGGGCGTAGCTGGTGTCGGGCTTGAGGACTGGCAACGCGAACGTGCCGGGCATCGACACCAGGCCCACGCGCACGCTCCGGTCGTCGTTGTTGTAATCCTTCTCCCAGGTCGCGCGCGCCCAGGGCCGGGCCCAGCCCAGGTTCCCGTCCACCTGCCAGCCAAGACTCGACGCGAACGAATCGCGCTTCTGCTGGCCGAAAGTCGCCGCTGTGCTGCTGGTGCCGGTCTCGGAGTATTCGTAAACCGTTGCCTGCTGGTAGGTCACGCGCGCGAACGGACCGTGAATGAAGCTGCCGTAGTTGAACCAGTAGCCGCCGAGGACGCGACCGACGAAATGGGTGCCGCGCGTGGCGCCGCTTTCGGTGCGAGTCGCCAGGCCCAGGGCGAACGTGCGGTCGATGTCCTTGTATTGCAGATCGCCCGCGCCGAGCGTCGCGCCGAGGTACCACGGTCCCTCGCCGACGCCCGCATAGGCGGTGAACATCGCTTCGTTCAACTTGAAGCCGCCGTTGTTGTTGCCCAGCGAGGACTTGTCCTCGGTGTAACCGAAGGCGAGTCCCGCGAGCACGGTCGCGGCAACCTTCATGTCGCCGCCCACAACGATGGAATTGGCGTGGCTGTTGCCGCCGCCGAAGGCGCTGCCACGGTCGTAGTTGCCGTAGTCGTAGACGGCGTAGGTGTCGAACTTGTTCTGCGCGCGCGGCGCGCCGACGCTGGAAATCATCCGCGCATCCAGGGCGCGGAAGTTCGCCTGCTCGACCTGCAGCGGCGCTTCGGCCAGCAGGCCCGCCTGAGCCGGCGCTTCGATCAGCGCGACGGCATAGTCGGAAATGATCTGGTGGCCCGCAGGTGTCGGGTGCACGCTGTCGGCAAACAGGTAGGTCTGCGCTGCGTTCGGCGCGACCAGCGTCGCGGAGGTGCAGGTGATCGAACTCGGGGTCGTGCACGCCGGCGTGGTGACGTTGGTGAAGCCGAACGGGGCGGGGTTGGCGATCACCTCCGCGAGCAATCCGTTCACGTTCATCGGGATGATGTCGACGTGGAGCGATGCCAGGCCGGCCTGCAGCGTCGAATTGAACAGGGTCGACAGCGCGGAGAACGGGGCGGCGGGTTGCGAACGCCCCAGCGGCGTCTGCCCGATGTCGGGCAGGTTGAATACCATGATGGTGCGCGCGCCCGCATCGCGCAGCCGCGCGATCTGCTGCAGGGTCTGCGTCGCCGCAGTGACGACATTGGCCTGCACTTGCATCGGCGTGATCTGGCCGGCGGCGGCAGCGCCGACGTTGACGAAGATGTCGTTCGCCCCGATCCACACCGTGTACAGGGCGTTCGGATTGAGCGCCGGCGTCGCGTGCAGCAGTTCGTCGATCTGTGTCGACAGCGGCCGGTCCGGTGCGCCCGGCGCGGTCAGTGGCGAGGGCAGCGTGACCCGCTCGCCACCCTGCGCGAAGTCGGTACCACCGGTGGCGACCGATGTCACCGTCACGCCGAAGTGCCCGCCGAGATCCTGCGCCCAGACCAGGCCCGGGTTCACCGTGAAGCGTGCGCCGTAGAAACCGGCGTCGGTCAGGCTGTCGCCGAAAAAAACGAAACCATTGAACTGAGCCGCCGCTTCGCCCTGCGCCATGCCCAGAGCTGCGGCCAGCGCCGTCGCGAGCAGGTTCTTCTGCAGCCTGCGCATGATCGATCTCCTCCTCGGTAGTTGCTCTTAGCGTGTTTGGCCTGCATTGTAAGTCAAAACGCGTGTGGCACTGCGCTGACCACTGCGAGCGCGGCGACGGGACGCGCCGCGGGAGCTGCGCAAACCGGCGCCGGAACGCAACACGAGCCGTGTGCCTGGATACGGACGCAACTTCGCCGCGGGCGCACCGCCAGGCGCACGGGGCCCATGACAATGGCCCCGGGGATGCCCCGGCCGGCGGGGTTCGCGCGAGTCGGCGCGGGGACTTACTGGGCGACTAGCGCGAGGCGCTTGCCGTCGATGACCTTGACGCGATCGCCTTTGTTGAACGCCGGCTGCGCGCCCGACGTGATCGATTTGTGCGATCCGTTGTCGAGGCGCACGGAGACGACCCAATAGGCCTTCTTCTTCGCGTTCTTCTCGACCTGGTTGCCGGCGTAGGCGCCGGCTCCGGCGCCGACGATCGTCGCCGCAGTGTTGCCGCGACCGGAGCCGATCTGATGTCCCAGCACACCACCGATCACGCCGCCGGCGACCAGGCCCACGCCGGAGGCATCCCCCTGTTTCTCGACGTAGCGAACCGATTCGACCACGCCGCAGGTGTCGCAGGGTGCAGTGCCGGGCAGCGGGGCTTGGGCGGCCGGCGAAGTCTGGGCCATGGCCGCGCCTGCGGCCGCGAGCGCCAGGGCGGTCAGCATCAGGATGCGTTTCATCATCACCTCCGATTACCGAAAGAGCGCGAAGAGAACTTCGGCGACACGCAAGACTATAGCAAACCCGCGCTCGCCCGCAGCGAAGGCCGGCTAGGATCCATCGGCGCGTTGCCGCGCGTAGCTTCCGGGCGCCGGCTCGATTGCCCGCAGCCGGACCCGGCCCTTGCCGACCTCGCGCGCGGGCACCTGCGCAGCGAGGTGCGGCCCGAGCCAGGAGAGCCAGTCGGTCCACCACGAGCCGCGGTGCTGCTTCGCCCCCTTGAACCATTCGTCCGCGGTGGCGGGCAGCTTGTCGTTGGTCCAGTAGCCGTATTTGTCCGCGGCCGGTGGATTGATCATGCCGGCGATGTGGCCGGACCCGGACAGCACGAAGCGCGGCTTGCTGCCGAGGAGCTGCGTGCCTAGGTACGTCGTCTTCCAGGGCGCGATGTGATCCTCGATCGCCGAGACGAAGTACGCTGGAACGCTGATCTTCGACACGTCGATCGGCGTGCCGGCGAGCGAAATGCCGCCCGGCTCGAGCAGCTTGTTGTGCACGTACATGTTGCGCAGATAGAAGCTGTGCATCCGCGCCGGCATGCGTGTCGAATCCTGATTCCAGTGCAGGAGATCGAACGGGAACGGATCGCGCCCGAGCAGGTAGTTGTTGATGACGAACGACCAGATGAGGTCGTTGCTGCGCAGCATGTTGAAGGTGTTGGCCATGTGCGCGCCGTCGAGATAGCCGCGCTCGTTCATCTTGCGCTCGAGCGAGGCCACCTGCTCCTCGTCGATGAACACGTCCAGCTCGCCGGCGCCGGTGAAATCGATGAGCGAGGCCATGAGGCTCGCGCTGGCGACGCGCTTTTCCTTCTTCGCCGCGAGGTAGGCGAGCGTCGAGGTGAGTAGCGTGCCGCCGAGGCAATAGCCCAGCACGTTGACTTCCTTCTCGCCGGTGGCCTTTTCGATGGCATCGAACGCGGCCAGGGGACCCTCGAGCATGTAATCCTCGAAATCCTTCGCGGCGTGGTGCGCGTCGGGATTGACCCACGAGATCACGAACACCGTCAGCCCCTGCGCGACGCACCATTTGACCAGCGAGTTCTTCTCGCGCAGATCGAGGATGTAGTACTTGTTGATCCACGGCGGGATGATCAGCAGCGGCCGTTTCGCGACCTTCGCCGTCGCCGGCTCGTACTGGATCAGCTGCATCAGGTCGTTCTGGAATACGACCTGTCCCGGCGTGGTCGCAATGTTGACGCCGAGCTCGAAGGCCTTGCTGTCGGTCATCGATATCTTGAGCTGACCGTGGCCGCGCTCGATGTCGTCGAGCAGATTGTTGAGACCCTTCACCAGGTTCTGCCCGCCGGACGCGATCGTCTCCCGGAATACCTCGGGATTGGTGAGCGCGAAGTTCGATGGCGCGAGTGCGTCGATGTATTGGCGGGTGAAGAAATCGACCTTCTTGTGCGTATGCTCGTCGAGGCCTTCGACATTGGCCACTGCGCTGTGCAGCCAGCGTGCCGTGATGAGGTAGGATTGCTTGATGTAGTCAAACAGAAAGTGTTCTTCCCAGTCCTCGTGCCGGAAACGCCGGTCGCTCTTCGCCGGCGCGACGACCGGGCCCGGCGAGTGGCCGAGCAGCTTCAGCATCGACGACTGCCACAACGCCGAATACTCCCACCACAGATTGAGCTGCGTCTCGGCGAGGCGGTACGGGTTGGAGAGCATTTTCGCGGTCAGCTCGAAAAACGCCTTGGTCAGGCCGAACTCGTCGCTCGGCAGCGGGTTGCCACGGGTCGCCTGCCGGGTGAGGAAGTCGCCCAGCAGCTTGGCGCTCTTGTCGGCGGCGCTGGCGAAGGATTCGGCAAGCGCAACCGGGTCGTACTGGGACTGCTGCGGCGCGGCGACGGCGCTCTCCTTGGTGGTGTCAGCGGCGGTCATCTCGGCTCTCCTCGGCGCGTATTGTAGTCGGCTCTCATCCGGGGCGGCCAAACCGGAGCACGCCGTCGGCGGACGAGCGCGCGAGTCGCCCCTTGTGCCAGAGGTGGTTCAGGTGGGCGATCGCCTCGCCCATCGCGAAGAAGCGCTGCTGCACATCGAGCGTGCGCCGGAACAGCACCGGCAGCATCTGCGCGGCGGTGACCGGACTGCTGGCGGCGGCTTCCAGCTCCGCCAGGCGGGCAACGTGATGCGCGCGCAACTGCTCGACGCGCGTGCGAATGCCGACGAAAGGCAGGCCATGCGAGGGCAGGACCAGCGTCTTGGACGGGAGCCGTGTGAAAGCATCGAGCGAGGCCAAGAAGCGGCCCAGCGGGTCGCCGTCGGGTTCGACCGGCCAGACGCTGACGTTGGTGCTGATCTTGGGCAGCAGCATGTCCCCGGAAATGAGCACGTTTGACGTGGCGCAGTACAGCGCGGCGTGTTCGGGCGAATGACCGTAGCCCGGGATCACCCGCCAGCGCTCGGCGCCGATGGCCACGTCGTCGCCGGCGAGCAGGCGCTGGTAGGCACCCGGCAATTCGGGCACGCCGCGCCGGTATTGGTTGCCGCGCGCCTCGAGCGCCGCGATGTGCTCGTCGGTAAGCCCGTGCATGCGAAAGAGCGCCGACGTCGCGGCGGCGCCGTAGCCCGCGCGCTCGTCGGCGACAGCGTGCGCGGTCAGATATTCCGCCTGCGGCACGGCGACCTTGCAGTCCCAGCGTGCCGCAAGCCATGCGGCGTTGCCCAGGTGATCGGGGTGGTAGTGGGTGGCGATCACATGGCCGATCGGCTTGCCGGCCAGCGTTTCGCGGAAGTGCCGCTCCCACAGCGCGCGCGTGGCCGCATCGCCATAGCCGCAATCGACCGCTGTCCAGCTTTCGCCGTCGGCGAGCAACCAGAGGTTGATGTGATCGAGCGCGAACGGCAACGGCATGCGCAGCCACTTCAAGCCGGGCACGACGTCGAGCGCCGTCCCGGGCGGCGGGGGTTCGAGCCAGCGAAAGCGCAGCGGGCTGTCGTGTGCGGCGGCGACGGAGGTGTTCATGACGGGGGCGGGAACGTGCCCCGCGGGAGGGCGGAGCAGCGGATGATGCAACGCAGCATCGTCATTCATGCGCCCGACCCTGTCAAGTCTGGGTGCGCCGACCTTTATGGTATCGTGGCCTTTATTCACCGCCGCGCGCCGCGCTCCGTGTCGCAATGCCTTCCCGCGCCGAATCCGTCACGTTCACCATCTCCGATCTCGCCCGGGAATTCGCGCTGACGACCCGCGCGATACGTTTCTACGAGGACGAAGGCCTGCTCGCGCCGCGCCGCAGCGGGCGCAGCCGCATCTACGGCGAGCGCGAGCGGGTGCGCATCAAACTGATCCTGCGCGGCAAGCGCCTAGGCCTGACGTTGGCGGAAATTCGCGAATTGCTCGATTTGTACGAGACGACGCGAAGCGAGCGGCCGCAGCTGGTCAAGTTCCTGCAGGTGCTCGGCGCGCGCCGCGCCATGCTGCGGCAGCAGCAGGAGGACATCGCGATCGTGCTCGCGGAAATCGACGCGCTCGAACGGCAGTGCCGTAAGCGGCTGCGGCGCGGCACGAACGGTGGCGTGGGCTAAAGACACCCGATGCCACGCTTCTTCAACCGTCAGCCGTGGAATGCGATCGCCGGTTTGGGCGGAATCGTGGTCGTTCTTTTTGTAGCGGCCGCCCTGACCACTTGGTGGGTGATGGTGACGCCACTGGCTTTGGTCGCTCTTATCTACGGCGTGCAATGGGTCGCTCGTGTCTACGCACTTGTGACGAGGGGCTACTACGCGCGACAGGGCTTCGGCGCGAAGTTACTGTACGAAGAAGTCCACCACTTGCGGCTAAGAGCATTGTCGCTCAAGCTCGAACACACTGAGCCAGGCCATTACGAGCTCTTCGTTCCGCCCGAACAAGATTGGCTGCGGCTGGTTCCGGATTGGGCGAAGGGGAGACGGTCGGAAATTGCCGAGCGCATCGCTGAGAGCTGGAAGCGACAGGACGTCCATGTCGGCGACCGCGCGCTGGGTGTTTAAGCTCGGGTCCGGCCCCGGCGTTGCGGCGGCGATTCGGCGCGCCGTCCGCTCGGGGGATGCGGCGAGTTGACGTTTACGTAAACGTCATTCAAAATCGCGCCTTTGCTCCTGCCACTGCCTTCGCCGCTCGATGATGTCCCGAACCACGGCTGCCGCCTCGGCCCCGACTGCGACTGCAACGCTCCCCGCGCCGGTGGAGGCGCGGGTTCGCGCCAGCTTTGCGCGCCAGGGAGCGATGCGGTTGATCGGCGCGCGGCTGTTCGCGCTGCGGCCGGGTTACTGCGCCATCGAGCTGCCGTTCCGCGACGATCTGACGCAGCAGCATGGCTATGTGCATGCCGGCATCGTCAGCGCGATTGCTGACTCCGCCGGCGGTTACGCCGGCTTCACGCTTTTTCCGGACGACGCGAGTGTCCTGACCGTGGAATACAAGCTTAACCTGATCGCGCCGGCGGCAGGCGAGCGCCTCGTCGCCGAAGCCGAGGTCGTCAAGCCGGGGCGCACACTGGCCATCACGCGCGGTGAGGTTTACGCGGAAGCGGGAGGCAAACGCACGCTGTGCGCGCTCATGCAGCAGACGCTCATCGTCATGGCCGGCAAGCCGGACGCCTGATCATGTTGAACTTTCCCTCCCTGGATTTTCATCTCGGCGAGACGCTCGGCATGCTGCGCACGACCGTGCAGCAGTTCACCGCCGCCGAGATCGCGCCGCGCGCGGCGGAAATCGACCACAGCAACCAGTTTCCGTCCGATCTGTGGCGCAAGATGGGCGATCTGGGCCTGCTCGGGATCACCGTGGAGGAGGAGTACGGCGGCACGCAGATGGGCTATCTCGCGCATATCATCGCGATGGAAGAGATAAGCCGTGCCTCCGGCTCGGTCGGGCTGTCGTACGGCGCGCATTCGAACCTGTGCGTCAATCAGATCCGTCGCAACGGCAGCCCGGCGCAGAAACGCAAGTATCTGCCCAAGCTCATCGCCGGGGAGCACGTTGGCGCGCTGGCGATGAGCGAGCCGGGGGCGGGCTCGGACGTGGTATCGATGCGCCTGCGCGCGGACCGGCGCGGCGACCGCTACGTCCTCAACGGCAGCAAGATGTGGATCACCAACGGCCCGGATGCCGATACGCTGGTCGTCTATGCCAAGACCGACCTCCAGGCCGGCGCACGCGGTATCACTGCCTTCCTGGTCGAGAAGGGGATGCAGGGTTTTTCGACCGCCCAGAAGCTTGACAAGCTCGGCATGCGCGGCTCCAACACCTGCGAACTGGTGTTCGAGGATTGCGAGTTGCCCGCGGAGAACGTACTCTCCGCGGAAGGGCGCGGGGTCAACGTGCTGATGAGCGGCCTCGACTACGAGCGCGCCGTTCTCGCCGGCGGCCCGCTGGGCATCATGGCGGCGTGCATGGACGTGGTGCTGCCGTACGTGCACGAGCGGGAGCAGTTCGGTGCGCCGATCGGTGAGTTTCAGCTCATGCAGGGCAAAATCGCCGACATGTACACGACGATGAACGCTTGCAGGGCCTACGTCTACGCCGTGGGCCAGGCCTGCGACCGGGGCGAGACCACGCGCAAGGACGCGGCGGGCGCGATACTCTACGCGGCGGAGAAGGCGACGTGGATGGCCGGCGAGGCAATCCAGGCGCTGGGCGGCAATGGTTACATCAACGACTATGCGACCGGGCGGCTGTGGCGCGATGCGAAGCTCTACGAGATCGGCGCGGGCACGTCGGAAATCAGGCGCATGCTCATCGGGCGCGAATTGTTCAACGACACGAAGTAGATAGGAACGATCATGGCTCTGGAAATGCGGGAACGTTGCGAGCGCTGTGCGTGGCCGCTCGTCATCGATGACGAGACCGCTTACATCTGCAGCTATGAATGCACCTTCTGCGCGACCTGCGCGAATGCGCTCAACGGCGTGTGCCAGAACTGCCACGGTGAACTGGTGCGCCGTCCGCGCCGGGCGCGCAAGGCCGGCGCCGGCGCCCCGCCACCGGGCGACTAGCAAACGCGGGCGACGGCCTTCGTGGCCGCGCCATGCGTTCGAATGTGACGGAGCACGGATGCAGAACGACCCTATCGCGATCGTCGGTGCCGCGCGGACGCCAATTGGCGGCCTGCAGGGCGACTTTGCGTCGCTGTCGGCGAGCGAGCTCGGCAGCGTTGCGCTCAAGGCCGCGCTCGAGCGCGCCGGGGTGCCGGGTGCCGCGGTCAACGAGGTCATCATGGGCTGCGTCCTGCCGGCCGGGCAAGGTCAGGCGCCCGCACGGCAGGCGGCGCTGAAGGCAGGCCTGCCGCTCGCGACCGGCTGCACGACGGTCAACAAGATGTGCGGCTCGGCGATGAAGGCGGCGATGCTCGCGCACGACGCGCTGGTCGCCGGCAGCGCCGACATTATCGCCGCCGGCGGCATGGAGAGCATGACCAACGCGCCGTATTTGCTGCCGAAGGCGCGTTCGGGCATGCGCATGGGTCACGGCACGGTGTACGACCACATGTTTCTCGATGGTCTCGAGGACGCCTACGACAAGGGCCTGCTGATGGGCGCGTTTGCGGAGACCTGCGCCGACAAGTACCGCTTTACGCGCGAGCAGCAGGACGAGTTCGCGCTGCGCTCGCTGTCCCGGGCGCGCACCGCCGGCGATGACGGTTCCTTCCGCTGGGAGATCGCCCCGGTGACGGTTGGCGGACGCAAGGGCGAGGTCGTGATCGACCGCGACGAGCAGCCGGGCAAGGGACGTCCGGAGAAGATTCCGACGCTCAAGCCGGCGTTCCGGCCGGGTGGCACGGTCACGGCGGCGAATTCCAGTTCGATCTCCGATGGCGCCGCGGCCCTGGTCTTGATGCGCCGCTCCACGGCCGAGCAGCGGGGCCTGCGACCGCTGGCGCTCATCCTCGACCACGCTACGCACGCCCAGGAACCTGGCTGGTTCACGACCGCGCCGATCGGCGCGATGCAGAAGCTGTTTGCGAAAGTCGGCTGGAGACCGGGCGATGTCGATCTCTATGAGATCAACGAGGCCTTCGCCGTCGTGCCGATGGCGGCGATGCAGGACCTGGGCCTGGCGCCGGAAAAGGTGAACGTGCACGGCGGTGCGTGTGCGCTCGGCCACCCGATCGGCGCCTCGGGCGCGCGCATCGTCGTGACCCTGATCGGCGCGCTGCGCAAGGCCGGCAAGCACCGCGGCGTGGCGAGCCTGTGCATCGGCGGAGGCGAAGCGACCGCCATGGCAATCGAGCTCGCCTGAAGCGGCGCGATGGCTGGCAAGCTCGTCTTTGAATCGCCCCGGTTCGTGCTGTCGGGTCCCTGGTCGCGCCCGCCGCGGCCGGCGGCTGCGCCGCCGGCTCGCTATCCCCTTCCGGTGATTGTCGGCTGCCCGCGCTCGGGAACCTCGCTGCTGGCAGTGATGCTCGACAGCCATCCGCAGCTCACCATTCCTCCCGAGACTTCGTTCGTGGCCACGGTCGCGGCGCTCCAGGGCGATTCGGCGACGCTGCGCCGCGAGTTCTTCAATGTCGTGACCACGGACACGATCGCGATCTCCAACTGGTCCGACTTCGGGCTCGACCTCGATACGTTCTGGAGCCGGCTCGAAGCCGTCGAGCCGTTTACGGTCGCCGCGGGACTGCGCGCCTTCTACGCGCTCTATGCCGAGGGCGAGGGCAAGCCGCGGTACGGGGAAAAAACGCCCGGTTACGTGTTTCTGCTGCCGCAGATCGCGGCGCTGTTGCCGGAAGCGCATTTCATTCACATGATTCGCGACCCCGGCGATACGGCGTTGTCGTGGCGCAAGGCGTGGTTTGCGCCCAGCCAGGACCTGCGCGCGCTCGGCGAGGCGTGGCGGCTGCACGTGCAAGCCGGCCGGCGCGCGCGCAGCCACGTGCCGCGCTACACCGAGGTCCGCTTCGAGGACCTGGTGCAACACCCCGAACGCGAGCTCAAGCGCCTGTGCGAGTATCTGGCACTGGCGTGGAATCCGCTCATGCTCGACCACCGCGCCCAGGGCGCGGCCCGACTGGCGCGGTTGCAGGGTCGCCAGCACGCGCAGGGACCGATGGTCCCGGGCGAGGAGCGCAGGCGAATCCACGCCAACCTCGAGCGCGCCGTGGACGCGGACCGCGTCGACGTCTGGCGGCGCGAGATGACGGCAGCCGAGCGGCGCGTGCTCGTCGATGCGGCGGGCCCGCTGGTCCGCGATCTGGGCTACGCGGCCTGACGGCGCAGCGCGCGACGCCCCGCTCTTCGCATCCGCCATGCCGTCGAACCCGCAGCGCACCGTTCTGATCACCGGAGCCAGCCGCGGCCTCGGCCTCGAGTTCGCGCGCCAGTATGCGCGCGACGGCTGGGAAGTCATCGCCGGCTGCCGCCATCCGAAGACGGCGCGGCCGCTGGCGGACACCGGCGCGGAAGTGGTCAAGCTCGACGTGACCGAGGCGCGCGACGTCACGGCGCTGTCGAAGCGACTGGCCGCGACCGCGATCGATCTGTTCATCTGCAACGCGGGCGTCGCCGGAGCGCGCAACCCCGTGCTCTCCGGCGCGACGCAAGCCGACTTCGACGCGGTGATGCGCACCAACGTCCTGGGGCCGATGTGGCTTACTGCGGCGCTAGCCGATCGCATCGCGGCGGGCAGCGAGGGGCGCGGCGGCAAGATCGCTTACCTGTCGAGTCGCATGGGAAGCATCGCGGCGATGGCCAACGCCGGTAGCGCGCTCTATCGCGCCAGCAAGGCCGCGCTCAACGCGGTGGTCAAGGCAGTTGCGCTCGAGCTCGCGCCGCGCGGCGTGGTCGCAATCGCACTGCACCCGGGCTGGGTGCGTACCGACATGGGCGGCGCGGGTGCGGATATCGAGGCGGAGACGAGCGTCGCCGGCATGCGCACGGTGATCGAGCGCGCCACCGCGCGCCAGAGCGGCGGGTTTTTCGACTACACCGGCAAGGAGGTGCCGTGGTGACGGCGGCGCCGCTCCCGCGGCGCGGTGGGCGAGTGACCGGGCGATGCTGCTAAGCGAGCCGCAGCGCATGATTCGTGACACCATGCGCAGCTTCGCCCGCGAGCGGCTGGCGCCGTTTGCGGCGCAGTGGGACCGCGACCATGCCTTTCCGCGCGAGGCGCTCGGCGAACTCGGCCGACTCGGCGCCTACGGCATCACCATCCCGGAGCGCTACGGCGGCGCGGGGCTCGACTACGTCTCGCTCGCGGTCACGCTGGAGGAAATTGCCGCCGGCGATGGCGCGACCTCGACGATCCTAAGCGTGCAGAACTCGGTGGTCTGCGGTCCCATTCTCGCGTTCGGCAGCGACGCGCAGAAGGAGCAGTACCTGCGCCCGCTCGCCGGCGGCGCCAAACTCGGCTGCTTCTGCCTGACCGAGCCCCACGTCGGCTCCGACGCCGCTGCCATCACCACCCGCGCCGAGCGCGACGGCGATGCCTACGTCCTCAACGGGGTCAAGCAATTCATCACCTCGGGCAAGCACGCGGACGTGGCGGTGGTCTTCGCCGTCACCGACAAGACCGCCGGCAAGAAGGGCATCTCGGCGTTCCTCGTGGCCACCGACACGCCAGGGTACGTCGTCGCGCGCATCGAGGAGAAGCTCGGACAGCGCGCGTCGGACACCGCGCAGATCGTGTTCGAGAACTGTCGCGTGCCGAGCGCGAACCGGCTCGGACGCGAGGGCGAAGGCTATCGCATCGCGCTCGCCAATCTCGAGGCTGGGCGGATCGGCATCGGCGCGCAAAGCGTCGGCATGGCGCGCGCGGCATTCGAGGCCGCGCTCGCTTACGCCGGCGAGCGCAGGTCCTTCGGCAAGCCGCTCGTCGAACACCAGGCGATTGCCTTTCGACTCGCCGACATGGCCACCGAAATCGAGGTTGCGCGGCAGATGGTCTGGCACGCCGCGGTCTTGCGCGACGCGGGCGAGCCCTGCCTCATGGAGGCATCGATGGCGAAGCTGTTCGCCTCCGAGATGGCCGAGCGGGTGTGCTCGGCGGCGATCCAGGTTCATGGCGGGTACGGCTACGTCGCCGATTTTCCGGTCGAGCGCATCTATCGCGACGTGCGGGTCTGCCAGATCTACGAGGGCACCAGCGACATTCAGCGCCTGGTGATCGGCCGCGCGCTCTCGACATGATCCGCGCGCAGACGGCAGGCATGAGACGCTCGCCCGGCACGAAGTCGTTGCGCAGCACGGCCCGCGTCGACCGGGTCGAGCGCGGGCTCCCGGCGGGAGGACGCTGACATGGCCGAAGCCGGGCCCTTCACGCTCTACTGCTTCGCGCAGTCGGGCAACTGCTACAAGGCGGCGCTGGCGCTGCAGCTTGCCGGGGCGCAATGGACGCCGCGGTTCGTCGACTACTTCAAGGGCGAGACACGCACGGCGGCCTATCGCACACTCAACCCCATGGGCGAGGCACCCATATTGGAACACCGCGACGTGCGCTTGACGCAGTCCGGCGCGATCCTCGACTTCCTCTCCGAGGCGCTCGGCCAATTCGGGGCGCACGATGGCGGCGAGGGGCGCGAGATCCTGCGCTGGCTGCTGTGGGACAACCATAAGCTCACCAGCTATACCGCGACCTATCGTTTCCTGCGCACATTCACCAGCGCGCCCGACGAGGGCGTCCTGAAGTTCCTGCGCGGCCGCGCCGAGGCCGCGTGGGGCGTGCTCGACGCGCACTTGGTCTCGCGCCGCTACGTCGTCGCCGATCGCCTCACCATCGCCGACCTGTCGCTGTGCGGCTACCTGTTCTGGCCCGAAGAAATCGGCGTTGACTGGTCCGGCTACCCGGCGCTGCGCGACTGGCTCGAGCGCATCCGCGCCGAGCCGCGCTGGGTTCATCCGTACGAACTGATGCCGGGGCATCCCCTGCCCCCGCCGGCGTGAAGCGCGGCATGCCTGTCATCGAAACCCGCCTCGATACCCGCAACGCGATCTTCGCGAACAATCGCGCCGCGCTCGCCGCGCTCGTTGCCGACTTGAGGGCGAAGGTCGCCGAGATCGAGCAGGGCGGTGGCGAGGCGGCGCGCGCGCGGCACGCCGGGCGCGGCAAGCTGCTGCCGCGCGAGCGCGTGCGCGCGCTGCTCGATCCCGGGACGCCGTTTCTCGAGTTCTCGCAGTTCGCTGCGTACGGCATGTACGACGACACGATCGCCGCGGCCGGCATCATCACCGGCATTGGCCGCGTGTCCGGCCGCGAATGCGTGATCGTCTGCAACGATGCGACGGTCAAGGGCGGCACGTACTACCCGCTGACGGTCAAGAAGCATCTGCGCGCGCAGGACATCGCGCGGGAGAACAACCTGCCGTGCATCTATCTGGTCGACTCCGGCGGCGCGAACCTCCCGAATCAGACCGAGGTTTTCCCCGATCGCGATCATTTCGGCCGCATCTTCTACAATCAGGCGACGCTGTCGGCGGAGGGCATTCCGCAGGTCGCGGTGGTCATGGGGTCGTGCACGGCGGGCGGAGCCTACGTGCCGGCAATGGCGGACGAATCGATCATCGTCAAGGAGCAGGGGACGATCTTTCTCGCCGGACCACCGCTGGTGAAGGCCGCGACGGGGGAGATCGTCAGCGCGGAGGAGCTGGGCGGCGCCGACGTGCACACCCGCATTTCCGGCGTCGCCGATCATTACGCGCTCAACGATCAGCACGCGCTCGCGATCGCGCGGCGGATCGTGAGCAATCTCCACCCGCCGCAGCGCGCCGCCGTCGAGGCGGCTGAGCCGCGCGAACCGCTGTATGCGGCCGACGAGCTCTACGGGGTCATCCAGGCCGACATCCGCAAGCCTTACGATGTGCGCGAGGTGATCGCGCGCATCGTCGACGGCAGCGAACTCGACGAGTTCAAGGCGCGCTACGGCACCACGCTGGTGACCGGTTTTGCGCGTCTGTACGGCTATCGCATCGGCATCGTTGCCAACAACGGGGTCCTGTATTCGGAATCGGCGCAGAAGGCCACGCACTTCATCGAGCTGTGCGCACAACGCGGGGTACCGCTGGTGTTCCTGCAGAACGTAACCGGCTTCATGGTGGGGCAGAAGTACGAGGCGGGCGGCATCGCCAAGGACGGCGCGAAGATGGTCACGGCGGTATCCTGCGCGAAGGTGCCGAAGTTCACCGTCATCATCGGCGGGTCGTACGGCGCCGGCAACTACGGCATGTGCGGTCGCGCCTTCAATCCGCGCTTTCTGTGGATGTGGCCGAATGCGCGCATCTCGGTGATGGGTGGCGAGCAGGCCGCCACGGTGCTCGCGACGATCCGGCGCGACACCATCGAAGCGAAAGGCGGCGTGTGGAGCGCCGACGAGGAAGCGGCGTTCAAGGCGCCGCTGCGGGCGCAGTACGAGCGCGAGGGGCACCCGTACTACGCCAGCGCGCGCCTGTGGGACGACGGCGTGATCGATCCGGCCGAGACGCGCAAGGTGCTGGGACTCGCAATCGCGGCGGCACTCAACAAACCGATCGAGCCCACGCGGTTCGGCGTGTTCCGGATGTAGCGAGCGATGGCCCGAGCCGCAAGCAGCAAGGCGCCCAGGCGCCGCACGCCAAGCCGGGCGCGCCCGTTCGCCGCGGCGCCGGGCGCCTACAGCACGCTCGACGTCACCGTCCGCAACGCGGTCGCCATCGTCGTCCTCAACCGGCCGGATGTGCACAACGCGTTCAATGCCACCCTGATCGCCGAGCTCACCGCGCTGCTGCGTGCGCTCGACCAAGCCGCAGACGTGCGCGCGGTTGTGATCGCCGGCGCCGGTGCGAGCTTCTGTGCCGGCGCGGACCTCAACTGGATGAAGCAGATGGCGGCGTTCAGCCCGCGGCAGAACCTGGCCGACGCCCGGGCGCTGACCGCGATGCTCGCCGCGCTGTACGCCCTGTCCAAGCCGACGCTCGCGCGCGTGCACGGCGCGGCGTTCGGCGGCGGCGCCGGCCTCGTCGCATGCTGCGACGTAGCGATCGGAGCGAACGATGCCACGTTCGCGTTCTCCGAGGCGCGGCTGGGATTGATCCCGTCCGCGATCAGCCCCTACGTGGTCGCCGCCATCGGCGCGCGCGCCGCCCGCCGCTACTTCCTGACCGCGGAGCGATTTTCAGCCGCCGAGGCGTATCGCCTCGGCTTGTTGCACGAGCTCGCGCTGCCCGAAGAACTCGATACCCGGATCAGCGAGCTGCTCGGTGCCCTGCTGACTGCCGGCCCGTGCGCCCAGGCCGAATCCAAGACGCTGCTGCGTGCGATCGTCAACCGGCCCATCGACGCGCAGGTCGTGGCCGATACCGCGCGCCGCATCGCGCGCGTGCGCGCCTCGCCGGAAGGCAAGGAGGGCGTGGCCGCATTTCTGGCCAAGCGCAGGGCGGCGTGGGTGCCGCGCGGCGACTAGCGCGGCGGTGCGACGTGGAAAAACTCGACACCTTGCAGTTGCTCGCGCTGGCCGCCGCACTCGGCTGGGCGAGCGGGATACGGCTCTACGCCGTGCTGTTCATCGTCGGCGCGCTGGGCTATCTCGGCTGGTTCGACCTGCCGGAGCATCTGCGCGTGCTTTCGCACCCGCTGGTCCTCGGCGCCTCCGGCTTGATGGTGTTCGTCGAGTTCTTCGCCGACAAGATTCCAGGCGTCGACACGCTGTGGGACTTTGCCCACACCCTGGTGCGCATCCCCGCCGGCGCCGCGCTTGCGGCGAGCGTATTCGGCGACTCCTCGCCGGCATGGACGCTTGCCGCAGGGATCGTCGGCGGCACGCTGGCGGCGGGCAGTCATTTCACCAAGGCCGGTGCGCGCCTGGCTCTCAATACATCACCCGAGCCGTTCTCCAACCTGGCGGCATCGTTCGGCGAAGACCTGCTCGTGGGCGTGCTGCTCTACCTTGCGCTGGCGCATCCGCTCGCCCTGCTCGTGGTGCTCGCGGCGCTGCTCGCGCTCACGGCGTGGCTGCTGCCGAAGCTGTGGCGCTTCCTGCGCGAGTTCGGCGGGAGAGTCGCGCGCTGGTTCGGCTACGCCGCATCGCCGGCCGGGCCGCAATCGCGCAGGTCGGGCGATGTTTGACACGATCCTGATCGCCAATCGCGGTGAAATTGCCTGCCGCATCGCGCGCACCGCCCGGCGCTTGGGGATGCGCACGGTCGGTGTGTATTCCGACGCCGATGCCAACGCGCTCCACGTCGCCGCCTGCGACGAGGCACGTCGGCTCGGCCCTGCGCCGCCACGGGAGAGCTATCTGGATGGTGCGGCGATCATCGCCGCCGCCAAGGCCGCGGGAGCGCAGG
Source organism: Edaphobacterium sp. (SeqCode) (assembly GCA_035937415.1). GTDB lineage: Bacteria > Pseudomonadota > Gammaproteobacteria > Burkholderiales > Casimicrobiaceae > PALSA-1003. The sequence goes on along the minus strand of DASZIB010000104.1, from coordinate 70,856 downwards.
CCGTGCATCCCGGCTACGGATTTCTGTCCGAGAATGAAGCGTTCGCCACCGCGGTGGTGGCAGCGGGGCTCGTCTTCATCGGCCCTCCGCCCGCCGCGATCCGCGCCATGGGATCGAAGGCGGAAGCCAAGGCGATCATGGGCAAGGCCGGCGTGCCCATCGTTCCGGGCTATCACGGCAGCGAGCAGGACGACGCGCTGCTGCTCGCGCAAGCCGACGCTATCGGCTACCCGGTGCTCATCAAGCCCTCCGCCGGTGGCGGGGGCAAGGGCATGCGCGGCGTGGAGCGACGCGACGACTTCGCCGCCGCGCTCGCCGCCGCGCGGCGCGAAGCGCAGGCCGGCTTCGGTGACGCGCGGGTGCTGCTCGAAAAATATCTGGCGCAGCCGCGGCATATCGAGATCCAGGTCTTCGCCGACACGCACGGTCAATGCGTGCACCTCTTCGAGCGCGACTGCTCGGTTCAGCGCCGTCACCAGAAGGTGCTCGAGGAAGCGCCGGCACCGGGCATGACCGCGGCGCGCCGCGCGCGGATGGGCGCGGCGGCAGTGGCCGCGGCCAAAGCGATCGGTTACACCGGCGCCGGCACGGTGGAATTCATCGTCGCCGATGCCGCCGCTCCGGATGCCCCGTTCTACTTCATGGAGATGAATACGCGGTTGCAGGTCGAGCATCCGGTCACGGAAATGATCACCGGGCTCGACCTCGTTGAATGGCAACTGCGCGTCGCCGCCGGCGAGCGCCTGCCGCTGGCGCAGCAGGACATCGCGTTCCACGGCCACGCGCTGGAGGCGCGAATCTACGCGGAGGATCCCGACCGCAACTTCCTGCCTTCGATCGGGCGCATCGCCTACCTGCGCAGCCCGCAACCATCCGCCTTTGTCCGCATCGACACCGGCGTGCGCGAGGGCGACGCGATCAGCCGCTATTACGATCCGCTGATCGCCAAGCTGATTACCTGGGGCGAAGATCGCCCCACCGCGTTGCGTCGCCTGAAGGCCGCGCTCGCCGAATACCGCGTTGCGGGCGTGACGACGAACGTGGCGTTCCTGCAGCGTGTGATCGCGCACGATGCGTTTGCCGCCGGGCGTGTCGATACCGGCCTGATCGCCCGCCACCAGGCGACGCTGTTGCCGCCGCCGGCTGCACCTTCCGCGCGCGTGCTCGCGGTCGCGGCATTGGGTGAACTCGCACGCACTCGCGCGGCCGCCGCGGCAGCGGCCCGCATACAGGGCGATCCCGCATCGCCGTGGCACAGCATCGAGACCTGGTGGCTCAACAGCGACGAGCATGCCATCGTGCTGACCTTTGAGGCGGCCGGGGCCACCTATCCGGTGCGCCTGCGCACGGCTGGGCAGGCCGTCGCGCTGCAACTCGGCGAAAACGCCTTCGCCGCGAGCGTTGCGGCAGCCGGCAGCGGAATTCGCGTGCAGCTCGACGGCATCGAGTTCGCGGCCGAGGTGGTGGCGCAAGGCGAGGAGCGCTATGTGTTCTGCGGCGGGGCACTGCACCGGCTGCGCCTGCTCGATCCGCTCGCGCATTCCGGCGACGAAGAGCCCCGCGCCGGGCACCTCATGGCGCCGATGTCGGGCGCGGTGGTCGCGGTCCTGGTCAAGCCCGGCGAAGCGGTGCCCAAAGGTGCGCCGCTGCTGGTTCTCGAAGCGATGAAGATGGAACATACGATCACCGCGCCGGCAGCCGGCACGGTCAGTGCAGTCCATTTCCACCAAGGCGAGCAGGTGGCCGAGGGCGCGGTGCTGATCGACCTCGACGACGGCGCGCAGACGCAAGCGACGTGAGAGTGCTCCTCTACAGCGCCGGCGACGACGCCGCCACCTGGGTTGCCGCGCTGCGGCGGGCGCTGCCGGCGGCACACATCGACTCGTGGCCCGCGCCGGCGGCGCAGCCGCCGGACTACGCGCTGGTATGGAAGCCGCCGTCGGAGCTCTTGGGCGAGCTCGCGCGCGTCAAGGCGATCTTCAACCTGGGCGCGGGCGTCGATGCCCTCGTCCGCGCGGCGAGCCTGCCCGGCGACGTGCCGCTCATCCGGCTCGAGGATGCGGGCATGGCGGAGCAGATGGCCGAATACGTCTGCCACGCAGTGTTGCGCCGCTATCGCGAATTTGACGTCTACGCCGAGCAGCAGCGCGCCGGCGTGTGGCAACCGCGGCCGCCGGCAAGGAAGCCCGGTTTCGGCGTCGGAGTTCTCGGCCTGGGCGTACTCGGCGTGGCGGTGGCGAGCGCCCTCATGCCCTTCGGTTTCGCGCTGCGCGGCTGGAGCCGCACGCCCAAGGCGGTCGCCGGCATCGCAAGTTACGTCGGCCGCAGTGAGCTCGATGCCTTTCTGGCCGGCACGCAGCTGCTGGTGTGTCTGCTGCCGCTGACGCGCGACACGCAAGGACTGCTCGACCGGTCGACGCTCTCCCGGCTGCCGCGCGGCGCCTGCGTGGTCAACGTTTCGCGCGGCGCGCTCGTCGTCGACGCCGACCTGCTCGACCTGCTCGACAGCGGCCATCTCGCGGCGGCGATGCTCGATGTCTTCGTCGACGAACCTCTGCCTGCGGCGCATCGTTTCTGGCATCATCCGCGGGTCGCGTTGACCCCGCACGTGGCCGCGATCACGCGGGTCGAGGCGGCGGTGGCGCAGATCGCCGCCAAGATCGGGCAGCTCGAGGCGGGGCTTCCCGTCAGCGGCGTGGTCGCTCGCGCCCGGGGTTACTAGGGGACGAACTCAATGCTGGCTGCTGCCGACGCCGGTCGACCGCGGAGGCTCCCGCAACGCGTGCGCATGGTCGAGGTCGGGCCCCGCGACGGGCTGCAGAACGAGGCGGCGCAGGTGCCCACCGAGGTCAAGGTCGGACTGATCGATCGCTTGACCGACGCCGGTCTGCCGGCGATCGAAGCGACGAGCTTCGTTGCGGCCAAGTGGGTGCCGCAGATGGCCGATAACGCGCAGGTGATGGCCGCGATCCGGCGCAAGCCCGGCGTACGGTATCCCGTGCTGACACCCAATCAGAAAGGCTTCGACGCCGCACTCGCCGCCGGCTGCGATGAGGTCGCGGTCTTCGTCGCCGCGTCGGAGACCTTCTCGCAGCGGAACACCAACTGCTCGATCGCGGAAAGCCTGCAGCGGGCGCAAGCGGTCGCGAGCGCCGCCAAGGCGCATGCTGTCCGCGTTCGCGGCTACATTTCGTGCGTGCTCGGCTGTCCCTACGAAGGCGCCGTCGCGCCGGAGCGCGTTCGCGACGTCGCCGCTCGGCTGCGGGAGATGGGGTGCTACGAGATTTCGCTTGGCGATACGATCGGGACCGGAACGCCCGGCAAGACGCAGCTGCTCGTCGCAACCGTGGCCACGGCGGTGCCGCTTGCCGAGCAGGCGGGCCACTTTCACGACACCTACGGGCAGGCATTGGCCAACATCTACGCGGCGCTGGAGCTGGGCGTCGCGACGTTCGACAGCTCGGTTGCGGGACTCGGCGGGTGCCCCTATGCGAAGGGCGCGACCGGCAATGTCGCGAGCGAAGACGTACTGTATCTGCTCACGGGCCTCGGCATCGAAACCGGGGTCGACATGACGCGGCTGCGCATTGCCAGCCGCTATATTTGCGACTACCTCGGCCGGCCGCCGGCATCGCGTGTGGCGCGCGCGCTCGAGGCGAAGGATCCGCTGCCTTAGGCGGCCAGGCGCTTGAGCCGCCAATGCGCGACGCGAACGAGGTTGCCTCGCCCTGCGTGAGCATCTGTGTCATCGACGCGCCGACGGGCCTGTGCGCCGGCTGCTTTCGCACGCTCAACGAGATCGCCGGCTGGATCGATCTGTCGGCCACCGAGCGGCGCGCGGTCGTGGACGCCGCTGCCGTGCGCCGTACCCGACACGGCGGCGCCATCGCTTTGCGCCAGGCTACCGATGCCGAGCGCTGACTGGTATTTCGATTTCGTTTCGCCGTTCTCGTACCTGCAGTGCGAGCAACTGCCGCGACTGGAGCGCACGATCCGCGTGCGTTACCGTCCCATCCTGTTCGCCGCGCTGCTCAAAGCGCACAATCACCGCGGCCCGGCCGAGATCCCCGCCAAGCGTCGCTTCACGTACCGCTTCGTCGTCTGGGAAGCGCGGCGGCTCGGGATCGGACTGAAATTTCCGGCCGCGCACCCATTCAATCCGCTGCCGCTGTTGCGGCTGGCCATAGCGGCCGATTGCGCGCCGGAGGCGATCCGCGCCATCTTCCGTTTCGTCTGGCGCGACGGCCGCCTCGGCGACTTGCCCATCGAGTGGGCGGAGCTCATCGCCGGGCTCGGCATGGCCGATGCCTCGGCGCGCATCGCAACCGCGGAAGTCAAGGATGCGCTGCGGCGGAACACCGACGAGGCGATCGCGCGCGGCGTCTTCGGCGTGCCCACGCTGGCGATCGGCGAGGAGCTGTTCTGGGGCGCCGACGCGACCGCGATGGCGGCGAACTACGTCGCCAACGGCTGCCGCTACACCGATCCGGAGATGATCCGCGTGGCGAGCCTGCCGGTAGGAGCAGAGCGCAATACGGCCGAGCGCAAGTAACGGCGGGCGGCGAAATTACGCTTTGGGCACAGGTAGCGTCGCCGCTCGCGCCGCGGCGGTCTGCTGGGCCCGGAACGCGGTGAGTTTCTCCGCCAGCTTGGCATCGTTGAGCGCGAGCATGGCGACCGCGAACAGCGCGGCGTTGGCGGCGCCCGCTTCGCCGATCGCAAATGTTGCCACCGGCACGCCTTTGGGCATTTGCACGATCGACAGCAGCGAATCCTCGCCGCCCAGGTATTTCGAAGGCATCGGCACGCCGAGCACCGGCAGCGTGGTCTTCGCCGCGAGTACGCCGGCAAGGTGCGCCGCGCCACCTGCGCCGGCGATGAGGCAGGCAAAGCCGTTGGCCAGCGCCGTCTCGGCGTAGGCAATGCAGTCGTCGGGCGTGCGGTGGGCGGACATGACCCGCGCCTCATGCGGCACCCCGAAGGCGGCAAGTTGCGCCACCGCATGCTGCATGATCTCCCAGTCGCTGGCGCTGCCCATGACCACGCCTACCTTGGGAGCGCTGTTGTGTCGAGCCATCATATTCCCCCGATCGGCCGCGCTAAGATTGCGCCGCGGCGTCTCTCGCCGCTGTCGATTTTACCATCGGCCCCGCGTGCGCCACGCGAACGCACCCGGCGCAGACTTGTCGGACGGGGAGCGCTCGCTGACAATGCTGCCGATGTCCTGGTCATTGCTTCGCTCGTCCGCCGGACGCCGCGCCGCGGCCGCCCTCGCGACCGCCTGCGTCGCCCTTGCAGCGCGCGGGCAACCCAGCGATGCCGACTTCGTGCTGGCGCGCGATGCCTACCGGGCCGGCGATGCGGCCCGGCTGGAGCGCATCGCGCCGCGGCTCGCCGGCCACCTCCTCGAACCCTACGTCGCCTATTGGCGGCTGCGGCTGCAGATCGACACGGCCGATCCCGGCGCGGTGCGGGCATTTCTCGCCCGCTATGCCGAGCTGCCATTCGCCGAGCGTTTGCGTGGCGACTGGCTGAAGTCGCTGGCCAGGCGCGGCGACTGGACGCTGTTTGCGGCCGAGTATCCCCAGCGCGCCGCGGAGGATGTCGAACTGGCTTGCTACGCAGCGCAGTTCCGGGCGCAGCGCGGTACCGCGGAAGCGCCCGACGGCGCCGCGGCCGATGTCCGGCGTTTCTGGTTCAGCGGGCAGGAGCAACCCGAAGCGTGCCAGCCGGTCTTCGCGGCCCTGCTCGCGCAAGGCGCGTTGACCGCGCACGACGTCTGGGCGCGCTTCCGGCTGGCGCACGAGGCCGGCAACTTTCGCCTGGCGGCGAAGATTGCCGGCGAGCTGCCGCCCGCCGAGCGTCCCGCGCCGCGCGACTTCGGGCGCATCGACGCGGGGGCGCATGCGGCGCTCGTCAAGGGCGACTTTAACCTCGCAGCGCCAAGCGGCCGCGAGCTGGCGCTCTATGCGCTCGATCGCGTCGCGCAGGCCGACGCGATCGCGGCCCACGATGCGTGGATCCGCTGGCGCGCGCGCCTGCCTGCCGCCGACCGCCTCTACGGCAACCTGCTCGTCGCCTACAACGCGGCGCACCAGCTGGTGCCCGCGGCGGACGCGTGGTTCCAGGACGTCGACGGCATGTCCCTGACCGAAGGTCAGCGCGCGTGGCACGTGCGCGCTGCGCTGCGCGTCGGCGCCTGGCCGGACGTTGCCGCCGCGATCGACGCGATGCCGCCGAGCCAGGCACAGGAAACCGCCTGGCGCTACTGGAAGGCGCGCGCGCTCACCGCCGCCGGCGAAAGAGACGATGCGACGCGGCTCTACGCCGGCCTCGCGACCGAACCTGACTTCTACGGCTTTCTCGCCGCCGAGGCACTGGGGGCGAGCGTCATGCCGCTGAGCGAGCCGTTGTCGCCCGACGCGGATGCGCTCTCGACATTCGGCGCGCGCACGGCGGTGCAGCGCGTGCTCAAGCTCACCGCGCTCGATCTGCGAACGGAAGCGCAACGGGAATGGATCGCCGTCGTGCGCGGCCTAGACGATGACGGTTTGCTGCTCGCCGCGACGTTTGCGCAGCGCAATCACCTCTACGATCGCTCGATCAATACCGCCGAGCGCACGCAACGGCGACACGACTTCGGCCTGCGCTATCCGACTCCGTACCAGACCGAGATCATGGAGGCCGCACAGCAGAATGGCCTCGATACGGCCTTCGTGTACGGGCTGGTGCGGCAGGAGAGCCGTTTCGTAACCGACATCGTTTCGTCGGCCGGCGCAGTCGGCCTCATGCAACTCATGCCACCGACCGCGCGCTGGGTGGCGCGGCACACCGGTCACACTTCGCCGAGCACTCCGCGGCTCGAGGAGCCGGAACTCAATGTCCAGCTCGGCAGCTACTACCTCCGCTACGTGCTCGACAAGCTCGACGGTCAGCCGGCGCTCGGAGCCGCGGCGTATAATGCCGGTCCGGGACGCGCCCAGGCGTGGCGCGCGCCGGTGCCGCTGGAAGGCGCAATCTACGTTGAAACGATTCCGTTCAACGAGACGCGCGATTACGCGAAGAAAGTGCTGGCGAACGCGATGTTCTACCAGGCACAGCTCGGCTTGCGCTACGTTGCGCTCAAGGATCGTCTCGGCATCGTCGCGCCCCGCGAAGTGCAAGCCGGGGCCGAGTCAGGCGCCGCGCTTCCCGACTCCGCCGCGCCGGCGGCGGATCGCGGCGACGGCAAGCGATGAGCGCCGGAAAAATCCTGGTGTTGGGCGGCAGCGGTTTCGTGGGCCGTCACCTCGTCAACCGCCTCGTCGTCGACGGCTGGTTCGTCGTCGTGCCGACGCGGCAGCGGGAGCGTGCGCGACATCTCATCGTGCTGCCGACGGTCGACGTGCTCGAGGCGGACGTTCACGACCCGGTTGCGCTCGCGCAGCTCGCAGCGGGGGCGAACGCCGCGATCAATCTGGTCGGGATCCTCAACGAATCGCACCGCGGGGATTTCGAGCGCGCGCACACCGAGCTCGCGCGCAAGCTCATCGACGCCTGCCGCACCGCGGCGGTGCCGCGCCTGCTGCAGATGAGCGCGCTCAATGCCGACCCGGCCGGCCCCAGCCGCTACCTGCGCAGCAAGGGTGCCGCGGAAGCGCTCGTGGCCGAGTCGCCACTGGCCTGGACGATCTTGCGTCCGTCGGTGATCTTCGGGCGCGAGGATTCCTTTCTCAATCTGTTCGCCCGCCTGCAGCGCCTGCTGCCGGTGATCGCGTTGGCGTGTGCCAACGCGCGTTTCCAGCCGGTGTACGTGGGCGACGTCGCCCGCGCCTTCGTGCAGGCGCTGCACGACGACCGCAGCCACCGCCGGCGTTACGCACTGTGCGGGCCGGAGGTGTATACGCTGCGCGAGCTCGTCGCCTATGTGGGTGAACTCACCGGGCACCGCCGGCCGATCGTGCCGCTCGGCGCCGCGCTGGGGTCGCTGCAGGCGTGGCTGCTGGAAATGCTGCCCGGCGCGCTGCTCTCCCGCGACAACCTCGCTTCGATGACCGTCGATAGCGTCTGCGACGGCAGTCTTCCGCCGCTGTTCGCGACGCCACCGACCGCGCTCGAGGCGATTGCGCCGCAATACCTCTCGCCGGCAGCGACGCGCAGTCGTTACTCGGCCCTACGCGCGCAGGGCGGGCGCTGAAGACTTATCGCGTCGGCGGTTCGGTGCGCGATGAGCTGCTCGGGCAGCAGGTCGCGGATCGCGACTACGTCGTCGTCGGCGCCACGCCCGCGGCAATGCGGGCGCAGGGGTTTCGACCGGTCGGCCGCGATTTTCCGGTGTTCCTGCATCCCGAGACCCACGAGGAATACGCCTTGGCCCGCACCGAGCGCAAGACTGGGCGCGGGCACCAGGGCTTCACCTTTCACGCCGCGCCCGGCGTCACGCTCGAGGAGGACTTGGCGCGGCGCGACCTCACGATCAATGCCATGGCGCGTGGCGCTGACGGCGCGCTGATCGATCCCTTCGGCGGGGCGGAAGATCTGCGCGCCGGCGTATTGCGGCACATCGGGCCGGCGTTTGCCGAGGATCCCTTGCGCGTGCTGCGGGTGGCGCGCTTCGCCGCCCGCTTCGGCTTCATGGTCGCCCCGGAGACCGAGGCGCTGATGCGCTCGATTGCGGCGAGCGGCGAGCTTGCTACCTTGACGCAAGAACGCATCTGGCATGAGCTCTCCCGCGCACTGATGGCAGCGCAGCCATCGCGTTTCTTCACCACGCTCCGCCGCTGCGGCGCACTGGCACCGCTGTTCCCCGAAATCGACGTTTTATTCGGCCCGTCGCGTCGCGGTGGAGGTGACGACGTTCTCGATGCGGGCATCGAGCGTCTGCGGACGCTCGACCGCGCGGCCGCCGCCGGCGCGTCGTTGCCGGTTCGCTATGCCGTCCTCGCCTCCGGCCTCACTCCTCTCGCGGGCGCGACGCGATCCGGCGCGCGCCTGGCGGCCAATGCGCGGCTGGCAACCGCGTTCAGTAACCGGCTCAAGGTACCGGCCGATTACCGCGAGCTGGCGCGGCTCACCGCGCGCTACGCGGCGACGGTGCGGCGCGCAGCCGAGCTCGGGCCGGCGCCACTACTCGATCTGCTGCTTGCCACCGACGCGCTGCGCCGACCCGCGCGGCTCGACGCGCTCGTGCGCGCCAGTGCCGCCGGGCAATTGCCGCCGGCGTCTTCTGCCGCCGACGTTGCCGGAGCGCGACTCGCCGCTGCGCTCGCGGTCATCCGCGGCGTCGATGCGACCGCGCTCGCTGCGCGCGGGCCGAAACGAGATTTACCCAAGCGCATCCGGGCGGCCCGCTTGCGGGCACTGCGGGCCTGGCTGCACGCGACCGGCGCAAAGCGCGCGCCAGGCACGACACGCGGTTGACGCTGCCCACGCCAGAGCAGTCCCTCGCGGTCAGAAGAAATGCGCGATGCCGAATATGAATCCGGTGAGCTTTGCGCCCGCAGCCGTGCTGTAGCTGTTGATGTTGAACGTGTAGGCAGCGTTGGGACGATTGTCCAGTTGGACGTATCCGGCGTAGAGCAGGGTGCGCAGCGACAGCGAGTAGCTGTAGGAAAGCTCCCACTGCACGCTCGATGAGTTCGGCCCCTTGGTGAGGCCGCCAATGGTCGTTCCGTCCACGGCGCCTCCGGTACCGTTGCCGGCACGGCCCCAGAACGCGTAGATCGACCCGCCTCCGACCGGCACGGTTGCCGAAACGCCCCAGAAATCGCGCCTCAAGTCCCCGGTCAGCGTGGCGTACTTGAGCCGCTCGTAGACCCCGCCGAGGCGCAATCCCCAGGTGCCGTCAATCGTGCCGAAATCGTAGCCAGCGGCAATCGAGAGGGCGTCGTCCTTGGTATTGACGAAGCGCACGTTATTGTTGCGCTCGTAGGCAAAACCGAGGTCGAGCGGCCCCTTGCTGTAAAAGCCGCCGAGGCTCACGATGTTCGCGTGGCGCAGCTCGGACAAGTGGTCACCGTTGTCCGCGCTGTCCGCGTTACCCGAAGAATCGCGGGTCGAGTACTGCAGCTCGCCGTTGAATCCATCCAGCGGCGGCGTTTCGTAGCGGATGGAGTTGCCGAGTCGCGCGTCGAAACCGCCCTGGACCTTTGACAGCGGGCCTTGCGCCCATATCGCCGCGGTCGAAAGGATCGAGGTGGTCAGCGTCGGCACGTTCCCGAAGATGGGCAGGATGTCGTCGTAGGGCGTGAGAAACTTGCCCGCCTTGAATGTGCCCCAGTCGCCCTGCAGGCCGACAAAGGTCTCGCGACTGGCGATGCCCGTGGACGGGCTACCGCCCGTATCGGCCTGAACCGAGGATTCAAGCTGGAAGAGCGCGATCTGGCCCGCGCCGAGATACTCGCTGCCGCGGATGCCGAAACGCGAGGTATTGCTGCCGAGGCGCGTGACCGTCGGATTCGTGCCGTCGGGCTGTTTGCCGCTGACGAACTCGACGTCGAGGTTGAGGTTGCCGTACAGGTGCAGGTGGTCGATCTGCGCCTGCGCCACCGGCGCCAGCACGGCGGCACAGGCAACACTGATGGCGACGAGCGATCTTTTCATTCGAGTCTTCTGCCGGGGGCAGGCGCACGCAAGTTCTGGCGATTGTCCCACTTTGCGGCGCACGACTCGAGCCGCGCTACAGCCGATACGCCGTCAACGTCATCACGCGCGCCGCGGCGCGCATCAGTTTGCGGACGAACCAGGGCAGTTCCGCCGCCCCCGAGTCGCGTGCGATGGTGCCGTGACGCACTTCGTCGTCGCGCATCGCGGCGACGATCGCGCGGCTCTTCCGGTCGGCGGCAGGCAGCCGATCCATGTGGCCGGTCAGGTGCTCTTCGACCTGGCGCTCGGTTTCGACGACGAACCCCAAGCTGTTGCGATCGCCGGTGACGCCGGCGACCAGGCCGAATGCAAACGAGCCGGCGTACCACAACGGATTGACCAGGCTCGGACGGTCGTCGAGCTCGGCGAGCCGCTTTTGCGTCCAGGCCAGATGCTCTTCCTCTTCGCGCGCGGCCTGCGCCAGGCGCGCCCGGACGCGGGCGTCGCGCGCGGTCAGCGCCTGGGCCTGATAGAGCGCCTGGGCGCAGATCTCGCCGGTGTGGTTCACCCGCATCAGCCCCGCCGCGTGGCGCCGTTCGTCAGGGGTGAGTTCCGCTTCCGGCAGGCTGTGCGCGGGATTGGGCCGCGCGCTCGAGGCGACGCCGGAGAGCGCACGCAGCGCGCGGTCGAAACCGAGGATCAGCGCATCGATCATGCTCGCTCGCGCGGCGCGGAACCGGACCACGGTTCCAACGCCTGGACAAAATTGTTCGGGGCGACGCTCGGCAGCCGCGCCGGTGCAAAAAAACGGGCGCCCATCGGACGCCCGGATGATCACTTCAAACCCAGTTAAAGCCTGGGGCCTGCGATTTGCTACGATTTAGAAGAAGTGCACCATCCCGAACAACACACCGGTCGGTTGCCCGGACTGGCAGGCGGTTCCGAATTCGCAGGTCTTGATCGTGTACGAATTGATGTTGAACGTCGTCGGGTTGTAGGCCTTGTTGGCCAGCTTCACGTAGCCCGCGTACAACATCGTCCGCGGCGACAGGCTGTAGCTGTAGCTGATTTCCCATTGCTGCGTGCTGGTATTGGCACCGTGCACCACGTAGCCGACCGTGGTGCCGTCGGCAGCGCTGCCCTTGCCGTTGCTGGCCTTGCCCCACATCGCGTAGACCTTGCCGCCGCCAACCGGGATGATCGCGGAAGCACCCCAGAAATCGCGCGTCAGGTCAGCCTTCGACGCATCGGCCTGCTGGGTGTCGTACTTCGTGTGCTCATACACCAGGCCCACGCGCAGCCCGAAGCTCTGCATGATCGTGCCGAAGTCGTACGCACCGGTAATGGTGTAGTCGTAGTCGTTGGCATTCAAAATGCAAGGCGCCGCTGCCGAGCAGCCGGCCGCCGCGGTATTGGCGTATTGGCGAACCTTTTGGTTGGTTTCGAAAGACGCGGCCAGGTTGATCGGGCCGTTGGCGTAAATCACGTTGCCGCCGATTACGTTGGCGTGGCGCAGCACGGACGGATGGTCGCCGTTGTCGCCGCCGAATGGCGTTTGGGTCGTGTTCCCCGAATCGTCGCGCGTCGAGTATTGCAACGCCGCGGTGAAGCCGTTCAGATTCGGGCTGTCGTAACGGACGTTGTTGCCGGTCCGAGCATCCCAGCCGCCCTGCCCCTTGCTGAGGTTGCCCTGCGCCCACACGTCCGCGGTCGACAGAATCGACGTCAGCAGGGTCGGGGTGTTACCAAACACCGCGTGCACGTCGTCCTGCGGCATCAGGAACTTACCCATCGTAACCTTGCCCCAGCTCCCTTGCAGGCCGACGAACGTTTCGCGGCTGGCGATACCCGAGCTCGAGCTGTTGCCCGTGTCAAAGCTGACGTTCGACTCGATCTGGAAGATGGCGAGGAGGCCGCCGCCCAGGCTTTCCTGGCCGCGCATCCCGAAGCGCGAGGTATTGCTGCTGACCCGAACGACGGTTGGATTCTGACCGTCGACGATGCCGTTGGCCGGGGCGGCCGCCTGCGCACCGCGAATGAATTCCAGATCCACGTTCGCGCGCCCGTAGAGCGTCACGTTCGCGGTTTGCGCTTGCGCGGCCAGCGGCAGCGCAAATGCGCCGGCGACAGCAAGAGCGAGTAGCTTTTTATTCATGGAGTGTCTCCTCTATCGGAAAAAAAAGGCAAGTAAACCTGCTTTTTGCGCCTGCCATCGGAACCTTCTCTCAAGAGATAGCGAGAAGTTGAGTCCATTGTGCCAAAGCGGCGAATCCATTGGCAAGCTAAAACCGGCGACCCCAAAACACCCTGCGAAGCCTGTTGTTTAATTGCAACAAGAGGCAGCTTTTGGGCGCATGCATGCCAAGCGGCCCGCCGCGTATAATTGCCCCTTCAATCGCCTCTGCGGCGCATGCGGGTCTTGGGCGACAAAATGGTCGCAAACAACAGCTTGCCGAGGCTGCGCCGGTTTGCCAGAGCTGCATTGCCGGGCGCGGGACGGCGATGACGGGTCTGGCGGCAATAATCGCCGCCACAGTCAGTTGGCTCACGCTGCGTGTGCTGCTGCGGCGTTCGGGCTTGCTGCCGCTCGATCGGCCCAACGCGCGCTCGCTGCACGTGCACCCCGTTCCGCGCGGCGGCGGCCTCGCAATCTGGGCCGGCTGGTTCGCCGGGACACTTTGGCTGCCCGGCGCGAAGCCATGGCTCGGGCCGCTCTTCGCGGTCATCGCCATTTCGCTGCTCGACGATCATCGCGGCATCCACCCCGCCATCCGGCTCTGCGTGCAAGGCGCGGCGGCGGCGGCCTGGGTGTGGCTCGCCGGAGCCCCGGTCAACACCCTCGTCGCAATCCTCGGCATCGTCTGGATGGCCAATCTGTACAACTTCATGGACGGCAGCGATGGACTCGCCGGCGCGATGACGGTGGTCGGATTCACGGCCTACGCCGCCGCGGCATGGCTCGCCGGCGGCGCCGGTGCGGCACTGTTGCTCGCGCTCGCAGCGGCAACCGTGCCATTTCTCGCGGCCAACCTGCCGCCGGCCCGGGTCATACTGGGCGACGTCGGCGCGGTGCCGCTGGGCTTCTTGGCCGCCGTCTTCGGACTGGAGGGCTGGCAGGCGCAGTGGTGGCCGGCATGGTTCCCGGTGCTGGTGTTCCTGCCCTTCATTGCCGATGCGACCGTCACGCTCTGCTACCGCCTGCTGCGCGGCGCGCGCGTCTGGGAAGCGCACCGCGAGCATCACTACCAGCACCTGGTGCAAAGCGGCTACGGCCACGGTCGCACCCTGGCACTTTACGTTGCGCTGATGGTCGGAGTGGCTGGGTCGGGCCTGGCGGTCCTGGCTTGGGCGCCTTCCCGGGGCCTGCTCGTGGTCATCGGTTGGGGCGCCGTTCTCGCGCTCGTGTTCGCAGCGATCGAGTATTATTGGCGTCGGCGAGGAGTGCGCTTCGATGAAAGTAAGGGCTAACTGGCGAGTTTGGCTGGCGTTTGTGCACGACGTCTGTGCCGCGGCAATCGCCTGGGTCGGGTTGTATTGGCTGCGCTCCAACACCGACCTGCACGAACCGCAACTGTCCGACATGCTGCACACGCTGGCCTGGATTGTGCCGCTGCAGGCCGGCATCTTCCTGGCATTCGGCCTCTATCGCGGCCTGTGGCGGTTCGCGAGCCTGCCCGACCTGCAGCGGATCGTGCTCGCCGCGGGGTTGGGCGCGGTGGCGATTCCGCTGATCCTGGTCATGCTGCAGCTCACCTCCGTGGTACCGCGCAGCGTGCTCATCCTCTATCCGCCGGTGCTGATCTTCCTCATGGCGGGCAGCCGTTTCACCTATCGCATCTGGAAGGAGCACCGCCTCTACAGCCCCTTGGCGGCGCTCGGTGAGCCGGTGCTGATCCTCGGCGCCGGCGAGGCCGGGGCGCGGCTGACCAAGGAGCTTGCGCACAGCCGGCAATGGCGCGTCGTCGGGCTGCTCGACGACGACCCGGCCAAGCAGGGCCGGCTGCTGCGCAACGTCAGCGTGCTCGGGCCGCTTTCCGAGCTGCCCGCATGGGTGCGGCGCTTCGGGGTGCGCACGGTCATCATCGCCTTGCCGTCTGCCGCGCACGGAGTGCGGCGGCGCGTGGCCGAGCTGTGTGCGGCGGCGGGCCTGGAGGCATTGACGGTGCCTTCGTACGAAGACCTGATCAGCGGCCGCTCGCAACTGACCACCATCCGCCACGTCGAACTCGACGATCTGCTCGGCCGCGACCCGGTCGTGCTCGACAGTGCCGGCCTGCGCGAATGGCTGGGCGATCGCGTGATCCTGGTCACCGGTGCCGGAGGCTCCATCGGCGCGGAGCTGTGCCGGCAGATCGCGCGCTATCGGCCCACGCGGCTGGTCCTGCTCGAGTTGTCCGAGTACGCGCTCTATCAGATCCAGCAGGCGCTGCAGGACGACTTCCCCAACCTGCAGGTGGTCACCATCGTCGGCGATGCCAAGCACGCAACGCTCATCGAGCAGGTGCTCGCCCGCGAGCATCCGTCGGTGATCTTTCATGCCGCGGCGTACAAGCACGTGCCGCTGATGGAAGAGACCAACGCCTGGCAGGCCGTCCGCAACAACGCCTACGGCACCTGGGTGCTGGCGCGCGCCGCGGTCGCCGCGAAAGTGGAAAAGTTCGTGCTGGTGTCCACCGACAAGGCCGTCAATCCGACCAACGTCATGGGCGCGTCGAAACGGCTCGCGGAGATGATCTGCCAGAGTCTGCAGAACGGCTGCACGCAGTTTGTCATCGTCCGCTTCGGCAATGTCTTCGGCAGCGCCGGCAGCGTCATCCCGCGCTTCCGCGAGCAGATCGCGCGCGGCGGTCCGGTCACCGTCACGCATCCGGAAATCACCCGCTATTTCATGTCGCTGTCGGAGGCCACCCAGCTGCTGCTGCAGGCGGGCCTTATGGGCAAGGGCGGCGAGGTGCTGGGGCTCGACATGGGCGAGCCGGTGCGCATCGTCGATCTCGCGCGCGACATGATCCGCTTGTCGGGCGCCGACCCGGACGCGATTCCGATCGTGTTCACGGGGCTGCGCCCCGGCGAAAAGCTCTACGAGGAACCGCTCGCATCCGAGGAAACGACGCTCGCCACCCCGCACCCGAAGCTCTTCATCGCGCAGGCGCGCGGCAACGGCGTGGGCGCGATCGAGCAGATGATCGCGTGGCTCGAACGCGACCGCGCCGCGAACGACGCGGAAGTGCGCGTGTGGCTCAAGGCGTGGATTCCCGAATACCTGCCGCTGGGCACGACGCCCCGCGCGGCGGCCGGCGCCGAACCGGCCATCGCGCGCCGCGCCCGCTGAAACGCCCCACCACCTAGGCGAGGTCGCTGCCGAGCGCGCAGAGCGCGGCGGCGACCGCTTCGACGCTGATCGCATCCATGCAGCGCGGGTGCGGGCACTCGGCTGGCGAACGTTCGCAGCGCCGCACCCACGCGATCTCGCGCTTGAAGAGCGTGCGTTGATCGCGGCAGGGAAACGGCTCGACGCTGACCCCGCGATAGGGCACCTCGCGCCAGAACGCGCCGGCGCCGGTAAGGGTCACCGATCCGGGCCCGAACAGCGCGACCGTTGGCGTGCCGATGATGCGCCCGAGGTGCGCGATGCCCGTGTCGGGGCTCACCAGTGCGACCGCGCCGGCGATGAGCTGCCAGATCTGCGGTAGCGAGAGCGCGCCGGCCAGCGACCGATAGCGTGCTTCCGGATCGCAGGCACGGACGAGCGCGGCTTCCTCCGCCCCCGCCGACCATACCGGTGCGATGCCCTTGGCGGCGAGGCGCTCGGCGAGCTGCGTCCAGCACGCCGGGTCCCAGCGCTTGAGCGGAGTGCTGGCCCCGACGTGAAGTACCGCGTAAGGCGGCTCCGGGAGCGAGGTCGTGGTCGCGACGGGCGGCGCGGCCCACGCTGCGGGGCGATAAGGCGCCGGCGGGGGCCCGGCAATCAGGCCGGCGAGCATGTCTCCCCAGGCGGCAGGCCGGTCCGGATAGCGCCACGCCTCGTCGACGGGCCAGCTCTTGCTGGCGGGGCGATCGCCGGCGAAGGCGACGATCCAGCGCGCGCCGAGCGCGAGCGCGAGCCAGCTCATCCGGTTGTCGCCGGGAATGAGCGCGAGATCGAAGCCCGTCTCGCGCCACAGCGGCGAGGCACTCGGACACAGCGGGTCCCAGCCGATGGCGCGCAAGCCGTAGGGCGCACGCGCGTACAGCGGCGCGTAGGCCTCCGGCAGCGCCATGACCAGGTCGGCGGCGGGATGACGCTCGCGCAACTTGGCCACCAGCGGCGTGAGCATCAGCGTATCGCCGAGCAGAAGGTGATGCGCGATGAGAATGCGCTGCGGATCGAGCCGGCGCGCGCGCCGGCCACCGCTGCCGAGGCGCCGGAAGAGCGCGCGCGCGACGACCTGCGCGCGTCCCGCGAGCCGGCGGCGGCCGTCAGCGCTGCGGGTTGGCATCGGCCGCGCCGCGGACGTGGCACCGCAGGCGCTGGGAGAGACGCAGGCCGGAGGACACGATGAAGGAGGGGCGGCAGATACCGCCGCGAGACGAGAAGCCGAGGTGGTCCGAATTATAGCGCGGGGGGCGCTCTAGCGTCGCGCCGGCGGCAGCGCGGCGTGCGCGGCGGCGAGCAGATCGCGGTACAGCAGCACGAGCTGCAGCGTCATCGCGTCGGGCGTCAGCGGCAGCACCGCCTCCCGGGCGCGCGCGCCCAGCGTCGCGCGCGCGCCGGCATCGGTCAACGTCATCATGTGCCAGGCGAGCGAATCGATATCGCGCGCCGGACACACGAACCCGGCGTCGTTCTCCACCACCAGCTCGGCCGCGCCGCATTTGGTGCTGGTCACCACCGGCAGGCCGCAGGCCATCGCCTCGAGGACCGCATTCGGGCACGGGTCGTAGAGCGTCGGCAGCACGAACGCGTCGGCGGCGCCGTAGAACGGCCGTGGATCCTCGTGCGGCCCGAGCAGCGCGACCCGAGGCGCGACGCCGAGCTCCTGCGCCAGGCGCTTGTAGCGACCGCGCGCCTTGTCGCGGCCGACGACGAACAGGTACGTGTCGCCGGGCAGGCGCGCCAGCGCGGCGATCGCGCGCGCCACGCCCTTGCGGGCGTAACCGGAGCCGACGAGCAGGAATACGGTCGCGCTTTCCGGCACGCCGAGCTTGGCGAGCACCGGAGCGCGGTGAGTGCGCAATTGCGGCGCGAAGGCGACGCTGTCGACCGCGTTGTAGATAACGGAGAGCCGCTCCTCGGGCAGCCCGAAGTGGTCGCGGATTTCGTCCTTCACCATCTTCGAGTTGCAGATGACCATGCGCAGCGCCGGGCTCGCGAACAACCGCCGCTCCATGTCCAGGACATAGCGGTGATACGGGCTCCACGCTCCCAGGCGCTGCGCCAGCGGCGACGCATCGCGCAGACGCTCCTCGAGCCAGACCTTGTGCACCCCGTCGCCGGCGCGGTAGACGTCGCAGCAAAGCAGCCGCTCGTGCGACTGCACCAGTTCCGGCGGGTTGCGGGCAATGGTGCCGCATACCGCGCGGGCAAAGCTCCAGTCGCGCCAGAGCCGACCGACGTAGGGCGGGTTGCAGAGCACCGGCTCGATCAGCTGCAGCCGCGTCTGCGGCCAGCGCCGCGTGTAGAGCGTGATGGCGATGCCGCGCTCGAGCAGCGCTTCGAGCGCCGCCTCGACAAAGCGCTCGGCCCCGCCATAGGGCGTGTAGCGCTGGCGGATGATGGCCAGTCTCACCGCGGGCACTCGGACTCGGCGAGCAATTCGGCGAGCGCCGCGCGGACCCGGACCACGGGCAGCGTCGTCAGGCATTCCGAAACCTTGCCGCCACCGCAGCCGTCGTTGCCGCACGGCCGGCACGGATGTTCGAGCGATGTGACGACACGATGCGGCACCTGCCACGGGCCCCATTCGATCGCGCCGCTCGGACCGAACAGGGCGACGACGGGCGTGCGCATGGCTGCGGCGATGTGCATGGGCGCCGAATCCACGCCAACGAACAACCGCGCCTGCTGCGTCAGCGCCGCCAGCTCGCGCAGACTGAGCGCGCCGGAGAGATCGACAACCTGGGCGCGCACCGGCGCTGCGAGACGCGCGAGAACCCCCGCCACCAGCTGCCGCTCGCGCGCGTCGGGCGCCCCGGTGACGACGACCCGCCAGCCGTCGCCGACGACGGCCGTGACGAGCGCGGCATACGCTTCCTCGGTCCAGCACTTGAACAGCCAGCGCGAACCCGGATGCAGCTGAATGAAACGCCGCGCCTCGAGCCCGTGCTGCGCGAGGCATTCGCGCGCCCGCGCCAGGTCGCCTTCGCCGGGGACGAGCACTAGGCCCTTCTCGCCGCTCGCCGGCTGCAGGCCCAGGCGGCGCAGGGCGTCGAGGTTGCATTCGACCATGTGCCGCGGGCGCGCCCGGGGAAGGCGGTAGTAGTGCGTGAAGCTCGTGCGCCACAGCCAGTGCGCGCGCGGCAACTCGCGGCCCACCGCGTAGCGCGGGCGCAGCAGGCGGCTGAGCCAGGCCCCGCGCGGATGCTCGGTGAGGTGCACGATGAGATCGTAGCGGCGCGCGCGCAGCGCGCGCAATAACGCGGCTTCGGCGCGCAACTGGTGCAACACGCCGCGCCGCTTCCATTGCCGATCAATGGTGTGCAAGCGCGCAAGCGCCGGATGACCCTCGAGCAACGGCGCGGTCTCGCGGTACACGAGCGCATCGACCTCCGCGGCTGGCAGCGCGCTCCGCAACACCGTAAACACCGGCGAGGAGAGCAGGACATCGCCGTGATGGCGCAGCTTGGTCACCAGCACCCGGCGCACAAGACTCGGGTCGATGGCGTCCGGCGGCGCGTCTTGCATCCGCGCAAGATACCAAAGCGCTTTGTTGCTTACAAACGAGCGGGCGGCCGCGCCAGTCAGGGCTTACTTGTCGAGCGAGCGGCGCGGTTACTTTGTTCGCGCGCGATCGGGTAGAATCCACGCCTCCTGGAAGCCGCCTTCCGCCGCGACCCCTGCCGCCATGCCCCTCGAGGCCGCCTCCGCGCTCAAGGCTCAGATACTGGCCGAGGCCCTGCCCTACATCCAGCGCTTCCACAACAAGGCCATTGTCATCAAATATGGCGGCAACGCGATGACGGAGTCGGTGCTCAAGGCAGGATTCGCCCGCGACGTGGTGATGCTGAAGCTCGTGGGCATGAACCCGGTCATCGTGCACGGCGGCGGACCGCAGATCGGGGACCTGCTGAAAACCATGGGTATCCCGAGCGAATTTCGCCAAGGCATGCGCGTCACCGACGAAAGGGTCATGAACGTGGTGGAGATGGTGTTAGGCGAACTCAATCAGGAGATCGTCGGGCTCATCAACCAGCACGGTGGCCGTGCCGTCGGCCTGACCGGCCAGGACGGGGCGTTCATCCATGCCCGCAAGATGCTGCTGAAGAGCGAAACCGACGGCGGCGAGTCCGTCGATATCGGCCTCGTCGGCGAAATCGAGCGCATCGATCCGGAGCTCATTCAGCTGCTCGATTCGCGCGATTTCGTGCCCGTCATCGCGCCCATCGGCGTCGGCAAGGAGGGCGAGGCCTATAACATCAATGCCGACTTCGTGGCCGGCAAGCTCGCCGAGACGCTCAAGGCGGAGAAGCTGGTGCTGATGACCAATACGGTGGGCGTGCTCGACAAGAACGGTGCGCTGCTGACGGGCCTCACCGCAAGCGAAATCGAGAAGCTTTTTGCCGACGGCACGATTCACGGCGGCATGCGGCCCAAGATCGGCTCGGCGCTGGACGCGGTTAAGAACGGCGTGCGCAGCTCGCACATCATCGACGGTCGCGTCGAGCATGCGCTGCTGCTCGAGGTGCTGACCAACGAAGGCGTGGGCACCATGATCATGGCGGGCTGACGCAGCGAAGGAGCGTCTGAATGGCGACCAAACCGGGTGAACGCCGGCTGCAGATCCTGCAGACGCTGGCGGCCATGCTCGAAAGTCCCCGCGGCGAGAAGATCACCACCGCCGCCCTCGCCGCGCGCCTCGACGTCTCCGAGGCGGCGCTCTATCGCCATTTCGCCAGCAAGGCGCAGATGTTCGAAGGCTTGATCGAGTTCATCGAATCGACATTGTTCTCACTCGTCAACCGCATTACCTCGGACACGACCGACGGCGTCGCGCAGGCGGCGCAGATCGTCTCGGTGCTGCTCGGATTCGCCGAGAAGAATCCCGGCATGACGCGGGTCCTCATCGGCGATGCGCTGGTCAACGAGGACGAGCGGCTGCAGGTGCGGATGAACCAGCTCTACGAGCGCATCGAAGCCGCGCTGCGGCAGGCGCTGAAGATCGCGCAGGCGGGCGGCACCTGGACCGGCGATCCGGTCCCCGAAGCCAACGCCTTGCTCGCCTTCGTGCTTGGCCGCTGGGCGCTGTTTGCAAAGTCGGGTTTCAAGCGCCTGCCCCAGGAGCACTGGGAGACGCAACGCAAGTATCTGTTCGGCTAGGCCGCCTGGACCTTCGACGGCGCGAGCCGGCAGCCGTTGATGCGCCAGAGGCCGCGCTGCTTCTCCAGCGTATAGAGCGCGACCTGCACGGTGTTGTCCGCCGCGATCAGCCGTAGCGGCTGGACGGCGACACCGTCGCTGAACGCGCCGTCGAGGAATTCGCTGTAGCGGGCCTCGAGCAGCGCCGCGTACGCGCCGCGCACGAGCGCGAGGAACGTCGCCGCGTCGCCGAACCGCGCCTGGATGCCAGGGCTCGCGTAGCTGAATGCGCGCTCGCCGTCGCCGGCGCGCAGCGCCGCCAATTGCAGCTTGATCACCTTGCGGATCGCCTGCCAGTCGGTGCGGGCGAGCCCGGACTCGGCGGCGCCGGCGATCGGGGCGACCACGCCGGACAGCGCTGCGGCGAGAATGCGCGCGATGACGGCGCGGCGCCCCCGGCACAACGGCGCGTTCATCGCCCGGCCGCCGCCTGCCCGCACACCGGGCACTGCGGGTCCTTGGCGACGCGAACCTCGCGCCATTGCATGGTCAAGGCATCGAGCAGCAACAGCCGCCCGGCGAGCGTGCGTCCGGCCGTCGCAAGCAACTTCAGCACCTCGGCCGCCTGGGTGGCGCCGACGATGCCGACCAGCGGGGCGAACACGCCCATCGTCGCGCAGCGCGTTTCTTCGAACTCGTCACCCTCGCCGAACAGGCAGTGGTAACAGGGGTTGGCAGCCTCGCGGGTATCGAAAACGGCGATCTGGCCATCAAAGCGGATTGCCGCGCCCGAGACGAGCGGCTTTCTGGCCGCGACGCAGGCACGGTTGACCGCGTGGCGCGTCGCGAAGTTGTCCGAGCAGTCAACGACGACGTCGGCGGCGGCCGCCAGCGGCACCAACTCGCTCAAGCCGACCCGTGTGGAACTCGTCAGGACGCGCACCTCCGGGTTGATGGCGGCAAGTCGCGCGCGCGCCGCCTCGACCTTGGGTCGTCCGACGGCCTGCGTATCGAACAGAATCTGGCGCTGCAGATTGGTGAGATCGACGCGATCGGCATCGACCAGGGTGAGCGTGCCGACACCGGCCGCGGCGAGGAACTGCGCGACCGGATTGCCCAGGCCACCGATGCCGACGATGAGCGCGTGCGACTCGCTGAAACGCTGTTGCGCGTCGACGCCGAGCTCGGCGAGCAGGATGTGCCGGCTGTAGCGCAGCAGTTGCGTGTCATCCATCGGGCGGCCGTAATGGGTGCTCTGCCGGAGGGCGCAGCCGAAGGCAAAAACGCCCGGACGAGCCGGGCGTTTTCGTCGCTGGACGCCGCGGCGTTCTTACTGCGGCTTCACCTGCGCGGCAAGCGCCCGGTTCGACGCCAGCACCGGCTGGCCCTTCAACTGGTTCAGCGCCTGCTTGAGCTGGAAATCGTCGGTGGTACCGAATTCGAAGCGCGGTGGCAGCGCGTCGGCTTCGACCTTCGCGGCGGACTTGCCCTCGTTCTTCGCCGCGACGGGTGCGGCCGCCGTCTTGCCCTTCATATTGAGCGCATCGCCCGCTGCGCCGCCGGCCGGGGTGATCAGATGATGGTCGAGGTTCGCCTCGCGCAGGCGGTTGGGCGAATCGCGACCGTCGTCGACCGCGACGTCGGGCTCGATGCCCTTGGCCTGGATCGAGCGCCCGTTCGGCGTGTAGTAACGCGCCGTGGTCAGCTTGAGGCCGGTGTTGTGGCCGAGCGGCAGAATGGTCTGCACCGAGCCCTTGCCGAAGGTTTGCGTGCCCATCACCACCGCCCGCTTGTGATCCTGCAGGGCGCCGGCGACGATTTCGGACGCCGACGCGGTGCCGCCGTCGACCAGCACCACCATCGGCACGGTCTTGATTGCCGGCGGCAGATCGCGCAGGTAATCGTCGCCACGGCTGCGCAGGTAGTTATCCTTGTTCGCGGACAGGCGCATGCGCGCGTCGGGCGTGCGGCCGTCGGTGTACACGACCAGGGAGTCCTTGGGCAGGAACGCGGCGGACACGCCGACCGCTGTCGGCAGCAGTCCACCCGGATCGGTGCGCACGTCGAGCACCAGGCCGGTCAGATCGCCGTGCTTGTACAGGTCCTTGATCGCCCGCGCCAGGTCCTCGCCGGTGCGCTCCTGGAACTGCGTGATGCGGATGTACCCGAATCCGGGTTCGATCATCTTGTACTTGACGCTCTTAACGACGATCTCTTCGCGGGTCAGCGTGAAGGTGAGCGCGGTATCGACTTCCTTGCGGGCGACCGTGAGCACGATCTGCGTGCCCGGCTTGCCGCGCATCTTCTGCACCGCCTCGCTAAGCGCCATGCCGCGCGTGGCGATGTCGTCGATCTTGATGATCAGATCGCCGGCCTTCACCCCGGCCCGGAACGCCGGCG
This sequence comes from Edaphobacterium sp. (SeqCode), assembly GCA_035937415.1. Classification (GTDB taxonomy): domain Bacteria; phylum Pseudomonadota; class Gammaproteobacteria; order Burkholderiales; family Casimicrobiaceae; genus PALSA-1003. The sequence continues at coordinate 47,398 of DASZIB010000104.1, read as the reverse complement.
TGTCCTCGATCGGCGAGATCACCTTGACCAGTCCGTCTTCGACGCCCACTTCGATGCCCAGGCCGCCGAACTTGCCCTGCGTCGAGACCTGCAGCTCGCGGAACGCATCCTCGTCGAGGAAGTCCGAATGCGGGTCGAGCCCGTGGACCATGCCGTTGATGGCCTCGTGAATAAGCTTGTCGTCGGGCACGGCCTCGACATAGTCGCTCTTGATGCGCCCGAAGACCGCGGAGAAGAGTTGCAGGTCGTCATACGGGATCGGCAGCCTGGCATCCTTGTCCGCCAATGCCGAAAAGTTGAGGCTCAGCAGCAGCCCGAGTACCGCCCCCAGGCCGATCAATCCCGCTTTCTTCCAGCCGTCACGCATCGCAAGCCTCACTTCCGGAACGGCGATCCGCGGTCGCGAATCGCATGACTCTTCTCCGCACCCGAGTATACGCCCGTTTGCCGGCGGGCAAGTTGCAGGCGCCCAACGATTTTGCAACGACGCGCATCGCGCAACGCCCTGCTCGCCTTGGAGCCGTGACGCTAAACGACGACCAGGATAATGCGGGTCCATCGCGGCCGTGCGGCGGCAGCGACCCGACCGGCGGCGGCAAAGGCGGCCACGCCACTTCGCGCGACGCCCGGTGTAGTCTGCAGGCGCCGCGACGGGAGCGGTGCGACAGCGGCGCCGCGCTGCCAGTCAGGGCAATGGACCCCTGCAAGCGCTGGTTGGTTCCCGCGCCTGCTTCGCGACGGGGCGCTGCCGTTGACTACGCTATCATTTCGCCTGCGCGCACCGCGCTGCGCCTTGCCTGATCGACCCCATGGAACTGCAATTCCTCGAGAACAACTGGCCGCTGATCCTGGTCCTGCTCGTCTCCGGCGGTATGTTGCTGTGGCCGACGCTGCAGCGCCGCTGGTCGCCGATTCGCGAGATTGGGGCGCTGGAAGCCACGCAGCTCATCAACCGCCGCGATGCGCTGATGCTCGACCTGCGCGAACCCAAGGATTACGAAGGCGGTCGGGTGCCGAACGCGGTGCATCTGCCGCAATCGCAATTGGCCAGTCGTGGCGACGAGCTCAAGAAACTCACCAGCCGCCCGGTCATCGCGTACTGCGACCGGGGTCAGCGCAGCCGGATGGCGGCTGCGGCGCTCGCCAAGCTCGGCTTCGCCGAGGTCTATACGCTGCGCGGCGGACTGCGCGCCTGGACGGACGCCGGGTTGCCCGTCGAGAAGGGCGCTTAAGCGCACGGGCAGGGCGATGGTGCCGATCACCATGTACGCAACCGCGGTTTGCCCCTATTGCGTCCAGGCGGAACGCCTGCTGCGCGCGAAGGGCGTCGCCGACATCGCCAAGGTGCGCGTCGACCTCGAGCCGGCGCGGCGGCAGGAAATGATGCAGAAAACCGGCCGCCGCACCGTGCCGCAGATCTATATCGGCGCGCTGCATGTCGGCGGATACGACGACCTGGTTGCGCTCGATCGCGAGGGCAAGCTCGCGCCGCTGTTGGCGGCGAAGCCGGACTGAGGCTGAAGGCCGCGCCCCGGCGCTGCGGTATAATTATTGGTTTCGTCCCCCTCCAACCGCTTGCCACAGGAAGATCGCATGGCCGACCAGCAACTACCCGCCGGACCGACGTTCAAAATCGAGAAGGTCTATGTCAAGGACCTGTCGCTGGAAAACCCGGGCGCGCCGCAATCGTTCACGATTCAGACCGCACCCTCCGTCGAGGTGAGCCTGCGCAGCCGCGGCGAGCAGATCGAAGAGAACCTCTTCGAGTGCGTGTTGACCATTACCGTAACGGCGAAGAGCGGCGACAAAACGCTGTTCCTGGTCGAAGCGGCGCAGGCGGGCGTGTTCCGCATCGAGGGCGTACCGCTCTCTGACATGCAGCCGATTCTCGGCATCCATTGCCCGAACGTGCTGTTTCCGTTCGTTCGCGAGACGATCGCCGACTCGATCATGCGTGCGGGATTTCCCGCGGTGCATCTCGATCCAATCAACTTCGAGATCCTCTACCAGCAGCAGCTCGCGAGCGTGCAGCAGCCGCAGGTGGCCGCGCAGGCCTAACCGCGCATGGCGAGGCGCGCCTTCCGCTGTCTGCTGCCGCCGCTGGCGCTGTGGGCAGCTGTCGCGGGCGCGGCGGAGTTCCGCGCGACCAGCGAAGCGGTCGTGCTCTACGACGCGCCGTCGAGCAAGTCCAAGCCCTTGTACGTACTCGGCCGCGACTATCCGCTCGAGATCATCGTCAACGTCGAGGGCTGGCTCAAGGTCCGCGATGCGGGCGGCACGGTCGCCTGGGTCGAGAAAAAGTCGATCGGCGACAAGCGCGTGCTGCTCGTGCGCAGTGCCGTCGCCGACGTTCTTGCGAGTCCGGAGGCGGCGGCGCCGGTTGTTTTCAAGGCCGAGCAGAACGTTCTGCTCGAGCTGCTCGATCCCGACTTCGTGACGGCGACGCCCGGCTGGGCCAAGGTCAGGCATCGCGATGGCCAGGTCGGCTTCGTGCGCATTGCGCAGGTCTGGGGCTTGTAACCGCCGCTGACTGCTCTGCCCGTCACGATGGACACCGTCGCCATCCTGGGGGCGGGCGCTTGGGGCACGGCGCTCGCGATCCATCTTTCCCGCGCGCAACCGGCGCCGGCGCTCAGGCTGTGGGTGCGCGACGCCGCCGAAGCGCACGCGCTCGCAACCGCGCGGGAAAATGTCCGTTATCTCCCCGGCGCGTTGCTGCCGCCGACGATCGTCGTCGGCGCCGCGCTGCCGGAGATTCTCGCCAACGCTTCGCTCATCCTCGTGGCCACCCCGATCGGCGCGCTGCTCGAGGTCGTGGCGGCGTCGCGGCGCATGGTCGCGGCGCCGCTGTTCTGGCTTGGCAAGGGATTCGTGGCGACCGACGCGGCACCCGGCGTCGGGCTCGCGCATCGCGCCATCGCGCCGAACTGGCCGGCGCCGGTCGGGGTGATCTCCGGGCCCAGCTTCGCCGCGGAAGTTGCCCAGGGACTGCCCACGGCAGTCACGGTCGCCGCAACCGATGCGACGAGCGCCGAGAACGTGGCGCAGCGGCTGCGCGGCGAGACCTTCCGCGCCTACGTGAGCGACGACCTGACCGGGGTCGAGGTCGGCGGCGCGGTTAAAAACGTGCTCGCCATCGCTGCCGGCACGAGCGACGGCTTGGGCTTCGGCGACAACGCCCGCGCAGCGCTGATCACGCGCGGGTTGGCCGAGACCGGGCGGCTGTCCGCCGCGCTCGGCGGCAAGCGGGAAACGCTCATGGGCTTAGCCGGCCTCGGCGACCTGGTGTTGACCTGCACCGGCGATCTGTCGCGCAACCGCCGCGTCGGGCTCGCCCTGGCGCGGGGGCGGCCGCTGGCAGCGATCTTGGACGAACTCGGACACGTCGCCGAAGGTGTCGCGGCGGCGCGCCACGTGCACACGCTCTGTCGCGCGCTCGGCGTGGACATGCCGATCTGCGAGGCCGTGTACCGGGTACTCTACGAGGACGTAACGCCGCGGCGCGCCGTCGAATCCCTGCTCGCGCGCGAACACGGCCCCGAGTTCCACTAATGGCGGAGATTGAGCCATGCCGCAGCTATCTCACCGCGCCGGCGCGGGTTGCGTACTGCCGTTGATCATGGCCGCCACGCTCGCCGTCGCGGCGCCGGCATTCGCTCCCCCGCCGACGCCTGCCCGCCCCGTGGTCGACACCGTCCATGGCGTGAAGCTCACCGACGCCTATCGCTGGCTCGAGGACGCGACGAACCCCGAAGTGCAGGCGTGGACCCGGCGCCAGCACGATGCGACGCTGGCCTGGCTCGACGCCAATGCACCGCCGGTCGCCGGCCTGCACGACGAGCTCACCGCGTATTTCGACCGCGACATCACGCAGCCGCCGTTCTTCAAGAAGGGGCGCGAGTTCTTCTACCGCACCCGCAAAGGCGAGGAGCAGGCCAAGGTCTATACGCGGCTTGACGGGCAGGAGCTGCTGCTGTTCGATCCGCTCGCTCTCGATGCGTCGGGCAAGACCAGCGTCGGCGCGTTCGTCCCGAACCGCGACGCGAGCCGGGCCGCGGTCGCGACCTACAGCCGCGGCTCCGAGATCACCGACTATCGCATCATCGACACCCGCACCGGCGCGCTGCTCGGCCCGGTGCTGCCGGGGGTCGGTTCGTTCCATTGGGCGCGCGACGAGCGCTACGCGTTCGTGACGCCGCGCACGAAGGCGTCGATCGACCGCCAGGAGCCGCAACGCTGCTACCGGCACCGCCTGGGCGACGACCCGCAGCACGACGAGCTGTTGATCGCGATGACCGACGCGAAGGATTGGTGCGCGGTGTACGAGCCGGAGGAGGCCCCGGTCACCGTGTTCGAGACCGGCGATTTCTACTCCAACACGATCCGCATGCGGCCGGTCGACTCGACCGCCGAGCCGACCACGATCTACAGCAGCAAGGAGTTCCGCGCCAGCGCCGATTTCCGCAAGGAGCGCATCTACATCATCACCAACGACCGTGCGCCGAACTTCAAGCTGATGGCAGCGCGCTACGACGCGCCGCAGTTCGAACACTGGCAGGTGCTCTGGCCGGAGCAGGAAACCGTGCTCGACGGCGTGGACGTCACCAGCGACTGGCTGCTCGTGCGCGACAAGAAGGACGTGCTCACGCGCGTGTGGGTGCATGACCTCTCCGGCAGGCGCGTGCGCGAGCTGCCGTTGCCGGAGCTGGGCAACGTCAGCGGCAGCGCCTACGACATCGACCGGGACGTCGTCTACGCCACGCTGTCGACCTTCACCGCCCCGGGCCGGCTCTACCAGATCGACGGCAGGACGCTTGCCTGGTCACTGCTGTGGGAAGACAAGCCGCCGCTCGACACCACCCAGATCGAAAGCAAGCTCGTGTTCTACCCGGGAAAGGACGGTACCCGCATCCCGCTATTCCTGTCCTACCGCAAGGGGCTCAAGCAGGACGGGTCGAACCCCGTGTTCCTGCATGGCTACGGCGGGTTCAACGCCGGCATCAGCCCGGATTACGTGCGCAGCTGGGCGACGTTCATCAATCGTGGCGGCGTCTATGCCGACGCCGGCATTCGCGGCGGCGACGAATACGGGGAACGCTGGCACGAGGGGGCGAAATTCGGCAACAAGCAGACGAGCTTCGATGACTTCGCCGCCGCCGCCGAGTGGCTGGTGCGCGAGCAGTACACCAGCCGCGACCGGCTGATGGTCGGCGGCGGCAGCAATGGCGGGCTCTTGATCGGCGCGCTGCTCACCCAGCGGCCCGACCTGTTCGCCGCGGCGGTCTGCCAGGTGCCGTTGCTCGACATGGTGCGCTTTCACAAGTTTCTGATCGCGCGCTACTGGATCGCGGAATACGGCGACCCGGACAAGGCCGAGGATTTCGCCTACCTGCTGCGCTATTCGCCCTACCACAACATTCGCGACGGCGTGAACCTGCCGCCGACGCTCGTGACCGCGGGCGAGTACGACTCGCGCGTCGACCCGCTGCACGCGAAGAAATTCGTCGCCGCCGTGCAGAACCACCGCGGGCAGATCGATCCGTTCCTGCTGTATATGGATTTCGACAGCGGCCACGGTTACGGCAAGGCGAAGGAGCAGGTCATTCGCGATCGCGAATACGAGCTGCGCTTCATCTTCTCGCGCCTGGGCATGCGCTAGACCGCGCCGGCGAAGCCGGCCTGGCGCCATGCCTCGTAGACGGTCACGGCGACGGCGTTGGAGAGATTGAGGCTGCGCACGCCCGGGCGCATCGGCAGGCGCAGCCGGGCAGGCGGCGGAAATTCGTCGAGGATGGCCGCGGGCAGACCCGCCGTCTCGCAGCCGAACACGAATACATCGTCAGGATCGAGCGCGCAGTCGAACAGCGACCGGGAACCGCGCGTGGTCAGCGCGTGCCAGCGTCGCCGCCGCTGCGCATCGAGCGCCGCGCGACACCGCTCCCAATCGCGGTGGGTAACGAGCCGGGCGTATTCGTGGTAGTCGAGGCCGGCGCGCTTGAGCGCGCGGTCGTCGAGCCGGAACCCGAGCGGCTCGACCAAGTGCAGTTCGGCGCCGGTGTTGGCGGCGAGCCGGATCACATTGCCGGTGTTGGGCGGGATCTCCGGGTGGACCAGGACGATGGCAACCATGCGTGCTCCGGTAGGGTCGGTTGCGGCCTCGCGCAGCGTGCGCGCGCCGGAGGGCGGGCATTGTCAAGTGCGCAGCCCTGAATATTTGACAACTTGACCGGCTGCCTCGACACTGCCCGGCATTCTAACCACAGCGCTATCCACCATGCAGAGAGCTCCGCTGTCCACGTCGGGCGGCGCCCGCGAGCCCAAGCCGGTACCGGCTGCGCCATGGAGCGTCGCCGCGGTCGAGGCGATCCTGGCGCTGCCGTTTAACGATCTGCTGGCGCGCGCGCACCAGACGCATTGCGCCCACCACGAGCCCAATGCGGTGCAGCTCTCGACGCTGCTGTCGATCAAGACCGGGGGCTGCCCCGAGGATTGTGCGTACTGCCCGCAGGCGGCGCGCTATCACACCGGCGTCGCCAACGAGCCGCTGCTGCCGCTCGCCGCGGTCGCCGCGGCGGCCGCCACCGCCAAGGCTGCCGGCGCGACCCGCTTTTGCATGGGCGCGGCCTGGCGCGGCCCGCGCCAGCGCGACCTCGAGCCGGTGCTCGCCATGGTGCGCGCGGTCAAGGCGCTCGGCCTGGAAACCTGCGCCACGCTCGGCCTGCTCAAGGCCGGGCAGGCCGAGGCGCTGAAGGCGGCGGGGCTCGACTATTACAACCACAACCTCGATACCACTCCCGAGTTCTACGCCGGGATCATCACCACGCGCGTCTATCGCGATCGCCTCGAGACGCTCTCCCGCGTGCGCGGCGCGGGCATCAACGTGTGTTGCGGCGGGATCGTCGGCATGGGTGAATCGCGCGCGGAGCGCGCCGGCTTGATCGCGGAGCTCGCCAACCTCGATCCCTACCCGGAATCGGTGCCGATCAACAACCTGGTGCAGGTCGAAGGCACGCCGCTCTACGGCACTGCGCCGATCGATCCGCTCGAGTTCGTGCGCACGGTCGCCGCGGCGCGCATCACCATGCCACGGGCGATGGTGCGACTGTCCGCGGGCCGCCAGGAGCTCGGCGACGGCATCCAGGCGCTGTGTTTCTTCGCCGGCGCGAACTCGATCTTCTACGGCGAGAAGCTTCTGACCACCGGCAATCCCGACGTCGTGGCGGATCGCGCGTTGCTGCAGCGTCTCGGCCTGAAGGCGCAAGACGCCTTAGACTGCCCGAGCGCTTGACTACCCGCGCGCTCGCTGAAATCGCGCGCGGCAGCGCCGCGCGCGAGGCCGCCGGCCTTCACCGCCGCCGCCGTACCGTCCAATCGCCCCAGGGCGCGCGGCTGTCCGTCGACGGCTGCGAGGTGCTGCACTTCGGCAGCAACGACTACCTGGGCCTCGCCGCCGAGCCGCGCGTCATCGCCGCCGCGCAGGACGGCGCGACGCGCTATGGTGTTGGCGCCGGCGCCTCGCATCTCATCTCCGGGCACTTTGCGGCGCATGCGGCGCTGGAGCGCGAATTGGCGGAGTGGGTCGCGCCCTGCGCCGACGCCGACGCACTGCTCTTCTCGGCCGGGTACCTCGCCAACCTGGCGATCGTGACCGGACTGTGCGGCCGCGGCGACGCGGTGTTCGGCGATCGGCTGAACCACGCCTGCCTGAACGACGCAGCGCTGCTGTCGCGGGCGCGATTCAGCCGCTACCGGCACGGCGCTCTCGAGGAGTTGCAACAGCAGCTCGCCGCCAGCCGCGCGCCGCGGAAACTCATCTGCACCGACGCCGTGTTCAGCATGGACGGCGACATCGCGCCGCTGCCCGAGCTGCTCGACCTCGCGGAGCGCCACGACGCCTGGCTCGTGGTCGACGACGCCCACGGCTTCGGTGTGCTGGGCGAGGGTCGCGGCACCCTGGCGCACTTCGGGCTCGCCTCGGCGCGCATCGTGTACATGGGCACGCTGGGCAAAGCCGCCGGCGTTGCCGGCGCGTTCGTCGCCGCGCACGGCGCGGTGATCGACAGGTTGCTGCAGACCGCCCGCAGCTACGTCTTCACCACGGCCGCGCCGCCGTTGCTCGCCTGCGCGTTGCGGGCGAGCCTCGCGCTCATCCGCAGCGAGCCAGAGCGGCGGGAGCGCTTGCGCGCGCTGGTGGCGCGTTTCCGTGCCGGTGCCGCGACCCTGCCGTGGCGCTTGCTCCCGTCCGTAACCGCGATTCAGCCGCTGCTGGTGGGCGCCAACGCGGCGGCAGTCGCGGTCAGCGACGGGCTCTGGCAACGCGGGCTGTGGATCCCGGCCATCCGGCCGCCGACGGTGCCGCCGGGCACGGCGCGCTTGCGCATCACGTTTTCGGCGGCGCACTCGGAGGCAGACGTGGCACGCCTGCTCGCGGCGCTCGCCGAGATCGCCCAATCGCCGTGAGCGGCGTGTGCATCGAATCGGCGGGGACCGGGCCGCCCCTGGTGCTCCTGCACGGTTGGGCGATGCATTCGGGATTGTTCGCGCCGCTGCTGCCGCATCTCACGGATCGCTTTCGCGTGCATCGGGTTGACCTGCCGGGGCATGGCCGCAGCACGGCGGTCGCGCCCTACACGCTCGATGCGATCGTCGCGGCACTCGCCGCCGCGGTCGCGCAAGCCGCGGGGGTCGCCGAGCCGCTGACGTTGCTCGGCTGGTCGCTCGGCGGCACGGTCGCGCTGCGCTGGGCGAGCGCCGAACCGGCGCAGATCGGCCGGCTCATCCTGACCGGGACCACGCCGTGCTTCGTCGCCCGGCCGGACTGGCCGCATGCGCTCTCGGCACCGACGCTGCGCCAGTTCGGCGACGAGCTCGCGGTTTCGTATCAGCTGACGCTGCAACGTTTCGTCGCGCTGCAGGTGCGCGGCAGCGACCACGCGCGCACCGTGCTGGCGCGGTTGCGCGGCGAACTCTTTGCGCGCGGCGAGCCCTCGCCCGCGGCGCTCTCTGCCGCGCTGGAACTGCTCGCCACTACCGATCTGCGTGGCGAGGTCGCGTCGATTGCGCAGCCGGCGGTCGTCATCGCCGGCGAGCGCGACTATCTCATCCCGCAGGAAGCCGCGGCGTGGCTCGCCGGTGCCCTGCCGCGAGGTTCGTTGCACATGATCCGGGGCGCGGCGCACGCGCCGTTCCTCTCGCACCCGGCGGCGTTCGCCGCCGCCATGGCCGATGCCCGCTAGCGGCGACCCGTACGAGCTCGATCCGCGACGCATCCGCCGCGCGTTCGAGCGCGCTGCCGCGACTTACGACGCGTCCGCGGTACTGCAGCGCGAAGTCGGCCTGCGCATGGCCGAGCGGCTCGCCCTGGTGAAGCTCAAGCCGGCCGCGATCCTCGACGCGGGCTGCGGCACCGGTGATGCGCTGAGCGAACTGTCGACCCGCTATCCGGAAGCCTTTGTGCTCGGCCTCGATATCGCCTATGCCATGCTGCAGACCGCGCGCGAGCGCAGCGTCGCGGCGAGCGCGGCGAAGCGCTCGCACTTCGCGCGCTGGTTCGGGGCCGGTCTGAAGAGCGATGGCGCGCCCGCGCTTGTCTGTGGCGACGTCTCTCGCCTGCCGCTCGCGGCCGGCAGCGTCGACCTCGTGTGGAGCAACCTGACGCTGCAATGGATCAACGGCGCCGCCGTTGCTTTCGGCGAGTTCCACCGCGTGCTCCGCAGCGGCGGGCTGCTGCTGTTTACCACCTTCGGCCCGGATACGCTGAAGGAGCTGCGGCGCGCTTTCGCCGGCGCCGACCAGGCAACACACGTCAGCCGCTTCGTCGACATGCATGATCTGGGCGACCAGCTTGGAGAAGCCGGGTTTGCCGATCCGGTGATGGACACGGAGACCATCACGCTTACCTACGACGACGCGACCGTGATGATGCGCGAGCTCAAGGCAATCGGCGCGCACAATGCGACGCGGGGCCGGCCGCGGGGACTGACCGGGCGCGCGCGCTGGCAGCGCGTCCTGGCCGCGCTGGAGACATTTCGCCGCGACGGGCGGCTGCCGGCGACCTACGAGGTCGTGTACGGCCATGCGTGGAAGCCCGAGCCGCGCGTCGCCGCCGACGGCCGTGCGATCGTGCGCTTTGCCCCGCGCGGCAAGCCCTAGCGTCGCGCGCATGCCGCCGCGCTCGGCTCCCGCGGGGATCTTCGTCACCGGCACGGATACCGGCGTGGGCAAGACGGTGGTGGCGTGCCTGCTGCTGCGCCGCCTCGCGGCGCTGGGCCTGCGCGCGGTGGGCATGAAGCCGGTCGTCGCGGGCGTGGGCGAGGGCGATAACAACGACGTCGCCGCCCTGGCCGCGGCCGGCAACGTCGCGGCGCCGCTCGCCGCGCGCAACCCATTCGCGTTCGCGCCCGCGATCGCCCCGCACCTCGCGGCGGCCGAGGCGGGTACGTCCATCGACCTGCAGCGCGTCCGCGCCGCGTATGAGCTCCTCGCCGCACGTGCCGACTGCGTCGTCGTCGAAGGCGCGGGCGGCGTGTGGGTGCCGCTCGATGCGAAGCGGGATATGCTCGACATCGCGCTCGCGTTGTCGCTGCCGGTGCTGCTGGTCGTCGCGGTGCGGCTGGGCTGTCTCAATCACGCGCTGCTGTCCGCGCACGCGATCCACGCCCGCGGGCTCACGTTTGCAGGCTGGGTCGCGAACCTCGTCGATCCGGGAATGGCGCGGCTCGAGGCCAACGTGCGCACGCTCGAGGTGCGCCTGCCCGCGCCGCGCATCGCGACCTTGGCCTGGGGACGGAGCGACGCGCCGCAATGGGGACCGGGCGCCGCCGCGCTCGGCCTCGAGTGAGCGGCACGCGTCGCCGGCATTTTTTGTGGCGCGCCCATCCATGTTAAGATTTCGCAGTGTTGCGACGTCGTTGTCGAGTCGCGCGCGAAAGGTCTGCATGCCCGGCGCCGAGATCCCACCGCTTGCCACCGTACCGGAATTTTGCGTGGTCTCGCGGCGGCACGATTCGCTCGGTTCGCGGTGGCGCTGGTGGTTGTTCGCATCGCTGTGCTTCGTGTCGTTCGGCCTTGGGAGCATGGAGCGCACAGGGCGATGGCAAGGGCTGCGATGAAGGCGGCGGGACAGCTGGCGAAGAAGCTGGCCTGGGCCACCGCGCTGATTGCCGCGCTCGTGCCGGCGCTGGCGCTGGCCGCGAAGGATTACACCCTCCAGGCTCCGGTCACGCCGATCGCGACGCAGATCTTCGACCTGCATACGATCATCATGTGGATCTGTCTGGTGATCTTCGTAGGCGTGTTCTCGGTGATGTTCTATTCGATCTTCGCGCACCGCAAGTCCAAAGGCCATCAGGCTGCACAGTTCCACGAGAACACGCTGGTCGAGATTGTCTGGACTGTGATCCCGTTCCTCATCCTGCTCGTCATGGCTATTCCCGCGACCCGGACGATTCTGGCGATGAAGGACAGCTCGGTGCCCGATTTGACTGTCAAGATCACCGGCTCGCAATGGAAGTGGAGTTACGACTATCTGGAGGAAGGCTTCGGTTACTACAGCAATCTGAAGACCCCGCTTGCGCAGATCGAGGAAGGGGAGCCGAAGGGCGAGCACTACCTGCTGGAAGTCGACCAGCCGATGGTCGTTCCGGCCGGGAAGAAGATTCGTCTGCTGATCACCTCGAGCGACGTCATCCACGCCTGGTTCCTGCCGGCGGCGGGAGTACAGCAGGACGCGATTCCGGGTTTCGTGCGCGACGACTGGATGAAGTTTGACCAGACGGGCACCTTCCGCGGCCAATGCGCGAAGATCTGCGGCAAGGAGCACGGCTTCATGCCAATCGTCGTTGAGGTGAAGAGCGCCGAGGATTACGCGACGTGGCTCGCCGAACACAAGCGAGCCGTTACGGCGGCGGCCAGCGATCCGAACAAGGCCTGGGATATGAAGGAGCTGATCGCGCGCGGCGAGAAGGTCTACGCGGCGAATTGCGCTGCCTGCCATCAGCCGACCGGCAAGGGCGTCGCCGGCGCGTTTCCGGCGCTCGACGGCTCGAAGGTCGTTACCGGCCCGAAGGACGAGCAGATCAAGACGATCCTGAACGGAGTCGTCAAGAACGGCCAGCCGACGGCGATGGTCGCCTGGAGGAGCACGCTCTCCGACGTCGACATTGCGGCGGTGATCACCTACACGCGCAACAGCTGGAGCAACCACACCGGCGAGGCGATTCAGCCCACCGAGGTGAAAGCGGATCGATCGTAGCGAATCCGAACCCGGCAACCTGCAAAGTCAGCCAGGAGCAAGCGCATGAGCAGCATTCCGCACGATCACGCCGCAGGCCGCGAGGTCGACCACGACCACGCGCATCACCCGAGCGGGATCATGCGCTGGATCATGACCACCAACCACAAGGACATCGGCACACTCTACCTGTGGTTCTCGTTCATCATGTTCTTAACCGGTGGCGTGATGGCGTTGGCGATTCGCGCGGAGTTGTTCGAACCGGGTCTGCAGCTCCTCGAACCTGAATTCTTCAATCAGCTCAATACGGTACACGGGCTGATCATGATCTTCGGCGCGATCATGCCGGCGGCGGTGGGCTTCGCGAACTGGCAGGTGCCGCTGATGATCGGCGCGCCCGACATGGCGTTCGCACGGATGAACAACTGGAGCTTCTGGCTGCTACCGTTCGCCGCAGTCCTGCTGCTCGCGTCGTTCATCGTTCCGGGTGGCGCGGCCAGCGCGGGCTGGACGCTGTATCCGCCGCTGTCCGTGCAGGCCGGCATGGGCATGGACCTGACGATCTTCGCCATCCACATCATGGGCGCGTCGTCGATCATGGGTTCGATCAACATCATCACGACGATCCTCAACATGCGCGCGCCCGGCATGGCGCTCATGAAGATGCCGCTGTTCGTATGGACTTGGCTGATCACCGCTTACCTGCTGATCGCGGTGATGCCGGTGCTGGCCGGCTCGGTGACGATGTTGCTCACCGACCGCCATTTCGGCACCAGTTTCTTCAATGCCGCCGGTGGTGGTGACCCGGTGCTGTTCCAGCACGTCTTCTGGTTCTTCGGTCACCCCGAGGTGTACATCATGATCCTGCCATCCTTCGGGATCGTGTCGACGATCATCCCCGCATTTGCGCGCAAGCCGCTGTTCGGCTACGCGTCGATGGTCTATGCGACCGCGTCGATCGCGATCCTGTCGTTCTTGGTCTGGGCACACCACATGTTCACCGTCGGCATGCCGGTGGCCGGGCAGGTCTTCTTCATGTACGCAACCATGCTGATCGCGGTACCGACGGCGGTGAAGATTTTTAACTGGGTGGCGACGATGTGGAGGGGATCGATGACGTTCGAGACACCGATGCTGTTCGCCATCGGCTTTATCTTCATGTTCACCGTGGGTGGCTTTACCGGTCTGGTGTTGTCGCTGGTCCCGGTCGATATCGTTCTGCACGATACATACTACGTCGTTGCGCATTTCCACTACGTTCTGGTCGCGGGCTCGTTATTCGCGTTCTTCGGTGGGATCTATTATTGGCTGCCGAAGTGGAGCGGGCGGATGTACGACGAGACCCTCGGCCAGTGGCACTTCTGGATGACGTTTGTCTTCTTCAACATCACGTTCTTCCCCATGCACTTCCTCGGCCTGGCCGGCATGCCACGACGCGTGCCCGACTACCCGACGCAGTTCACCGACTGGAACATGGTGGCATCGATCGGGGCGTTCGGCTTCGGGTTGTCGCAGCTGATCTTTCTGTATGCGGTAGTGAAGACCATCCGCAGCGGGCCAGCCGCGCCCGCGCGGCCCTGGGAGGGCGCGGACACGCTGGAGTGGACGCTGCCCTCGCCGCTGCCCTACCACACATTCGAAACCCCGCCCCACGTCAACTGAACGGATTTACCTGAACGGAGCCAGCCGATGAGAATGGAACACGCAGCGGGAAAGGATCGACCGGCGCTGGCGCAACGCGCAGCCAACCTGCGTACCGCGCTGATTCTGCTGTCGATCGCGGTGGTCCTTTTCGGCGGTATCATCGTCGCCCAATACGCGGGCGGTTCGACCGCCGGCATCGGTGTGGTTGCGCTGGCGATCATCGGCTTCCTGATGGTGGCGACCCTGCGGAACGTGGGCAAATGAGCGACGCCAAGCCCGGCGATCCCCGGCAAGCGAACCGGACGCTGCTCATCAAGCTGGGCGTCGTGGTCGTGGTCATGTTCGGGTTCGGTTTTGCGCTGGTTCCGTTTTATGACCAGATCTGCAAGGCGACCGGGCTGCGCGACATCGATAATCCGGATCGGCTCGAGAACTCGCAGATCGACCGCGCGCGCACCGTGCGGCTGGAATTCGACGCCAACGTGCGCAAACTGCCCTGGACGTTCCGCCCTCTGGCACCGGTCGTCAGGGTGCACCCCGGGGAGGTGACCCAGGTCGTGTACGAGGTTGAGAACAGGACCGAACGGCCGCTGACGGGGCAGGCGATTCCGAGCTACGGGCCGCCGCTGGCCGCCCAGTATTTCAAGAAGCTCGACTGCTTCTGTTTCGCCAAGCAATCCTTTCAGCCGCACGAGAAGCGGCAGATGCCGGTCGTGTTCGTCGTCGATCCCAAACTGCCGCCCGACGTCAACACGATCGCGCTCTCGTACACGTTTTTCGAGGTCGAAGGCAACTAAAGCGTAGCCAATGCGGCGCGGGCCGCCAACGGACAGCTTAGGCAAGGACGAGGAGCAGGCGATGAGCGTTACGCCCACTGGCGCAAAGCCGTACTACTACGTGCCGCAGCCATCGTATTGGCCGATCACGGGTTCCTGCGCGCTGCTGCTGATGGCGTTTGGCGCCGCGGCCTGGTTCAACGCCTATGCGCTGGGCCCGTGGCTGGTGCTGGCCGGCTTCGCGGTGCTGCTGACGATGCTGTTCGGCTGGTTCGGCGCCGTGATCGGCGAGTCCGAGCACCGGCTCTACAACGCGAAGGTGGACCTGTCGTTCCGCTGGGGCATGAGCTGGTTCATCTTTTCCGAGGTGATGTTCTTCGCCGCTTTCTTCGGGGCGCTATTCTACGTGCGCAACATGTCGGTGCCGGACCTCGGCAGTCCGGAGCAGAAACTGTTATGGCCGGATTTCAATGCGGAATGGCCGACCAACGGTCCCTACATCAAGGAGCTGTTCACGCCGATGGCGGCCATCGGCATACCGTTGCTCAACACCATCATCCTGGTTTCCTCCGGCGGCACGCTCACCGTGGCGCTCAACGCGCTCAAGACCGGCAACCGGGGCGCGCTCAAGCTTTGGCTGTTCGTCACGATTGTCCTCGGCTTCACGTTCCTCGCGCTGCAGGCGCATGAGTATACGCATGCGTACAGCGCGCTGAACCTCAAGCTGTCGACGGGAGTTTACGGTTCGACGTTCTTCATGTTGACCGGCTTCCACGGCTTCCACGTGACGATCGGCGCGATCATGCTGTCGGTGATGCTGGGCCGCGCGTTTCGCGGCCACTTCGACGCCGCGCACCATTTCGCGTTCGAGGCGGCGGCGTGGTACTGGCACTTCGTCGACGTCGTGTGGTTGCTACTGTTCATACTCGTGTATTGGCTCTGACGAGCAAGCTGCTCGCCAAAATCGAGCCGCCGCCGAGGCGCGGCGCTATTTTCTTGCCGCTACGTGCTAACGCAGTCCGCTCTCGCCGATCCAGCCCAGCTTGTAGCTGACGACCAGGAAGATGAGCAGGCTTGCCGATAGCGCGACGCGGATCGCCAGCGCCCTGACCAGCCGCGTGCCGCCACCGCGGTCGTGGTAAAGGTAATACAGCGCCGCCCCGAGGCTGGCAACGATGAGGACCAGGGCGGTGATAACGATGATTCTGATCAAGGCGCGCTCGCGACGGGGGCAGCGCGATGGCCTGCCGACAGTGCAGTCTAGTGCAGATACTGAGCGATGCCAAACCCGATAGGCGCATTCTTGGCGCGCAAGCGTTTCCGTCCGACGCTGTGGCCCACGCTGGGCCTCGCAGTCGTCGTCGCGGTGACGGTGGCTCTGGGCAATTGGCAGCGGCACCGTGGCGCGGAGAAAGAAGCGCTGCGCGAACACTACGAATTCGCCGCGCACCAGCCGCCGCTCGAATTAACTGCGGCCTCGGCCGACATGCCGGCGCTGCGCTTTCGGCCGGTTCGCGCGAGCGGTGAGTTCGACGGACAGCGGCAGGTTCTGATTGACAACAAGGTCCATGCCGGCCGCCCGGGGTTTGACGTCGTGACCCCGCTCAAACTCTCCAGCGAAGACCGCTATGTCCTCGTCAACCGCGGCTGGATCGCGCAGGGGGCGAATCGCTCCGAATTGCCGCGGGTGCCCCCGCCCGCGGGAGCGATCCTTGTCGAGGGCCGGATCAACCTGCCGCCGGCGCATTATCTGGAACTCAAGCTGGACGCGGGGCCGGGCCCGCTCCGCCAGAACCTCGACATCGACCGCATCGCGGCGGCGACCGGGTTAGCGCTGCTGCCGTTCATCATCGAACAAACCGGCGATGCCGGCGACGGCCTGGTCCGCGATTGGCCGCTGCCGGATTTCGGGATCGATCAGCATCGCGGCTACATGGTGCAGTGGTATTCGCTTGCGGGACTGGGGCTCGTGTTGTGGCTTGCGCTCAACTGGCGCACGCGGACATCGCGCGTTGCCGAGTCGCCGCCGCAGCGGACGCGTGAGCGTTCGTCGCGCGCAGGATCTGCGCCGGGGCCACGCGGAGCCCGGCGCACGCTGCTGCTGCTCGCGCTTGTGGCGCTCTCGCCGCTCGTCGCGGCCTATGTTGCGTATTACTGGTACGCGCCGACCAAGCGCGTCAACTACGGCGAGTTGCTCGATCCGCGGCCGGCGCCGGCGATCGCCGGCGAGTATCCGGATGGGAAGCCGTTCGCGCTGGTGGAGTTACGCGGCAAATGGGTGCTGCTCGTCGTCAGCGGGACCGACTGCGGCGACCGGTGCCGGCGCGCACTGTATGCCACCCGCGTCGCGCGAACGATCCAGGGCCGCGAGCGGGATCGCGTCGTGCGGGCCTGGTTGCAGCCAGCGGCCGCGCCGCCGCCTCCGGCCGAACTGCTGACCGGGGAACCGGGGCTGGTCGCGGCGCGCGCGGCGCCGGGCGTGCTCACCCAGCTGCCGCTCGACCACGGGGGCGGCACCAGCATTCTGTTGCTCGATCCGCACGGCAACCCGGTGCTGCGCTATGGCGACGATCCCGACATCCAGCGGTTGGCGAAGGATCTCGAGCGTCTGCTACGCGCCTCGCAGATCGGCTGAGATGCAGCGAACGCTCAGCGGGCCGACCAGCGCTCTCCGGAATGGTAAAATGCCAACCCTGTTCGGAGCGACTTGAAATTCTGTCCAATCAACCGGGAACCACCGCTATGGTTTTAGCAATCGCATTGGTTTTTTTGGTCGTTGGCTCCGTCCTGTTCCACTACCTGAGCCCGTGGTATTTCACGCCGATCGCCTCCAATTGGGGCACGATCGATCAAACCGTAACCATCACGTTCTGGGTTACCGGAATTGTCTTCGTCGTCGTCAATCTGTTCATGGCTTATTGCGTGTGGCGCTACCGTCACCGCAAGGGAACACTAGCGCACTACGAACCTGAAAACAAAAAGTTGGAGTGGGCGCTTATCCTGGCCACCACGGTAGGAGTCGCCGCCATGTTGGCCCCCGGCTTGTTCGCGTGGGCGAAATTCGTGGAGGTCCCGAAAGACGCAGCCGTGATCGAGGTCGTGGCGCGGCAGTGGAACTTCAACTACCGCTTTCCCGGGAAGGACGGCGTTCTGGGCACTGTCGATGCCCGGTACGTCAGCGCTGAGAACCCGTTTGGTATGAATCCAGACGATCCCAACGGGCAGGACGACGTCCTGGTAGCGAGCCCGGAGCTGCATCTGCCCATCGGCAAGCCGGTCAAGCTGGAACTGCGCTCGATCGACGTCCTGCACGACTTCACCGTGCCACAGTTCCGGGCCAAGATGAATATGGTGCCGGGCCTGGTCACCTATGTCTGGTTCACCCCCACCCGGACCGGGGACTTCGACGCTTTCTGCGAACAATTATGCGGTATTGCCCATTTCGCCATGCGCGGCAAAGTCATCGTCGAAGAAGAGGGCGCGTTCAACGCGTGGTTAGCGAGCTATCCGACGTACGCTCAATCGAAAGCTCAAGTCCCCGGCGATGCTGCGGCAGGCAAGGCACTGTTTGCCGTGTGCAGTGCCTGTCATGGCGCGCAAGCAGAGGGCAACCCGGCGCTGAATGCGCCGAAATTGAGCGGTCAGGGAGGCTGGTATCTGAAACGGCAATTGAACAATTTCAAGAACGGCCTGCGGGGTACAAACGACAAGGACGTTGCTGGCAAGACAATGGCGCCAATGGCGGCGACGCTGACCGATGAAGCGGCCATCAATAACGTCGTCGCTTATATCAACACATTGCCGGACAACCCTGCGCCGGCCACGGTGAACGGCAATGTGAAGAACGGCCACGATCCTTTTGTGACCTGTGCCGCCTGTCACGGCGCTGATGGGAAGGGCATACAGGCAACGAATGCCCCCCGGCTCGAGGGTATGAGTGATTGGTATCTGGTCACTCAATTGAAAAATTTCAGAGAAGGTATTCGGGGCGCCCATCCCAAAGACCTGTACGGTCGGCAGATGGCCTCCATGGCCGCAATGCTGGCCGATGAGCAGGCCGCCGATGATCTCGTCGCCTACATCGATACCTTCCACTGATCGGCCCGCTCGAGCGCAACACTTTTCATGCTGTTATCATTATAATTAGGTGACTCAAGCGCATCGAGCATCATGAAGAGTTAGCGAAGAGGAACTAGCGATGACTTCCGTTACGCATGACGAATCGGTTTATGTGCCACCTGCCGAGGTCGAAGAGCCAGAGCTCTACCATCCGAAGACTTTCGTCGGCAAGTACATCTGGAGCCAAGACGCAAAAGTCATTGCCGTGCAGTACGCGATTACGGCGATCGCGGTCGGGCTGGTGGCGTTGGTGTTGTCGGGAATCATGCGGCTGCAACTGGGGTTCCCGCACGTCTTTTCCTTCATCACACCCAGCAACTACCTTCAGTTTGTCACCATGCACGGCATGATCATGGTGATCTATCTGCTCACCGCGCTTTTCCTGGGCGGGTTCGGGAACTACCTCATCCCGCTGATGGTCGGCGCCCGCGATATGGTATTCCCCTATGTAAACATGGTGAGTTACTGGGTCTATCTGTTCGCCGTGCTGTTACTCATGGCGAGCTTCTTCGTGCCCGGCGGCCCCACCGGCGCCGGCTGGACGTTGTACCCGCCCCAGGCCATCCTCTCCGGCACGCCCGGGGCGAGCTGGGGCATTGTGTTGATGCTCATCTCCCTGGCCTTCTTCATCATCGGATTCACCATGGGCGGCTTGAACTATGTGGTGACCGTGTTGCAGGCGCGTACGCGAGGGATGACGATGATGCGTTTGCCCTTGACCGTATGGGGCATTTTCATGGCCACGATCCTGGCGCTGCTGGCCTTTCCCGCCTTGTTCGTCAGCGCCATCATGATGACGCTGGACCAAACGCTGGGCACCAGTTTCTTCATGCCCGCCCTCGTCTCGAAGGGTGAACACCTCGGCTACAACGGGGGCAGCCCGATATTGTTTCAACACCTGTTCTGGTTTTTCGGCCATCCGGAGGTCTACATTGTCGCCCTGCCGGCCTTCGGCATCGTCTCGGACTTGATCAGTGTCAATGCGCGAAGAAACATCTTCGGCTATCGGATGATGGTCTGGGCGATTCTGGCCATCGGCGGCCTTAGTTTCATGGTGTGGGCGCACCATATGTACGTCAGCGGAATGAACCCGTACTTCGGCTTCTTTTTCGCCACCACCACGCTGATCATCGCCATCCCCACCGCCCTCAAGGTCTACAACTGGGTGCTGACGTTGTGGCGGGGCAACATCCATCTCACCGTGCCGATGCTGTTTGCCATCGGCTTTGTCTTCACCTTTATCAACGGTGGCTTGACAGGCCTGTTCCTGGGTAACGTGCCCGTGGACATCCCGCTTTCCGGCACCATGTTCGTGGTCGCCCATTTTCATATGGTGATGGCCGTGTCGCCGGTCCTGGTCGTGTTCGGCGCGATCTACCACTGGTACCCCAAGGTCACCGGCCGCATGCTCAACGATACGCTCGGCAAGTTTCACTTCTGGGTCACCTTCCTCGGGACCTACGCCATCTACTACCCGATGCATTACCTCGGCTTCTTGGGCGTGCCGCGCCGGTACTACGCGATGGGAACCACATTCATTTTCCCCGAGTCGGCACAGACATTGAACGAAGGTATCACCATCGCGGCGTTGATCGTCGGCGCCGTTCAACTGGTGTTCTTGTACAACCTGATCTGGAGTTACTTCCACGGCAAGCTGGCGGGTGGCAACCCTTGGCGCGCCACTACGCTCGAGTGGCAGACTCCCCACACGCCGCCCAAACATGGCAACTTCGGCCCGACGTTGCCGGTGGTCTACCGGTGGGCTTACGACTACAGCGTGCCAGGTGCCGCCGCGGACTTCATACCGCAAAACCAGCCACCGGGTACGAAAGCCGCGGGCACCATGGAACCACATCAGTGACGTACGCCTTGCTGTTTTTGGGCGGTATCATGGCCGTGGTTGTCTGGTGGCTGGTTCGACAGACGGTCCATGTCAAGCCGTGGCTGGAACAGCGCCCGATCGAAAGCTTTTCCGGCGACGGGGCGCTTCCCCTGCCTTCCGTGAAAGTCGGTCTTGGCGTCTTTCTTGCGGTCGCCACGTCGCTGTTTGCGCTGCTTATCAGTGCCTACCACATGCGCATGGCGGGGGAGGACTGGACCCGGCTGGCCCTGCCGCGGGTGCTGTGGCTGAACACTGCCGTGCTGATCCTGGCCAGCGTCGCGATGCAATGGACGCGCGTGGCAGCGCGACGCGGACAGTTGGACCACGTGAAAAACGGCCTGATTGCCGGAGGCGTGCTCAGCTTTTCTTTTCTGGCCGGACAGCTTTGGGCGTGGCAACAACTCAACGCCGCAGGTTATTTCGTCGCGGCGAATCCAGCCAACGCTTTCTTCTACCTGCTCACCGCGCTGCACGGATTGCACCTGTTGGGTGGCCTCTGGGTATGGGGCAGGACCACCGCCAAGGTGCTGCGCGGCGTCGAGGTCGGCAAGGTACGATTGAGCGTAGAGCTGTGCACGGTGTACTGGCACTATCTGCTCCTGGTTTGGCTGGTTTTGTTCGCCGTGCTGCTGCATACACACACCTAAAGGGGATCAAAGGAAATGGCGCAACCCGCGCTGACGAGCACGGGAGAGGCTCTCCCGCGGCCTGAAGGCATGCAAGGCATCGTCGCCGACTGGTCCTCGGATCAGCGGGCGTTCAAGAACGTCCCCTGGGGCAAGGCGATGATGTGGATCTTCCTCCTCAGCGATACGTTCATCTTCAGCTCCTTCCTGATCTCGTATATGACCGTGCGAATATCGACCACGGTCCCCTGGCCCAACCCCAGCGAGGTCTTTGGCCTGACGCTGTTTGGCAAAGAAGTACCGCTGCTCTTGATCGCGATCATGACTTTCATCCTGATCAGCAGCAGCGGGACGATGGTCCTGGCGGTCAACTTCGGCTATCGAAAGGACCGGGTCAAGACATTTATCTTCTTGCTGCTCACCGCGGCATTGGGCGCCTCATTTGTCGGCATGCAGGCCTTCGAGTGGACCAAGCTGATCGTTCATGAGGGGATACGTCCCTGGGGCAATCCCATGGGCGCGGCCCAGTTTGGCGCCAGCTTTTTCATGATCACGGGTTTTCATGGTACACACGTGTCGATCGGCGTGATTTTCCTGATCATCGTGGCGATCAAGGTATTGCGGGGAGACCTCGACAAACAGCGGCCGGGCTTCCTGACCGGCAGGAAAGGTAACTACGAGATCGTCGAAACCATGGGTCTGTACTGGCACTTCGTCGATCTGGTGTGGGTATTCATCTTCGCGGTTTTCTATCTTTGGTAAGCGAAACCATGGCACACGCAGAGGGGCAACATCATCCGGCCGCGGGGCAGCCTCACGCCGCGCCCGCGGTCCATCACGAGGTAGGGCAACAGCATCCGCTCGGCATCTATTTCAAGATCTGGGGATTGCTGTTCGTTCTTTCCACCGCGTCATATCTCGTCGACTACTTCCACTTCCAGGGTTACCTCAGGTGGTCTCTGATCCTTACCTTCATGTTGTTGAAGGCCGGGCTGATCGTTGCCGTCTTCATGCACATGCTTTGGGAGCGGCTGGCTATTGTGTACGCCATTCTGGTTCCCCCGCTGTTGTTGCTGACACTGCTGGGCATAGGGACGCTCGAAGGGGACTACACCTTCTTTACGCGCGGCACATTCTTCGGAGCGGCGCCGGCGGTAGCGGCGGCACCGGCGACACCGGCGGCAGCACCGGCGCCGCAGCAACATCGGTAGGCGGTGTTCGCGAAGCGCGGGTCGCGCCGCGCGTCACCGGCGCAGGGTTTTATGGCGTGAATCGGCTTCTTCACGCTGGTAAAACTTACCGAAGGAAATACTCCACATGGAAGACAATCCCGAACTGTCGCGCCGCTGCCTGCTGAAGGGGGCGGCGCTGTTGGCCGGTGTCTCGTTGACGGCAAGTTTGGTCCCCAGCAGGGACGCGCTCGCGCAACAGAAAGTTGCGAAAGATTTGATGAAGTATCAGGACAAGCCGAACGGAGACAAGCAGTGCAGCAACTGCGCGCAATTCATTCCCAACAACAGTTGCAAGGTGGTTGAAGGAACGATAAGTCCGCAGGGTTATTGCATCGTCTGGCAGAAGAAGCCATGAACTGCGGCGCGGGCCAGCTCACGAATGGCGAATCATCACTGCCCTTTGCTGGAGAGTGATAAGCCAATGCTGGGTGGACGGTCCCGTTCCGGCCGGCTCGACTTGCGGGTGAGATTTCAGCACCTTCTCCAAAATCGATTCCTGTTGCGGCTCGAGGTCCACAAAAAAGACATGCTTGCCCTCGCTTAAGGCTTTTTCGAAACGGGCAAAGTTGTGGTTCGGCGTTTGGATTCCAAACAAGCCGCCTTCCCACGTACAAAAACCCAGCAAAACGAGGGCGAGGAAAATAAAAGGCATCCAGCCGACAGCGCTATGCGTCCAGCCAGCGAAATAGGCGACCGCGAGAACGAACACCGCCCCGCAAATTCCGACCAAGGCGCCGCGTATTGTCGAGCGGACGATATCCTTCTTCATAAACGACTCGACCTCGTGGAGGTGTTGATGCTTGTGCACCTCCGCATCGTTCCGGCTCAGTACGTGGATTTGCGGTGTCGCAACCCCATCGGCCTCCAGTTGCTCTTCAAACACTTCCAGGTCGTCGAGGTTGTCGCTGACAAAATAATGCCTTTGCATCTTCATCAAGTACTCCTCCTGCTTTATGACTCTGGCCGCGACGCTTGACTTGGAATTAGGCAATAGGCGAGGGTAGATGCGAAAATCCAGCCGCTCTAGCCGCCGCGCCCGCACCTTGCGGATCGGAGTCTGCCGTTAGCTTCCTGTTAGGTGCGAAAGTCCACATCGGGCGCCGTCTGTGGCGCCATGGTAGCGTTCGTGTTGGCGCATGGGCGCGGACAAGTCACCGAAGCGCAATCCTGCACCCGATGACCCTGATCAGGCAAGCACGGGCGCGGGAGGACCGGCTGCTCGCCGCAGGCTTCCCCAAGGGTTCGACACGAGCATCGCGAATCGGTTGACCGCTGTCGAGTGGTAAAATCCCCTCCATCGCACGGGCGGCCACTGCCACCTATGCTTACCTCTCCTCCCCGCGAGGGGGACGGAATCAAGTCTCGCCGATGACCACTCTCGCCCTCACCCATGGCCGACTGCGCCGCGCGCGCCAGTTTCTCGCGCTGACCAAGCCGCGCGTGGTGTCGCTGATCGTGTTCACCGCCGTGATCGGGATGATCCTCGCCACGCCCGGGTTGCCGCCGCTCAGTGCGGTCGTGTTCGGCACGCTGGGCATCGCGCTGGTCGCCGGCGCCGCCGCCGCGATCAATTGCCTCGTCGAGCAGAAGATCGACGCGCTTATGGCGCGCACGCGGGGCCGTCCGCTGCCGCGCGGCGAGATCTCGTCGCTGCAGACGCTCTGCTTCGCCACAATCGTCGGCCTGGCGGGCCTCGGCGTCCTCTACGCCGCGGTGAACGCGCTGACGATGTGGCTCACCCTCGCGACCTTCGTCGGCTACGCGATCGTCTACACGGTGCTCCTCAAGCCTGCGACCCCGCAGAACATCGTTATCGGTGGCGCAGCCGGGGCGATGCCGCCGGTGCTCGGCTGGGCCGCGGTCACCAACGACGTCGCGCCGCAGGCGCTGCTGCTGTTTCTGATCATCTTCGTGTGGACGCCGCCGCACTTCTGGGCGCTGGCCCTCTACCGCGTCAAGGAATATGCGACCGCGGGTTTGCCGATGCTGCCGGTAACGCATGGCTCCCAATACACGCGCCTGATGATCGTGCTCTACACCGTTGCGCTGTGTGGCGTGACCCTGCTGCCCTACGCCGTGCGCATGTCCGGCGCGCTGTACCTGGCGGCGGCGGTGGCCCTCGGTGCCACCTTCCTCGCCCACGCGGTCAGGCTCTACCGCCACTACAGCGACGCGCTGGCGCGGCGCACCTTCCGCTTCTCGATCGTCTACCTCGCCGCCCTGTTTTTCGCCTTGCTCCTCGACCACTTCTGGCAGTGATGCGTTTTTCCTCCGCGCCCGTCGCGGCGTTGCTGGCGCTGACGCTGGCGGCGTGCAGCCCCGCCACACCCCAGTTCCGCGGCTCCGACGTGACCGGCATCGCCTACGGGCGCGACTTCCGGCTGAGCGACCCCAGCGGTAAAACGCGCACGCTCGCCGACTTCCGCGGCAAAGTCGTGGCGCTGTTCTTCGGCTATACGCAATGCCCGGACGTCTGCCCGACGACCCTCGCCGAGCTCGCCGCGGCCATGGCCAAGCTGGGACCCGACGCGGCGCGCGTGCAGGTGCTGTTCGTCACGGTCGACCCCGAACGCGATACGCCCGAGCTCCTGGCGCGCTACGTGCCGGCGTTTCAGCCGAGTTTTCTCGGCCTCTACGGCGATGCCGCGGCGACCGCCGCGACGGCGAAGGAATTCCGGATCATCTACCAGAAGCAACCCGGCGCCACGCCCGGCACTTACAGCGTGGACCATTCCGCCGGCACGTACCTTTTCGATCCGCAGGGGCGGCTCCGCGTGTACGAGAGCTATGGCCAGGGCCCCGATGCGTTCGCGCACGACATCGGCCTGCTGCTCAAGTCGTCGGGCTGAGGCTGCAGCCTCCGCACGGCGAGAGCGAAGCCGCGGTTCGCGACCATGCAACTGACGCTGCAAGATGCCTTCGCGCTCGCGGCGCGCCATGAGACGGCCGGCCGCAGCGGCGCGGCGCGCGCGATCTACGAGCAGATTCTCGTGTCGCTGCCGCAACACCCCGGGGCGCTGCTCAGGATTGCCGAGCAGGAGTTTGCCGCGGGAGCGTATGCGCGTGCGCGCGCGGGCCTGGAGCAGGCGCTGGCAGCGGCGCGGCAGCAGGCGCTGCCGATCGATGAAATTTGCGTCGTGCTTGGACGGCTCGAACTCGCGCACGGCGATCGCGCCAGCGCCGCCGCGGCAGTCGAAGCGGCGCTCGCGGCGTATCCGGAAGGTTCGGCGCCGTCGCCGCAACTGGGCGATTTGGCGCTGGATGCGGGCGCGCTCCTACTGGCGGAACGCTGCTATCGCGCGGCACAAGCCGCCAACCCGGGCGACACGGAGGCTGCCCTCGGTCTGACGCAGGCACTGACCGGCCAGCGTCGCTTCGACGAGGCGCAGCGCGTCGCCCGGCAGGCTCTCGCCAGCGCACCCGATGAAGCGCGGCTGCTGCATGCACTGGGCAACGCGCTGAAGGCGTCCGGAGCGGCCGCCGAAGCCTGCGCGGTGCTCGCCGAGTGCGCGCTGCGCGCGCCGGACGACGCGAACGTGCACATCAGCCTCGGCGGCGCCTGTCTCGATGCGGGCGCCGCCTCCAAGGCCCGGGAAAATCTCGAGCGCGCGATCGCGCTCGGGGCAACGGGCGGCGCGGTCTGGGACAATCTCGGCTTGGCCTACCGCATGTTGCGCGACGACGCGGCCGCGTTGCACGCGTTCGAGCGCGCGCTGGAGGTCGATCCTGCGTTAACGCCCGCCCGCGCCAACCTGGTCCACACCCGGCATTTCCTCTGCGCCTGGGATGGCCTGGAGGATTGCGAGCGCCAGCTCGTGCTCACGCTCGACGACCCGGCGAGCGATGCGCGCTGGTCGCCATTTGTCGCGCTGGCCATGCCGTTGTCGCCAGAGCAGCAGCTCGCGGTGGCGCGCCGCTGGTCACGGGCGATGCTGCCTCCCGCTGCGCCACGACAGCCGGCGCCGCCGCGCCAGGGTCGGCTGCGGGTCGGGTATCTGTCAGCGAATTTCCACGAGCACCCGACCGCGCGCCTCATGGCGGGGCTGTTCGAGGCGCACGACCGCACGCAATTCGAGATCACCGGTTACAGCTATGGACCGGACGACGGGAGCGCGCTGCGGGCGCGGGTGCGCGCAGCCTTCGACCACTGGCACGACGTGCGGCGCATGCCTGATGCGGAAGTGGCCCGCTTGATCCGGGAAGACGGCATCGACGTGCTCATCGATCGCGCGGGGCATACGCTGGGCGGACGCCTGGCAATTCTCGCCTCGCGTCCCGCGCCGGTGCAGCTGCACTACATGAGCTTTCCCGGCAGCATTGGCTATGACGCTGTCGATGGCATCATCGCCGATGCGGAAGTCATTCCCCCGGGTGACGAGGCGTTCTACCACGAAGCCGTGTGGCGGCTGCCGCGCTGCTATTACGTCAACGACGGCCGGCGCGTTCTGCCGCCGCCCGCGGAGCGCGCTGCACACGACCTTCCCGCGCATGCGCTCGTGCTTGCCTGTCTGAACCAGACCTACAAGCTGCGCCGCACGGTGTTCAATACGTGGCTCGATGCGCTGCGCGCCGCGCCGCAGGCGCTGCTCTGGCTGCTCGTCGAAGAGCCGCGCGCGCAGTCGAACCTGCGCAGCGAGGCCGGCCGCGCCGGCATCGCTCCGGAGCGCCTGGTGTTCGCCCGCGCGCTGCCTCAGGAGGCGCACATCGCCCGGCTCGCCTGTGCCGACCTGGCCCTCGACACGCTGCCCTACGGTTCGCATACCACCGGCGTCGACGCGCTGTGGGCCGGCGTGCCGATGCTCACCTGCCGCGGTCCGACCTTCGCCGGGCGGGTCGGCGCGAGTCTGCTGCGGGCAGCAGGGCTGCCGGAGCTGATCGCGGATTCGCTGCCGGAGTATGCGACGCGCCTGCGCGAGCTCGTGGCCGAGCCGGCGCGTCTGGCGCAGTACCGCGACTACCTGCAGCGCACGCGCCCGGACAGTCCGTTGTTCGATACCGTGGGCTTTACCCGCGACTGGGAGGCGCTGCTCAAGCGCATCCACGCGGCGGCCGCCGCCGAACGGCGCCCGGGTTGAGCCGGTCGCCTCGCCAGGGCGCCGCCGCATTGCGGCCCGGAGCCTATGCCTTGCGCTCGATCAGCTCGATCTTGTAGCCGTCCGGATCCTCGACAAAGGCGATGACGGTCGTGCCGCCTTTGACCGGCCCGGCCTCGCGCGTCACGTTCCCACCTTTGCCGCGCACCGCGGCGCAGGCTGCCGCGGCGTCGGGCACCTCGAGCGCAATATGACCGTACGCGTTGCCGAGTTCGTATTTCGTCACGCCGTAGTTGTAGGTGAGCTCCAGCACGGCGTGCTCGGACTCGGCGCCGTAGCCGACAAAGGCCAGCGTGTACTTCTGTTCCGGCCGGTCGGTCGTGCGCAGCACGCGCATGCCGAGGACGTCGCTATAGAAACGCAGCGACCGCTCGAGGTCGCCGACGCGCAGCATCGTGTGCAGGATGCGCATCAGAACTCCACGAGCTCGTAGTCTTCCTTGCGCGCGCCGCAATCCGGGCAGGTCCAGTTCGGCGGCACGTCTTCCCACTTCGTTCCCGGCGCTACACCCGTGTCGGGGTCGCCGAGCGCCTCGTCATAGATGTGGCCGCAGATCAGGCACATGTATTTCTTCATCGGAGCGAAAACGATTGCGATTGGAGTAAAATCGAATTCTACCAAGTTCACCCCTGCCGGGGCCGCTCTCGCGGGCTAAAGTCCCGCTGGCGCACCAGGCGCACTTCCGCGTTACTTCGGGCCTTTCCGCATCCTTCGCACCGCCATGCATCCACCTGCCGAGCAAGCCGCCGAATTCCCGCCGATCGTGCTTGTGCTTGGCGCCTCCGATCCGAGCGGCGGCGCGGGCATTCAGGCCGACATCCTGACCCTTGCCAGCATGGGCTGCCACCCGCTATCGGTGCTGACCGCGATCACGGTGCAGGACACGTTGGGTGTCGAGGGCGTGCAGCCGCTCGACGCGGAATGGGTCGCAGACCAGGCCCGCTGTCTGCTTGAGGACATGCCGGTGGATGTGTTCAAGGTCGGCGTGCTCGGCAGCGTCGAGAACATCGCGGCCATTGCCGAGATTCTCGCCGACTATCCGGAAGTGCCGCTGGTGCTCGACCCGGTGCTGGCCTCCGGCCGCGGCGACGAGCTCGCGAGCGACGACATGCTGCACGCGCTGCGCGAGCTGCTGCTGCCACGGGCGACGCTGCTGACGCCGAACAGCGTCGAGGCGCGACGCCTGGCCGAGGCGGAGGACGATGAGGGCGCCTCGCTCGCGATGTGCGCGCAACGCCTGATCGAAAACGGCTGCGAGCATGTGCTGATCACCGGCACCCACGAGCCAACGGCGCAGGTTATCAATACGCTGTATGGCAAAGGCGGTGTCGTGCGCAGCGACAGCTGGGAGCGGCTGCCGGGCAGCTACCACGGTTCGGGGTGCACGCTTGCCGCCGCGATCGCCGCCATGCTCGCCAACGGGCTCGAGCTCGCCGAGGCGGTGCGCGAGGCCCAGGATTTCACCTGGCACGCGCTGGCCAAGGCCTATCGCCCGGGCATGGGCCAGTTTCTGCCCGACCGGCTGTTCTGGGCGCGTGATGACGCCGCCGAGCCGCCGGTCGACGACGAGCAGGCGCCGCGCGCACCGAACCTGCACCGCCATTGATGGCTGGGCCGATCGCCAACGCGGCGCCGCCGCCGATCGCCGGACTCTACGCGCTCACGCCGGAGCTTGCCGACACGGAGCTCCTCGTCGCGCGCACCGCCGCCGCCATCGCCGGCGGCGCGGCCGCGATCCAATGGCGCAACAAGCTCGGAGCCGCTGCCCACCGGCACGAACAGGCGCGCGCGCTGCGCGAGCTTTGCGCCGCGCGCGCGGTGACTTTCATCGTCAACGATGACATCGAGTTGGCACGCGACGTCGCCGCTGACGGCGTGCATCTCGGCCGTACCGACGCCACCATCGCCACCGCGCGGCAACGCCTGGGCGCGAACGCGATCATCGGCGCCTCCTGCTACGACTCGCTCGCCGACGCCGAACGCGCTGTCACGGCCGGCGCCGACTACATCGCCTTCGGCAGCTTTTTTGCGTCGCGGGTCAAGCCGGATGCCCCGCGCGCCCCGCTCGCACTCCTCGCCGCGGCAAAGGCGCGCTGGCGCGTTCCCGTCGTCGCGATCGGCGGCATCACCGCGGCCAACGCGCCCGTTTTGCTGGCCGCGGGTGCCGACGCAGTGGCGGTCATTAGCGCGGTGTTCGATGCGCCCGATATAGCGGCTGCCGCCGCGGCGTTTCGCGCCGTGTTTGCCGCCCGCCCTGTCGATCCGCCTGCCGAGCGGCCGCGGCATCATGCCTGACAGCAACAGGGCGGGGCGGTCGCCGACCCGGGCGGATCGATGAGCCGCAACGAGGAACTGTTCCTCCGCGCCCAGCGCAGCATCCCCGGTGGCGTGAATTCGCCGGTGCGCGCGTTTCGCTCGGTCGGCGGCACGCCGCGCTTCTTCACCCGCGGCGAAGGCGCTTACCTGTGGGACGCCGACGACAAGCGCTACATCGACTATGTCGGATCGTGGGGGCCGGCGATCCTCGGCCACGCGCATCCGGACACGGTGCGCGCGGTGCAGGAACGCGCGCGGCACGGCTTGTCGTTCGGCGCGCCGACCGAGATCGAAATCGAGATGGCCGAAATGCTCAAGAGCCTGCTGCCGTCGCTGGAGCTCGTCCGCCTGGTGAGCTCAGGCACCGAGGCGACAATGACGGCGTTGCGACTGGCGCGCGGCTATACCGGACGGCCGAAGATCGTCAAATTCGAGGGCTGCTATCACGGCCATGGCGACAGCCTGCTGGTGAAAGCGGGATCCGGAGCACTAACCCTCGGCCAGCCGTCGTCGGCCGGCGTGCCGCCGGGAATCGCCGGCGAGACCCTGGTGCTGTCGTATAACGATCTCGACCAGGTCGCGGCGGCATTCGCCGCGCATCCCGGGGAGATTGCCGGCATCATCGTCGAGCCGGTCGCCGGCAACATGAACCTGGTTCTGCCGACAGCCGAGTTCCTTCCCGGGCTGCGGGAGTTGTGCGATCGCCACGGCGCGGTGCTGATCTTTGACGAGGTGATGACCGGGTTCCGGTTGCATCTGCGCGGCGCGCAGGGACTCTACGCTGTTGCACCCGATCTCACCACCCTGGGCAAGGTCATCGGTGGCGGCATGCCGGTCGGCGCGTTCGGGGGCAAACGCGCGATCATGGAAAAGATCGCGCCGCTGGGGCCGGTGTATCAGGCCGGCACCCTGTCCGGGAACCCGGTTGCCGTGGCGGCGGGACTCGCTACGCTCAAGGCGATCCAGGCGCCCGGATTCTACGAGCGGCTCGCCGCGCGCACCGCGGCGTTGACCGATGGGCTCGCGGCGGTCGCGGCGAAGGCTGGCGTGCCCTTGGCGGCGCAATCGATCGGGGGCATGTTCGGGATCTACTTTGCGGCGCAGGCACCGCGCAGCTACGCCGAGGTCATGGCCTGCGACAAGGAAGCGTTCAACCGCTTCTTTCATCGCATGCTCGACGCCGGCGTGTATTTCGCCCCGTCGGCGTTCGAAGCGGGGTTCGTGTCGGCAGCCCACACCAGCGCCGACATCGAGGAGACGCTGTCCCGCGCGGCAGCGAGCCTTGTCTAGCCGGCCTCCCAAGCCGACCATAGCAACGCCTCCAGCGCCCGCGTGTACGCAGCCGTGTCGAACAGCGGCGCCGTGGCGCGGTTGGCGCGCAGCCGGGCGCGATAGTCGGCGAGAGTCGCCGGCGCGCGCGCGAGCTCGAGCGCGAGTGCTTCGTACGCAGCCAGATCGTAGGTCACGAGCTCGCCTAAGCCGATGGCCGCGAGCTGGCTCCCGCAGACGCGGCTGGCGAAGGTTTCGCCGGCACAGGTGAGTACCGGCAGCCCGGCGAACAATGCGTCGTTGGCCGTGGTGTGTGCTGTGCAGGGGAACGTATCGACAAACAGATCGGCGGCGGCGTGCCGCGCCAGGTGCTCGGCCAAGGGAGCGCGCGGCGCGAACAGCAGTCGTTCCTGAGCCACCCCGCGGCGCGCCGCTTCGGCGCGCAGATTGCTCGTCACCGCCGGGTCGGTCTGCAGCAGCCACAGCACGCTATCGGGAACCTGCCGCAGCAGGCGCATCCAGATGTCGAACATGTCCGGCAGGATCTTGTAGCTGGCGTTGAAGCAGCAGAAGACGAAGCCCGCGGCGGGCAAGCCGCAGTCGGCCCGCGACGGGATGGCAGCGACCGTGCGCCGCGAATCGCCGGGCAGGTAGCAATGCGGCAGGTACGCGAAGCGCTCGGCGAAGTTCGCCTGTTGCTCGGGCGGCGAGACGAAGCGGTCGGTGAGAATGTAGTCGTACCAGTTCGCGCCGAGCGTGCCGGGAAAGCCGATGCAATTGATCTGGATCGGTGCCGGGCGCAGCGCGAAGATCTCGCTGCGCGCGAACACGACGTAACCGCTGGTATCGAACAGCACGCCGATCCGATCGTCGCGGATCCGCTGCGCCGTCGCTTCGAACGGCTCCGCGCGCACATCCACGAAATGGTCGAACGCGGCGACGAAGCGCGACCGCGCGCTGCTGCGATCATCCGGGCCAAAGGAATAGCCGAAGACCTCGAACTTGCGGCGATCGTGCCGTTCGAGCACTTCGGTCAGCAGGTTGGCGAGCGGATGCGTACGAAAGTCCGGGCCGAGATAGGCGATGCGCAACCTGCCGTCACTGAGCGCAGGGCGGATGGACGCCGGCACGCTGCGCGGCGCGATATTGCGCCTGGCCCACTCCTGGGTCGCCACCAGCAGTTCGCGCGGCGTATAGGGGAGGGCAAACAGGTTGTGCGGGGTGACCGCGGGCGTGTCCGGTTGCGCCAGCGACGCGCGCTGTGCCTCGAACAGCCGCTCGAAGTCCCGCCAATCGCAGATCTGCTGCCGCACATAGAGCAGCAGATTGTTCGCGGTTGCCGACGTCGGTTCGCGCGCCAGCGCTTTCTCGATCAGCGGCAACGCCTCGGCGTAGCGCTGCTCGGCGTTGAGCGCCGAAGCGAGGTTGAGCAGCGCCTGCGGCTCTTCGGGCTGGAGCGCGAGCGCGCGCTCGAAGCTCGCGCGTGCGCTCGTCAACGCGCCGGTTCGATGCTGGCACGCGCCGAGGTTAAGCCACAGCGTCGCCACGTTCGGGTTGAGCGCGGTGGCGCGCGTGTACCAAATGGCGGCGTCGGCGTAACGCTGCCGCAGTCGCAGCAGGTCGGCGAGGTTGGCGTTGGCCTCGACCAGGTTCGGTTGCACGGCAACGGCCTGGCGATAGTAGCCCTCGGCGTCCGCAAGGCGGTCCGTCTGCTGCAGCGCCAGCCCGAGATTGTTGAGCAGGACCGGGTGCGTCGAACCCGCGGCGATCGCCTCCTGGTAGGCTGCAATCGCGGCCGCATAGTCGCCGCGACGGCGGCGAAAATCCCCGATCCGGAAATGCGCTTCGGCATGCCGCGGCGCCAGGGCGACCGCCTTCTGCCACGCCTGCAGCGCGACCTCCGGCTCGGCGGTCTCCAGGCACAGTCCCAGCACCGTCCATGCGTCCGCGTCATTGGCATCGAGTTCGACCGCGCGGCGGGCGCTGCGCGCGGCCTCCGCAGCGCGCCCTTCGGCGAGCAGTTCGCGCGCGGTGTTTCTCGCCGGCGCCTCGGCGTTCGCGCCGAGCGCGCCGTGGCATTCCTTGTAGCGCTTGCCGCTGCCGCACGGACAAGGGTCGTTGCGGCGAACTTCGGCGCTAGGCGCGGCAGTCGACATCGTGCTGGAGGCGGCGCGCTGCGCGTCGTGCATTCCGCCGCTGCGGCAGGGAATCGAGGGTTCGCAGGTAGCCTGGGAGGTTCATGGTGGAATGGCCGCGGGTCCGCGGGTGCGCCGCGCGTCCGGCGCGTGCCTGGACGGGCATCGTAGCTTATCGCAGGGCCCAACGCGCGTCGCTGGGCGGCGACCCGGGGCGGGACGCGCCGATTGCGCCAACGCTTCGCGCCCAGGGCGCCGAATGCGGGCGCGCAACCCGCAGCAACTGCTTTGGCAAGTCGCTGCGAACCGCGGTAATCTTCGCGCGCGGCATTCGCGCTTCCGGGGCCAGCAGGTGCAAATTCAATCTCGACATGACGTGTGCGGCCCTGTGCCGGCGCGGCGCTAATGGCCCAATTCGTCTTTACCCTGACCACCGGGCGCAGCGGCACGCTGTATCTGGCCGAGCTGCTGGCGCAAAACCTGCCTGACGCGGAGTGCTATCACGAGATCGTCGGCTGGGACCGCTTCGGTGTCGACACGCCGGATGTCTCGCACATGACCCTGTTCAACTCCCAGGGCAACGTCGAAAAGGTGCAGGCGTTCTGGCGCTCGAAACTCGCGCGCATCGCTGCGACACCACGCCAATTCTACGTCGAGACCTCGCATCTGCTGATGAAGGCGGGGCTCATCGAAAATCTCGCGCCGCTGACCGCCAAGGGCACGGTGCACCTGATCGCGCTCGAGCGCGACACGCTGGCGACGCTGCTCAGTTTCCGCAAGCGGCTCGATTTCGTGCACAAGAGCAATCAATGGCTGTGGTATCTGGATCCTGACTATCCGGTGAACCTCGTGCCTGCCGCGGACCTGGTCGCCAGCGGCATCAACGGCCTGTGCCTGTGGTACATCCTGGAGATTCGCGCGCGCACCGCCCACTACGAGCGCCTCGTGGCGGGGAAGCCCAACATCGTGTTTCACCGCTTCAACCTCGAAGCGTTGCAGACGGCGCAGGGCGCGGCGCGCCTGCTGCAAGCCCTCGGTGCGCCCAGGGATCCCGGGCAGGTGGTCGTTCCGCCCGCGCGCAACGTCGGCCCGGTCCTGGCCGAAATCGACGCCGCGGAAGAGGCGAAGATCCGCGATTTGATCCGCGCCAAGGGTGCGACGGCGCGGGCAAACGCGGGCCAAACCGTGCGCAGCGCACCGGCGTCCTAGGGAAGCCGCGGCGGGCCGCCCGCGGCGCGGCATCTCAAGCGGAGCCGACGATGCCGTACTTGCTGAAATCGACGCCCGGATAATGGGCGAAGAGCGCGCGGACCTTCGCCTGTTGTCGGGCGCTCAGCGCTGCGCTGCCCTGGCCGACACGGCCGTCCCGGAAAGTATCGTATGTGCGCGAGAGTAGGCTCGGAGCAATGGCGCCGATATCCGCAAAGCCCAGAAACGCGAGCACCTGCCGCAGTGTCGCTTCCTTCTCGGCGAACAGCTGCTCGTAGGTTATCCACAGGGCGTCGACGGCACCCTGTTCGCAAAGCCGGTACCAGGAGACGTAAAAGTTGACGAACCAGGGCAGCGCGAGGTCGATGATCAGGTCCAGGCGCTGTTCGTCGCTCATGTCCTGCGTGCACTGATCCTGCCAGATGAATGCGTAGCCGTCCTCGCCGGTGGCGGACAGCGGCGATAGCGACTTGCGCTTAAGGTCGTGCTGCAGGCTGAGCACGATATCCTCGATCCGCCTTACCAGAACGATGGGCTTGATGCCGAAGCTCCGCATCAGTGCGGCGTTGTGGAACGTCCCCTTCATGTGCAACTGCGAGACGCAACCGTAGGCGCTCATCAGGCACATCGCCGGCAGGTATAAGTCGTGTTCATTGGTCGCATAGGCGGCGCAAAGACGAAACCGCTGCAGCCCGGTGAGCGCACTGAGGGTGTGCGCCAGGAACGTCGAGCCGGACTTGGGAGCACCGGCGATGACGAGCAGCGGCTTGTCGCCGCGCGCCTTGACCAGGGCCGCTTGCTCGTTGGCGATCAGGCCATTGCCAACGACCGCCTGGACGATCGTATCGGCAAACAGCGGGACGTCGCTCGGCACGAGCCTTTGCGGGCTCGCCGCCGGTCCATCAGGGCGCTGGGTTTCCGCCGCCGCGGTGACCGGTGCCGGCAGGCCGAGCGCGGCCCGCGTCGCTTCGAGATAACCGCGGCCGAACTGCGCATCGGGTTCGAGGTAGCAGCCTTCGCCCCACTCGTTCCAGGCATTGATGAAGACGATGCGCTCCGCGAGATCCTGCGCCCGTCGTGCGTGCGCCACGACGCCGGCGAGCCAGCGACCGTAGTTCTGCGGATGGCTGTTGACGAAGATTTGCCCGTTGTTCTGCAGCCGCGGCGTGTTGTCCCAGGCGGTCATGACGCCGCGCAGCTGGCGATGCGCCGGCTGGGGTCGGCTCAACGCCTGCTGGGCCGCGGAAATGTAGTCCCAGACCGTGCCGGCAAATGCGGGGTTGGTCTTGCGCACCTGGTCGGTCAACGTCTCCGCCCGCAGGCCGTGCGGCGGAAATTCGACGGTTGCATCGAAACCCCAGGCCTCGGGCGCGGCCGTGTCCGGATGCGCGACGCAGGCAAGGTAGAGTTCGCCGCAGCCGGCCTGGCGCGCCGCGTCGCGGTAGGTCGCGAAGGCGCGCGCCGGATCGGGCAGCAAGCCCGGGCGATACACCAGCAGCAGCGGCCGGTCACCGACGCGTATGTAGCGTCGATCCGCAAACAGGGGCAGCAATTCGTCGATGAACCGCCGCTCTTCGTCGACCGTATAGGACTGCGCGAGCAACACTTCGTCGTTGCCGCCGTCCCAGCGCCGGGTCCAGTTCTCGTTGGCCCAGCACACGCAGAACGGGAAGTCCGGCTCGCCCGATTGCACAACTTCGTCGAGAGGACGATGCAGCAGGCGCCTGCCGTTGAACCAATAGTAGTAGTAGCAGAAGCCGTAGATCCCGTGTGCGCGCGCGAGCTCCGCCTGCGCGGCGCGCGTTTCGGGGCTGCTCAGATCGTAATAGCCGAGCTCGCCCGCAACGTGCGGCTGGTAATGGCCGACGAAGTTCGGGCGCGCGCGCCTGACGTTGCTCCATTCGGTGAAGCCCTCGCCCCACCACGCGTCGTTTTCGGGAATCGGATGGAACTGCGGAAGGTAGAAGGCGATCAGTTTGACGTCGGACACGGGCGACTCGGCTTACCGCGCGGGCGGGCGCGGCACATTATAGGGTCACGAGCCGTGTCCGGAAGCGAGGGAACGACCAGTAGGAACGCGGGTCTATGTTAAAATTTTCTATTTCCCACCGATAGTTAGCGCCCGTTTGGACACTTCGATCGATACCCTGGAAGCCGCCCCAGCGGCCCCGCCGCTGCGCAAGCGCATCGGCGAGATCCTTATCGAGCGCGGCAAGCTCGACGCGGCCGGGCTGGAGCGTGCCTTGCGCCTGCAGCTGGAGACGCACGAAAAGCTCGGTGTCCTGCTGGTGACGCTGGGCCTGGTCGGGCAGCGCGAGGTCGCCGAAGCGCTCGCGCAGCAGCTCGGGTTGCCGCTCGTCGAGGCCGCCGCCTATCCGGAGCTGCCCATCCTCGAGGAGCGCATCACGGCGCGCTTCCTGCGCGAAGCACGCGCGCTGCCGCTCAACGAGGACGAGAGCGAGCTCGCCCTGGCGATGGCCGATCCGACCGACAGCTACACAGTGGGCGCTTTCGAGATGGTGACCGGGCGCAGGGTCAAGCCGCACGTCGCCATCCCGACCGAGCTCGAGGCCGCGCTCGAGCGACTCTACGGCGCGGGCAAATCCGCGCAGGGGCTGCTGGTCGGCGACGTCGAGCAGCGCGACGACCTCGGCTTCGATGCCGACGTCCAGCAGCTGAAGGATCTCGCCTCCGAGGCGCCGGTCATCCGGCTGGTGTCGCTCATCATCACCAACGCGCTCGAGATGCGCGCTTCGGACATTCACATCGAGCCGTTCGAGAACCGCCTGATCGTGCGCTACCGCATCGACGGCGTGCTGCACGAAGTCGAGTCGCCGCCGCGGCGCCTGTCGCCGGCGGTGATTTCGCGCGTGAAGATCATGGCCAACCTGGACATCGCCGAGCGTCGCCTGCCGCAGGACGGACGGATCCGGCTGCGCGTGCAGGGCAAGGAGATCGACCTGCGCATCTCGACGGTGCCGACGATGCACGGCGAATCGGTGGTGATGCGGATTCTCGACAAGGGCGGCGTCGCGCTCGACTTCAAGCGGCTCGGATTCGAGGACGAAACGCTCAAGGTCTTTCTCGACGTGCTGCTGGAGCCGCACGGCGTGCTGCTGGTCACCGGCCCTACCGGCAGCGGCAAGACGACGACGCTCTACACGGCTCTCGACCGGCTCAACAAGCCGGACGTGAAGATTCTTACCGTGGAGGACCCGGTTGAGTATCAGATGCCGGGCATCAACCAGATCCAGGTCAAGCCGGCGATCGACCTCACCTTCGCCAACGCGCTGCGCTCGATCGTGCGCCAGGACCCCGACGTGATCATGATCGGCGAGATCCGCGACCTCGAGACCGCGCAGATCGCCGTGCAATCGGCGCTCACCGGCCACCTCGTGCTCTCGACCGTGCACACCAACGATGCCCCGTCGACCGTGAACCGACTGCTCGACATGGGCATCGAGGATTATCTGCTCACCTCGACGGTGATCGGCATCCTCGCCCAGCGGCTGGTGCGCACCCTCTGCCCGCATTGCCGGGAGCGGTACGTCGCGCTGCCGGAGCTGGTCGAGGAAATGGGCCTGCGCAAGTTCGCCAACGGCGGCGGCGCCATCGAGCTCTATCACGCCAAGGGCTGCGGCGAATGTGCCCAGACGGGCTACATCGGCCGGATCAGCATCCTGGAGATGCTGCCGATGACCGATCCGCTGCGCAGCCTCGTCATGCGCCACGCCACGTCGACTGATCTGCGCGCCGAGGCCATCAAGGGCGGCATGATCACGATGTACGAGGACGGCATGCGCAAGGCGGTGGCGGGGGTTACCACATTCGAAGAGGTTCTTCGCGTCACGCGCGAGGACTGAGCGCGCGCCATGCCGGTGTTTCGCTACCGAGCGGTGAATGCGTCCGGCGACGTCGCCGCCGGTGAACTCGACGCCGCGAACCAGTCCGAGATCGTCGATCGGTTGCGCGACCAGGGCTTGATGCCGATGCAGGTCGTCGCGGCTTCCGGCGATCGCGCCGCGGCTAACGCCCGACCGGGACAGAAGCGCTCCTGGTTTGCGCCGCGCCGGGTCACGCGCGATCACATGCTGTCCCTGACCCGCGAGCTCGCCACGCTGCTGCGCGCGGGGCTGCCGCTTGACCGGGCGCTGGAGATCCTGATCAACCTCGCCGCAGCGCCACCCGTGGCCGCGCTGCTGCAGACGATCCGCGATAGCGTGCGCGGCGGCAAGTCGCTGTCGCAGGCGCTCGACATGCATCGCGAGGTGTTCTCGCGCTTCTACGTCAACATCGTGCGCGCAGGCGAAGCCGGCGGGGCGCTGGGCACGGTGCTAAACCGCCTCGGCGAGACGATGGAACGCAACAAGGAGCTGCGCGAAAGCGTGAAGTCGGCGCTGATCTACCCGACGATCCTGATCTGCGTCGCGGTCGCCTCGCTGATGGTGCTCTTGATCTTCGTCGTGCCGCAGTTCCAGCAGACCTTCTCGCAGGCGGGCAAGGCGCTGCCGCTGCCGACCCAGATTGTTGTGTTTGTAGCCACCAATTTGCGCAAGTACTGGTGGTTGATCGGGTTCATCGTGGTGGCGTCGGTGTGGGTTTTCCGCCGTCGCCTGAAGCGCCCCGAAGTGCGTTTCCGCTGGGATGGACGCCTGCTGCGCTGGCCGTTGCTCGGGGACCTGATCGCCAAGGTCGAGGTGGCGCGCTTCGCGCGCACGCTCGCGACCTTGCTCGGCAACGGCGTGACGCTGCTCGCCGGATTGTCGATCGCGAAGGAGACGATGAGTAACACCGTGCTGGCCCAGGCTCTCGACGGGGTCGTAACAAGGCTGCGCGAGGGCAAGGGCTTCGGGGGCCCGCTCAACGAGACCGGGCTCTATCCGCGGCTTGCCACGCAAATGATTCTCGTCGGCGAAGAGTCGGGGCGCCTCGAAGAGATGCTCAGCCGCGTCGCGGATGTCTACGACCGCGAAGTGCAGGTGGCGATCAAGCGCTTCTTGGCCGTGCTCGAGCCGATGCTTATTCTGGGGCTCGCCGTGCTGATCTTTGGCATCGTGCTGTCGATCCTGCTCGGTCTTCTCGGCATGAGCGAACTTGTTACCTGACACCGCGTCTAACCGCCCCATGCGTGGCGGCGAAGGAGGAAAATCATGAAGACACACCCCGGTTACCGAGTCTCTCGGTCTGTCCGGCGTTCGCTGGGGATGACCTTGATCGAGATTCTGGTCGTGCTCGTTCTGATCGGCATCGTCATGGGCATCGTTGGCGGCAACTACATCCAGCGCGGCGAGCAGGCCAAGCACAAGGCGGCGAAGATCGAGATCGGCCAGATCAGCCAGACGCTGGATCTGTTCAAGCTCGAGGTCGGCCGCTATCCAACCTCACAGGAAGGCCTGCAGGCACTCATCACCGCGCCGGCGGGGCTGAGCAACTGGAACGGTCCGTATTGGAAGACCGGCACCGTGCCGAAGGATCCCTGGGGCAACGAGTACAAGTACGTCTTTCCCGGCCAGCATGGTGCTTACGACATCGTTTCCTACGGCGCCGACGGCAAGGAAGGTGGCGAGGGTGCGGACAAGGACATCAATAGTTGGGATCCCTAGATCCCGGCGCGCAGCGAGCGGCGGGCAACTTTTCCGCTGCGCCACGACGCCGTCGCGAACCGCACATGGCCGGCGCAGCTGACCTCGCTCCCGCGCTCATCGCTTCCGGACTCGCGCACCAGCGCCA
The DNA here is from genome assembly GCA_035937415.1 of Edaphobacterium sp. (SeqCode). Taxonomy (GTDB): domain Bacteria; phylum Pseudomonadota; class Gammaproteobacteria; order Burkholderiales; family Casimicrobiaceae; genus PALSA-1003. Next base: position 7,135 of record DASZIB010000104.1, on the reverse strand, counting down.
AGGGCGCCTCTCGCCGGCCGAGAATTGTTATCTCGCGGCGCTGCGCATCGACCCGGCCAACGCGCAGGCGACCTACCTCATGGGCGTGCTGGCGTTGCAAAGCGGCAACGGGCCGGGCGCGAAGACCTATCTGTCCAAGGTCATCGACGTGCGCAGCGGCGAAGCCGACGCGCTCTACAACATGGGCATGGCGCACGTGCTCGACTACGAGCTCGCTGCCGCCGAACCCTGGTTCGAAAAGGCGCTCGCGATCGATCCGAATCACGCCGTGACACACTTCGGCCTCGGGCATCTGTGTCGCCTGCTCGGCCGCAGCGAGGAGTGGCCGGCGCATTATGCTGCGGGAAACCGCTCCCCGAAAGCGACAGCGGATATGTCGAGCACGGCGCTGCTGGCGCTGCACAGCAACCCGCGCCTGTCGCTCGAGGAGCTCTACGCGCTGCATCGGGAGTGGGAACGGCGTTTTGCCGCCGGTTCGTACTCGCAGTGGCAAAACCATGATAACGACCGCTCGCCGGACCGGCCGCTGCGCATCGGCTTGGTCTCCAGCAGCTTCAACGCGCAGATCGTCGGTCATTTTCTCCGCGGTGTCGTTCCCGCGATGGCGGCGCACGCGGACGTCGAGCTCTACCTGTACGCGAATTCCACGAGGACCGACTGGCTCACTGCGGAGCTGAAGCAGACGCCGGCGCGCTGGCGCGACATCGCCGCGCTCGGCGACCACGAGGCGGCCGCGCGCATCCGCGCCGATCGCATCGACATCCTGATCGACCTCAGTGGCCACGCGCCCGGCCATCGGCTGCTCGTGTTTGCGCTGCGGCCCGCACCCGTGCAGGCGACGTGGCTCGACTACTTCGATACCACGGGCCTGGCAGCCATCGACTACCTGATCACGGACCCGGTAAGTTGCCCGGTGGACGGTGCCCAGCGCTTCGTGGAGCGGTTGATCGGCATGCCGACGGTGCGGTTGTGCTACACCGCGCCGCCTTTTGCGCCGGCGGTTGCGCCGGCGCCCGCATTGCGGCGCGGATACATCGCGTTCGGGTCGTTCACGCGTGCGGACAAGATCGGGCCCGACGTGGTCGCGCTCTGGGCGCGCATCCTCGCCGCGGTTCCCGCGGCGAAGCTGATTCTCAAAAGCGAAACCCTGAAGTTTGCGGACGTGCGCGCCCGCTTCGAGCGCGGCTTCGCGCAGGCCGGAATCGAAGCCGGGCGGCTCGAACTGCGCACACCGTCGGCACACGCGGAGTTGTTGGCGGAATACGCCGACGTCGATGTCGCGCTCGACCCGTTTCCGTACAACGGCGGGGCGACGACCTGCGACGCGCTGTGGATGGGAGTGCCGGTCGTCGCGCGACTCGGGACGAGCATGATTTCGCGCCAATCGGCGATGCTGCTCGAGGCGGTTGGCATGGCGTCGTTGGTCGCCCGCGACGATGCCGACTACATTGCCGTCGCGGCGGGCATCGCCGCGGACCTGCCGCGCTTGCAATCGCTGCGCGGAACGCTGCGTCCGGCGATGGCGGCATCCCCGCTGTGCGACGCCGGGGGGTTCAGCGAAGCGCTGCTGCAACGGCTGCGGCGTGCATGGCAGCAGTGGTGCGCGACATGAGACACGCAGGGCGCGCCGGACGCGTAAGCGGCCGCAGCGCCGGCTTTACGCTGCTTGAAATCTTGATCGTCCTCGTGATCATGGGGCTGGTCGCTGCGCTTACGCTGCCGACGTTCGGCAGCGGCGTGTCGACGACCGCGCTCAAGAGCGCGGCCCGGGAACTTGCCGCCGGCCTGCGCCTCGCCCGCGGGCAGGCCATCACCCAGCGCGCGGAGGCGACCCTCGAGCTCGATGTGGCGACGCGCACGTTCCGGGTTCCGCCCGATCCGCGCGTGCACGCGCTGCCTGCCGGAATCGATCTGAAGCTCTTCACCGCGCAGCGCGATCTGGTCAACGACCAGGTCGGTTCGGTGCGCTTCTATCCGGACGGTGGTTCCAACGGCGGGCGCATCACCCTTGCTGCTGGCGAGCGCAAATTCGATGTCGATGTCGATTGGCTGACCGGTCGCATCGCGATTCTTGAGTGATGCGACACGAGGCTCCCCGCAGCGCGGATCGGAGGCGCGCGCAAGCAGCGCAGATGCGGCGCGTCGCGCGCGGTTTCTCGCTGCTCGAGGTCCTCGTCGCATTCGTCATCCTCGCCGTGCTCGGAACGGTGTTGTTCCAGCTCTTCGGCGCGTCGCTCAACAATGCCAGCCTGGGTGACGAATACAGCCGCGCCGCGCTGCTTGCCGAAAGCCGGCTCGTCGCGGCCGGGGTCGAACAGCCGCTGCGCGAGGGCGGCGATCAAGGCACGTCGGACGACGGCCGCTTCGGTTGGTCGACCAAGATCGAGCCCTATAAGCCGCCGGGGATGACGGCCGATCAGGAACGCCTGGCGGAGATGTTGCCGACGCGGCTGTGGCGGCTCACCGCTACCGTGACCTGGCCGACGGACCTCGGTGGCCAGCGCTCTCTCGCGCTGTCGACGGTGCGAATGGCGATGAAGCGGCCGTAACCGAATGCGGATCATGACGCGCAACAACGGCTTCACGCTGATCGAGTTGACGGTCGCGCTGGTCCTGCTCGCGCTGATCGGGTCCGTGCTCTACGGCTCGCTGTCGCTTGCGGGAAACAGCTGGAATCGGGGCGAGGCAAAGGTCCAGCAAACCGACGAGATGCGCCTGACCGAGGCGTTTCTGCGGCGCACGCTCGCGGGGCAACATCCGCTGCGCTTTCACAAGGTTGTCGAGCAACCGCTGTATTTCCTCGGCACCCGCGATTCGCTTGCCTACGCCGCGGCAATGCCGGGGCGGGCCGGCGGTGGGATGTACTACTTCCGGGTCGCCGTCGTGCCCAACGGCGACAGTTCCCGGCTGACCCTCACCCGCGTCATTCCCGACTACGCGGCGCAGCAGCTGCCCCCATTCGACGGCGCGGACTACTCCGTGCTCGCCGATGGCATCGCCGCCGTCCGCTTCGGATATTTTGGTCGCGATCCGGGCGCTTCCGATTCGGTCACTCCGACGTGGCGCGAACGCTGGGACGATCCGCAACGCTTGCCCGATCTCATCCGCGTCGACGTCACTCCGCTGCGGGGGCTAGCCTGGCCCACGTTGATCGTCGAGCCGCGCCTTTCACCCGAAACCGGCTGTCCCAGCTGGAATCCGGCGGCGCGGCGCTGCGTTTAAAGGAGCGCACCGCCAATGCTCGGCGTGCCAGGGATGATGGCGAAAGACGGCGTCGCGACGCTGCGCCGGCGCGCGCCGCTCTGCACCGCGCGACCGCGCCGCGGGCAGGAGGGTATCGCACTGGTGCTCGTGCTGTGGCTTACCGTGTTGCTCACGGTGATCGCGGGTGGCTTCGCGTACAGCATGCGCACCGAGGCACTCGCCGCGCGCAACGCGGCGTCGCTGGCGCAGGCGCGCGCGCTCGCAGACGGCGCGATCATGCGCGTCGCCTTCGAGCTGATGCGTCCACGCACGCAGAACGAACCCTGGCAGGCTGACGGCATGGTGCACGTGTGGAACGAAGACAGCACCCGCATCGCGGTAAACGCCATAGACGAATCTGGTAGAATCGACCTCAATACCGCGCCGGACGCGCTGCTCAAGAACCTGTTGCAGGTCGCGGGGGGACTCGACGCCGATTCGGCGGCGCGCATGGTCGACGTGATCGACGACTGGAAGAGTCCCGGCGATCTCAAGCGGCCCAACGGTGCGAAGGCGCCGGAATACCAGGCGGCGGGATTGTCGTACAAGCCGCCCAACGCCCCGTTCGAAAGCGTAGCCGAGCTGCAGCGCGTGCTCGGTATGACCCCCGCGTTGTACGCCGCGCTTGTCGACAATCTGACCGTATTCAGCAAATTGCCCGGAATCAATCCCGCCTACGCGTCGCGCACCGCATTGTTGGCTTTGCCCAACGCGACGGCGGAGATCGTCGACACCTATCTCACGCAGCGCCAGAACGCGCTCGCGGCAAGGTTGCCGGCGCCCGTGTTTCCGCTGGCAGGCTTGGGCGCCGGGGCCGTCAATCTGTGGCGCATACATACCGAGGCGACGCTGACCGACGGCACGACGTTCGTCCGCGAAGCGGTGGTGCGCCCGGGAGGCGACACGCTGCATCCGGTGACGTTGCTGGTGTGGCAGGAAGGCGAGCGGCAGCTCGTCGCTGCGCCGGCCGGGCAATGAAGGTACGCAAACTGTCGCCAAACGGCGACTCTTTGGCCCGTGTGCCGCAAGTACGGGGACAAAAAACTTGCGATGAAATGCACGATCACGTAAAACCCGCGCGTGCCATGCCTGTCGAAGGACCCACGGGCGGCACCGCCCCAAGCTGCCGAGAAGGGCAATGAAACCCGCAACCGCACGCTGGCAACAGCGCATTCGTGATGCCGTGAGCCGCGCCGGTCTGCCGCGCTTCTGGCGCTGGTGGATACGCGAGCTCGCGCCGCTGCTGCCGGCGCGTTGGCGCGGCGCGATTCACCGCCGCTTCGCGCGGCCGGTCATCGCGCTGACGGATGGCGAGGCGGTGATCTGGCGCCCCGAATTCAGCAACGGGACGGCGCGACTCGTCGTCGCGGAAACGGTTGCGCTGAAAGGCGACGCGGCAGCGGTCGTTGCCGCAGGCCGCGCTGCCGTGTCGAGACTCGCCGCCAGCGCCTCCGGCGGAATCGCCGCACCGAAGGTCATCGTCGCGCTCGATCCGAAGCAAATCCTGCGCAAGGAACTGACGTTGCCCTCTGCCGTCGAGGAAGACTTGAACCAGACGCTGGCCTTCGATCTGGACCGCTACACGCCCTTCCGACCCGAACAGGTTTATTTCGATGCGGTGATCGTGGGCCGGGATCCTGCCCGGAAGCTGCTGCGCGTCGACTGGGCCGCAGCGCTCAAGACCATCGTCGACGGCGCCGTGAAGCAGGTCCAGGCGTGGGGTGCCGTGCCGGTGGCGGTCGTGCCCGGACCGCCGACAGCCGCGACGACGCAGCTCAACCTTCTGCCCGGTGTCCCTCGCCGGCTGCCGCTGCAGTGGCGGCGCTGGCAGGTCTGGGCGCCGCTGGCACTGGTGGTCGTGTTAGGGCTTGCGGCCATTCTGGTGCCGCTGTTGCAGAAGCGCGAGTACGCGATCGCGCTCGGCGCGCAGACCGCCGCCGCCGCCCAGCGCGCGCAGGCCGCTGATGTGCTGCGGCAACAGCTCGAAGCCACGCGCAACGAATACAACTACGTCCTGGCCAAGAAGTACGCCTACCCGAGCATGGTGCAAGTGCTCGACGAGGTTACACGTGCGCTGCCCGATGACACCTGGCTGACGCAGCTTGACGTCAAGACCAGCGGCCACGGCAAGGACATCCTGCGCGAGGTCTACCTGCGCGGCGAGTCCGCCAATGCCGGCAAGCTCATCAGCATGCTCGAAGACACCAAGCTGGTCGAGCAGGCCGCGCAGCGTTCGCCAACGACCAAGGTGCAGGGGGGCCCGGGCGAGGTGTTCGATCTCGGGGCGCGGGTGCGCGCGCTGCCGCCACCGGCGGCAGCGTCCTTGACCGCCAATGCGACGCCGCTTCCGGCCGTGCCGCCGCGGGCTGCCGCACCTCCGGCCGCGGCAGCCGCAGCGCCTGCCACTGCGCGGCCGCAGGCAACCCAGCCGCCGCCTGACGCGACGGAAAAGGCGGCAGCAGCGGGCGTCACGCGCGCCCGTGCCCAGCAAGCCGCAGCGCCCCCGCCGCCCGCGTTCGCGCCGCCGGAGCCTGGGCCGCCTGTGGATAGCGAACCCGCCCCGCCGTCGGAACCGCAATCCTGATGGCAACGCTCGCCTTGCACCTGCAGCCGAAGCAAAGCCGCGCGCTGGCCGTCGCGCTGCTCGTTCTCGCCGTGCTGCTGGGGCTCGCCCTGCTGCTCGCCCTGACCTTGCTGCCGCATCGGCACTACGATTTGGCGATCGAATCGCTGCAGGATCGCCTCGCAACGTATACGCGGGTGGCGGCACAAGCGCCGGAGTACCGCAAGACGCTCGACGCGCTGGGCGCGGCCAACGGCCGGCGCTTCTACCTCACCAATACCGCGCCCAACCTGGCATCGGCGGAATTGCAGGACCTGGTGCGCGCAGCGATCGAAAACAACGGCGGCCGCATCACCACCATCCAGACCGCGCAGCCGCGCGACGAGGGGCACTTTCGGCAGATCGGCATCAACGTGCAGCTGTTCGCGACGACGCCGAACCTGCAAAAGATCCTCTACGCCCTGGAAACGCAGATGCCGTACGCGCTGGTCGAGAACGTCACCATCCGCCCGCTCAATGCGTTCCGCGGCTTCAAGCCGGCTCCCGGCACCGAGCCCGAATTGAGCGTGCTGCTCGACGTCGCCGGCTTTGCCTTTGCGGAGGGCGAGAAAAAATGACGCCGTTTCCGGCTTGGCTGGCGGCACACCGCGCGCAGGCCTGGGCGTGGTGGCTCGTTCCGGCCATCGCGCTCGGCGTGCTCATCGGCTGGGAGATCGATTGGGGAAGGCAACTCATTCCGGTGCCGCCGCCGCCGTCGCCGGTCGCCCCGAAGCCGGCAGAGGCCGCAGTCCTGCCGGAATACCGCGTCGATGGCGGCCTCGCCGCGCACAGTGAAACGGTGAATCGGACCCTTTTCAACGCGACGCGACGGCCGGCGCCGGTTCTTGCCTTGGACGAGGCTGGCTCGCGGCGGATTCAGCGCGGCCAGTTTCAGCTCGTGGGTACTGCCGTGACCGGCGAGCGCAACATCGCGTTCCTCAAGGAAGTAAGCGGTGGCAAGGCGCGCACCGTGCATCAGGGCGACGAAATCAACGGCATGAAAGTCGTGCTCGTTGCCCCCGACCGGGTGAAATTTGCTGCCGGCAATGACAGCGAAGAGCTGCTGCTCAAGGTCGGACCGGGTCCGAAGAAGACCACTGCCGCCCCGCCCGCTGTGCCCGGCGTCCCGCCCGTCGCCGGCGCGCAGCCGACGGTGGCCGCCCCGCCTCCGTTGCCGCCCACACAGGCGGTGACGGCCGCGGCGCAATCCCGCCGCGCGGCGCGCGCCGCCGCCGCCGCCGCCGCCGCGGCGTCGCACGAGGTCACTCCCGGTGCGGGCGGCGCGCCTCC
>DASZIB010000103.1:0-1916 GCA_035937415.1 Edaphobacterium sp. (SeqCode) | reverse complement strand
GGGGCGTTGCCGGGTTGCCTCGCGCGCCAGCCGCACCGCCTCCTCGTAATTGCCGCCGACGAACTCCGCATAGGCGGCAACGCTGTTAGATCGCGGCGAACGGATCGCGCGGGCTCAGGCGCAGCGCCCGCCGGGCGGCGTTGGCGCCATCCTGCCAGCGTCCGACATAAGTGAGCACCAGGCCGTAGGAACCCTGCGCCAGCGAGAAGTTGGGATTGAGCGACAGCGCTGTTTCGAACTCGGCCAACGCGTCTTCCAAGCGTCCGAAGTAGCGGTGGACGCCCGCCATGGCGAGATGCGTCCAGGGATCGTCGCTGTCGGCGCGGATCGCCGCCAGCGCCGCCCGCTCGGCAGCCGGCACGGAGACGGCTCGGTGTCCCCAGCCCATGTGCGTCCCGAAACTGTGGCTGACCGCAAGGACGGCTTGCGCCAGGGCGTAGTCCTGGTCGAGGGCAACCGCCTGCTCCAGCAACGCCTGCGCCGTCGCATTGTCGCCGGGGGTCATCCGCCAGAAATGCGACAGCGCCCGCATCACCAGGCCCCAGGCGTCGAGGCTCTCCGGCGGCTTGCGCTGGGCGTGAAAATTTTCCGCTGCGTAGAGCTGCGGCTCGATCGCGGCGACGATCGCGTCGGTGATCTCGTCCTGCACCGCGAACACGTCCGCCAGCGCCCGGTCGTAGCGTTCCGCCCATAGTTGGTTGCCGGTCGCCACGTCGTTGAGCTGCGCGGTGATGCGCACGCGCTCGCCGCTCTTGCGCACGCTGCCCTCGACCACGTAGCCGACGCCGAGCTCGTCGGCGACCTGCTTCATGTGGACCGATTTGCCCTTGTAGGTGAACGAGGAGTTGCGCGCGATGACGAAGAACCAGCGCAGCTTCGACAGCGCGGCGATGATGTCCTCGCTGATGCCGTCGGAGAAATACTCCTGCTCCGGGTCGTCGCTCATGTTGATGAAGGGCAGCACCGCGATCGCGGGGCGGTCGGGCAAGGGCAGGGCCGAGCGCGAGGACTCCGCGTAGCCGTTCTTCGGCGGATCGGCGGCGGCCGGTTCCTCGCCTGAATGCTCGCGCACGTCGGCGACGAAGCGGAAGCCCTTGCGCGAGATGGTGCGGATCAGCCGTTGCTGCGCGCCGCTGTCGCCGACCGCCTTGCGCGCGGCGTTGATGCGGCTCGCCAGCGTCGACTCCGACACGATCCGGCCGCCCCACACCGAGGCGATGAGATCGTCCTTGCTCACCACCCGGTCGCGATTGCGCACGAGGTGGACGAGCAGATCGAACACCTGCGGCTCGACCGCAACCGGCGCGGCGGCGCGGATGAGCTCGCGCCGGTCGGTATCAAGGCTTTGATCGGCAAAGAGAAACTGCACGTCGGTTGCTCGCCCCTGCGACGTCGTCTCAAGCGGAAATCAATCCGGTCTCAAGCACAAATCAAGCGCCCGGGAAAGCATTTCGCCTGCATTCCGAGCATGTCCCCGCCGCGCTCGGTGCGAAGGGACTCGGCGGGCGGACGCTCCCGAGCTCCCTCCGCCGCGGCCGCGCGCCTTATCGGATCGAAGTTGGGAAAGAAAATGACCAAGGACAACATCATCCACGCCGTGCAGGTGGCCGCCACCTGAAGCATCGTCCATCGCTCCGCCGCGGCCTTCCTGGCGGCGGTCATCCCCAACCCCGAAGGCGATTGCCAGTCGGGAGATTCCCGTCTGCGGCGCCGAACGCGAGTGCAAGACATGTCGACCGATCTCGTTCACGCCGGCCGATTTCGCTTCGGCTCCATCCTCAACCCGGGCCTGCTGGGCACCGTCGTCGTCGGCGGCCTCGGCCTCACGTTTCTCGTCGCCGAAGGCGCGGTGCTCTCCGCGCAAGGCATGGAGCGGGTCACCGTCGTCCTGCTCGCGATTCTCGCCGCCTCCACCG
>DASZIB010000102.1:0-1692 GCA_035937415.1 Edaphobacterium sp. (SeqCode) | reverse complement strand
GATGGCTCGCCTGAGCGTGCTCGCGTCGCAGCGGCTGGCTGGGAGGTGGCCGAGGACGGGATGGAAATTTTGCTGTGAAGCTCCTCACGCCGGCGGAGCTGGAAGCCGCGTTACGCGACATCGGGGCGCGGCGCTATCACCGGCTGCACCCGTTCCACAAGCTGCTGCACGGCGGTCAATGCAGCAAGGGCCAGGTGCAGGCCTGGGCACTCAACCGCTACTACTACCAGTCGATGATCCCGATCAAGGACGCAAGCCTGATCGCGCGCTGCGAGGACGCCGCGGTGCGGCGCGAGTGGCGCTCGCGCCTGGTCGACCACGACGGCCAGAGCGAAGGCGACGGCGGCATCTCGCGCTGGCTGCATTTGACCGACGGCCTCGGGCTCGAACGAGACTACGTCACCTCGCTCTACGGAATTCTTCCGGCAACGCGCTTTGCAGTTGACGCTTATGTCCGCTTCGTGCGCGAAAAGAGCTTGCTGGAAGCAATTGCCTCATCGCTTACCGAGCTGTTCTCGCCACAAATCATCAGCGAGCGTGTGGACGGGATGCTGGCAAGCTATCCCTTCGTCACACGCGAGACGCTTGCTTATTTCGACAAGCGCCCGCCGCAAGCTGCCCGCGACGCCGACTTCGCGCTCGACTATGTAAAGCGTCAGGCGTGCACCCCGGACCAGCAAGAGCAAGTGCTGGGGGCGCTCGAATTCAAATGCTCAGTGCTTTGGGCGATGTGCGATGCACTCTACCATGCCTATGTCGATCCCCGACACAGGCCGCCAGGCGCCTTCGTGCCGGAGGGTGACAGCGGTATTCACGGTCGGCCGTAGATCGGTTCCATGAAATCAACGGGCGGATGGAGCTTAAACCCACAGACCTCATCTCAAATTAGTCGTCACACCGAGGTGTGGGCGACGCCCTCGCGCGCCTTGAGCGCGTCGGCGGCGGCTTCGATGAAGCTCGCGTCTTCCGGCAGGACGATCGAGGCCGAGCGCACCGCGTGGGTTGCAGGGTCGAGCCCGTCGGGCTCGCGCCCCTGCTCGGCCGCCAGCACCGCCTTGCGCAGACGAATGCGCGCCATGATCACGCCGTTATCGGTAGAAACCAGGTTCTCCTTGCTGCGATCCTGGATCGGGCCCATGCTCTCCTGAATCGCCGCATCCTGCATCGCGATTCCCGCGACGCCGGAATAGGTTTTGCTGCCGCGCTGGGCGGCGCGATCGATCATGTAATCGTTGTCCTTGTTGACCACCGGCCGGAAGCTCCCCGGGATCAATTGCACATGGATGCCGCCGCCATTGCGCATGACCTCGAGCTCATGGGCGGTGAGCGCGCGCGTGGGGTGGTGGGTGAAGCACCAGGCCATGCAGCTCTCGTCATCTATCGGCACCCAGGCATGCCCGTTGAGCGCGTTGTCGCCGTAGGGCGGGATCATTGTGTGGAACGGCATGATCCACTGGGTAATGCGCCAATAGAGCTGCCCGCTCGGCGCCGGCCGCCGCACGCCGACGACCATCCCGCCACTCGTTTCGACCACCTCGAAGCGCGCGTCGGTTTCCCGCGTCAATTCGGCTCCCTGGCCGACATGGAGCGAATCGCTGCGCAGCTCGTGGCGATGCAGGAACGAGACGTGGGCGGAATCGATGCCGCCCTCCATGGCCTGAAGATAATTGCAGTCCTGCGTGCGCTTGGTGA
>DASZIB010000101.1:0-26697 GCA_035937415.1 Edaphobacterium sp. (SeqCode) | reverse complement strand
CAGAAGAACGTGTCCGAGGCGACCATGCAGAAGGTCGATCAGGAGATCAAGCGCATCATCGACGAGCAGTACGGCCTGGCACGGCAGCTCATCGAGGCGAATCGCGACAAGGTCGAGGCGATGGCGAAGGCGCTGCTGGAGTGGGAAACGCTCGACACCGACCAGGTCGAGGACGTCATGCAGGGGCGGCCGCCGCGGCCGCCCAAGCCGTCCTCCACGCCGGCGAATCCCACCTTCGGCCCCGACGCCGGCCCTGACGCCGCGCCCGCCGCCAAACCTGCTTGAGGGGCTAACTCCCCGTGGTTCGGGGAGGCATGCGGCGGGCGGGGTGCGAAGCCAGGCGGGGGTGCAAAGCCAGGCGGCTTGTTTTCCCACCGGGAATCGAACCTGAGCCCCTTTCTCGTCTGCGGCCGCTACCACCTGTCTCTCGACCGGCCGCTGGTCATGGGCGTGCTCAACGTCACGCCCGACTCCTTTTCCGACGGAGGCCGCTACCTTGATCCCGGAGCCGCGCTCGAGCGCGCGCGGCAGATGCTTGCCGAAGGCGCCGACATTGTCGACATTGGCGGTGAATCGACGCGGCCTGGCGCGGCGGCGGTAGAGGAGCGCGAAGAGCTCGAACGCATCCTGCCGCTGGTCGAGGCGGTCGCCGCCCTTGGCGCTCCGGTCTGCGCCGACACGCGCAAGACGGGGGTGATGCGCGCCGCGATAGCTGCCGGGGCGAGCATGATCAACGACGTTTCCGCGCTGCGCGGCGCCGGCGCGCTCGAGGCGATCGCCGGCGCGCCGGCACCGGTCGCGATCTGCCTGATGCACATGCGCGGGGAGCCGGAGACGATGCAACAAGATGTTTCGTACACCGACGTGGTGGGCGAGGTCAGGGCCTTTCTCGCCGCGCGCGCCGCCCTGTGCGCGTCCGCCGGCGTCGCACCCGAGCGCATCGTCGTCGACCCGGGCTTTGGCTTCGGCAAGACGGTGGCACATAATCTCGACCTGCTGCGCCGGCTGCCCGAGTTCGCGAGCCTGGGCTATCCGGTGCTGGTCGGCTTGTCGCGCAAATCGACGCTCGGTGCGCTGACCGGCCGCGATCCCGGTGAGCGCCTGCCAGCCAGCATTGCCGCGGCGCTTTCGGCCGTGGCGCGCGGCGCGAACATCGTCCGCGCGCACGACGTGCGCGCGACGGTTGACGCGCTCAAGGTATGGAATGCGGTGAATGAACACAGGCCATGATGCCCCACGCATGACCGAGCGACGCTACTTCGGTACCGACGGCGTGCGCGGCCGGGTCGGCGAGCCTCCCATCACGCCGGAACTCGTGCTCAAGCTCGGCTACGCCGCCGGCCGCGTGCTGGCCGCGGAATCCGCGAGCCACCCCGGCGAGACGCCCGCGGTTCTGATCGGCAAGGACACGCGTATCTCCGGATACCTGCTCGAAGCGGCCCTGGAGTCGGGACTCTCGGCGGCCGGTGTCGATGTCTACCTTTCGGGCCCGCTGCCCACGCCGGCCGTGGCCTATCTCACCCGGGCGCTGCGCTTGTCGGCCGGCATCGTCATCAGTGCCTCGCACAATGCGTTCGAGGACAACGGCATCAAGTTTTTTTCCGCGGCAGGCAGCAAGCTCCCCGACGCAGTCGAGCGGGCGATCGAACGCGGCATCGACGCGCCGCTCGTCTGCGTGCCTTCGGCGCAGCTGGGCAAGGCGCGACGCGTCAGCGACGCGCCGGGTCGCTACATCGAGTTCTGCAAAGGCACCTTTCCCAACGAGCTTGATCTCAAGGGCCTGAAGCTCGTCGTCGACTGTGCGCACGGCGCGGCCTATCACGTCGCGCCGCCGGTATTCCACGAGCTGGGCGCGGAGGTGATTGCAATCGGCAGCGAACCCGACGGCGTCAACATCAACGCTGGCGTCGGCACGCTGCATCCGCAGCACCTGCAGGCGGCCGTTGTCGAACACGGCGCCGACCTGGGGCTCGCGCTCGACGGCGATGGCGATCGGTTGCTCATGGTCGATGCCGCGGGCCGCGCGTATGACGGCGACCAGCTCCTGTACGTGATCGCTCTCGACTACTGGCGCCGCGGTGCGATGGCAGGCGGCGTGGTCGGCACCCAGATGAGCAACCTCGGCTTCGAGCAGGCACTGGCGCGGCGCGGGATTCCGCTGGAGCGCACGCCCGTGGGGGACCGCTACGTGCTCGAAAAAATGCAGCACAAAGGGTGGCTGCTGGGCGGGGAGAATTCCGGCCACATCATCTGCCTCGACAAGCACACCACGGGCGACGCGATTGTCGCCGCGCTGGCAGTGCTGCGCGCGCTGCGCGAGCAGGAGATCGGCCTGGCCGCGGCGACGGCGGACGCGCAGCTGTTTCCGCAGTGTCTAATCAACGTCCCGGTCCGCCGCGGGTTCGATTGGCGCGCGAGCGACGCGGTCTGTCGCGCCGAGCGTGCGGCGGTCGCGGCGCTCGATGGCAGCGGCCGCGTGCTGTTGCGGCCGTCCGGAACCGAGCCGGTGCTGCGCGTGATGGTCGAGGCGCGCGAAGCCGACGCTGCCGACCGCTGCGCCCGCGATATCGCCGCCGCGGTTGCCAAAGCGGCGGCCTGAGACGCATGGCTGCGCTCACCCACGCGGATACCGCGGGCTCGCTTGCGACCGCGGACGCCGCGACGTTCAGCGCCTGGCTGCAACAGATCGGCGCCGCCTACTCGGCGGATGAACAGGCGAGCATCGCCGGTGCGCTCGCCACGGCACGCGCGCGCTACGCCGGCCTGCGCACGGCCGACGGCGAGCCGTGGCTCGAGCGCGCGCTCGGCACCGCGGCGATCGTCGCGGGACTCAAGCTCGACGGCGAGTCGGTCCGCGCCGCGGTCCTGCTCGGCATTCCGGCGCTGCCCGCCTTCGACGCTGCCGCATTCGCGGAGGTGTTCGGTCCCGAGGTCGCCCAGATCGTCGTCGGCGCCGCGCGCATGGATGCAATCCGCGCCGCGGCCGACATCAGCGCCAAGGATGAGCGCGCGCAACAGGCGGAAAACCTGCGCAAGATGCTGCTGGCCATGGTGGAGGACATCCGCGTGGTCCTGATCAAGCTTGCCGAACGCACTCAGGCCCTGCGCTTCCTGGTCGGCAGCGAAGACGCAGCGGGCGAGGTGCGCACACGCACGGCGCGCGAGACGCTCGACCTGTTCGCGCCGCTCGCGAACCGCCTCGGCGTCTGGCAGCTCAAGTGGGAGCTCGAGGATCTTTCCTTGCGCGCGCTCGAGCCGGAGGCCTACCAGCGCATCACGCGCCTGCTCGACGAGCGTCGCCTCGACCGCCACCACTACATCGACAGCGTGCAGGCGACGCTGCGCGGCGAGCTCGCCGCGGCCGGCATCAAGGCCGAGGTCAGCGGCCGCGCCAAGCACATCTACAGCATCTGGAACAAGATGCGCCGCAAGCAGGCGGGCATCGAGTCACTCTACGACATCCGCGCCGTGCGCATTCTCGTCGATGAGGTCAAGGACTGCTACACCGCGCTAGGCGTGGTGCACAACCTGTGGTCGCCGGTGCCGCGCGAGTTCGACGACTACATCGCCAAGCCCAAGCCGAACGACTACCAATCGCTGCACACCGCCGTCATGGGGCCGGAGGGGAAACCGCTCGAAGTGCAGATCCGCACCTTCGCCATGCACCGGCAGTCGGAATACGGCGTGGCGGCGCATTGGCGCTACAAGGAGGGTGCGCACGCGGGGCGCCGCGACCCGGGCTACGAGGAGAAGATCGCTTGGTTGCGGCAGGTGCTCGACTGGAAGGACGCTGTCGCCGATGCCGGTGAGTGGCTGCAGCAGTTCAAGTCGAGCCTGTTCACCGAAACGATCTACGTGCTCACGCCGCAGGGCAAGGTGGTCGATCTGCCGCGCGGCGCCACCCCGGTCGATTTTGCCTATGCGGTGCACACGAGTCTGGGTCACCGCTGTCGCGGCGCGCGCGTCGAGGGGGCGCTGGTGCCGCTCAACCACGTGCTCTCGAGCGGGCAGCGCGTCGAGATCGTGGCGGCGAAGCAGGGCGGGCCGTCGCGCGACTGGCTCAATCCGGAGCTCGGCTACGTGCACAGCCACCGCGCCCGGACCAAGGTGCGGCAGTGGTTCAAGGCGCAGCAGGTCGAGGAGACGATCGCGCACGGCCGCGCCAGCGTCGAGCGCGAACTCGCGCGCGCCGGCATGACCGCGCTCAAGCTCGAGGCGGTGGCCGCGGAGGCGGGCTACGCCCGGATCGACGAATTCTTCGCCGCTGTTGCGCGCGCCGAGATCAATCAGCGCGCGTTGCAGGCGGCGATCCGCGCCGTCGGCAAGCCCGAGGCGGTGCCGAACCCCGCCGCGGAGCCCGTCGTCGCGCGCGAGAGCAAGGCTGCCGGCGCGGGCAGCGGTATTCTCATCGTTGGCGTCGATCGGCTCATGACCGGGCTCGCGCGCTGTTGCAAGCCGGCACCGCCCGATCCGATCGTGGGTTTCGTCACGCGCGGCAAGGGCATTTCGATTCATCGCCAGATCTGCAGCAATGTCGCGCGCATGCGGCAGCGCGAGCCCGAGCGGCTCATCACCGCCGACTGGGGCGCGCCGCGTGACGAAGTCTTCCCGGTCGACGTCGTCGTCGAGGCGATGGATCGGCAGGGATTGCTGCGCGACATCTCCGAGGTTTTTTCACGCGACAAGATCAACGTCACCGCGGTCAATACCTTGTCGAAGAACCTGCAGGCGCGAATGGCCTTCACCCTCGAGGTGCGGGGCCTGGTCGACCTCAAGCGTGCGCTGGCGCTGGTGCGCGAAGTGCCGGGCGTGCTCTCGGCGTCGCGCCGCTAGTTCGCGCTGCGATCGGCAAATCCGATCGCGATCTTCCGCAATTGCGATTGGACTTCGTCCCTCGTTGCCCATAGATTCGACAACGGATGCGCATTTGCATCGGCAAGGCGGACGCCAGCGGCTTGCAGGCCGCGCCCGTCCCATGGAGCGCGACATGAAAGCGACCGGCTTTCTGGACGACCCGGGCATCACCGGTGCCTGGGCGAGAGTGACGCAGGTCCTGCTTTTCGATCGGTTGCGGCGCGACACCGTGCCGCGAGACCCGGCGCGGCAAACGCCCGCGGCCGGATTCTTCACCCGCCTCGATGCCTGGTTCTGGCGGCAGGCGCAGCGCGAACGGGAAGCCTACCTGGCTGGGGCGCGCGATATCTACGAGCTCGAGGAACGCATCCGCCGCCTCGAGCGCTCGCGCGGCAGCGGGTTCAACTAAGCCGGGGCGCGGGCGGCAGGGCTCCGTCGCCGCAGCGCTCACGCGCGAGCGCCACGTTTCCACGCCGGGTCGACGCGCGTCAGGCGGGGCGCAGCAATGCCAGCACGAGGCCCGTGCCGGCGCAGGCCAGGATGACGGGGATCACGCCGACTTTGAAGCGGAACAGGGCAACCGCTGCGGCGATCCCGATCAATGCAGACACGGTGTCGAAGCGCTGCTGCATGCCACCCGGCCACAGCACGTGGACGGCGAAGAAGACGGCGAGATTGACGATCACGCCGACGATCGCGGCGGTGATGCCGGTCAGCGGCGCGGTGAAGCGAAGCTGACCGTGGGTCGACTCGATCAAGGGTCCGCCGCCCAGGATGAACAGGAACGACGGCAGAAACGTGAACCAGGTCGCGACGCACGCCGCCAGCGCGCCGGCGAGGAACAGGTGTTCCGGGCCAAACAGCTGCTTCATCCAGCCGGCGACAAAACCGACGAAGGCGACGACCATGATCAGCGGCCCGGGCGTGGTCTCGCCAAGCGCGAGTCCGTCGATCATCTGCGGCGTGCTGAGCCAGCCGAAAGTCTCGACCGCGCCCTGCACCACGTAGGGCAGAACCGCGTACGCGCCACCGAAGGTGACCAGCGCGGCCTTGGTGAAGAACCAGCCCATTTGCGGTAGTACGCCGGCGCTGCCGAAGGCGGCAAAGAGCGCGCCGAGCGAACCGGCCCACAGCAGCAGCGCGACCGCAATCACGGTAACAAGCTGCGAGACGCGAAAGCGGGCATGCGCCGGCGTTGGCGTGGCGTCGTCGAGCACCGCCGGCGGATGCGCTGCGGTGCCCGGCGCGTGCGTGCCGCCGGCGGTGAACTGGCGCGGCGCGAAGCGTCCGCCGAGCACGCCGAGCAATCCGGCCACCAGCACGATCGCCGGGAATGGCACGGCGAAGCCGTAGATGGCGACGAACGCGGCGACGGCAATCATCCACAGCGGCGGCGACTTGAGCGCCCGCGAGCCGATCCGCCACGCCGCGTGCAGGACGATGGCGGTGATCGCGGGCTTCACGCCGTAGAGCGCTCCGGCGACCTCCGCTACGTCGCCATACGCCATGTAGATCCACGACAGCGCGATCAGAACGGCGAGCGAAGGCAGGACGAACAGCGCACCGGCGACGATGCCACCCCACGTCCGATGCAGCAGCCAGCCGATGTAGGTGGCAAGCTGCTGCGCCTCGGGGCCGGGCAGCACCATGCAGTAGTTGAGCGCGTGCAGGAAGCGCGCCTCGGAGATCCAGCGCTTCTGCTCGACCAGCTCGCGATGCAGGAGCGCGATCTGCCCGGCGGGCCCGCCGAAGCTGATCCAGCCGAGCCGCCACCAGTAACGGAAGGCCTCGGCGCGCGTGGGCGCCCGCGGCGCGCTCGGGCCCACCGCTTTCAGCTCAGGCCTTCGAGCAACTGCACCTCGACCATCTCGCCGGCCGCGACATTGCCGGTGTCGCTCTGGAGCACGATGAAGCAGTTTGCCTGCGACATCGACGACAGGATGCCGGAGCCCTGGTCGCCGGTCGTGCGTACCGTCCAGCCGCCGGCGCCGTCGGGCGCGAGAACGCCGCGCTGGAACTCAGTGCGACCGGGCGCCTTCCTGATCGGCGCGGCGAGCGGCACCTTGAAGGTAGGCAGCGGCTGGATCTCGCGCTGGCCCTGCAGCACGAGCAGCGCATCGCGCACGAACTCGTAGAAAGTCACCATCACCGACACGGGATTCCCGGGCAGGCCGAAGAAATGCGCGCCGCCGATCTTGCCGTACGCGAGCGGCCGGCCCGGTTTCATCGCGATCTTCCAGAACAGCACTTCGCCCAGCTTGTCGAGAAGCTGCTTGACGTAATCGGCTTCGCCGACCGATACGCCGCCCGAGGTGATGACCACGTCCGCGGCTTGCGCTGCGCTCGCAAACGCGCGCTCGAGCTCGGCGGGCACGTCGGCGACCACACCCATGTCGATGATCTCGCAGCCAAGCCGGGTCAGCATGCCGTGCAGGGTGTAGCGGTTGCTGTCGTAGATTTCGCCGGCGGCAAGCGGCGTGCCGACGGATTTCAGCTCATCGCCGGTCGAGAAAAACGCGACCCGCAGCATGCGGTACACGCTGACCTCGCCGATACCGAGCGAGGCGATCATGCCGAGCTCGGCGGGCCGGACGCGTTGCCCGGTGCGAAAGACGATCTGGCCCTCCTTGAGGTCTTCGCCGGCAAAGCGCCGATTGGTGCCGGCCTTGGCGACTGCGCCCGGCGCGATCGCCACCCCGGCCCCATCCTCGTGTGCGCGCTCCTGCATGACGACGGTGTCGGCGCCCGTCGGCATGACTCCGCCGGTGAAAATGCGCACGCATTCGCCCGCACCGATCGCACCCCGCCACGGCTTGCCGGCAAACGACTCGCCGACGCGCTTCAAGACCGTGGGCCGGTCCGGCGCGAGGTCGGCGAAGCGCACCGCGTAGCCATCCATCGCCGAGTTATCGTGGCCGGGGACAGCGAGCGGTGAGACGATGTCGGCAGCCAGGACCCGGCCCAGGGCGTTGCGAACGTGCACGCGCTCGATTGCCGTCACCGGGGAAAGAAAGCTCGCGATGAGCGCGCGCGCCTTCGCCACCGGCATCGAATTCGGATCGTAGTCATCGGCGCAGGATGCTTCGCGCAGTGTCTTGGGCGGCATGCTGTTCAACGGCTCGCCTCGGCGAGCTCGTCGGCGGTGTTGATGTTGCGAAACGCTTCGGCCTCGTCGTCGAACGCGACTTCGACCGTCTTCAGCGTAGCGTACCAGGCGTCGATCTTGCGTCCGCCGCCGGCGAGGAATTGCTCGAGGTGCGGCAGCACATCCCGGCGCACGAGTGCGAACACCGGATGCGGCTGGTCGAGCGTGCGCGCGACAGCGAGTTCGGCGTGCTGCGCTTCGCGGGCCTTTGCCAGTCGTGTCACCAGGTCCAGTGGCAGGAACGGCGAATCGCAGGGCACGGTCGCGAGCAGCGGCTGCTTGGCGTGCAGGAGCCCGGCGTGAAATCCGGCGAGCGGGCCGGCGAAGCCGTCGATGCGATCGCGGATGACCGGGTGTCCGAGCGCTTCGTATTCGGCGATGTTGCGGTTGGCGTTGATGAGCACTTCGTCGACCTGCGGGGCGAAACGGTCGAGCACGTGGCGGACCATCGGCCGCCCCTGCAGCAACACGAGCCCCTTGTCGACGCTGCCCATGCGGCGGCCCTGGCCGCCGGCGAGCACGAGCCCGGTGATGCCGCGCCGCGGCGGGCTCGCTGTCGTTTCCTGCGGCCAGGAGGGGAGCCACGCCACGTGCTCTTCGTAGAATGCGTGACCCTCGGGCGCGCGGTCGACTGCGGTTGCGAACGCGGCGAGCGCGATGTGGGTCTCGCCGGGCCAGCGCGCCGACTCGAAAAATAGCTTGGTGCCGCAGGCGCGACAGAACGTACGCGATGTGCCGGGCGAGGAAGCGTAGGCGGCCAGCTCCTCGGCACCGGCGAGAATCGCCACCTGCTCCGACTTGAACCCGATCCAGGTGACGAATCCGGCCGAATGCGACTGGCGGCAGCTCTGGCAGTGGCAGTGGCAGCAGAAGCGCGATGGAAAGCGCGCCGCGAAGCGCACCCGGCCGCAATGGCAGTGGCCGTGCGCTTCCGAGGGGGCGGGGTCAGGCGTCATGGACAGCCGCGATTCGGCCCGGCCGACAGGCGTTCACGCCGTCCCCCGGAAGCGCTCGCCGCCGGTGAAAAGCAGGAAATGCCTGCCGGTTGCGCGGCCGACCATTGTCATGCCGACTTTCTGCGCGATCTCGTAGCCCATCTGCGTGAGTCCCGAGCGCGAGACGAGGAAGGGGATCTCCATCTGCGCGGCCTTGATGACCATCTCCGAGGTCAGGCGGCCGGTCGTATAAAAAATCTTGTCGCCGCCCTCGATGCGGTCGAGCCACATCATTCCGGCGATCGCGTCGACCGCATTGTGGCGGCCGACATCCTCGATGAAGTACAGGATCTCGCTCTGCGCCTCCGCGTTCGTGGCCAGCGCACAGCCGTGCACGGCGCCCGCCTGCTTGTAGATCGTCTCGTGCAGGCGCACCCGCTCGAGGAGCGTGTAGAGCGTGCTGCGGGAAAGGGTCGCCCCTGGCGGCAGCCGCACCGCGTCGATTTCGGCCATCAGGTCGCCGAACACGGTGCCCTGTCCGCAGCCGGTGGTCTTGGTGCGCTTCGCAGTCTTCGCTTCGAGGTCCTTCAGGCCGTGGCGGGTAGTCACGGCAACGGCGTTCACCTCCCAGTCGACCTGCACCGAGACGACATCGTCGATACGCTCGAGCAGGCGCTGGTTGCGCAGGTAGCCGATTGCGAGCGCTTCCGGCGCCGCTCCCAGCGTCATGAGCGTCAGCAGTTCGTGCTTGTCGACGTAGATGGTCAGCGGATGTTCGCCCGCGATCGCGGTCTCGCGCGGTTCCCCGTTCTCGTCGACGGCGCGCACCGCGAAGGTCGCCGGCCGCGCGGCGTCGGTGAGCACCGGCCGATACGGCGCGTCGGGGGCGTTCATTGCGGCCTGGTCGCCACGGCGCGGCGCAGCCAGTTGATAAGCGGCAGGACATCCCGGGAATAGCCGGCAATCGCGCCAGCCAGATCCCGCGGCGGCCGCTTGGCGATATCGACTTCGACCAGGCCGAAGAAGTGCTTGAGCTTGATCGCCTCGATGTGCGGCGTGTCCGCGGCAAAGCCCTTCGGCGGCCGCGCCAGCGCATCCTCTTCGGCAAGCCCGCCATAGGTCTTCTTGAAGCGCGGCTCACGCAGCACGCGCGTCAGCGCTGCCGGATGCTGCGCGATATGGCGCCGAATGCGCAGCAGGATCGCCGGGTCGGGATTGTAGATGCCGCCGCCGGCCAGCAGCACGCCGGCGTGATCGATGTGGAAGTAATAGCCCGGTTCCAGGCCCTTCTTGGCGCGGTCGCGAATCGCCGCGCTGAAACGGGTCTTGTAGGGCGTCTTGTCCTTGGAGAAGCGGGTGTCGCGATAGATGCGGAACATGGCCTTTTTCGGGTCGACGGCCCCCAGGGCGCGGTCGAACTTGGCGATGCGCCCGATGATATCGGTGAGCAGCGCTTCGAACTCCTCGCGCAAGACGTCGTAGGCTGGCTTATGCCAGACGAAATAGGGGCGGTTGTTGTTCTGCTCCAGGCCGCCTAAGAACTCGACCAGCGCTTTGACGTGCATGCCGGAGGCGGTGGCGCGATCGGCGCTAGCCGCCGATGTAGCTCATCTCGATCTTGGGCAGAGCCACGGTGTGCGCCGACCGGATCTCGGAATACCGGTCGCCGCGCTGCAGCCAGATCGCCGCAATGTAGTCGGAGACGCGCTCATCGCTGCTTCCGTCGCGCAGCAACCCGCGCAGATCGAAGCCCTGCGTCGCGAACAGGCAGGTGTAGAGCTTGCCTTCGGTGGACAGGCGGCCGCGCGTGCAATCGGCGCAGAACGCCTGCGTGACCGAGGAGATCACGCCGATCTCGCCGGACCCATCGGCGTAGCGCCAGCGCGTGGCGACCTCGCCGGTGTAATTCGGGTCGGCCGGCGCGAGCGGCAACGCCTCGCCGACGATGCGCAGCACCTCCGCGGAGGGCACAACGTCGTCCATACGCCAGCCGTTGGTGTGGCCCACGTCCATGTACTCGATGAACCGCAGGATGTGGCCGCTGCCCTTGAAGTGCCGCGCCATCGGCAGGATTTCATGGTCGTTCATCCCGCGCTTGACGACCATGTTGATCTTGACCGGAGCGAGGCCCGCCGCTGCGGCCGCGTCGATCCCCTCCAGCACCTTCGCCACCGGGAAGTCGACGTCGTTCATCGCGCGAAAGATGTCGTCGTCGAGGGCGTCCAGGCTGACGCTGACCCGATTCAATCCCGCTGCCTTGAGCTCGCGCGCACTCCGGGCGAGCAACGAGCCGTTGGTCGTCAGCGTCAGGTCCAGCCCGCCGATCGCGGCGAGCATGGCGACGAGTCGCGGGAGATGCTTGCGCAGCAGCGGCTCGCCGCCGGTGAGGCGGATCTTTTCGATGCCGTGGGCCTTGAACAGCCGTGCCAGCCGCGTGATCTCCTCGAAGGTCAACAGGTCGGCGTGCGGCAGGAACGCGTGGTCGCGGCCGAAGGCCTCCTTCGGCATGCAATACACGCAGCGGAAGTTGCAGCGGTCGGTCACCGAAATGCGCAGGTCGCGCAAGCTGCGTCCACGCGCGTCGGCGAGCAGGCCCGAAGGCGTGACGCGCGGCGCAGCCGCGGCCAGCGGAACGGCGCGCGCGTCGGTGAGAGGAATGACTCGAGGCATGACCATGTTGGCGGCAAAGGCGCAATGGAACATGGTAGCAGAGCGAGTTGTCCACTGGTGTATCATCGCCTCGCCGAGCCGCAGCAATGCGCGCTTCGTCACCGAGTTAGAATCCATGCCGCCGTTGCGGTTTCCCGTCGCCGTCATCATGCAGCGCATTCCGCTTGCCAATCGGTGGGCGAGCGAGCGCTGGGAGGCAGTCGCGATCGAGGCCGGCGACGACAGTGCGCCGGAATGCACGCTGCTAAGTGACGGGCCGGAAGGCACGCGCTGGCGCTGCACTGGACAGCTGCTCGAGCTGCACCCGACCGAGGCCGAGGGTCACTATCTCAATGTCTCCGCCCGGGAACCCAAGGTCTTCGTGCTGTGGCGAATGGCCGAGCCCGGCGACACGGTCGAGCCGCGCGCGCGGCCGCTGATTGTCACGGTGAGCTACAGCGAGGCGGCGCGATTTCTCGATGCGGGCGAGCAGGTCGATGCGGTGCCGATGCCCGCGGCGATTCTCGCCGCGCTGCAGGCGTTCGTCGCCGCCCACTACCGGCCCGAGCCGCGCAAGAAGGCCAAGCGCAACGAGCTCTACGAGGAAGCCGAAGCGCGCCGGCGCGAGAGCGATGCAGGGCCCAATCAATGAGCGCAGGCCCGGCGCAACGCTTTTGGCGCTGGTCGCGGCGCAAACTTGAGGCCAAGGCGGCCGCAGCGCCGAAAGCGGCGGCGACCGCTCCCGGTCCGGCGCCACTCCCACCGCCGCCGGAGCTACCGCCGGTGGAAGCGTTGACCTTCGACTCCGACTTCGCCGCGTTTCTGCGCCCCGAAGTGGACGACAAGGTCAAGCGCGCCGCGTTGAAGCAGCTCTTTCGCGATCCGCGCTTCAACGTCATGGACGGGCTCGATACCTATATTGACGATTACACCAAGGCCGACCCCATCGCGCCCGACGTGCTCGCCGGCCTGCTGCAGCGGGGCTTCGGCCGCGCGCCCGAGGCGGGCCCGGAAATGCCGCGCGTCGTGTCAGGCCCCCAGGCGGCGCCGGCCGTGACTGCCGCGACGCCGCCAGCGTTGCCGGAGGGCGTCGTACCGGGGTTGCCGCCCGAGCCGCGCGCTCCCCCGGCTGCGGCCGGCGCCGGGCGTGGCGCGGGCGAACCGGACCGCCCCGTCGCGGACGAAGGCCTGCCGGACCGGGCGAACCCAACCGACGCCCGGCAATGACACTGCGCGACAAGGAACTGCATCTGTGCGACTGCAACGGCACGCTGCCGCTCGATCGCGAGGCGCTGGCGCGCGCTCTCGAGCTTGCCGTCCCCGTGCCGGTGCACACGCAGCTCTGCCAGAGAGAACTCGCCGCGTTTGCGGCAGGGAGCGAAGGCGAGGTCCTGGTCGCCTGCACGCAGGAAGCGCGCCGCATCGGCGCTGCCGCCGGCACCGCGGGCAAGCCGCAGCAGGTCTCCTTTGTCAACATCCGCGAAGCGGCGGGCTGGTCCGCCGAGGGGCGCGCGGCGACGCCAAAGATCGCGGCGTTGCTGGCAGCCGCCGCGCTGCCGGCCCCGGAGCCGGTGCCGCGAATCACGTTTCGCTCCGAGGGCCGGTTGCTGCTCGTCGGTCCCGCGCCTGCTGTGTTGCGCTGGGCCGACGCGCTTGACGAGCAGCTCTCGGTGTCCGTGCTCGTCACCGGCCGCGCCCAGGGAAGCGAGCTGCCGGCCGAACGCGAGTACCCGGTCTATTCGGGTGCGCTCACGCGCCTGACGGGCTGGCTCGGCGCATTCACCGCCGCCTGGACCCAGGAGAACCCGATCGACCTCGAGGTCTGCACCCGCTGCAACGCCTGCATCCGGGTCTGTCCCGAGCAGGCGATCGATTATGCCTACCAGATCGACCTCGAGCGCTGTCGCGACCATCGCCAGTGCGTCGTCGCCTGCGGCGCGATCGGCGCCATCGACTTCGAGCGCACGCCCGATGAAGCCGAGCGTACCGAGGACTTTGACCTGGTGCTCGATCTGCGGCTGGAGCCTGCCTTTGCCATGCACCAGCCGCCCCAGGGTTATTGGCATCCCGGCGCCGATCCGGCGGCGCAGGCTGCGGCTGTCGTCGAGATCGCCGGCGCAGTCGGGGGTTTCGAAAAACCGAAATTCTTCAACTACAAGTCCTCGATCTGCGCGCATTCGCGTGCGCAACAGCCGGGCTGCGACCTGTGCATCGAGGTCTGCTCGACGGAGGCGATTCGCGCCGCTGGCGACCACGTCTTCGTCGAACCGCATCTGTGCATGGGCTGCGGCGCCTGTGCGACGGTCTGCCCTTCGGGCGCATTGACTTACGCGTATCCGTCGGTGCCCGAGCTTGGCGCGAGGGTCCGAACGCTGCTCGCAACCTACCGCAGGGCAGGCGGCCGCGATCCGTGCCTGCTGTTTCACGACGGCTCCGGCCGCGAGCTGATCCTGCGCTTGGGCCGGCACGGCAAGGGCCTGCCGGCGCGCATGATCCCGGTGGAGGTCCACCACATCGCTGCGGTGGGCATCGATGGGTGGCTGGGCGCGCTCGCGTACGGTGCCGGCGAGGTTGCGGTGCTCGCAACGGGCGCCGAGGCGCCCCAATACGCGGCAGCGATCGGCACGCAGATGGGCTTTGCCGACGCGATCGCGCAGGCGCTGGGCTACCAGGGCGCACACACTGCGCTCATTCGCGCCCGCGACAGCGCGGCGCTGGAAGCTGCCGTGTGGGCGCTGCAGCCGGCGCTCGCGGTGCGCGCCCCGGCGACATTTCACTGGACGACGGACAAGCGCGCGACCATCGCGCTCGCGGTGGAACACCTGCTCGCGCACGCGCCCACCCCACGCTCGGTGGTCGCGCTGCCCGCCGGCGCGCCGTTCGGAACCATCGACGTCAACCGCGACGCGTGCACGATGTGCCTCGCCTGCGTCGGGTCCTGTCCGGAGGGCGCGATCCTCGATCACCCGCAGGCGGAGCTGCCGCAGCTGCGCTTTATCGAGACGAAGTGCGTGCAATGCGGCATCTGCGTGGCGACCTGTCCGGAAGATGCGATCGCGCTCCAGCCGCGGCTGCTGCTGACTCCCGAGGCGCGCGAGGCGCGCGTGCTCAACGAGGCGGCGATCTTTGCCTGCATCCGCTGCGGCAAGCCGCTCGGAACCGAAAAAATGGTCGGCAGGATGCTCGGCCAACTCGCGGGGCACTCGATGTTCGCCGCACCGGGCGCGCTCGAGCGGCTGAAGATGTGCGCCGACTGCCGGGTGCTCGACATGATGCAGAAGGAACTGCCGACCGGACATGGCCCGGCGCGGGCCGAAGAGTCATGAGCGAAGCCCCGGCGTCGACAGTGGCCACGCCGCGCGCGGTTGCTGCCGAGGACCAGGCGCGCGCCGATTTCTACGCGCTGCTCGCCCGCCTCTACGGCGCCGCGCCGGACGCAGCGCTGCTCGCGAGGCTCGCGGCGGCGGACGAATTGCCGGTGGAGGGCGGCGCCGCCGCGGCGCGCGACCTGGCATCGGCCTGGCGCACGTTGACGACGGCGAGCGCGGCGATGGACGCGGCGGCCGCCGCCGAGGAGTACCAGGACCTGTTCATCGGCGTGGGGAAAAGCGCCGTCAGCCTGTATGCATCGGCCTACGTCAGCCCGTCGGGGGGCAGGGTCCTCCCCGAGCTCCGCGCTGCGCTGGCGGGGCTCGGCCTCGGACGCCAGGACGGCGTGAACGTCTACGAGGACCACCTGGCGGCAATCTGCGAGACGATGCGGGTGCTGATTGGCGGAGCCCCCGGTGTCGAGCCTCACCCAATCATGCAACAACGCGCGTTCTTCGCTGCCTACGTTGCACCCTGGGTTGCCGCATGCTGCAACGCAATAAAAATATCTCCTATTGCCAACTACTATCGTCGAGTAGCAGAATTTACCGAATTCTTCATGGTGATCGAACGTGACTCGTTCGCCATCGAATGACGGTTCGCTCTGGGCAATCCGGGGCGAGTCGATAACGTCACGCCGCAGCTCCTTTGCAGAGGCCACGCATGCGCTCGAGCCCATCTAAGCCACGCCGCACCCCGGAAAACGCTCCACAATCGGAATCCCGCAGCGCCGACGCCAAACGGCGCGGTTTTCTGTTGGCGCTGGGCGCCGGGGGCATCGGCGCGGCCGCGCTCGCTGCGCGCTCCCTGCCCGGCACCGCACCGGCCGCGGCGGCAGACGGCAGCGCGGCTCCCGCCGGCGAGGGTTACCGCGAGACGGACCACGTCAAGCGCTATTACCAGACCGCGAAGACTTGAGAGTCGTGCCAGCCGCAGGACGCAGCCGCTGCACCCACAGTGTTTAGGAGGAGGACGGATCATGCTGCTCACCAAAATCGATAGCGGCGCGGAAGCAAGCGCCCAGGCAGCTCGTCCACGTTTCCGCCCCCACGCCGGAGCCAAGCTCACGACGATGGATCGGCGGACGTTTTTGAAGCGTTCGGGCCTCGTCGCCGGGGCCGGAGCGTTCGCCAGGGAGCTTCCCTACGGCGTGATCGGCAAGGCCGAGGCCAAGGACGGCGCGGCCAGCACCATCGAAGTCAAGCGCACCGTCTGCACGCACTGCTCGGTGGGCTGTTCGGTCGACGCCATTGTCGAAAACGGCGTCTGGATCCGCCAGGAGCCGGTGTTCGATTCGCCCATCAACCTGGGCGCGCACTGCGCCAAGGGCGCATCGGTGCGCGAGCACGGCGTGATCGCGGACTCGCACCGGTTGAAGTCGCCGATGAAGCTTGTCAACGGCAAGTGGCAGAAGATCTCCTGGGCCGACGCCCTCAACGAAGTCAGCGAGCGCCTGCTCGCGATCCGCAATGACAAGGCGAAGGGCGGGCCGGACGCAGTGTTCTGGGTCGGCAGCTCCAAGCACAGCAACGAGCAGGCGTACCTGCTGCGCAAGTTCGTATCGTTCTGGGGCACCAACAACTGCGATCACCAGGCGCGCATCTGTCACTCGACGACGGTCGCTGGCGTGGCCAATACCTGGGGCTACGGCGCGATGACGAACTCGTATAACGACATGGAGAACAGCAAGTGCGCCATGTACATCGGCAGCAACGCCGCCGAGGCGCACCCGGTGTCGCTGCTGCACATGCTGCACGCCAAGGAGACCGGCTGCCGGATGATCGTCGTCGATCCGCGGTTCACCCGCACCGCGGCGAAGGCCGACGTCTACGTTCGGCTGCGCTCCGGGACCGACATCGCGTTCCTGTTCGGGATGCTCTATCACGTCTTCAAGAACGGCTGGGAGGACAAGCAGTACATCCACGACCGCGTCTACGGCATGGACAAGGTCCGCGAGGAATGCCTGACGAAGTGGACGCCCGACAAGGTCGAGGAGGTCACCGGCGTGCCCGAGGCGCAGGTCTACCAGGTCGCCGAGATGATGGCGCAGAACCGGCCGTCGACGGTGGTCTGGTGCATGGGCCAGACGCAGCACACGACCGGCAACGCCATCGTGCGCGCGTCCTGCATCCTGCAGCTCGCGCTGGGCAACGTCGGCGTGTCCGGCGGCGGCGCGAACATCTTCCGCGGCCACGACAACGTCCAAGGCGCGACCGACGTCGGCCCGAACCCCGACTCGCTGCCGGGTTACTACGGCATTGCCGCCGGTGCGTGGAAGCACTTCGCCGCGGTCTGGAATGTCGATTACGACTGGATCAAGGGTCGCTACGCCTCGCAAGGGCTGATGGAAAAGCCGGGCATGACCGTGTCGCGCTGGATCGACGGCGTGCTCGAGAAAAACGAGTTGATCGATCAGGACAACAACCTGCGCGCGGTTGTCTACTGGGGCCACGCGCCGAACAGCCAGACGCGCGGCATGGAGATGCAGGCCGCGATGCAGGCGCTCGACCTGGTGGTCGTGATCGATCCGTATCCGTCGGCGACCGCGGCGATGGCGGCGATGCCACCGGACGAGAAGGCGCTCAAGATCCTGAGCGACGCCGGCAAGAAGCCAAACCCGAACCGCGCGGTCTACCTGCTGCCGGCGTGCACGCAGTTCGAAACCTCCGGCTCGGTCACGGCCTCGAACCGGTCGCTGCAGTGGCGCGAGCGTGTGATCACGCCGCTGTTCGAATCGCAGACTGACCATGCGCTGATGTACCAGTTCGCCAAGAAGTTCGGCTTCGACAAGGAGCTCGTCAAGAACTACGAGGTCTGGAAACCGGACGGCGAGGCCAAGTTCGACGAGCCCACACCCGAATCGATCCTGAAGGAGATCAATCGCTGCACCTGGACGATTGGCTATACCGGGCAATCGCCGGAGCGGCTGAAACTGCACATGAAGAACCAGGCGACCTTCGATGTGAAGACGCTGCGCGCCACGGGCGGCCCCTGTGATGGCGATTATTACGGCTTGCCCTGGCCGTGCTACGGCACGCCGGAGATCAAGCATCCCGGATCGCCGAACCTGTACGACGAGTCGCGGCACGTCATGGACGGCGGCGGCTGCTTCCGCGCCAATTTCGGCGTCGAGCGCGACGGGGTGAACCTGCTGGCGGAAGACGGCTCGTATCCGAAGGGATCCGAGCTGACGACCGGGTATCCGGAATTCGATCACGTGCTGCTGAAGAAGCTCGGCTGGTGGGACGATCTTACCGACGCGGAGAAGAAGGCCGCCGAGGGCAAGAACTGGAAGACCGATCTGTCCGGGGGCATCCAGCGCGTGGCGCTGAAGCACGGCTGCCATCCCTTCGGCAACGCCAAGGCGCGCGCGATCGTGTGGAACTTCCCCGATGGCATTCCGCAGCACCGCGAGCCGCTGTATTCGCCGCGGCCGGACCTGGTCGCCAAGTATCCGACGCATGACGACAAGAAGGCCTTTTGGCGGCTGCCGACACTGTTCAAGTCGGTGCAGCAGAAGAACGTGGACGACAAGGTCGCCGAAAGATTCCCGCTGGTGCTGACGAGCGGGCGGCTGGTCGAGTACGAAGGCGGTGGCGAGGAGACGCGCTCGAACAAGTGGCTCGCCGAATTGCAGCAGGAGAACTTTGTCGAGATCAATCGCAAGGATGCCAACGACCGCGGCGTGAAGGACGGCGAGTACGTCTGGGTCAAGTCGCCGACGGGCGCGCAGATCAAGGTCAAGGCGCTGGTGACCGACCGCGTCGCCGCGGGCACGACCTTCATTCCGTTCCACTTCTCCGGCTGGTGGATGGGCAAGGACATGCTCGAGTACTACCCGGAGGGCGCGAGCCCGATCGTACGCGCCGAAGCGATCAACACGGCGACCACTTACGGCTACGACGCGGTCACGATGATGCAGGAAACCAAGACGACGCTCTGCCAGGTCGAAAAACTGAAGGCCTGACGAGGAGGATGCAGACACCATGGCCCGAATGAAATTCCTGTGCGACGCCGAGCGCTGCATCGAGTGCAATGGCTGCGTCACCGCCTGCAAGCAGGAGAACGACGTACCGTGGGGCGTCAATCGGCGCCGCGTGGTCACGATCAACGACGGCGTTCCCGGCGAGCGCTCGATTTCGGTGGCGTGCATGCACTGCTCCGACGCGCCTTGCATGGCGGTGTGCCCGGTCGATTGCTTCTACCGCACCGAGGAAGGGGTTGTCCTGCACGACAAGGATCTGTGCATCGGCTGCGGCTACTGCTTCTACGCCTGCCCCTTCGGTGCGCCGCAGTTTCCACAGCTCGGCGCGTTCGGCGTACGCGGCAAGATGGACAAGTGCACGTTCTGCGCCGGCGGCCCGGAGAAGGACAACTCGCCTGAGGAATTCGCCAAGTACGGCCGCAATCGCCTGGCCGAGGGCAAGCTCCCGGCGTGTGCCGAGATGTGCTCGACCAAGGCATTGCTCGGCGGCGACGGCGACGTCATCTCCGGAATTTACCGCGACCGCGTCACCATGCGCGCGGCGCGCGGCACGCGCAGCGGCCCGCCGTGGGGCTGGGACACCGCCTATGGCGCGGCGCCGCCGGCCGCGGGACCGCCGTCGGCACCGGCAGGCGCGGCACCGGGAGGCAAATCATGACGCGGCTCCTGGCACTGACGCTGGCCGGGGCGCTCCTGTGCGGCCTTGCCGCCTGTGGCGAACGGCCGCAGGTCGTCAACTATAAGCAGGGGACCTACCAGGGCAAGCCCGACACCCCGCCGTATGCGAATCCGCCCTTCAACGGCGACAAGGCGGCGTGGGAGCGCGCGATCGCAACTCGTGCTCAAGCCCAGAACGAATACAAACGCTTCAAGTGAGCGGGACGGGCGATGGCTGACTCACCGATCGTGCGCGGTGCCGCACTCCTCGTGGCCGCAGTGTGGCTTATCGCGACCGGCGGCGCGTACGCGCAGGCGCAGGCGCCCACGCCCGTGCCGACCCCGGAGAATGCTTCGCCGGCCGCCGAAGCGCAGCGACAGGCGGTGCAGCCCCTGAACAATGCTCCACTCTGGCGCGAGGTGCGCTCGGGCGCGCCGCAAGTCACGCAGGTGCGCGGCCGGGAAACCAACGTCCTGATCCAGCCGCAGGGTGAGACCTGGCGCAACCTGCGCGTGCCGGTCGTCTTCTGGGGCGGCATGCTCGCCGCACTGTCGATACTCGCGCTGGCGGTGTTCTACCTGATCCGCGGTCCGATCGACATTCCCGCGGAGGAAAAACACGGCGGGCGAATGATCGAGCGCTTCGCGCCCATGGATCGCTACGCGCACTGGCTGCTGGCGATCACCTGGGTCACCCTCGCGATCACGGGCCTCATCCTCTCGCTCGGCAAGTCGGTGCTGCTGCCGGTGATCGGCTACACGCTGTTCTCGTGGCTCGCGATCGTGGCGAAGACTCTGCACAACTTCGTCGGCCCCATCCTGATCGTCGCGGTGCCCTTTCTGTTCATCCGCTTCATCCGCGACAATGGCATCGGCGTCGGGGACGTCAAGTGGTTTACGAACATCATCGGATATTTCAAGGGCCACGAATATCCGTCGGGTCGGTTCAACGCCGGCGAAAAGCTGGTGTTCTGGGTGCTGCTGGTCATCCTGTCGACGACGCTCGTCGGCAGCGGGCTCGTGCTCGTGTTCCCCAATTTCGACCAGACGCGATCGACGATGCAGGTCGCCAATGTCGTGCACATGATCGCGGCATACGTCGCCATCGGGTTGGCACTGGTCCACATCTATCTCGGCACGATCGGCATGATCGACGCGTATCGGGCCATGCGGTACGGCTACGTCGACGAGAGTTGGGCAAAGCATCATCACCTGCTCTGGTACGAAGACGTGGTCGCAGGTAAGGCCCCCCAGAAAATCGTGGCGGCTAACGCGCCGGCGCCCCCGGCACCGCAACCACGCACGCGGCCGGCTTGAGTGGCGCGGCGCAGGCGCATTGTCGCGGCCGAGGCGTGCCTGCGACTGACCCGGTAGCGGGGCTGGCCCTAGGGAGGAAATAGGAATGACGACGTTGCGCGCACTCATCGCGGCCGGCCTGGTCGTCGGCATGTTCGGCTGGGCCGTCGCCAAGCTCCCGCCCCCGCCACCGCTGGACGACAAGGCGAAGGCCGCCGCGGAAGCGAAGAAGGCCAAGGACGCGGCCGACGCGCAAGCGGCCGCGGCCGCGCAGGCGCGCGCCGAAGATCGCGTCGCCGCGCGCTACATCGCGGAGCAGAAGGCAAAGGGCAAAGTGGTCACGCCGCAGCTGGGCAAGGCGGTTCCGGCCGCGGCGCCGCCCATGGCGGCCCCGGCGAAGGCCGCCGCACCGGCCAAGGCCGCCGCACCGGCCAAGGCCTTCGCACCCGCGAAGAGGTGATCCGGCTGGCTAGAGCTGATTCTCGATCGGCAAAAGCGACAGCATCTGCACCCGCAAGGTCGTCCACGGGTCGACCCGCGGCTCCTTGTTGTAGGTAACCGGAACGCCGCCTTCCTCGGTGCGCCAGGTGACCGCTGGCGTGCCCAGGGGCCCAGGTGAGCCAAGACCCAGCGCGTAGCTGTTGGCCGGCTTCGCCACCGCGTCGAAACGCTCCGCGATTTCGTTCGCCAATTCCGGACTGTCGATGAGAACGCCGAGCTCCGTATTGAGGCGGCGCGAGCGCTCGTCGAAATTCATCGACCCGACGAACACCTGGCGGCGATCGAACACGAAGACCTTGGCATGCAGCGCAAACGGGGTTTCGCTGGAGGACTGCAACGAGCCACCGCCGTGGGGCATGTTCGGCTCTCCCAACCGCGGCCGCACTTCATAGAGCTCGACGCCGGCTTCGAGGAGCGGCAGCCGATAGTGATCGTACGCCGCGAACGTGATCGGGGCATCGGTCGACTGCAGCGAATTGGTCAGCACGCGCACGCGCACGTTGCGCACGCGCAATCCCTTGATCAGGCGCATGCCATCGTCACCCGGCACGAGGTAGGGTGAAGCCACCAGCAGCTCCGAGCGCACCGCTGCAGCGGCGCTCTCGACGCGCTCGCGCAGCAGCTTCCCCGCCTGCATCCCGGATTCAACCTTGCTCTTCTCCGGGCTGTCGTAGATGGCCTCGGCGTGAGTCCAGAGGAGCGGGTGCTTTCCGGAGAACATGTTGGCCACCGGTCCGCCTTCGCTCACCGGTCGGGTATAGGTGCCGCCTTCCATTGCAGCGTGATGGGTGCGCAGGGACTCGCGGTATTTGTCGAGCCTTTCCGGCGTCGGCTTGAACACCACCAGATTTTGCAGCGGAATCGCGAGCGGGCTGTTCCAGAAAGCGTCGAAGCTGCCGGAGAGCTGTCGGACCATCGGCCCCGCGACGAGTACGTCGTAGTCGCCAAATTCGATCGCATCGCTGGCCGCAAAATAGGCGTCGCCGATATTGCGCCCGCCGATGAGCGCGAGCGCATTGTCGGAGACGAACAGCTTGTTGTGCATCCGATAGGTAAGCCGGGCCTCGTTGAGCGCGAATTCGGCCGTGCGCATGAATTCGAGTGGACCGCGGTAACTGAATGGATTGAATACGCGCAGCTCCACGTTCGGATGCGCGGTGAGCGCCCCGATCTCGGCATCGCGCCCGACCGCGTTGCTGTCATCGAGAAGGATGCGCACGCGTACGCCGCGGTCCGCGGCATCGAGGAGACCCTCGATGAACAGGCGACCGGTGTCGTCGCTCTGGATGGCGAAGTACTGCACGTCGAGCGTCTTTTCCGCAAGTGCCGCCATTTCCATGCGGGCGTGGAAACACCCGATCCCGCTCGGAATCAGGCGGAAGCCGGACGTGCCGGGATGCTCGCGGGCGCGCGGCTCGAGCCTTCGCCCGAGCGTGGTCTGTTCCGGATTCGCCAGTGCGAGCGATTCGGGTCGGGCCGCGTACGCACCCAGGGGCAGGGTCGCGTCGCTCGGAAGCGCGGAACACCCGGCGAGCGTCAGCGCGACGGCGATCCAGCCGGCGCAGGTCGCGTTCGGGAAAAGCGACGAGCGTGCGCGGTTAAGCGTCATGCCAGCCCGCTTCGACCTGTTGGCATCGCTTCAGCCTCCGTCCGAGCGCGCCTTGCCACCGTAGGAACGGGGTTGCCGCGGGCCCGAGGTCGGCTGCGGGCGCGGAGGATCCGGGCGCAGCAGCGCACAACACACCGCGCTCGCCTCGTCGCGCGGCTGATCCTCCTGGTAGCCACGGTCGTTGGCAACGCCGTCCGTAGGCGGAGGAGTCGCGACTCGCGTTGCCGCAGCGGACCTTCGCTGTCCGGGCTGAAGATAGGACTCTGCGCGTTCCCGTTCCTTTAGCGGCATCTCGATCTCCTTGCAATCGCGTGTAAGTTTTGCAAAACGATAACCCGTGCGCCACGTGGTAAAGGGTGCTCGCATCCCGGAGGTTGCACAAAGCATGCCGGGGAATTTCCCCGGAGCGAGCGCTGCGGGCCCAGGGAGCGCCCGATTTACAGCTTGCGCGGTCGCTATCACCGGGCCAGGCCGGGCCTGGGCTCACTGTTGCTTTGTCGCCCACGTCCCGCGTTGGATGGACGTGGCTTGATCTAGATCAGGGATGTACTGCCGCAACAGCCCTATTGTAGGCATCAGTCTGTGGATTCCCGTTGGCGCCGGGGGCACGTAAAGGTCGTGTCAGCTCGAGCCGGGCAGGGCTAAAAAAAGGAGTGCTGCGATGGATTGCCGAGTTGCAAGAACGCTGGCGGGATCAGCCGCATCTGCGTTGCTCGTCGCCACGTTTTCGTTGCTGCTGTTGCTGGTGTTGATCGGCCCCGCGCAGGCGCTACCGTCCTATGCGCGGCAGACCGGGCAGGAGTGCATCGCCTGTCACGTCAGCTTTCCCGAGCTGACGCCCTACGGTCGCTACTTCAAGCTGACCGGCTACACGATCGGCAAGAGTTTCGTCTCGTCGGAAGGGGTGAATTACATACCGCTGGCGCTGATGGCGCAGGCGTCGGTCACCAATACGCGGAACAACAACCAGACCGATCCCGCGACCGGTCAGACTTCGCCGGTCAATGCGCGGAACAATGACCTCGTGTTCTGCTGCGCGAGCCTGTTTCTCGGCACCAAGGTCACTGACTACGCCGGTACGTTCATCCAATGGACCTACAACAACCTGGCAACGACTACCGACGGCTCGCTGGGCGGCCACAGCCAGATGGACAATACCGACATTCGCGCGGTATACAAGTACAGCAGCCCGGGCGCGACCGAGCCGGACTGGATCTTCGGCGCGACGCTGCACAACAATCCGACCGTGCAGGACGTCTGGAACAGCACTCCGGCGTTCGGCTTTCCGTTCACGGTCTCTCCGCTCGCGAGCTTCCCGTCGGCAAAGGCGCAGATCAACGGCGCGCTCGCGCAACAGGTCGCGGGGTTAGGCGGCTACGTCTTCTGGCAGAAAACCCTCTACGGCGAGGTTTCGTTCTACCGCACCGCCGATGGCGCGTTCTCGGCGCTGCGCGAGGGGCTGCCGGTGAGCAGCGATGGCGGGGTGGCCGCGCTCAAAGGGTACAACCCGTACTGGCGCTTCGCCTACAGCCGCGACTGGGGCCCGAACTCGATCATGGTGGGCACCTACGGCCTGATCGAGGATCGCTATCCGAGCAACCTGGACACCTCGACTCCGACCGACCGCTACAAGGACGTCGGCGTGGATGCGCAGTACCAGTACATCACCGATCCGCACACGTTCACGGCGCAGATCAACTACATCTACGAAAAGCAGTCCTACAATGCAAGCTTCCCGGTCACCGCCGCGACCGGTGCCGGTATCGGCGCCGGGCCTACGCCGGCGAATCCCAGCGACACATTGCGTCAGTTCCTCGCCAAGGCGACCTACTACCACGACCGCAAGTACGGCGGCACCATCGCCTACTTTTCGACGACGGGCAGCGCGGATAGCGGGCTCTATGGAACGGATGCGAATGGCAACGCGTTCACGCCTGCCTCCAATGGCTGGATCTTCGAGCTCGACTACCTGCCGATCCAGAATATCCGCCTCATGTTCCAGTACACCGCGTACAACAAATTCAACGGGGCGTCGACGAATTACGACGGCGCAGGTCGCAATGCGCGGGACAACAACATCGCGTTCTTCAACGTATGGGTCGCGTTCTGAACGATCATGAAGTCGGCCACCTCACCCAGCCCGGCCGGCATGGCGTACGCGTGACAATTTTGGAGACTGTGCTATGAATCGCAACCACGTGGCGCTCGCGGTGATGCTGCTGGCGGGGACGGTAACCGCAGCAGGCGCGCAGACCAGCGCGGCGGACGTCAAGAAGGCAGCGGAAGAGAAGGCCGTCAATCTGTGCTCGACCTGTCACGGGCCGCGCGGAGTCAGCACCTCTCCGGAGTTTCCCATCCTTGCGGCACAACGCCAGGAATATCTGGAGGCGCAGATCGACGCGTTCCGCAAGCAGACGCGCGCCGAGAAGGACGCGCATGATTTCATGTGGGGAATCGCCGGTAATCTCGACGAAGCGATCATCGGCGGCATCGCCGCGTATTACGCCACCCAGCCGCCAGCTCCGGGGCGCAGCAGCGACCCGGCGCTCGTCGCCAAGGGCAAGGAGTTGTTCGACAAGGGTTTTCCCGAGCGCGGTATTCCGGCATGCCAGGCGTGCCACGGTGAGAGTGCGCAGGGGAAGGCGGGTTTTCCACGCCTTGCCGGTCAGCACGCGAAGTATGTGGACAAGCAGGTGAATTACATCCAAACGCTGGTGCGGAGCGCGCCGGTGATGCACGGTATCGTCAAGGACCTGACCCCGGGCGAAATCCAGGCCGTTGCGGCCTACGTGCAATCGAAGTAGCCCGCGCCGGCCGTGGGCCGTGGCGAACCGCTGCCGCGTTCATAAACGGGACACGGTTTCGCCCCTGAACTTAGTGCCGGCCGGGTAGCTTCGCCCGCAATCCTCGACGCTGGGCCAGTTCGCTGTCTACTGACTCGAGAGGTACCAGCGGCGGTTGCGTTCGCGAAAAACCTTGAGCTGCCGCGCGGAGTCCTCCTTTGAGACGCCGTACCGCTCCCGGACCCTTCCAGCGAGTTGATCACGCGTTCCAGCGATGGCTAGGAGCTGGTTATGGGTTTGCTCGCCCCACTTTTGCTTCAAGGCTCCTGCAAACTGTTTCCACATGCCTGCGCAACGATCCTGATTCATTTCGATCTCCGGCGGTTTTCCATGCGTTACTTCAAAGAAGGCGGATTGTCGGAGACACTGTTTCCAGTGTCGCCCCGAAAGCAGAGATGCGACAAGGTCAAGTCTGAAGTCATCTTCCGCGACCAACGCAGCGTCGCGGCCCATGCATCGCCGGGCACGACTCTTCGGAACCGCCGCCATCGCAACGGGTCGCCGACGTCGCAATTTGCGCTTTCTGGAGACCACCCACACGCCGATCTACCCAGGGATTGGTTTTGCGGAAGTTACGCGTGGTTGCGAAGCAATGTCTCTTGGGCACGTCGACTGGCGAACAGCGGAAGGTACTCCGTGATCTTCGCGTCGGACTTAAGCCTGGCAAGTTCGACTTCATAAACGGCTTTAACACCAGCTATCGGCTGCTTGACCTGTTCGGCGAGATCTTCGATTGCACGCTGGTGAAGTGCCTCTTCATCCTGATTATCATAGAGCATAGAACTCCGCACTGCCTTGCATTCACATTTGTGTTGTCTCAGGTTTCGCCATGTTCTCGCGGGCGATGCCTGAAG
>DASZIB010000100.1:0-1670 GCA_035937415.1 Edaphobacterium sp. (SeqCode) | reverse complement strand
CGTCGCGAACGGGCCGCACGCGACCCCAACTCTCATCGAGTCCGCGGCGGCGACGCCCTTACCGCCTACGCCGGTTCCCGCCGATGCATCGGCCGCCGCCCCGGCCGCACAGGCCGCGGCGCCCGACACCAATGGTTCCGTCGTAGCGGCGAGCTCTGCGGCAGTCGGCGCCGCCGGCGCTGCGCCGACGGGTGCGCCGGCCAGCGGCAAGCCGACAGTGACCCTCGAAGGTCCGGACAACGCCAAGGTGGGAGATGAGATCAACATCTCGGTCAAGCTCGCCACGGGTCAAGACCTCGGCCGTGTGCGTGCGCAGGTGCGCTTCGACGCCACGGCATTGCAGCTCGTGAGCGCGGAGCCCGGTGATCTCGCGCCGGCCGGAGAGGCGCCGAAGGTCGACCTCCGGCCGGGCGGCGTGCAGCTCGAACTCGCCGGCAGCGCTCCGGTGTCGGGCAGCGGCAGCGTCGTCAACATGCGCTTTCGCGTGGTCGCACCGAGGCCGTCGGTGTCGATCGATACGCAGGTGGTGCTCCTCGGCGAGGATGGGGTTGCCATCGCCGCGACCGCGGCAACACCACTCAAGATCGCGGTCACCCAGTAGCCGGCCATGGTCACTTACAAGAGCGGCCGCGGCTTCACGATCATCGAGCTCGTCGTTACGATCGCGATCATCGCATTGCTCGCAACCGCTGTAATTCCCTCGGCGCAGCTCTTCTACCAGCGCGAGCGCGAGGCGGAGCTGCGCGATGCGCTGCGCACGATCCGCAACGCCATCGACGACTACAAGAAGGCCAGCGACACGGGAAGCATCAAGAAGGAGCTGGACAAATCGGGCTACCCCCCGGATCTGCAGGTGCTGGTCGACGGCGTCGACGACGCACGCAGCCCGAAGGAGGGCGTGAAAATCTACTTTCTGCGGCGCGTGCCGCGCGACCCGTTCTGGCCGGATCCGCAGGCGGCGGCGGCCGACACCTGGGGACTGCGTTCGTATGCGAGCGCGCCGGACGATCCGCAGCCCGGGGACGATGTCTTCGACGTGTACTCGCGTTCCTCGCGAACGGGACTGAATGGAATTCCCTATCATGACTGGTAGGCGCGGCCGCGGCTTCACGCTCATCGAAATGATGGTCGTCATGGTGGTCATCGGCACGCTCCTGACTATCGCGGTACCGCGCTACCTGCGTTCGCTCGAACGTTCGAAGGAGGCGGTGCTCAAACAGGACCTCGCGGCCTTGCGCGAGTCGATCGACAAGTTCTACGGTGACACGGGCAAGTTCCCGGAAACGCTCGCGACGCTGGTCGAGAAGCGCTACTTGCGCAGCATCCCCGTGGACCCGATCGCCAAGAGCGCGGAAAAGTGGGTGATCAGCCTCGACGATGAGCCGGAAGACACCGGCGTCAAGGACGTGCACAGCGGCGCCGAGGGAGCCGGCCAGAATGGCGTGCCGTATGCGCTGTGGTGAGCGCCGCGGGCGAGAGGGCGGCTTCACCTACATAGGCCTCCTAGTCCTCATCGCGCTGATCGGCTTCGTGCTGTCGGTGGCGGGGCAAGTGACGGCCACGACGGCGCAGCGCGAGCGCGAAAAGCAGCTGCTGTGGGTCGGACATGCGTACCGGGACGCGATACGGCGCTACGTCATCCAGAACGGGCACTATCCTGCGGCGCTCGC
>DASZIB010000099.1:0-93711 GCA_035937415.1 Edaphobacterium sp. (SeqCode) | reverse complement strand
TCCGTCGGCGGCCAACGGTGCGGTGTTCACTGATCCGGCGGTGGCGAATCTGAGTGTGACGGGCGTTAGCTGCGGCAGTGCGAGCGGCGGGGCGGCGTGTCCGACGCCGCCCAACACGACAGTGGCGCTGATGCAGGGTGCCGGCATCGTTGTTCCGACGCTGCCGGCCGGAGGGAGCGTCACCTTCACGGTGAATGCGACGGTCGCCAGTGGTGCCACGGGCTCGATCTCCAACACGGCGACGATCACCGCGCCGGGCGGGGTGACCGATCCGAATCTCGCCAACAACAGCGCTACCGACACCGACACCGTCAACCCGGTCGCCGACCTCTCGATCACCAAGAGCGACGGGGTGACGAACGTCAATGCCGGCGGAACGACGACCTACACCATTGTGGTTAGCAACGCGGGTCCGTCGGCGGCCAACGGTGCGGTGTTCACTGATCCGGCGGTGGCGAATCTGAGTGTGACGGGCGTTAGCTGCGGCAGTGCGAGCGGCGGGGCGGCCTGTCCGACGCCGCCCAACACGACCGTGGCGCTGATGCAGGGTGCCGGCATCGTTGTTCCGACGCTGCCGGCAGGAGGGAGCGTCACCTTCACGGTGAATGCGACGGTCGCCAACGGTGCCACGGGCTCGATCTCCAACACGGCGACGATCACCGCGCCGGGCGGGGTGACCGATCCGAACCTTGCCAACAACAGCGCCACCGACACCGACACCATCAACCTCGTTGCCGACCTCTCCATCACCAAGACCGACGGGGTCACCAGCGCGGTGCCGGGCGCGTCGACGACGTATACAATCGTCGTAAGCAACAACGGCCCAAGCAACGTCACCAGCGCAACGGTGACGGACACCCTGCCGCCGGCAGTCACCAGCGACACCTTCACCGCGGTCGGCAGCGGTGGGGCATCGGGTTTCACCGCCAGCGGCAGCGGCAACATCAACGACACGGTGAACCTGCCCACCGGCAGCTCCATCACCTATACGCTGCACGCTAACATCGCGTCGAATGCCACCGGCAACCTTGTCAATACGGCAACGGTGACGGCGCCGCCTGGGGTGACCGACCCCAATCCGGGCAACAACAGTGCCACCGACACCGATACTCTGACACCGCAAGTCACGCTCGCCGTGCTCAAGACCGATGGCAGCGCGACCTACACGCCCGGCGGAACCGCAACCTACATCGTCACGGTCACCGATACCGGCGCAAGCGATGCGGAAGACGTTTCCATCACCGATGCGTTGCCTGGCGGCGTAACGCTCACGGCCAACATCACCTGTGTAGCCAACGGCAACACCAGCTGCGGGACAGTGACGGGCAGCATCGGGGGAACGAGCTTCGGCGCTACGGGCGCGACCATCGGCGCGGGCATGGGCAATTCACTGGTCTTCACCGTCCCGGTCGCGTTTGCGTCGGGTTTGACCACCGATCCATTGGTCAACACGGCGACCGCAACCGATCTTGCGACGAACGCAACGGCTTCCGGCTCCGATAGTGACACGCTCGCGCCGCAGGTGACCCTGGCGGTGGTCAAGACCGACGGCAGCACGACGTACACACCCGGCGGCACCGCGACCTATACCATCACGGTCACGCACGGAGGCTTGTCCGATGCAACCAACGTCACGGTCAGCGACGCGCTGCCGCCGGGCGTGACGCTCACGGGAACGGTGACCTGCCTCGCCAACGGTAGCGCGAGCTGCGGTACCGTGACCGGTCTCGCCGGGCAGACGACTTTGGGTGCGACGGGTGCACAAATTGCCGCGGGCCCCGGAAACTCTCTGGTGTTCACCGCGCCGGTCGCGTTCGCGGCGGCATTGACGACCGATCCTCTCGACAATACCGCCACCGCCACAGACCTGCTTTCGGGTGCGACCGGTTCCGGCACCGACAGCGACGCGCGTTCGCCGCAGGTCACACTGGCGGTGACCAAGACCGATGGCAGTCCTACGTACACGCCGGGCGGCACGGCGACGTACACGGTCACCATCACCGATACGGGTCTGACTGACGCGCTCAACGTTTCGGTCGCCGATGCGCTGCCCGCTGGTGTGACGCTCACGGCAAATGCCACCTGCGTCGCCAACGGCAACGCGAATTGCGGTACCGTGACCGGTAGCACGGGACAGACGAATGTCACCGCCACCGGCGCGACCGTTGGTGCTGGCGGTAGCAGTTCGCTCGTGTTTACGTTGCCGGTCGCCTTCGCCTCCAATTTGGCGGCCGATCCGCTGGTCAACGCCGCGACCGCAAGGGATCTGCCCTCGGGTGCTACGGGTAGCGGGTCGGACAGCGACACACGTGCCGCCCAGGCGGCGCTCGCGGTCACCAAGACCGACGGCAGCGCGACATACACGCCCGGCGGCACCGCGACGTATACGATCGTGGTCACGAACTCCGGGCCGTCGGATGCATTGAATACGACGCTATCCGACACTTTGCCGCCGGGCGTGACGCTCACTGCGAACGCTACCTGCGTGGCCGCCGGAACCGCGAACTGCGGTGTAGTAACCGGCATGGCGAGCCAGACGAGCCTCGGCACCTCCGGCGCGTCGATCGCCGCGGGCGCCGCCAATTCGCTTACGTTCACGGCGCCCGTGGCCTTCGCGTCAAGTCTGACGAGCAACCCGCTGACCAACACGGTCACCGCGACCGATCCCGCCAGCGCTCCGGCGACGGCGAGCGACAGCGATGTGCTAAGCGGGCTGGCCGATCTTGCGATCACCAAGACCGATGGCGTGACGACGGCAGTGCCGGGGCAGACGGTGACCTACACGATCGTGGTCACGAATGCCGGCCCGAGCGATGTCGTCGGAGCCACGGTTTCCGATGCGTTGCCTGCGGCGATCAGCGGCGCGACGTGGACCTGCGTGGCCAGCGCCGGCAGCTGTACTGCCGCGGGGTCGGGAAATATCAGCGACACGGTCAACATGCCGGTGGGAGCGACACTGACCTACACGCTTCTCGCCACCATCGCCCCGAGCGCGTTCGGCAATCTCGTCAATACGGCGACGGTGGGCCCGCCAACAGGCGTTACGGACCCGAACCTTGCCAACAACAGTGCTACCGACACCGACACCCTGACGCCGCAGGCCGACCTCTCGATCACCAAGAGCGACGGGGTGACGAGTGTGAGTCCCGGCGGCACGACGACCTACACCATTGTGGTTAGCAACGCGGGTCCGTCGGCGGCCAACGGTGCGGTGTTCACCGATCCGGCGGTGGCGAATCTGAGCGTGACGGGCGTTAGCTGTGGCAGTGCGAGCGGCGGGGCGGCGTGCCCGACGCCGCCCAACACGACGGTGGCGCTGATGCAGGGTGCCGGCATCGTTGTTCCGACGCTGCCGCCCGGAGGGAGCGTCACCTTCACGGTGAATGCGACGGTCGCCAACGGTGCCACGGGATCGATCTCCAACACGGCGACGATCACCGCGCCGGGCGGGGTGACCGATCCAAATCTCGCCAACAACAGCGCGACGGATACCGACACCGTTGCGGCAGTTGCCAACCTCGCCCTGGTCAAGACGGACGGCAGCGCGACCTATACGCCGGGCGCTGCCGCAACGTATTCGATCACCGTGACAAACAGCGGGCCGTCCAACGCGAACAGTGTCACGGTTACCGACAACCTGCCTTCGGGGGTGGCGCTTACCGCGACTGTGACCTGCATCGCGACCGGGGCGGCGACTTGCGGGACGATCAACGGCCTCGTCGGCGGTACCAGCTTTACCGCGACGGGCGCCACCATCGCCGCCGGCGCCGGCAACCGGCTCATCTATTCCCTGCCGGTGCGTTTCGCTCCCAGCCTTACCGCCCCGCAGATTACCAATACGGCGACCGCAACCGATCCCGTCGCCGCGAGCGTCGCGATAGGGTCGGACACCAACGTCCTCGCGCTGCAGGCCGCGCGGCCGATTCCCGCCGACGATCGCCGCGCGCTGCTGCTGCTCACCTGCCTCGTTCTGCTCTTCGGCGGTTACCGCGCACGGGCCATCGGTCGCGATCGCGACGTGGATCGAAAACGACGCTGACCTTTCGCCGCGTCCCATCGCGGCGGACGTCGATTTGGTGCTAGCATCGCCTCGCCCCGTCGCGAAGCCGATCACCGAGCGCCCCGGAAATGAACCACCTCGATTTCAAAGGCCGCACCGCGGTAATTACCGGCGGGGCGGCTGGCATCGGCCTCGCGATCGCACAGCGGCTCCTCGCCAGCGGTGGCCGCGTAAGCCTGTGGGACCGCGATGCCGCCGCTCTCGCAACCGCGCAAGCCGCGCTCGCACACGGAACCGACACGCGCATCGTCGACGTCGCAGATCCCGCCAGCGTCGATGCCGCAGCGCAGGCGACGGCAGCGGCATTGGGTCGCATCGACGCGCTGGTATGCTGCGCCGGCATCGCCGGAGCCACTGCGACGACCTGGGAATACCCGGTCGCCGCCTGGCGCCAGGTCATGGCGGTCAATGTCGACGGGGTGTTCTTCTGCAATCGCGCCATCGTGCCGCTGATGCTGCAGCGGGATTACGGCCGCATCGTCAACATCGCCTCGATCGCCGGCAAGGAGGGCAACCCCAACGCGAGTGCCTACAGTGCCTCCAAGGCGGCGGTCATTGGCTTGACCAAGTCGCTGGGCAAGGAGCTCGCGAAGACCGGTATCCGCGTCAACTGCGTCACTCCGGCAGCGGTGCGGACGGCGATATTTGATCAAATCACCCAGGCGCACATCGACTTCATGCTGTCGAAGATCCCGCTGGGGCGTTTCGGGGAGAAGGAGGAAATCGCCGCACTGGTCGCCTGGTTGTGCACCGAGGATTGCTCGTTTTCGACCGGCGCGGTTTTCGATCTTTCGGGTGGTCGCGCGACCTACTGACTGCCACGCCTATATGTTCTTCGCTGCAAGGTGCAGCGCGACCGCTGCATGTGGCTGCGCGATCCGGCAGCCGTGATTCAGTTGACGTGTTCGCGCCGTGTCCTCGCTCCAGCCTTCCTCTCCCACGCATAATCTCGCCGCGCTGCTTCTGCGCAGCGCGCGCCGCTTTCCGGCTCTTCCTGCGGTGGCCGTCGGGGCCGCCGTGCGCCACACCTATGCCGTGCTCGCCGCGCGCGTTAGCCGGCTCGCCGGCGCACTG
Source organism: Edaphobacterium sp. (SeqCode) (assembly GCA_035937415.1). GTDB lineage: Bacteria > Pseudomonadota > Gammaproteobacteria > Burkholderiales > Casimicrobiaceae > PALSA-1003. The sequence goes on along the minus strand of DASZIB010000099.1, from coordinate 88,577 downwards.
CTCAGCGGCGGGCTCCACGCGGGTGATCGCGCGGCGCTTGTTGCGAGCAATTGCGCCGAGTATGTCGAGGCGATGTTCGCGTGCTGGCAGGCCGGGGTGTGCGCGGTCCCCGTCAACAGCAAGCTGCATCCCCATGAGCTCGCCTACGTGCTGCAGCATTCCGGCGCGCGCTGGGCCTTCGTCGATGCCGCCTGGGCGGCCACCCTCGGCTCCGCGGCGCGTGGTGCCTTCACGCTGGAACGCAGCATCGAGCTTGGTGGCGGTGATTACCAGCGGCTCCTCGCCGGTGCAGCTCGCGAGGAGCCCGCGCCGGTCGCCCCATCCGATCCCGCTTGGCTGTTTTACACCAGCGGCACGACCGGCCGACCGAAGGGCGCCGTGCTCTCCCACGGCAACCTGCGAGCGATGAGCCTGTGCTTTCTCGCCGATGTCGAATCGGTGGCAGCAGGAGATGCGATCCTGCACGCCGCACCGTTGTCACATGGCTCGGGACTGTATCTGTTGCCGCATGTCCTCAATGCGGCGGTCAATGTCGTGCCGGAGTCCGCGGGCTTCGATCCTGCCGAAATAGTCGCGCTGCTGGCCCGCTGGCCGCAAGCCTGTTTCTTTGCCGCGCCGACCATGGTCAAGCGCCTGATTGCGCATCCCGGGCTGCAGAACGCGCGGCTCGAGCACCTGAAAGGCATTGTCTACGGCGGCGCACCGATGTACGTTGAGGATTGCCGGGCGGCATTCGCTGCGCTCGGACCGCGGCTGGCGCAGATCTACGGGCAGGGCGAATCACCCATGACAATCACCGCCATGTCGCGGGCGCTGCTCGCCGATGCCATCGCGCGCAACGATACCGCGCGCTTGAGCTCGGTCGGCCCCGCGCAAACCGGTATCGGGATCCGTGTCGTCGGGCCCGACGACGTTGACCTGCCGGCTGGAGCCGCCGGCGAGGTGTGCGTTCGCGGCCCGACCGTCATGCAGGGGTACTGGGACAACCCGCAGGCAACCGCGACGGCGTTGGCCGACGGCTGGCTGCATACCGGCGACATCGGTTACCTCGATGGCAACGGCTTCCTGACACTCAAGGATCGCGCCAAGGACCTCATCATCAGCGGGGGCAGCAATATCTACCCGCGCGAGATCGAGGAGGTGCTGCAAAAGCACGCCGCGGTTGCCGAGGTGGCAGTCGTGGGACGCCATCATCCGGATTGGGGCGAGGAGGTCGTCGCCTGTGTCGTTGCCCGGGCTGGCGCCGATACCGCCGCGCTCGAGCACCAGCTCGACGCGCTATGTCTCGAGTCCATTGCGCGCTTCAAGCGCCCCAAAGCGTACGTTTTCTTGACCGAACTGCCCAAGAACAACACAGGCAAGGTGTTGAAGACGGTGCTGCGCGAGCGCGTCGCCAATGACGCGTAACGTCTATCGCAGCTAGGAACGCTGCAGCGGCAACGACACCAGTGCCGCGACAACCCCGCCCGCCGCCGCTGAGGCGAACGCGCCCCACGGGCCGACGGCCTCGATGAGCTGGCCGCCGACCGCCATCCCGGCGCCGACCCCGATTAGGATGCAAGTCGACATCCAGGTGAACGCTTCGGTCGCATAACGGGCCGGGGCGTACTGCGTCACCAGCAGCGACAGAGCGGTGAGCGCGGGCGCGATCATCAAACCGGCCACAAAGGCGAGCGGCGCGAGCACCCATGCCGACGCGGCGAACGCGTGCGCGCCGAACGGCACCGCCATCAACAGCAGCAACCGCGGCAACTGCCGCTCCAGCGGTAGCGCGAAATGCATGCCGCCGTAGGCAACGCCGCCGAGCGCGCTGCCGACCGAACAGATCGCGAGCAAGGCACCGCCGAGCGCGGGCATTCCGGCGCGCGCGGCGAAGCCGGGATAGCCCACCTCGAGCATACCGAATGAAAACGTGAGCGCGGTGCTCGTGGCATACGCGATTAGCAGCCTGGGTTCGGTCAGCGGGCCGAGCAGGTGATGCACTTCGTGAGCGGAGGATTTCCAGTAGCGCTGCGCGCCCGAAAGGACGAACAGCGGAGCGGCGCTTGCGGCAACGACCCAGGTAATGCCGAAGGCCAGCGCAGGGGTTCCGAACAGAAGGGCCATTCCAACGAGAGCGGGCCCGATAGTAAAGTTGATCTCGATGAGGACGGAGTCGACCGCAAATGCAGTCCGGCGGTCCTCTGCGCGCTCAAAACGATGCCGCCACAACGTTCGCGTCAGCACGGAAATTGGCGGCATGAAGGCGCCTGCGATCGCGGCCAGCGGAGCGACCGCTGTCAGCGACAGATGCAACGGCGCGGCGAACAACAGCAGCCCAAGAGCTACCGGCTGGACGATCCCCGTCGCGAGCAGAATCCCACGGGGGCCGTATCGGTCGGCGAGGCGGCCTTGAATCGGTGCACTCGCCGCCATCGCGACAAAATAGGTACCCACAATGCCACCGCCGAATGCGAACGATCCGGACAGTTCGCGCAGATGCATGAGCAGCGCGAGCGACATCATCCCGACGGGCATGCGAGCGACAAGCGCGGTGACGAGCAACCGCCGCACGCCAGGCAGCTTGAAGAATTCCCGGTAGTGGCTGAGGAGTCCTGGCATGACCGCCGGCTCAGGTTTGACCACCGGCAGACGTCGTTTCGCGCCTCCGAAATACCAGGCTGAAGTTGTTCGCCGGCATGGCCACGGTGCGGGCGAGGATGAATCCAGCTTGGTGCCCGACCTCGGCGAGAGCTTCGACGTCGCGCAGCCCCCAGTCAGGGTCACGGGTGCGAAGTTCGGCGTCGAACTGTGCGTTGCTGAGTGCGGTGTGCCCGCCGTCGCGGCGATAGGGACCGTACAGAAACAGCAGGCCGGCGCGTGGAAGTACCTGCTGCGCGCCGGCGAACAGTGCCAGCGTCGCCGCCCACGGCGCAATGTGAACCATATTGATGCACACGATCGCGTCTGCGGCGGTGATCGGCCAGGGCTGGTGTCGCACATCAAGCGCGATCGGTGCGGCGACGTTGCTCAGTTGCTGGATGTCGATCCAGCGTGCGATCGAGCGCCGGCACTCGGAATCCGGATCGCTCGGCTGCCAGGACAGGTGTGGCAAGGCTTTGGCGAAACGGGCGACGTGCTGGCCAGACCCGCTGGCGATCTCCAGCACCAAGCCCTTCTGCGGCAACTCGCGCTCGAGAACCTCGAGTATCGGCGCCTGGTTGCGCTCGGCTGCGGCCGCAAAACACCGGCCGTCGGTCAACCTCTCGCCGATTTGCCTGTTACGCACAACTCTACCGCATGCCGTCAAACGTCTTCGAGGGGCTCGTTGAGGTCGCGTACTTTGATGAGATTTCCGGCACGGCTTTCGTATTCGCCGGAGAGGATCACGTCTTCACTGTCAATGCGGAGCTCTTCCACCAATTCGGTCAGTCTGTCGATATCGCCGCGCGAGCCGATTACCGCGCAGCGGAGCAGCCGCGGTTCCACCGGCTTGTCCCATTCGTCGACAGCGTCCTCGAGCAGGCCGATTGCCGTCGTCCGGTCGATTTCCCGGAAATGACGGTTGATCCACGCAATGACGTCGTCTGGGATGGACATGAACTCAGTTTCCTCCTTTGCGCATGCGTGCAACAGTCGCGATCGGCGCGAGTTCGGCCGACCAAGCCGGCTGGATGGGATCATAATCGAACCCCCCGCCGCCTACACCACTGCCCGGAAGCACGCACGCGACAGCGTAACCGCTCCTCTGCGCAGAGTGTACCGAACGTCGGTCGGCGGGTCGCGCCGGATACCCGTCGCGAAATCCGCGGACCAACGAGCCGACACCGTCTGCGAGCGTTGCGCTGACCGCCACCGCCATTGCGCCCGCGCTCAGGCTTGTTCCGGCTGCCGATAGAGCCACGCGACAATTGAACCGAGAATCAGCAGCAGAATTCCATCGAAGAGCACCTGCTTGATCACGACCATGCCGGGCATCGGCTGCACGACGTAATAAATCAGGTAGGTCGGAACGATGGTCAACAGAGCGACCGCAATCCCGAAGCGAACGCCCTGCGCCAACCACGGCTTGACTTCGGCACCTCTCGCGTAGATCCAGACAAACGCTCCGGCGAGGATGACATGCGCCAGGATCATCCAGGGAAAGTATTGCTGTGCCTCAGCTTCCGGTCGGAAAAGGTTGGACAGTTGCCCATAGTCATCGTGCAACAGAACACCGTGAACAACGAAGCTGCCAAGCATCCAGACAATGAAGACAACAAGCCACGCGATCAGGAATTTCTTATTCATTGCTCCTCCTTGGTGATTCGACTCGAAGATCCTGCGGTGTGGCCAGCGCACCAATCCCGCCCCGGCGCCTTGGTTGCCTGCCGCGAGCATACATCGGCGCGGACCCACAGCGACGCGGGTTACTTCATGGCTGCGCGGCGGCACGCGGCCTGGGAGGACAAGACGAAAACCACTGCAAACAGCCGACCTGCGGCGTTCATTCCGTCGCGCCGACGTTCGCCAATCGCCTTCCCTGCGCAACCTCCTTGGTCAAGATCCTGCCTGCTCTGATTTTCCCTTGAAGACGCGAGCGAAGAGCGCCGCGAGCGCGGAACGTCTCTTTGGGCGCAAAGCCGGCGGCAGCTCAAAGTAGCGACGATGCTCGTAGCACCAGCTCCAGGTCTCGTTGCTTTCCAATGCAGCGATCAGCGGATGACCCGTGGCATTGAAATGCTTCAGCGCATGCGTATGCTCCGAATCCTCGCAGCATCCGACATGGCCGCAGGAGAGGCACACACGCAACTCGTTCCAGGGCGCCCCGAGCGCGAGGCACTCTTCGCAACCGCTCGTGCGTGGCGTCACCGGGCCAATATCACTGAAATGGTCACAGAGTTCGGTCATAGGTTGCGTGCAGGTTGGGCGAGCCCGGCCTGCGGGCTGTGGAGGAGGTAGGAGGGATGCTGCAGTCCAGTAGGCGCGTAGAACTCATCGTGGGTGTATACGAAGCCTAACCGCGTAAGCAGCCCGCGTGAAGCGGCATTGTACGGATTGTGGCCCGCGAAGATCGCTTCGATCTTACCGTTGCTGAAAGCATATTCAATGACACGAGACGCGGACTCGAACGCGTAACCCTGCCGCCAGTGCCGAACCGCGACGTGAACCCCGAGCTCGGGAACTTGCGGCTGGCCCTCGCGCAGCCGAAAGCCGCAGCAACCGATATGCTCGCCGGTGGCAAGCAGAAAGATCGGCCAATACTGCATGCCGTGAGCGCGCTCTGCCTCGATCTCGCGCTGTAAGCGGGACTGCACCTCGTGCTGCGTGTAAGGTCGAGCACTGATGTACCGCGTGACCGCCGGATCGCCCCATAGATTGATGGCCAATTGCGGATCGGTGTCGCGCCAGCAGCGGAAACCGAGTCGGGCTGATTGCAGAAAGTAATCACTCATACGGTTCCGGGTCCGCGCGCCCCCGCCGGCACCCGTGTCGACCGTCCTGGTCCTGCCTTCGTCTCCACGCCACATCGATCTCACGTTTACCCAACGAAAGAAAAAATTCGGCTGAGGCGCCAGCGTTGCGCGTTGTAAACGCGCGGGCTGCGCCAGGCTAGTGCACTAGTCTAGTACAGCACCTTCACGTTCTCGGGTGCCAGCCACTCGCGCAGCTGCGCCAGCAGCTGCGCGTCGAGATTCACGCGCCACGCTTCGGGCAACTCGATCTCTCCGCCGGCAGCGCGGTTCCGGTAGTCGATGATGATCGGACACTGACCGCTCCGGTAGGGCTCGAGCAGCGTGAGCAGGCGTTCGGCGGAACCCGAGCCGTTGCAGCAAAGCTTGAGGCCGCGCGCAAACTTGCGCCGCGCGCCGGGAAGGTCATAGAGCGCGTCGGCGATGATGCGCAGCCCCTGCATCATGCCGTCCTCGTTCATGCGTTGCTGAACGCGCACCTGGGCGATGAGCAGCACGTCCTCGCGCAACAGGTGGCGGTGCGCGTCGAAGATCTCGTTGTAGACGACCATCTCGACCGGATCCTTGCCATCGTCGAGCGTAACGAAAGCGATCTTGCCCCGACGCGAGGTCTGATTGCGCAATGTCGTCACCACCCCAGCGATGCGCACTGGCACCGTCGTGGGTTTGATTGCACCGAGCGAGACGTGGATGAGCGACGCGAGTTCCGCCGCATATTCGTTGTAGGGGTGCCCGGAAAGGTAGAAACCGAGGCTGGCCTTCTCATTGGCCAACCGTTCGCTATCGGTCCAGTCGCGCGCTTCGATTAGCCTTAGCCGCGCGGCTGCTGGTTCATCACCCTGATCGCCGAAAAGCGAGACCTGCGCCGCGGAACGCTCATCTCGCTCCGCCTGCTCCAGCGCGAGACCGACCGTGGCGAGCAGGCTCGCTCGCGGATTGCCGAGCGCATCGCAGGCTCCGGCACGAATCAGCGCTTCGATGGCACGGCGGTTGACGACTCGCTTGTCAACACGGCGGCAGAAATCAAAAAGATCAGTGAACGGGCCCCCTTCTCGCGCCTTGACGATCGCCTCGATCGCGCTTTGTCCGGTACCCTTGATGCCGCCCAGGCCGTAGCGGATGTGCTTGTCGTCGACCGGCTCGAAGCGATAGTTCGACGCACTGACATCCGGTGGCAGGACGGTAAGGCCGCAGGCCTTTGCCTCGTCGCGGAAATGACGCACCTTGTCGGTGTCGTCCATCAGCAAGGACAGGTTGGCCGCGATGAATGCCGCCGGGTAATGCGCCTTGAAGTACGCGGTCTGGTAGGCGATAAGGGCATATGCCGCGGCATGCGATTTGTTGAAACCGTAACCCGCGAATTTCTCCATCAGGTCGAAGAGCTGCGTCGCACGCGCCTTGGACAACCCGTTCTTCTCCGCACCGTCGATGAATACGAAGCGGTGCTTGGCCATCTCCTCGGGAAGCTTCTTGCCCATCGCGCGCCGCAGCAGGTCCGCGGCGCCCAACGTGTAGCCACCGATGACCTGCGCGATCTGCATCACCTGTTCCTGGTACACCATCACGCCGTAGGTGGGCCCGAGTATCGGCTCGAGCCGCGAATCATAGAAATCGACGCGCTCCGCGCCCTGCTTGCGGCGGATATAGTCGGGGATGAGCTCCATCGGTCCCGGGCGGAACAGCGCCACCAGGGCGACGATGTCGTCAAAACGCTTCGCCGGTGCCTGCAGCAACAGCTCGCGCATGCCGCGTGATTCGAACTGGAACACGCCCACGGTATTGCCGCTCTTGAAGATGTCGTAGGCATCCTTGTCGTCCAGCGGCAGCTGCTCCAGCGACAGCGTCGACGCCGGGTCGAGCATCTTCACGTAGCGCAAGGTCCAGTCCAGTATCGTGAGCGTAGTAAGTCCCAGGAAATCGAACTTGACCAGTCCAACGTGCTCGACATCGTCCTTGTCGAACTGCGACACCAGCGCATCGGTGCCGGCCTGCGTGTACAGAGGGCAGAAGTCGGTGAGCTTGCCCGGTGCAATCAACACGCCGCCGGCGTGCATGCCGACGTTGCGGGGCAGACCTTCGAGCTGCTCGGCGAGCGCCAGGAGCTCACGGACTTCCTCCTCGGCGGCCTCGCGCTCGTTTAGCTGCGGTTCGAATTCGCGCGCGTAGACGACATTGGCCGCGGCCTCGCCCGGTGGACGGCGCTTCAGCGTCACCGTGCGCCCCGGCTGAAACGGGATGAGCTTGGCAATTCCGTCACAGAAGCTGTACGGCAGATCGAGCACTCGGCCGACGTCGCGCACGACCGCGCGCGCTTGCAACGTGCCGAATGTGGCTATCTGCGACACGGATTCGGCGCCGTATTTCTTCTTCACGTACTCGATAACCTTGTCCCGTCCGTCCTGGCAGAAATCAATGTCGAAATCGGGCATCGACACGCGCTCCGGATTGAGAAAGCGCTCGAACAGCAGCGCGTAGCGCAACGGATCGAGGTCGGTGATGCCGAGCGCGTATGCGACCAACGAGCCCGCGCCGGAACCACGTCCGGGACCGACCGGCACGCCGTTATGCTTCGCCCAGTTGATGAAATCCGAGACGATGAGGAAGTATCCAGCGTAACCCATCTGGATGATCGTCTTGGCCTCGAACTCGAGGCGCGCGACGTATTCCGGGCGCTTCACGTCGCGCTCGGAAGGGTCGGGATAGAGCAGCGCAAGTCGCTTCTCCAGGCCTGCCGTCGTTTCGTTCCTCAGATGCTGCTCGATGGTTAAGCCGGGCGGGATCGGGAAGTCGGGAAGGTAATTCTTGCCCAATGGAATGGCCAGATTGCAGCGCTGCGCGATGGCGACGCTGTTGGCGATGGCGGCCGGCATGTCGGTGAAGCGCTTCGCCATCTCGTCCTGCGTCGTGAAATACTGCTCAGTAGTGAAGCGCTTCGGGCGGCGCGCGTCCGCGAGCGTGTAACCCTCGGCAATGCACACGCGCGCCTCGTGGGCGCGAAACTCGTGGCGGCGCAGAAACTGCACCGGATGCGTGGCGACCACGGGTAGATCGAGCTCGGTGGCGAGGCGCGCCGTCGACGCGCTCAGCGCATCGTCATCGCCGTGGCCTGCGCGCTGCACTTCGAGGTAGTAGCGGTCCGGAAAGAGCCTCGCCCAGGCCGCCGCGGCTCTGGCGGCGCCCGCAGCGTTGCCCTGGCCGAGGCAATCACCGACGTCTCCGCTCCGGAAGCCGGAGAGCGCGATCAGGCCCGTGGTGCCTTCGGCGAACCAGTCGCGTTTGATCTCCGCGCGGCCACGATGCTGATTGCTGCGATAGGCGCGGGTCAGCCACTCGGCAAGCTTGAGATAGCCCTCGCGCGACTGGCAAAGCAGCAGCAGACGATGGGGCATGTCGCGCTCGGCGTCATGCGTGATCCACACGTCGCAACCGACGATCGGCTTGACGCCAGCCTTGCGCGCGGCGGTGTAGAACTTGACCAGGCCGAAGACGTTGGCGAGGTCGGTAAGCGCCAATGCTGGCATCCGGTCGGCGACCGCGGCGCCAACCGCTTCGTCGATGCGCACCATGCCATCGACAATGGAGTATTCGCTATGCAACCGGAGGTGAACGAAGCCGGCCAGCGATTCGGAGCGTGGTCGCTTGAGCGCGCCCAGGAGGGATGCGGGCGCCACCGGTCCCGACAACGAGGCGCCGGACGACTCCGCCGGGATGGCGGCGCCGGGCCGGTAATCGAGCGCACTCATGGGGTACAATTTTACTCGCTTTGCCACGCGGGTCTTCTCTCGCATTCCCCGCCATTTCGGTCCGCTCAGTCGATGAATCGTGCGCATTTTTCGCGGTGTTTGTTCATGTCATTGATAATGCTCGCGTCCGGCTGTGCCACGTTTGTTCCGGGCCCGACGCCCTACGGAACGCCGACGCCGGCGCAACCGCAAGGCAATCCGAACCCGCCGTCAAACGTCAACCTGCAGGGCTTTCCGCTGGAATACCGTCAGGGTTACGCGGACGGCTGCGCGAGCGCCTCGAGGGCGGAGCGCAAAGACGCCACCCGGTTCAGGAATGACGGGCAGTATCGAACCGGTTGGGTGGATGGCAACGCGCTGTGCAAGAAGCCATAACGACCGGATGAAGCCGTCCGCGTCGCTGACCGTTCCCATCCGCAACCTCGCCTACCACGTCCGCACCTGGGGCGACGCGGACGCCCCGAGGGTCTTGATGCTGCACGGCTGGATGGACGTCGGCGCATCGTTTCAGTTCCTGGTCGATGCCTTGCGGCGTGAGTGGCACGTTATCGCGCCTGACTGGCGTGGTTTCGGGCGATCGGGATGGTCCGGCGACGGGTACTGGTTCGCCGACTATCTCGCTGACCTCGACGCGTTGCTGGATCATTTTGTGCCGGACGAGCCGGCGCGGTTGGTTGGCCACAGCCTCGGCGGCAACGTTGTGATGCTCTATGCCGGCGCCCGGCCACGCCGCGTTGCGCGCGTGGTGTCGCTGGAGGGCTTCGGCATTCCCGCGGAGTCACCCGCCGTTGCGCCCGCCAAAGTCACCAAGTGGCTTGACGCCCTCAAGCACCCGCCGAGTTTCCGCGCCTACGCGAATCTGGGTGCGGTCGCCGATCAACTGCAGAAGAACAATCCGCGGCTGTCACGCGACAAGGCCGAGTTTCTTGCTGCCCACTGGGCGCGCGAGGAGCCGGACGGCAGCGCGCGGCTGAACTCGGATCCTCGACACAAGCTGCCGTTTCCCACGGTCTACCGGATGGACGAAGTGAGCGCAATCTGGAAGCAGATTGGCGCACCGGTGCTATGGGTTGCAGCGACGGAATCATTCATTCCACGGTGGCTTGACGCGCATCCGGAAGGCGAAGGTGCAACCGACAGCCTGGAGGGCATCCGGGCGCGACTGGCGCATGTTCCGCAGGGCGAACTTGTCACCATCGACGCCGCAGGGCACATGCTTCATCTCGACCGGCCGGACGCGGTCGCGGCGGCAATCGAGCCGTTTCTCGGGTCGTGACGCGGCATCTGTTTGGCATCGCTTCGCGACGCGCCGCGTGTGGGGTGCTCGCCCTTCGTACCCTCATCTGGGGCCTGAACTGGATAGCGATGAAGTTCGGGCTACAGAACGCACACCCGGTCACCTATGACTCGAGCGCACGCTCATCGCGATCGCATTTTGGTTCGCCATGTTCGCGATCCCCGTGCTGGCACTCGTCTCCTCGATGCTCGTATTTGGCGAGCGGCTGACGCTGGCGGAGTGGCTCGGCATCGCGCCGATCGGCGTCGGGCTCGCGATCGTTTCGCTGCGGGCGTGGCTTGCGGGGCGGCATGGTGAGCGCGAACTCGTCGAGGCTCCGGTCATTGCAGGCGGCTGACGCGAAGCGTCGGCTATACTTATTTGCTTTGCCAGTCACAGGGAAACATCGCAGTGTCCGCAGCCGACCTCGCCAAACTCAGGATCGACCGCTCCCTTGGGCCGGTGCGCACGCGTCCGCGGCGCAAGTGGATTTGGCTCGGCGCGATGGCGATCGTTCTCGTTGGTGGCGGCGCCTGGCTCCTCCTCGCGCCGCGCACGGTCGCGGTGCGGACCACACCGATCGTCACGACGTACCTCTCGCAGCAGTTCGTTGTGCTCAATTCGACCGGTTACGTCGTCGCGCAGCGGAAGGCGGCGATTGCGTCGAAGGCGTCCGGACGCTTGGAATGGCTCGGCGTCGCCGAGGGTACGCGGGTGAAAGCCGGTGAAGTTATCGCGCGCCTTGATGCTCGTGATGTCGCCGCGCAGCTCGACGCTGCGCTCGCCAACGCGCAGGTCGCGCGCGCAACCCTGGAGCAGGCGCAGGCTGAGGATCGCGACGCGGAAGCCTCTCTTGGCCGGATGCGCGACCTTGTGGCCAAGAAGTTCCTGTCGGAATCAGTGCTCGATCAGGCCAAGGCCCGCGCCGACCGGGCTGTCGCAGGCGTGGCCAGCGGAAGGGCCGGGCTGCTCGCCGCCGAAGCCAATGCCAAGAACGCGCAGGTCGCGGTCGACTACACGCTGATCCGGGCGCCCTTCGACGGCATCATTCTGTCGAAGAGCGCGGATGTCGGCGACATGGTGACGCCGTTTTCTTCGGCGGCCGATTCCAAGGGTGCGGTCGTCAACATGGCTGACATGAGCACGCTGGAAGTCGAAGCCGACGTCTCCGAAGCGAGCTTGTCGAAGATCAAGGTCGGACAGCCTGCTGAGATTACGTTGGATGCGTTGCCCGATGCGCGCTTTCGCGGCAATGTGTCGCGCATCGTGCCAACAGCCGATCGCGCCAAGGCGACGGTGATGACGAAAGTGCGCTTCGAGGCCATCGACCCGCGCGTGTTGCCGGAGATGAGTGCCAAGGTATCGTTTCTTTCTCAGCCGGTTACCGCCGAGCAGCAGCAGCCACTCGTCGCGGTCAATCCTGATGCGCTGGCACAGCGTGACGGCAACACCGTCGTTTACGTTGTCCGCGACGACAAGGTGGTCGAGGTCCCGGTGCGACCGGGCCGTAAGCTCACCGACGTCACCGCGATCGCCGGCGATGTCAGGGTCGGTGAGAAAGCCGTTCTGAAACCCGCCGCCGAGCTCAAGGGCGGCACGCCGGTCAAGCCCGCCGCGAAATGACTCCTGGTCGACTGAATGAGGGTCGGGCTGAGTCTGGGCAAGTGGCTCGCCCGAAGCCGACCCCGCCGCGGGTTGGCGCAGGCAGCGCTAGGAACTGGCGTGGTGTCGCAGCGGTTGCAGCAGGTCGTCGTCCAGCGCGCGCTCGATCGCGGATTGCGCCGGTGCCGGCGGAGCGAGGTGCAAATCGCGTTCAGCCGCTTCGATCGCCTGCAGGATCGCATTCCCGTCCATCTCGCGCTCGACATCGCTGCGAGCGGCAGCCCATGCTTCTCTGACTGCGCGCTCTTCGATGATGTCTTGATCGGTCGCGTCTAAAAGCGTGTCGATAGTCGACGGGTCGACCGTGGGGCGGCTCCCGGCGGTTGAAGTTTCGACCCCGACCGCTGCCGCGGACTTTGGCGTCGCGCCTTGAGCAGCTCCCGGCTGCGTCGTCGCGCCGGCATACGTGTTCGTGTGTGGCAAGGTCACTGGTGCTGCGGATAGATCGGCGAAGGATCGCGGGCCGGACGCCGCCTGGCTGCGCGTCCATTGCGGAATCTCCGTCATGGCTCGGCGCCGGCGAACAAACAACGCGCCGAGCAAAGCCAGCATGCCGCCGACCACCAGCGTCGCAACGACAAAGGGCCACAGGCGAGTGCTGGCCGACGCGGGCGGCACCCGCGACGGAGCGGCGGCGAGGGCAGCCAGTGCGGGTGTCCCGGCGACCATGTGGAACGCCGTGGACATCATCCCGCCGGCAATGCCTTCGCGTTCCGGGGCCGCACGCGCGGGCGTCGCCGGCCCCGCCGGGGCGGCACGATCGGGCGACTCGACCAAGTGCACGACCCGCGACTCGCCAAGCACCGGGCCGGCGAGGTTTCGCCGGGCGGCCGTAGGCTGCGGCGCGGGTCGCTCCGGCCTGGGTTCGTGCGCCGCTGCCTGCGTTGCCGCGACAGGCGCGGTGAACGCTCCCGCCGCGGGTGGGTCGAGCAGAAGTACATAGACGCGCTGGGCCGATCCGTTGCAGCCGGCCTCAACGCTGAACCGGATTGCCGGCTCGTTGACCGGCTTTGCCGTCGTCACGATCAGCCTCGGTGCCGACGCCGCACGTTCAAGACTGACGCGCGCCGTCACAATCTGTGCCGAGCCGCCGCCGGCTACGGGTACAAGCCGAAAACAGCCCGCCTGCAGCGATTCGCCAGTCGCGGCGGTAACCGGTATGACCACGCGCAGCGGAGATCCCAGCGCCGATTGCGCGACTGCGTCTCCCAGCGCCAGGCCGTGTGCCGCCGACGACGCAAGCAACGCGGCGATCAGCAGCAGCATCGCGAGTGCGCCGAGGAAGTGAAACGGTGCGTCGTTGCACACGGTGGTCCTCGATCCGTGGTCGCGCTCGGTGGTGTACATGTTCCTTTAATAGCCCTAGACCCGGCTCTGGCCGGCATGCGTAACGCCAAAGCAACTTCCATGCCTTGAGGCATGGCGCCGATCCAGCGTGGTGCGGTAAGCTCCGGCCAGATCATGTTCTTGCTTCGCCTGGTCTGAGATCGGTACGCTGCGGGCAATCGGCTTCTCGCGCGCAGCGATCCTGGCCGCCTTCCTCATCGAATCGCTGTTGCTGGGGCTTCTCGGCGGTGCCATCGGCCTCGCCGGCGCCGCCTTCATGCAGGCGCTGTCGATTTCGACGACCAATTTCCAAACCTTTGCCGAGGTCGCATTCCGGTTCGTTCTCACCCCCGGCATCGCCGTTGCCGCGCTCCTCTTCGCGCTGGCGATGGGCTTTGCCGGAGGGTTCCTGCCCGCGGCGCGCGTTGCGCGGTTGAAGATCGTCGACGCGCTACGCGCCGCTTAGCGCGTCATCCTGCCGCGTTCGGGTTGGCCAGTCATTCCCCTGTAACCGCGCGCACGTTGCGAACCACCATGGCCGTCGCGAAGGCGGCAGGGCGCGCAAGGTGGCGCGATCGGCCACTGCCCGGGATAATGCAACCCCCGCGCGCCATTCGACTCCGGGCGCCGGGCGCAACCACCGCACACGCCCATGGGACCGACTACGCTGTTTGCGATCGCGACGCTGATCTGGGGCTCGACCTGGCTCGCGATCACTTTCCAGCTCGGCAGCGTTGCGCCTGAGGCGTCGGTGGTGTACCGCTTTGCACTCGCCGCCGCGCTCCTCGCGGGGTGGTGCATTATCACCGCGCGGTCGCTGCGCTTTTCTCCACGTCAGCACGCGTGGTTTGCGGCGCAGGGAACGTTGCTCTTCGGGCTCAACTATCTAGCCGTCTACAAGGCCGAGCTATACATCGCTTCGGGGTTGGTCGCGGTTCTGTTCTCGCTCATCGTCTTTCTCAACCTTCTCGGCGTGCGCGTCCTCTTCGCGGTGGCGATCAACCGCCGGGCGCTGCTCGGGGCGATCCTGGGCGTGAGCGGCGTGACGCTGCTCTTCTGGCGCGAGTTCGGGCAGCACCACGGCGATGCCCTGCGCGGCATCGCCTTTGCCGCGGGCGCGACGGTGCTCGCATCGGGCGGCAATCTGATCGCGGTGCGCAACCAGCGGCACCGCATCCCACTTTTGCCCAGCGTCACCTGGGGCATGGCCTATGGAGCGCTCGCCATCGCGCTCGTCGCCGCCATCGAGGGCACGGCGTGGACGTTCGAGACGACCCCCGGCTACGTTGCGTCGCTGTTCTATCTCGCTGCGTTCGGCTCGGTGATCGCTTTCACCGCCTATCTGACCCTGCTGGGGAAAATCGGTGCCGCACGCGCAGGCTACGTCGGGGTGGCCGTGCCGCTGGTGGCACTGCTCCTGTCGAGCGTGTTCGAGCACTACGAATGGACGCTGCCGGCACTGGCCGGCGCGGCATTTTGCGTGATGGGAAACATTCTGGTCCTGCTGCCGCAACCGGTGGACAAGGGTTGACCGCGCGTTGCGATGCGAGGACGCGGGGCCGTCCGCAGCGGCCGGCCCCGTCCTTCGCGATCAGACTCCTCGGCTAGTGCAGGAAAGTGTTTTCGGCAGCTCCGTAGACATCGTCCACCCGCCGCGCGGAGGTGATCCTGCGGTCGACATCCCCCGGCAGCCGCGGATACTCGCCCGGGCCGAAGGTTCGGCAGTCACCTTGGTATTGCACGTCAGTACAGAACATCCAGTGGCCGCTCGCGATGCGCAGCGACGCGGCGCGATTGTCAAACCCGAGTCGTTCCAGATTTGCCAACTCGTCTCGGTCGATGACAAGCGACCGCCCGCCGAAGTGCGGGAGCTCGTAGAGCACCACACTTGCACCCGCCGTCGGGGGCGGTACCAGAGGCGGCAGCGCGCCGACTGGACCCGGGAGCGGTGAGATCAACTCGACCGAAACGACGTGATCGCCGAACGTACCCAGGTTGTCGTAGCGGCCGGGGACGAAGTCGCTGCAGTCGCCGCGGTAGTACTCATGGCTGCACAGGCGCCACGTCCCCGAATAGACGACCACCGCCCCGGCGCCCTGATACGACGGGATCCGGTCGAGATTGCCGTCGGTCCGCCTCAGTTCGATCGAGCCGCCGCCGAATCCAGGCCGCTCGAAGAGCGCTATCCGCGGTTCGCCAAGAGCGAGCGTGGTGGGCGGCGGGACCGCGCCCGTATTGACGACCTCCCGCACCGACGCAACGCGGGCACTCAGCGTTCCGTCGCGCTGGTTGTACTCGCCAGGCTCCAGTCGCACGCAGGTACCCGAAAAGAGCGCTGCGCTGCAGGCTTCCCACACGCCGCTGCGGACAATGATCGACGCCGCATGGGCATTGAAGGCGCTCCGCTCCAGGTCGGCGGCGGACCGACGCAGCGTAAAGCCTTCGCCCTGAAAATCGCGCTGTTGGTACAAGGTTATCTCGCCGGCGAGCACGGCGGGCAGCCACAGCGCGAATGCTGCACCGAGAAAGGCTCGCAAGAATTTTCCGATTCCGCTATTCATAGGCACATCTCCGCTTCAAAAGGACAATGCCGGCAACCTGCCGGCATCGGGTTTGACGCATGAAAGTTGCCAATGGTTTTACGCGGCGCGCGCGAATGCGTGTCGCCGTGGGGCGACATGGCGGCAGGCTTGTAAGACGATGTCTGTCGGCCGATTGAGTTCGTCGCCAAGCCGCGCCTCGACGCCGAGATCGCCGACCTCACCCCCGCGCCGGGCTGCGCCGGTTGCGGCGCATTCGATCAGGGCGATTCAGTCTTCGCTGGCACCCTGGACAACATCGACATTGTCGATCAGGCGCGTCGTCCCCAGCATCGCCGCGCCGAGCACGATCAGCAGATTGGGATGGTCGTAACCTTCCGGATGCGGAATGCGCAGCGCGAGGCCGTGGCGAATCGCGATGTAGTCGACCTTCCAGCCGTGCCGGGACAGATCGGCGCGCGCCGCGGCTTCGAGGTTCGCATAGTCGTGGCGGCCGCCGAGAATTTCGTCGGCCACCCAGGACAGCGTCCGGTAGAGCCGCGGCGCCTCGAGACGCTCTTCCGGCGAGAGGTAGCTGTTGCGCGAAGCCAGGGCGAGGCCGTCTTCCGCGCGGACCGTTTCGGCGGGCACGATGCGGATCGGCAAGTTGAATTGCTGCACCATGCCGCGCACGATCTTGAGCTGTTGGCGGTCCTTCTTGCCGAACACCGCTATATCCGGGCGGACCAGGTTGAAGAGCTTCAATACGACGGTGCACACGCCATGAAAAAATCCCGGCCGGGAGGCTCCCTCCAGTTCCTCGGCGAGGGGCGGCGGCGTCACGCGGTATACCTGGGGCGTTGGGTACATCTCCTGGTCCTGCGGCGCGAACAGCACCTCGACCCCTTCGCGCTGCAGACCGCTGCAATCGGCCTCGAACGTGCGCGGGTAGCGGTCGAAGTCTTCGTCCGGTCCGAACTGCAGCCGATTGACGAAAATGCTGGCGACGACCGCGTCGCCATGCTCGCGCGCGATGCGCATGAGCCGCAGATGTCCCTGGTGCAGATTCCCCATCGTTGGCACGAACGCGACCCTGCCGGCATTGGCGAGCCTTGCGTGCAGCTCGGCTGCGGTGGTGACGATATCCATGGGTCAGACGCAGTGCTCAGGCCCCGGGAAGCTACCGTCCTTGACCGCCCTGACGTAGCCCGCGACGGCGGCTTCGACGCTGTCGCTGCCGGCCATGAAATTGCGCACGAATCGCGCCGGCTTGCCCGGGTAGACGCCGAGCATATCGTACAGGACGAGGACCTGACCGCTACAACCAGGACCCGCGCCGATGCCGATCGTCGGCACCGTGAACTCGGCGGTAATCGCCGCGGCCAACGCGGCCGGGACCATTTCCAGCACCAGCAGGTCGAGACCGGACAGGGCCAGCGCCCGGGTGTCGTCGCGCAGCGATTGCGCCGACGCCTCGGTCTTGCCCTGCGTCTTGTAGCCACCGAGCCGATGCACGGACTGCGGTTGCAGGCCCAGATGGCCGCACACCGGAATGCCGCGGGCCACCAGGAATTCGACCGTGGGGGCGACCCAGGCGCCGCCTTCGACCTTGACCATCTGCGCGCCCGCGGCCATCAGTCGAGCGGCGTTGGCATACGCCTGCTCTGGGCTCACCTGATAACTGCCGAACGACATGTCGGCGATAACCAGCGCCGACTTCGCCCCCGCGGCCACGCAGCGGGTGTGATAGACCATCTCGTCGAGCGTCACCGGCAGTGTCGAGGCGTGTCCGCCGATGACCATACCCAGCGAGTCGCCGATCAGCAGCGCGTCGACGCCGGCGCGCTCGAGGACAACGGCGAAGCTCGCGTCATAGCAGGTGAGCATGGCGATCTTGTCGCCCTGGCGCGCCATCGCGGCGAGGCCCGGAACGGTGCGCTTTGCCGTGGTCGGTGTCATTGTGCCCCCAGGTTGAAGAATTCGCGCCGCCCGCGCATGCCCGCGATGCGCGAGAGGAGCAGCTCGAAATGATCGGCGGAATCGACGAAATTGAGGCGCTCGCTGTTAACGATGAGCAGCGGCGCGTCCTCGTAGCGGTAAAAATACGCACTGTAGGCGTCGGCCAGCCGCGCGAGGTACTGCTCCGGGATGGTGCGTTCGTAGTCGACGCCGCGCTTATGCACGCGATCGATCAGCGTCGTCACCGGGGCCTGCAGGTAGATGACCAGATCCGGCGTGGCGGTCTGCGGCTTTAGATGCGCGTAGACCTTGTCGTACAACGCGAACTCGTCGTTGCTCAGGTTAAGGCGTGCGAAGAGCGGATCCTTGTCGAAAAGGAAATCCGCGACTGTCGGGCGCCGAAACAGGTCGAGCTGCGTCAGGCCGCGAACCTGATCGACGCGCTGAAACAGGAAGTTGAGCTGGGTCGGCAGGGCGAAGCGCGGCATGTCGGTGTAGAACCTGGCAAGAAACGGATTCTCTTCCGGTGCCTCGAGCAATGCATCGCCGTCGAGGTAGAGCGCGAGGGCGCGGGCAAGGCTCGTCTTGCCGGCGCCAATCGGCCCCTCGACAACGATGTACCGACATTTGGCGAGATCCATGGCGTCGGCTTGACTCTAACGCCAGAAGGCGGTTCGCGTGCGCGCAATGCGCTGATCGCGCACTGCGCGCAGCCACGCGCGCGCGGCGCCGCGGCCCGGGATCGTGGCCGCCGGCGCGATCTCCAGAAGCGGGCGCAGCACGAAGGCCCGTTGGTGCATGCGCGGATGCGGCACGATGAGGGACGACTGCGACAACCGGCGGCGTCCGAACAACAGCAGATCGAGGTCGAGCAGGCGCGGCGCGTTGCGTCGTTCGCCACGCTGTCGCCGCCGGCCGTGACGACGCTCGATGGCGCGCAGATGACGGAGCATGCCGCCCGGTGCTAGGGCGGTGCGCACCGCGGCGACCGCATTGACGTAGTCCGGCTGCGAGTCGGCGCTCCCCACGGGCGCGGTCAGATAGTTGCGCGAAGCGGCGATGAGTTGCGAGCGCGGCAGGCGGGCAAGCTCGGTGAGGGCGCGCGCGAGACGACGGCGCGGATGGCCGAGGTTGCTGCCGAGTCCGACGTAAGCGACGCTCGTCATCGCGTGGCGCCTCAATGCTCCGAAGGCGACGGCGGGTCCGCAGCGTCAATTGCGGTTTCGTCGCGCTTGCGCCCTCGGCCACGCGAGCGCCGCCGTTTCCGTGGCGCCTCGTCCGGACGCAACATGCGCTCGCGCTCCGCGCTGTCCGCACCCTGGAAGCGTTCCCACCAATCGGCGAGCTCGAGCGGGATCTCGCCGCTGTGGCCGCGCAGCGACAGAAAATCGTAGGCCGCGCGAAACCGCGGATGCTCGAGCAGCCGGAACGGGCGCTGTCCGGCACGCTGTTCAAAGCGCGGCTGCAGCGCCCAGGTTTCCTTGATCGTAGCCTCGAAGCGGCGCGGTATTGCGAGCCGCTCCGCCTGCTGCTCCAGCACGCGGTCCATCGCCGCAAACAGCGCCGGGATCGGACGCTCGCCCTTGGCCTTGGCGGCGTTCCAATTGGCCAGCACTTCGTGCCAAAGCAGCGTCGCAAAAAGGAATGCCGGGGTGACCGGCTTGCCCATCCGGACGCGTTCATCGGTGTTGGCAAGCGCGAGCTCGATGAAACGCGAGCCCAGCGGCTGCTCCAGGATCACGTCGAGCAGCGGCAGCACGCCGTGATGCAGGCCGTGCTGGCGCAGACTCTTCAGCGACTCGACCGCATGCCCGGAAAGCAGCATCTTCTCCATCTCGTCGAACAGCCGGGACGGAGGCACGTTGTGCAGCAGCGGCGCCAGCGTCGGAATGGGCGCCGCGGTTTTTTTCTCGATAGCGATGCCGAGCTTGGCGGCCAGGCGCACCGCGCGCAACATGCGTACCGGATCCTCGCGGTAGCGCGTCACAGGGTCGCCGATCAGCCGCAGCTTCCTCGCCTTGATGTCGTGCACCCCTCCGACATAGTCCCATACGCTTTCCGTCGCCGGTTCGAAGTACAGCGCGTTGATGGTGAAATCGCGGCGCACCGCGTCGTCCGCCTGTTCGCCAAAGACGTTGTCGTGCAGCAGGCGCCCGTGTTCGTCAGCGGCATCGTCTCCGGTCTGGCGGCCACGAAATGTCGATACCTCGATCGTTTCCGGCCCGGCGAGGACGTGCACGAGCCGGAAGCGCCGGCCGATGATGAAGGCGCGGCGGAACAGAGGCTTCACTTGCTCGGGCGTGGCATCGGTGGCGATGTCGAAGTCCTTCGGCACGATCCCCAGCAGCAGATCGCGCACTGCGCCGCCGACGATGAAGGCCTTGAACCCGGCCTGCTGCAGCTTGCGCGTCACATCGGTCGCTCCGCGCGACAGATGGCCGCGGCGAACCGGGTGCGTGTCGGGACCGAACACGCGCGGTTCGGACGCGGGCCTGCCGGGAATCAAGCGCGCGAGCAGGCGGCGGATCACGATGCGTGGTTGCGGAAATAATGCAAGCGAGGCGCGATCCGGGCGGTTGCCCTAATTGAGGAACCCACGGGACGTTGCGGAGGTTCGGACCGGAGTCGAATAATAACACGGCGATGCCGCACCCGGACGGTTTGCGCCCCGACGGCGCCCCCGGGCGCGCGCCTCTGTAGCGTCGTTGCGTGGCAGGAACACGGCGAATCGAGGATAATTCGCAGCTCGCAGTTCGCGTCAGGGGAGACTCCGCGCCATGCCAAGCTACCAGCACGTGACGGTCCCGGCGGGGGGCCAGAAGATCACCGTCAACAAGGATTTCAGCCTCAACGTCGCCGAGCAACCGATCATTCCGTACATTGAGGGCGACGGCACGGGTGTGGACATCACGCCGGTGATGATCAAGGTGGTCGACGCCGCCGTGGCCAAGGCCTATGGCGGCAAGCGCAGGATCCACTGGATGGAGATCTACGCGGGCGAGAAGGCGACCAAGGTCTACGGGGCCGACGTGTGGCTGCCCGACGAGACACTGGCGATCCTCAAGGATTACGTCGTGTCAATCAAGGGTCCGCTCACCACTCCGGTCGGCGGCGGCATCCGCAGCCTGAACGTGGCGATGCGACAGCAGCTCGACTTGTATGTCTGCCTGCGGCCGGTGCGCTACTTCACCGGCGTCCCCAGCCCGGTCCGGGCGCCCGAAAAGACCAACATGGTCATCTTTCGGGAGAATTCCGAAGACATCTATGCCGGCATCGAGTGGGCCGCGGAGTCCGATGGGGCGAAGAAGGTGGTCGATTTCCTGCTGAAGGAGATGGGCGTCAAGAAGATCCGCTTTCCGGCGACGTCGGGCATCGGCATCAAGCCGGTGTCGCGCGAAGGCACGGAGCGCCTGGTGCGCAAGGCAATTCAGTATACGATCGACAACGACCGCAAATCGCTGACGCTCGTGCACAAGGGCAACATCATGAAATTCACCGAAGGCGCTTTCCGCGATTGGGGCTATGCGTTGGCGGAGAAGGAATTTGGCGCCCAACCGATCGACGGCGGCCCCTGGGCCAGGTTCAAGAATCCGAAAACCGGCCACGACATCACCGTCAAGGACGCGATTGCCGATGCCTTCCTGCAGCAGATCCTGCTCCGTCCGGAGGAATACGATGTCATTGCCACGCTGAATCTCAACGGCGATTACATCTCGGACGCGCTGGCTGCGCAGGTGGGTGGTATCGGCATCGCGCCGGGAGCGAACATGTCGGACAGCGTGGCGATGTTCGAAGCCACGCACGGCACGGCGCCCAAGTATGCCGGCAAGGACTACGTCAACCCAGGGTCGGAAATCCTGTCGGCCGAAATGATGCTCGTGCACATGGGTTGGAAGGAAGCCGCCGAACTCATCGTCAGGAGCCTGGAAAAGGCGATCGCCGACAAGGTCGTGACCTACGACTTTGCGCGGTTGATGCCGGGTTCAACACAGGTATCGTCCTCCGGTTTTGGGCAGGCGATGATCGCGCGGATGTAGCGCGGCGCAGCCGGTTTGTCCGCTAAGGACGATGGCGCAGGCGGGCA
The DNA here is from genome assembly GCA_035937415.1 of Edaphobacterium sp. (SeqCode). Classification (GTDB taxonomy): domain Bacteria; phylum Pseudomonadota; class Gammaproteobacteria; order Burkholderiales; family Casimicrobiaceae; genus PALSA-1003. The sequence goes on along the minus strand of DASZIB010000099.1, from coordinate 66,576 downwards.
GTCTCGCGCGGCAGGGTGGGAGACGCGCCATCCGCCGCCCAGGGTGCCAGGCGCTAGTCGCGCCGCTGCCCGACCGCACTGTGCCTTCGTTGCGGCGCGCGGCAACGGTGGTCGAAAGCGGGTTGAGTGGCCGCGCGTCCGCGGGGATGCCCCGACGGACAAAAAACCCGCCACCGGGCGGGTTTTTGTTGCCATGGCGGCCCGGCGCGCCGGGCGGCGGGCGGAATTCAGGCGGCCTGAATATTCGAGGCCTGCTTTCCCTTGGGGCCCTGGGTGACTTCGAAACTCACCTTCTGACCTTCCTTCAGCGTCTTGAAGCCATTCATCTGTATGGCCGAGAAGTGCGCGAAAAGATCTTCACCGCCGTCCTCCGGCGTGATGAAACCATAGCCCTTCGCGTCGTTGAACCACTTGACCGTGCCTGTTGCCATAAGCCTGCTTCCTTACAAGAATGAGGGGGTTGTGGTGTTTGGAGAGCAAGTACTATCTACGGCAAGCGCAAACGCGGTGCAGCGGCAGACCGGGACAGCAGAGACTCATAGGCCAAACGCGAGTTTTTTACGCGCTTTGCGACAATGAAGTCAAGTCCCAGGCGAAAAATGCGCCTTCCTCTTGAAAAATCTGTTGCAATCATCAAACATTAGACCATTGGACGGCAGGTTTCCGGCACGCCATGGCAATCCAGCACCAGGACGGGAGCGTTCTCGAGGTTGAAAAGACCCGCCTCAAGCCACCGCCTCTGTATAAGGTTATCCTGCTCAATGACGACTACACCCCGATGGACTTTGTCGTCGTGGTGTTGCAGACTGTATTCGCGATGAGCCGCGAGAAGGCCACCCAGGTGATGCTGCAGGTTCATCGCGAGGGCATGGGAGTATGTGGGACGTACACGCGGGAAGTCGCCGCAGCAAAGCGCGACCAGGTAGTCGACATCGCCCGCAAGTATCAGCACCCTCTCCAGTGCACCGTGGAGGAGACTTAGACGTTAGGGGGCTTTGACAGTAGCAATGCGGCAGCCGCGCCACTTCGGCAGCGGCGCTGCGATCAAGGACGAACATGATTGCGCAGGAACTGGAAGTCTCCCTCCACATGGCTTTTGTCGAAGCGCGGCAGAAGCAGCACGAGTTCATCACCGTCGAGCACCTCCTGCTGGCGATGCTCGACAATCCGTCCGCCGCGGAAGTGCTCAAGGCCTGCGGCGTCGACCTGGAGGAGCTGCGCGGCGTGCTCACCGACTTCATCAACGAGCATACGCCCCGGCTGTCGCCCCATTCCGACGCCGACACTCAGCCAACGCAGGGCTTCCAGCGGGTGATCCAGCGCGCCATCCTGCACGTCCAATCGTCGGGCAAGAAGGAGGTGACGGGCGCCAACGTGCTGGTCGCGATCTTCGGCGAGAAGGAATCGCACGCCGTCTATTTCCTCAACCAGCGCGGCGTGACGCGGCTCGATGTTGTTAACTACATCGCGCATGGCATCACCAAGAACTCGCAGAAGAAGGACGAGAAGCAGGAGTCGGCCAAGGACGAAGGCGACGGGGAACCGCAGCCAGCCGGCGCCCTCGATGCCTATACCGTGAACCTCAACCAAATGGCCAAGAACGGCAAGATCGACCCACTGATCGGCCGCGAGCTCGAGCTCGAGCGGGTGATCCAGGTTCTATGCCGCCGGCGCAAGAACAATCCGCTCCTGGTGGGTGAAGCCGGCGTCGGCAAGACCGCGATCGCGGAGGGGCTCGCGCGCCGGGTCAACGACGGCGACGTGCCCGAGCTGCTGCGGGAATTCATCGTCTACTCGCTCGACATGGGCGCGCTGCTCGCGGGCACGAAGTACCGTGGCGACTTCGAGCAGCGGCTCAAGGCGGTGCTGAAGCAGCTGACCGAGAATCCGAAGACGATCCTATTCATCGACGAGATCCACACCATCATCGGTGCGGGCGCGGCGTCGGGCGGAACGCTGGACGCCTCGAACTTGCTCAAGCCGGCGCTTAACACGGGGGCGCTGAAGTGTATCGGCGCGACGACCTACAACGAATACCGCGTGATCTTCGAAAAGGATCACGCGCTGTCGCGGCGGTTCCAGAAGATCGACGTGCCCGAACCGTCGATCGCGGAGACCATCGAGATCCTGAAGGGGCTGAAGACGCGCTTCGAGCAGCACCACGGCGTCAAGTACGCGCCCGCCGCGCTGACCACGGCCGCCGAGCTGTCGGCGCGCTTCATCAATGACCGCCACCTGCCGGACAAGGCAATCGACGTCATCGACGAGGCTGGCGCGGCACAGAAGATCCTGCCCAAATCAAAACAGAAGAAGGTGATCAGCAAGACCGAGATCGAGGAAATCGTCGCCAAGATTGCGCGCATCCCGGCGAAGAGCGTGACCTCCGACGACCGCAACGCGCTGAGGACGCTCGATCGCGATCTGAAGAACGTCGTGTTCGGGCAGAATCCGGCGATCGACGCGCTGGTCGCGGCGATCCGGATGGCGCGCTCGGGGCTCGGCAATCCGCGCAAACCAATCGGCAATTTCCTCTTCAGCGGACCGACGGGGGTGGGCAAGACCGAGGTCGCGCGCCAGCTCGCGTACTGTCTCGGCGTCGAGCTGATCCGCTTCGACATGTCGGAATACATGGAACGCCACGCCGTGTCGCGACTGATCGGCGCTCCGCCCGGCTACATCGGCTTCGACCAGGGGGGCCAGCTCACTGAGGCCATCACCAAGCACCCGTACAGCGTGGTCCTTCTCGACGAGATCGAGAAGGCACATCCCGACATTTTCAGCATCCTGCTGCAGGTGATGGACCACGGGACGTTGACCGACAACAACGGACGCAAGGCGGATTTTCGCAACGTCATCATCATCATGACGACCAACGCCGGCGCGGAGATGCTCTCGCGCAACTCCATCGGCTTCACCGACAACAAGCAGGCAGGTGACGAGCTCGAGTCGATCAAGCGCATGTTTACGCCGGAGTTCCGCAACCGGCTGGACGCGACGATTTCGTTTGCCGCGCTCGACCACGATGTCATCCTGCGCGTGGTGGACAAGTTCTTGCTGGAGCTGGAAAACCAGCTGCACGAGAAGAAAGTCGAGGCGTCGTTCACGCAGACACTCAAGGAGTTCCTCGCCCGGAAGGGCTTCGATCCGCAGATGGGCGCACGGCCGATGGCGCGGCTGATCCAGGACACCATCCGCAAGGCCCTGGCCGAGGAATTGCTCTTCGGCCGGCTCGTGAGCGGCGGCAAGGTCACGATCGACGTCGGCGAAGACGACAAGATCAAGCTCGTCTTCGAGGAAACCAAGGAACCCGAGCCCGTGGCGTGATCGCCACGGTCTTGGCAGCGTCGGAGCGGGGGCCTTGGGCCCCCGCGTCTTCTTAGCGGCGCGACTTTCGCGCCGGGAGCTCGCCATCAAGCTGCCGCTCTTAGCCGCGCTCGCGAGCCTGGCTCTGGTCCTTGGCGTCGGCCGCGCCTGCGGCGCCGATGCGAACCTCGGCCGGGACGTTGCCGCCAATTGCGCCAACTGCCACGGCACCGACGGCCGCAGTCATGGCGGCATACCCGGTCTCGCCGGCCGGGACCCGGCGAGCATCATCCAGCAGATGAAGGATTTTCGCGACGGCAAACGGCCGGCGACGGTTATGCGGCAGTTCGCCACCGCCTACACGGACGCGGAAATCGCCGCCGCGGCCGCGTACTTCGCGGCGCAGAAAGCGCATTGACGAGCATCGTGGGCGCGAGCCGGCGAGTATTCCTACAGGCCGGCGCGGCTACCGTCGCCGCGCTAGCCCTCAAGGGCAGCCGCGCCGCAGCACCGGCGAAGGCGCCGCGAGTGGTCGTCGTCGGCGGCGGCTTCGCCGGCGCCACGGCGGCCAAGTACCTGCGCAAGTGGAGCAACGGCGAAATCGACGTCGCGCTGGTCGAGCGCGGCAGCGAGTTCGTGTCCTGCCCGCTTTCCAACCTCGTACTTGGCGGCAGCCGGCAAATCGCCGACCTCACGGTTCCCTACGACGGCCTCGACCGGTGGGGCGTACGCCGTGTACATGGCGAGGCACTCGAGATCGATCCACCTCGGCGCATGCTCCGCCTGGCCGGCGGCGCGAAGCTCGCGTATGACCGGCTTATTCTTGCGCCAGGCGTCGATTTCATGTGGACGGAGATCCCCTCACTTGCGGCCCCGGAAGCCCAGCAGCGCGTGCTGCACGCCTGGAAGGCGGGCGCGCAAACCGTCGCTTTGCGCCGGCAGCTCGAAGCGATGCGGGACGGCGGGGTCTTCGTCATGCACATCCCGACGGCCCCCTATCGTTGCCCGCCCGCGCCCTACGAGCGCGCCTGCCAGGTAGCCCGCTACTTTTTAGAGCAGAAGAAGAAATCCAAGGTGATCATCCTCGATGCGAACGAGGATGTGCAATCCGAGAAGGACCTTTTCACCACGGCCTGGAACGGGCGCTACCAGGGTTACGTGGAATATCGGCCGAACAGCAGCTTGATCGATGTCGAGGTCCCGACCTTGACCGCGAAGCTCGACTTCGAAGACGTCAAGGCCGACGTCCTCAACATCATTCCGCCACAGCACGCCGGCGCGGTTGCGCGCGCGCTGGGGATGGCCAATGCCAACGGTCGCTTCTGCCAAGTGGATTTCCTGACCTATGAATCGACCGCGCAGCGCGGTATCCACGTCCTCGGCGACGCCATTCAACCGGCGGAGCTAATGCCCAAGTCCGGGCACATGGCCAATCAACACGCCAAGGTTTGCGCCGCGGCCGTGGTCGCGCTGCTGACCGGTGGCGAGGTGAATCCGGAACCGGTGCTTACCAACGCCTGCTACAGCTATATCGACGCTGCAGAGGTCGCGCACAGCGTCTCCGTCCATCGCTTCGAGCCGAAGGAGGGGACGATGCGCGTGGTTAGCGGCAGCAGCGCCGTTTCGCCCACCCCGAACGCTGAGGAAGCTGCTTATGCCGCCGCCTGGGCGCGCAATATCTGGGCGGATATGCTGACGTAGCCTGGGGCCAATCGCCTTGGGCGATGGCGGCCGGCGCGCACCCCACGGTGGGCGATCAAGGGTCTGCTCACCGTCGCGTAGCCGCCGGAAGGAAGTGCCTAGTGCGTTGCAACAACAATCGCCGAGGTGGACCTTAATTTCGCTGCCTGCTCTCGATGAATGTTTTTAATTAATTGATTATTAAATAGTATTTTTCGTATTGCGGCGCGATATAACTCTTGTCACAGCGGCGCAACTTTGCTACCGTCGCTGTGGGTGATGCACGGCAACGTCGTGGACTGGGGACAGCAATGAACTACGATCTGGAAGCCGCAAGACTGAAGAAGGACTGGGCTGAGAACCCACGGTGGAAAGGCATTCGCCGCGGCTATAGCGCCGAGGACGTGGTGCGGTTGCGCGGGTCGATCCATGTCGAGTACACGCTCGCGCGCCGCGGCGCTGAAAACCTGTGGAAATGCATCACCGAGGATCCGTTCGTCAATGCGCTCGGCGCGATGAGCGGCAACCAGGCGATGCAACAGGTCAAGGCCGGCCTGAAAGCGATCTATCTGTCGGGATGGCAAGTTGCGGCCGACGCGAACATTGCCGGCGAGATGTACCCGGACCAATCGCTCTACCCGGTGAACTCGGTGCCCGCCGTCGTTAAGCGCATCAACAACACCTTCATGCGCGCGGACCAGATCCAGCACATGGAGGGCAAGAGCGATATCGACTACTTCGCGCCGATCGTCGCCGACGCCGAGGCCGGTTTCGGCGGTGTGCTCAATGCCTTTGAGCTGATGAAGGCGATGATCGAGGCGGGGGCGGCGGGCGTGCATTTCGAGGACCAGCTCGCGTCGGTGAAGAAGTGCGGCCACATGGGAGGCAAGGTACTGGTACCGACCCGTGAAGCTGTCGAAAAGCTCGTTGCCGCGCGGCTTGCCGCGGACTGCATGGGAGTGCCCACCGTCATTCTGGCGCGCACGGATGCCGAGGCGGCCGATCTCGTCACCTCCGATATCGATCCCAACGACCAGCCGTTCTGCACCGGTGAACGCACGGTCGAGGGTTTCTATCGGACGAAGAATGGTCTCGAGCAGGCGGTGGCGCGGGGACTTGCCTACGCACCGTATGCGGATTTGCTGTGGTGCGAGACGGGCAAGCCCGACCTGGAATTTGCCAAGGTGTTCGCGGACGCGATCCACGCCCGATATCCGAACAAGATGCTGGCCTATAACTGCTCGCCCTCGTTCAACTGGAAGAAGAATCTGGACGACGATACCGTCGCCAGGTTCCAGCGCGAGCTCGGTGCGATGGGTTACAAGTTCCAATTCATCACGCTGGCCGGCTTCCACAGCCTGAATTACTCGATGTTCAACCTCGCGCACGGCTACGCCCACAACCAGATGACCGCCTTCGTCGAGCTGCAGGAAGCGGAATTCGCGGCCGTGGCGAAGGGTTTTACCGCGATCAAGCATCAACGCGAGGTCGGCACCAGTTATTTCGATGCCGTGACGCAAACCGTGCAGGGCGGGCAGTCCTCGACCACGGCACTCAAGGGGTCGACCGAGGACGAGCAATTCTTTGAGAAGCCGAAGGCGGAGCTCTCGGTCGCGAACGGCTGAACGGGCTCTCCTGGTGCGCCCGGGCGGGATGGTGCTCCGCAGGGCGTCGCACCGCCGGTCTTAGAGTGTCGGCATGGCCCGGGATACGGACGTCAAGGCGCAGCGAGTCTTCTTCGCGCTGTGGCCCGATGCAGGTGCACGGGCGCGGCTCGCCGAACTTGCGCGCGAGGTTGGCAGCGAAAGCGGCGGTCGGCCGACTGCAGCGAATCTCCTGCATCTCACGCTCGCTTTCCTCGGCGACCAGCCGGACGGTGCGGTCGTAGCGCTGCGCGGCCTGGCCGGCGCTATCGTGGCGCGCAGGTTCGTGCTGGCTCTCGATGCGGTGGGCGCCTTTCGGCACGCGGGCATCGTCTGGCTGGGCGCGACCGCACCCCCGCCCGCGCTGGCGGCGCTGCACGATGCGCTCGCCGCGGCGCTGCGGGGACAGGGATTTCCCGTCGATGAACGGCCCTATGCGCCGCATCTGACGCTGGCGCGGCGCAGCCGGATCGCGATCGATCGCCGCCTGCCTCAGCCGATCTGCTGGCGCGCAGACGCCTTTGCCCTGGTGGTGTCCGAACGCGGCCGCGACGGCCCAGCCTACCGAACGCTCGCCGAGTGGCCGTTGGCAGACCCGTAACCTAAGAACAGCAAGCGGAATATCAACCGCAGCAAAAAAACCGCGGCCTGCACCGCGGTAGCTCTGGAGGAAGGAAAGACTCTACGCGTCGGGTTGCGCGCCGGCTTCGCGTCAGGCGCGGGTGCGTGCGGCGCGCTGCTCCTGGCGCCGCCGTTCGGCAAGCTCGCGTTCCACATGCGCTTCCGTGAGCGACATTACCGGCGCGAATGCAGGATGCTCGATTTCGTCGAATTCCGAGGCGGTAGCATCGGCCATGGGGGGCATCGCGACCAGAGCGGCGGGCGCCGCAGCGTAGCTCGCAGGATAGGCTGCGCGCAGCACGGCGGGCAGCTCGCGGCGGCGCGCGACGGCCTGTTTCAGACCACAGCCAAGCACGCCGAAGACAAAGCCGCCGCCGATCAGTGTGGTGACGCTGCGCCCGATCGCATCTCCTGTTGCAGCAACCGCGACCAGCAGTGCGAGGCCCGCGAGCGCGGCGCAAATGCCGATCGCGTCGGGTAGCCATGTTTTCGATAGTGTCTTCATCATTGCTCTCTCCTGCCGCTCGTTGGGTGCTCTGTTGCCCGTTGGATGCGCTAACTGGCGACGCCGGATTCACTCCGCGCGCCGGGACTGGGTGCAGCCTAGGGGAGTCGTGTTACCGGCTCAAGAACGACGCGACGAATCCTGCGAACGGAGGGATGAAACGCGCTGGGGACGCGCGAACGCGCGACGCCACGGCGCTACCGGATGCCACAGCGCCCGCACGCGGCCACCTCGCGCGCACCCGACCTGAGCGCGACGACGCCCACCGTTTGGGGCCGATGGGAGCGACCCGTGAACTGCGCTATATTGCCCGACGCGCAGCGCACGGCGCGTCAAGGGGGAGTCTGGATGAAGCCGATTCTGCGAATCAGCCGGTATCTTGTCGTCGTAACCGTCGTGGGCTGCATCGTCATGTTCGGCGGCGTGACCATCTACGCCGCGCTCGCCGTCGGTGGCGCGATACTGAAGATGCTGTTCGGCGGCAGCGCGCTGACCGACATCGCCGCCGTGACGGCCGCTGCGTTCAAGATCCTCGACCTGTTCCTGCTGGGAACGATCTTCTACATCGTTGCGCTCGGGCTCGCGGCGCTGTTTCTGGACAGCGAAGCGGCCTTGCCACGCTGGTTCAAGGTGCGCGAGCTGCAGGATCTCAAGTTCATCGTGTCGCAGTCGGTAGTCGTCGTCATGCTCGTTGCATTCCTCGGCGACGTGCTCGAGTGGGAGAATGGAACGGACATCGCGTTCGTCGGCGGTGGCATCGCCGCGGTTATCGCCGCGATCGCGTTCATGCTGCGCAGCAGCCGCGCCGGAGACCCGGGGAACCGCTAAACTTCCGGCAGCGCACCCGCGGCGCAGTCTATCGGCCGCGCGCGACGGGGCGCGCCGGGTCCGCAATCCACTCGCTCCAGGAGCCCGGATAGAGCCGCGACCCCGGCAGCCCCGCCACGGCCATGGCCAGCAGATTATGGCAGGCAGTGACACCGGAGCCGCAATGGTGCACGACCGCGGCGGGCAACGCAGCGCCGAGGAGCGCTTCGAACTCCGCGCGCAACTGCGCCGGACGCTTGAAGGTGCCCTGCGGCATAAGATTGTCGCTGTGCGGTCGATTGCGCGCGCCGGGGATGTGCCCGGCCACTGGATCGATCGGCTCGAGATCGCCGCGATAGCGCTCGGCAGCGCGTGCGTCAAGCACGAATAGCGCGCCGTCGTCGAGGTGCTGCAGGATTTCGTCCGCGGATGCAACCGGCGCGGGCGTCCTCGCCGCGAACCGCGTCGTCGCCACCGGCGGCAAGTCGCTCGACTGTGGGCGGGCCTCTGCGCGCCACTTGTCGAAGCCGCCGTCGAGCACCGCTACCGCGTCGTGGCCGAGCCAGTGCAGCAGCCACCACAATCGCGCCGCCCACATGCCCCCTCCCTGATCATAGGCGACGACCTGCTTCGAGGCGTCAATCCCGGCGCGGCCGAGCGTTGCGAGGAGCGTGGCCGCATCTGGCAGGGGATGGCGGCCATTGCGGCCGGTCTTGGCGCCTGAAAGATCGCGGTCCATATGCATGAACCTTGCACCGGGAATGTGCGCCACGCGATAAGCACGTTCACCGGCATCAACGTCGCCGAGGTCATGGCGGCAATCGACGATGGCGAAGGCTGGGTCGTCGAGACGCAGCGCCAGATCGTCGGTGCCGATGAGGGTCGTGTATTTCACGGATGCGAACTCGCGGCCGGAATGAATCCGGGCTGGCACCCCTCTCCCGGGCAAGGGGATCGCCGGCGGAAAGGAACTGGGTGGCTTGACCCTACGCGCCCGGTTCGAGCTCGCGCCGCAGGAACTCGTGAAACTGCTGCATGCCGTCTTCCATGGGTGACTGGTAGGGGCCGACCTCGTTGCGGCCAAGCCGGTACAGCGCGCGGCGGCCCTCATCCATGCGCTCGGCGATTTCATCGTCCTCGCCGGCGGTCTCCATGTACGCCGCCTGCTCCGCCTCCACGAATTCGCGTTCGAACAGCGCGATATCCTCCGGGTAATAGAATTCGACGATGTTGGTCGTCCGGTCGACACTGCGCGGAATCAGCGTACTGACGATGAGCACGTGGGCGTACCACTCAAGCATGATATTCGGGTAGATCGTGACCCAGATCGCGCCATGCTTCGGCGGCTCGCCGCGGTAATAGTCGAGCACCGCCTTGTGCCAGCGTTCGTACGCTTTCGTGCCGGGCTTGTCTAACGCATTGTTGACGCCGACGGTCTGCACCGAGTAGCGGTTGGCAAACTGCCAGTGCAGGTCGGCGGTGGTGACGAACTGGCCCAGGCCGGGGTGGAACGGGCTGACGTGGTAATCCTCGAGGTAGACCTCGATGAAGCTCTTCCAGTTATAGCCGACTTCGTGGATCTCCACCCGGTCCAGCATATAGCCCGAAAAATCGAAATCCGTGGCGACGCTGATGCCGGCAAGGTCGCGGGCAACGTCGCGGGGCCCGTCGAACAGCAGGCCATGCCAGTGGGTCAGCGGCGCGCTCTCCAGCTTCACGCAGGGCTTGTCGGCGAAGTGTGGCGCGCCGAGCAACTCGCCATTCAGGTCGTAGGTCCAGCGGTGCAGCGGGCAGACGATGTTTGGCACGCTGCCGCGTCCCTTGAGGATAACCGCCTGGCGATGCCGGCAGATGTTCGACAGCAGCTCGATGCCGGCCTCGTTGCGAACCAGCACCTGGGCATTGTCGCGCCAGGCGAGGGTGTAGTAATCGCCGGGGTTGGGCACCATCAGCTCGTGCCCGACGTAGCCCGGCCCCGGCCGGAACAGGCGCTGCTGCTCGAGCTCAAACCGCGCAGGATCGCAGTACCAGGAAACGGGAAGCTGCGACGTGGACTGTCGCAGCCGATCCGCAGTAGCGAGATTCGACATCGGCCTATCCTTCACGTAACCAACCCAACAATAAGGAGCCAGAAACCGCCCCTCGAACTTTGCTAAGTCAGCCCGCCACGAAAAAGCCGTGTGAAGGCCGCGTCGTCAAATGCGCCGCCATTATAGCCGCGGCCGGCTTGCGGGTCCATGTTCAACGTTGACTGCTAGCGACGAAATGCGGTACTTTGATAGGCGTTTCAAGAGGTTGGTTCCGCGTCCGGCGCGCAGCGTCGCAAGCGCCAACCGCCGCTGCTGCCGATGGCCACAACCGACCCGCCCCCCCAGACATTTGAAGGCGCACTCGCCGAACTCGAAGCGATCCTGGCGACCATGGAAGGCGGCCAGTTGCCGCTGGCTGACACGCTCGCTGCCTACAAACGCGGCGCCGAATTGCTGCAGTATTGCCAGGTGGCGCTAAAGGACGCGCAGCAGCAGGTTCAGGTGCTCGAGCGCGGTGTCCTCAAGGCCTTTACCCAGGCAGAATCCGATGCCGGTGGCGAGACGCCCGAGCGCTCCCGTGCGGGCAGGTCCGATGCATCCTGATCTCACCTGGGCGGTCTGGTCCGGCGAGCGCGCGCGCCGGGTCGAAAGCGTCATGGACGGTCTCCTGCCCCCGGCGAACGAACCGCCGCAGTCGTTGCACGAGGCGATGCGCTATGCAGTGGTCGGCGGCAAGCGCGTTCGCGCACTGCTCGCATACGCCGCCGGCGAGCTCGCCGGTGCCGACCCTGCCATCGTCGACCTTCCGGCCGCCGCGGTCGAATTGGTCCACGCCTATTCGCTCATCCATGACGATCTGCCATGCATGGACAACGACGTACTGCGCCGGGGCAAGCCGACCTGTCATGTCGCATTCGGCGAGGCAACGGCGTTGCTCGCTGGCGATGCGCTGCAAGCCTGCGCCTTCGAAGTACTGGCCGGCGCGGACATCCGCCATCCCCGCCAGGCGCTGTCGCGACTCGCCCAGGCTGCCGGCTCGCGCGGCATGGCGGGTGGACAGGCCATCGACCTCGCCTGCGCCGGGCAGGGGCTCGATGTGACTGAACTCGAGCACATGCACCGACTCAAAACAGGTGCGCTGATCCGGGCGGCGGTTTGCCTCGGCGCGGACTGTGGCCGGGCTATGACTGCCGGCGAGAACGACGCACTGCACCGTTACGCGTCGGCCATCGGGCTGGCCTTCCAGGTTGTCGACGATGTCCTCGATGTCGAAGGCACGGCGCAGAGTCTGGGCAAGACCGCGGGCAAGGACGCGGTACAGCGTAAGTCAACGTACGTAACGCTGCTCGGCCTGACCGCTGCCCGGGAGCGCAGCGAAGCATTGCGTGTGGAAGCGCGCGCCGCGCTCTCCGGCTTCGGATCCGGCGCACGCCGGCTTGCGGAGCTCGCCGACTGGATTGTCGAGCGCACGCACTGATGGACCGCCTCCTCGAACAGATCAACGACCCGGCCGATCTGCGCCGCCTGGAGGCAAGCCAGCTGCCGCAGCTCGCGCGCGAGCTGCGCGATTTCATCCTTGATTCGGTCAGCAGGACAGGCGGCCATCTGTCGTCCAACCTGGGCACGGTGGAGCTGGCGATCGCGCTGCACTACGTGTTCGACACGCCGCGCGACCGACTGGTATGGGACGTGGGACACCAGACATACCCCCACAAGATTCTCACCGGTCGCCGCGAAGGCATGGCCCACCTGCGACAATGGGGCGGTATCGCCGGGTTCCCGCGCCGCGTCGAGAGCGAGTACGACACCTTCGGCACTGCGCACTCGTCGACCTCGATTTCTGCCGCGCTGGGCATGGCGATTGCGGCCAGGCGCAAGGGCGAGAAGCGCTCGGTGGTCGCGGTGATCGGCGACGGCGCGATGAGCGCGGGTATGGCCTTCGAGGCGCTCAACAACGCGGGCACGGCCGAGGCCGATATGCTGGTGATCCTGAACGACAACGACATGTCGATCTCGGAGCCGGTCGGTGCGTTCAACAACCATCTCGCGCGGCTGATGTCCGGCCGTGTGTACAACACCGTGCGCCGCGGTGGCAAGGAAGTCCTGTCCAAGTTGCCGCCGGTCAAGGAGCTCGCCAAGCGCTGGGAAGAGCACATGAAGGGCATGGTTTTGCCGGGCACCCTGTTCGAGGAGTTCGGCTTCAACTATATCGGCCCGATCGACGGCCACGACCTCGACACGCTGGTCAAGACACTGTCGAACGTGAAGCAACTGCCCGGACCGCAGCTGCTGCACGTGGTGACGGGCAAGGGTCACGGTTACGAGCGTGCAGAAGCCGATCCGATCCTCTATCACAGCGTGACTAAGTTCGACCCGGCGATCGGCGTCGTCCCGAAGCCCGCCGCGAAGCCTACCTACACGCAGGTGTTCGGCGACTGGCTGTGCGACATGGCCGAGCGCGACTTGCGCTTGATCGGCATCACCCCGGCGATGCGCGAGGGTTCCGGGCTGGTGCGTTTCTCGCAGGCATATCCCGACCGCTACTTCGACGTCGGCATCGCCGAGCAGCACGCGGTCACGTTCGCCGCCGGACTTGCCTGCGAGGGGATGAAGCCGGTCGTGGCGATCTATTCGACCTTCCTGCAGCGGGCCTACGACCAGCTCATCCACGATGTCGCGCTGCAGGAGCTGCCGGTCGTGTTTGCGATCGACCGCGGCGGCATCGTCGGCGCGGACGGCCCCACGCACAACGGCAGCTTCGATCTCACCTACCTGCGCTGCCTGCCGAACATGACCGTCATGACGCCGGCGGATGAGAACGAGTGCCGGCAGATGCTTACCACCGCGTTTTCGCTCGATACGCCCGCCGCAGTGCGTTACCCGCGCGGGGTTGGTCCGGCCGTGGCCATCGAGCGCGAGCTCAAACCGCTGGCGATCGGCAAGGGCGAGCTCCGTCGCGATTCGAAGCGGCATCGCATCGCGATTCTCGCCTTCGGCAGCATGCTCCATCCCGCGCTTGCCGCTGCGGAGGAAATCGACGCGACGGTCGCCAACATGCGCTTCGTCAAGCCGCTCGACACCGAAATGATCATGTACCTGGCGCGGACGCACGAGGCACTCGTGACGGTGGAAGAGAACGTCGTGGCCGGCGGTGCGGGCAGCGCGGTCGCCGAAGCGCTCGCCGCAGAAGGCTTCGCGGTGCCGATTCTGCACCTGGGGCTGCCGGACGAATTCATCGATCACGGCGATCCGGCGCTGCTGCTCGCAAACTGCCGACTTGACGCCAAGGGCCTCGCCGCATCGATCCTTGCCCGCTTCGGCTCGCGGCGCAGCGACGCCCTTGCGCAGCCTGCCGAAGTGGTGAAGATCGCCAAACCGGCGGCGTGATCCCGGCTCGCCCCTGCACATGGCGCACCTGCGGTCCAAGGTCCCGGTTGTTGCGATGTTCGCTTCGGCCGCGCTCGCGGTCGCGGCCCAGGTCATCGCACCCAACGCCAACCTTAGAGCGGAAGGCATCCCGCCCATTCCGGCGGGGTTGGCGGCGCAGGTGGCGCCCTACACCGAATTCAAGCCCACGACGGTTGTCGACTGGCATCCCGAACGGCGCGAACTGATCGTCGCCCGCCGGGCGGACGACGTGACGCAATTGCACCGGGTCGCGGTGCCGGGGGCCGAGCCGCAACAACTGACCACCTTTGCCGAACCGGTGCGCTTCGGCGCGTACCTCGCCAAGAAGCCGGATGTGCTGATCTTCTCCCGCGATACCGGCGGCAACGAGCAGCGGCAAATCTACCGTCTCGATGCGGCCGATGCGGCGCCGGTGCTGCTGACCGACCCGCTGCGCAAGCACGACGCCGAAGGATTCACGCACGCCCGCGATTATTTGCTGCTGGCGACGACCGATGTCGATGCCACCGGCAAGCGCGAGAACCCGGGCACGGAACTCATGCTGCTCGATCCACTGGATCCGGCGAAATCGCGCCGGATCGCGACGCTGCCTGGAACGGGTTGGGGCGCCTTTTCGTTTTCCTTCGACGACAAACAGCTGGCCCTGGTCGAATTCAAATCGGTCAACGAGAGCTACGTCTGGGTTATCGATCTCGCCAGCGGCGCGCGGCGGCGCGTGTTGCCGCGCGAAGGCGAGACACCCGCGCGCACCATTGCCTCGGGAAACCTCAGCTTTTCGCGTGACGGGAAGGGTCTGTTCCTGTCGACCGATCGCGACGGCGAGTTCCGCCGGCTTGCTTATCTCGACCTTGCGTCGGGCAAGCTCGAGTACTTCGGCGCGGGCGGCAACTGGGATGTCGAAGCCATCTCACTGGCGCCCGACGGGCGCACACTCGCGGTCGTGACCAACGAGGCTGGCTTCGGCGCACTGCGGCTCTATGACGCCGACACGCTGCGTGCGCTGCCGCGCCCGCAACTTCCAGCCGGAACGGTCAGTGGCGCGACCTGGCACCAGAATTCGCGCGACCTCGCAGTGACCGTGGCTAGCGCCCAGAGCCCGAGCGACGCTTACGCAATCGACACCCGCAACAATCACGTCGAACGCTGGACGGAGAGCAACGTGCCCGGGCTCGATGCGGCACGCTTCCGGAGCGCGGAGTCAATCTCGTGGAGAAGTTTCGACGGCCGCGCCATCGGCGGCTTGCTGACGCGGCCGCCACCGCGGTTCACCGGCAAGCGCCCGGTCATCATCGTGATCCACGGCGGACCTGAAAGCCAGGCCAGACCCGGGTTCATGGGCCGCTGGAATTACTTTGTCGACGAGCTGGGGATCGCCATCATCGAACCCAATGTTCGCGGCTCGACGGGTTATGGCAAGACCTTTGTCGCCCTCGACAATGGGACGAAACGCGAGGACTCGGTCAAAGACATCGGGGCGCTGCTCGACTGGATTCGCAGGCAGCCCGATCTGGACGCCAATCGCGTCGCCGTCGAAGGCGGGAGTTACGGCGGCTACATGGTTCTTGGGGTGGCCACCAATTTCCCCGACCGCATCGCGGCGGCGGTGGATATCGTGGGTATCGCGAATTTCGTGTCATTTCTCGAGAACACAGAAAGCTACCGGCGCGACCTCCGCCGGGTCGAATACGGCGACGAGCGCGACCCGGCGACGCGCGAGTTCCTCACCCGAATTTCGCCGGTCCACAACGCGCAGAAGATCAAGGCGCCGCTGTTCGTCGTGGCAGGCCTGAATGACCCTCGCGTCCGCTACACGGAAGCCGAACAGATAGTCGCCGCCGCACGCGGCAATGGCGTCCCGGTCTGGTATCTACTGGCCGACAACGAAGGACATGGCTTCGCGCGCAAAGCCAATGCCGATTATCTTTTCTACGCGATGATCGTGTTCTTCCAGGAGCGCTTGCTTGGACAGAGGCCTCCCGCCGCCACCGCAGCGCGGTGGCAACCTGCCGCCGTCACTACCCGTCTCGAGTAACGCCGCGCATGCGGGCATTGCCCCGCTCAGCCCCCGCCCTCGCTCCTGGAATCAGGGGGCCGGGGGTACTCGACCATTTTCGCTGCCGCGCGCTCGAACCGATCGCGGCGCGCAAGCGAATGCTGCTGGGCGACGGAGAGCAGCGCGTAGTGCCGTAGCGAAGCCAAACGGTCATTGGCTTCGGCGCACACCCGCGGGTTGGTCACCCAAAGCTCCGGCACGATGCGGCGCATGTCGAACGCACCCGAATGGCTGCGCAGCGTCTTGTGTCCGCGTTTATCGAAGTACTCGTGAAAGTAAGAGATGGCGAGTTCGCGCAGGCTGCGATAGATCGGGTCGCGGTATCGCAGGTGTTGACCGTTGCTCTTGGAGATGGCACCCCAGCATGCTCCGCGGCGGAATAGCGCGACGACGTGGGGAAAGTCGTTCGGAGCGCAGTCCAGATGCATGACGAGCGGCGGGCGACCATGAATCCACAGTGCGCACGCGGAGACGAGCGCCGCCTCGATGCAGTGCGCGCGGCGCTGCCGCAGTACCTGCTGGACGGAGAGAATAGTCTCGCCGCCGATCTCGTGGTTGGCCGGGATCGCGTTGACGAACAGCTGGATCTGCTGCGGCGTCGCGAGCCGCTTGAGCAGTGCAAACTCGCCCGGCGTCAGGTCCAGATCCTCACGGCGGGCGGTGCGCCGGTGCCGGCGAAGAGCCATGCGCAGCTATCATACGCCGCGGCGTACGCTCCGGGCGCATGCGAGCCGCCGTTAAGGCTAGGTACGATGCGTGTTCCAGGCGTGAAGGGATCAGATCATGTTCAGCCGTTCGCGATGAAGCCGGAGCAGAAGTTCTGACTCGCCCGGGCGCGGGAACGCAGCGGGTGCTCGCGCGGCTGGGCCGGCCCGTCGCTCGTCAGGCGCAGTCGTGACTCGTCCCTGAATCTCCACGCTTCATCTCAGGCCGGGCCTCGACGGCTGGGTGTCTCGACGTAGAATCACGCTCGGTCCCCTTGCGCCGCGGGCGCGTCCGCATGCCCTTCGAAGCTATAAGAAACCACAGCCGCGTGTTCACGCAGCGCGCTCTGTCCTCGCTGTCCGAAATCGAGCGGCGCGACGTGCAGGCGTTCGATCGCTGGTTCTACGCCGGCCACGGGTGGGTGTGGCTGGTCGTAATCGCCGGCGTCAACTTGGGGCTCGCGGGGATCGCCGCGGAGCTGCCGTGGAACATGTCGTTTCTCGAGGCAGCCGTCCTGACCAACGTCATCGTCTTCCTGCTGCTGTGGTCAGTACTCGCGGTCTGGTTCGGCTATCGCAAGTTCCACGGCAAGGTGCTGCGCTACATGCTCCTCACGCCACTGCTGGCACTCATCGGCGCCTGCGTCGGTGCCGGCATTGGTGCGATTCTCAAGGGGCTCAATCCGTTCGAATGGCTGATCGACAAACCGCAGGTCCGGCACATAGTCGTCGCTGCGCTGGTCTTCGGCTTTCTCTACTCGCTGTTCACCGCCATCATTGCCCACCTGCGCAATCGCGAATACGCGGCGCTGGCGACCAAGCTCGAGCTGGAGCGGCGCGAAAGCGAGCTGTCCTGCCAGCTCGCCGAGTCGCGGCTGAAGATGCTGCAGTTGCAGATCGAGCCACATTTTCTCTTCAATACCCTGGGCAGCGCGCAGCAGCTGGCAGCCAGCCGCGCGCCCGAAGCGGCGCGCCTGATCGGCGAACTGATCTGCTTTCTGCGCGCGGCGATACCGTCCATGCGCGAGGAATACACCACGCTCGCGCAGGAGGCGACGCTGGTCGAAGCGTATCTAGCAATCATGCGCGTGCGCCTCGGCTCGCGCCTCGGTTTTTCCGTCACGATTCCGCGCGAATTGGAATCGTTCTCCCTCCCGCCCGGTATGCTGATCACGCTGGTCGAAAACGCGATCAAGCACGGTATCGAGCCGCATGCACCCGGAGGCGAAGTTCGCGTGACCGCGGTGCGTGACGACGGCCGCGTCGTCGTGACGGTAGCCGATACCGGCGCGGGGCTCGCAGGCGTTCCCGGCCAGGGAATCGGGCTTGCCAATATTCGCGAGCGGCTGCAACTGCTCTGTGGCGATAGCGGCGAGCTTTGTCTCGCGGAGAACGAACCGCGCGGGTTTGTCGCCCGGCTCGAGCTGCCTGCCGTCATGCCCGCGGCGGCGTGTTGCGGTAAGCTTTGAGGATGGTGCGCCCGACCGCCTTGATTGCCGAAGACGAAGCGCTGATGCGCGCGCGGCTGAGGGAAACGCTGACCGAAGTGTGGCCAGCGCTCGCGATCGTCGCGGAAGCCGCGGACGGCGACGCGGCGCTGGCGGAATTCGAGGCGCACACGCCGGACATCGCTTTCCTCGATATCCGCATGCCGGGCAAGACCGGCCTCGAGGTTGCTGCCGCGCTCGGCTCTCGCTGCCACATCGTCTTCATCACCGCCTACGACCAGTACGCGCTCTCCGCCTTCGATGCGGGTGCCGCCGACTACCTGCTGAAGCCGGTCGAGCCAGATCGGCTCGCGCTAACCGTCGAGCGCGTCAAGCGCAAGCTGGAAAGCGCGCCGGCTGACCTGTCCGGACTCCTGGCCCAACTCAAGAATGCCGTGGCGCCGGTGGCCAGCCGGCTGAAATGGGTCAAGGCGGCGGTCGGGCGCCAAGTCAAGCTCATTGCCGTCTCCGACGTGCTCTATTTCCAGTCGGACACCAAGTACACGCGCGTTGTTCTTGCCGGCTCGGAAGCGCTCATCCGAACCCCGTTGAAGGAATTGCTCGCCGACCTCGATCCCGACCGCTTCTGGCAGGTGCATCGCGGTACAATCGTCAACGTCGACGCCGTGGCCGGCGTACTGCGCGAGGATGCGGAAAAACAGTTCGTCCTGCTCAAGGGACGGACGGAGCGGTTGCCAATCTCCCGCCAGTTTTTCCATCTCTTCCGGCAGATGTAGCGAAGCCGTCCAGCAAGCGCTCCTTGAAGCGGCGGCGGGTGTCCAAGTTTTGCGTAGGCCTTTGTCATGCAACCTGTGGCTATCTTCCGCTTTTCCCCCACCGAGGGCCCCGGTCATTTCGCAGAGTGGATCGACGCGCATGGCTTGGCGCGACGGCTCATCGCGCTCGATGAAGGCGATCCAGTGCCGACGGATCCACGCGGATTTTCCGGCATCGCGATGATGGGTGGGCCGATGAGCGCCAACGACGATCTGCCATGGAGCGCGGCGCTGCTCGACCTGGTTCGTGGCGCGGTCGCGGCGGACGTTCCCGTTCTCGGGCATTGCCTCGGCGGGCAGATCCTCGCCAAGGCTCTGGGCGCCCCGGTCACGCGCACGCCCGCGCCGGAGATCGGCTGGGGCGAGGTGCGCGTGCAGGGCGCCGACAGTGGCAGCGCGTGGTTCGGCAAGCGTGACGCATTCACGACGTTCCAGTGGCACTACGAAGTTTTTGCGCTGCCGCCAGGCGCCACGCGCGTCCTGACCAACGCGCACAATCCGAATCAGGCCTACACACTCGGCAAGCATATCGGCTTGCAATGCCACATCGAGATGACGCGGCCGATGGTCGAGACCTGGTGTCGCACCGGCGCAGCCGAATTGCCGGCGTCCTCGACCGGAGCGACGCAAAGTAGGGAGGACATCTACGCCGATCTCGAGCCCCGGCTCGCGGCGTTATCGCGCTTGGCCGACGATGTCTACGCGCATTGGGCGAACGGGCTCGTCCGCTGATGTTCGCGATACGGCTGCTCGCCGATCACCTGATCAACCAGATCGCCGCCGGCGAAGTCGTCGAGCGCCCCGCGGCGGCGCTGAAGGAGCTGCTCGAGAACAGCCTCGACGCCGGGGCGCGGACGATCGACACCGAGCTCGCCGGCGGCGGCATCAAGCTCATTCGGGTCGCCGACGATGGCGCAGGTATCGAGCGCGAAGAGCTCGCGCTCGCTGTAGCGCGGCATGCCACCTCCAAGATCGCCGCGCCCGCCGATCTGGAGGCGATCGCCACGCTTGGCTTTCGCGGTGAGGCCCTGGCATCGATTGCGGCCGTGTCGCGGTTGAGCCTGACCTCGCGTTCCCGCGACAAGCCGCACGCCTGGCGCATCGAGGTCGATGGCGGCGAGGTGGGCATCCCGCAGCCGGCCGCGCTCGCCGCCGGCACGACGGTCACGGTGCAGGAGCTCTACTTCAATACGCCGGCACGGCGCAAGTTTCTGCGCACCGACGCTACCGAGTACGGCCACTGCGAGGAAGTATTCCGCCGCATTGCGCTTTCACATCCGGACGTTGCATTCACGTTGAGCCACAACGGCAACGTCCGCTATCGCCTGCTCGCCGGAGGGCGTCACAGCCGCGTCGATGGGCTCTTGGGTGACAGCGTTTGCGCGCAGGCCGCAACCGTCGACGTCGCCGGGCCGGGGATTGCACTCGCCGGCTGGGCAGTGCGCCCCGCGTATGCAACGGCGGGTGCTTACGCGCGCGACGCGCAGTATCTCTTCGTCAACGGCCGCTTTGTCCGCGACCGCGTGCTGACGCACGCGCTGCGCGAGGCGTACCGGGACGTATTGCATGGGGAGCGACAGCCGGCCTACGTGTTGTGGCTGACGATCGAGCCGCGACTGGTCGACGTCAACGTCCATCCGACCAAGATCGAAGTGCGTTTCCGGGAGAGCGGCGCGGTGCACCAGTTCGTGCGCCACGCCGTGGAAAAGGCGCTGGCGATGACCGCGGCCGAGCAGCCGGCGGTGTCGGCAGCGGAACGTCTCGGAGTTGCGGCGGCGCGGACCCCGCCGCTGCTGGGGTCGACGGCGCGTTCTGCGTGGGCGACCACGCCGGCACAGGCGGCGATGGGCTTCGCGGCCGCCGAGCCGGCTGCATTCTACGCGCGCCTGTTCGGCGAGCGTTCCCCGGTGGCTCGCGACGGCGGTCTGGATCTGCCCAATGACGACGAGCATCCGCTTGGCTTCGCGCTGGCGCAGCTGCACGGGATCTACGTGCTGGCGCAGAACCGCGATGGGCTGGTGTTGATCGATATGCACGCGGCGCACGAGCGGATTCTGTATGAAAGGTTGAAGAGCGCACTCGACGGCGCGCTCCCGATGCAGCCGCTGCTCGTGCCGGTGACATTTGCCGCCGACCCGCTCGACGTGGCGACTGCCGAGGAGAATTCCGGCGTGCTTGCGGCGCTTGGATTCTCCCTTTCGGCGTTGGGCCCGGGGATCCTCGCCGTGCGCGGTATTCCGGCGCTGCTGCGCGACGCCGATGCCGTTGTGCTGGCCCGTGCCGTCCTCGCCGATGTGCGTGAATATGGGGCGAGCCGGGTGCTGACCGCGCAGCGCGACGACCTGCTGTCAACCATGGCCTGTCACGGCGCCGTGCGCGCGCACCGCAGCCTGACGGTGCCGGAGATGAACGCACTGTTGCGCGAAATGGAGGCGACCGAACGCGCAGGGCAATGCAACCACGGCCGGCCGACGTGGTATCAGCTCACACTCGCGGATCTGGATCGCCTGTTCATGCGCGGCCGTTGATGGCCGCGCGTCCTGCCGTGCTGCTCATGGGCCCGACGGCGGCGGGCAAGAGCGCGCTTGCGCTGGCACTCGCCGAACGCCTCGGCGGCGAGATCGTCAGCGTCGACTCGGCGCAGATCTATCGCGGCCTGAACGTGGGCACCGCCAAGCCCGACCCCGCGACGCGCGCGCGCGTGCCGCATCACCTGGTCGACATCATCGATCCGACGGAGGCGTATTCCGCGGCGAGGTTTGTCCGCGACGCACTCGCCGCGATCGCGGGCATTCGCCGGCGCGGCGGCCTGCCCATAGTGGCCGGCGGCACAATGCTGTATTTCAGGGCCCTCGCCGAAGGTCTCTCCGCGCTGCCCGCTGCGCATCCGGCAGTGCGCGCCGAAATCGACGCGCGCGCAACGCGGGAAGGCTGGCCGGCGCTGCACGCGCAGCTGGCGCGGGTCGATCCGCCGACTGCGGCACGACTGCAGCCGACTGACGCGCAGCGCATTCAGCGTGCGCTCGAGGTCTGGCAGGTCGCAGGCGTGCCGCTGTCGGCACTGCAGGGACGGCGCGCGGCTTCCTCCGAAGCCCTTGGCACGACGGTGCGCATTGCATTGGTGCCTTCCGATCGTAAGCGCCTGCACGACGTGATTGCGAGGCGCTTCGACGCCATGCTGGCGGCGGGGCTCGTTGAGGAGGTCAGGTCGCTGCGCCAGCGCTATGAGCTGAGGGCCGACCTGCCCTCCATGCGCTGCGTCGGTTACCGGCAGGCGTGGGAATACTTAGACGGGGCAATCGACGCGCCGACGCTGCGCACGCGCGCCATCGCCGCGACCCGGCAGCTCGCCAAACGCCAGTTCACCTGGCTGCGCGCGACCGAGGCTACGGCGCTCGACCCGTTCGCAAGCGACGTTTACGCGAGTCTTCTCGCACTTGTGGCGAGCGCGGGCGGCGCGGATCCGTAATCCGCCGCCCGCAGACTCGGCGCCGCCTATTGCGCTGCAGCGAAAATAACGCTAGGTTTTGCCGAATGCCCCTATTGCACGCCCGTTGCCGCCCATGGCCCCGATGACGCTCTACGACAAGCTCTGGAGCTCCCACGTCGTCCGCAGCGAAGCAGACGGCACGACCTTGCTCTACATCGACCGCCATCTGGTGCACGAAGTCACCAGCCCGCAGGCGTTTGAGGGCCTCAAGCTTGCCGGACGCAAGCCCTGGCGACTCGATTCGATCATCGCCACGGCCGATCACAACACGCCGACCACACATTGGGAGCGGGGTATTACCGACCCGACCTCCCGCGTCCAGATCGAGGCGCTCGACGCGAGCATGCGCGAATACCGGGTCAAGGCATACTTTCCGTTCCGCGATGCGCGGCAGGGAATCGTGCACGTCATCGGGCCCGAGCAGGGCGCGACTTTGCCGGGCATGACCGTGGTTTGCGGAGATTCGCACACGAGCACGCACGGCGCGTTCGGCTGCCTCGCTTTTGGCATCGGCACCTCGGAAGTCGAGCACGTGCTGGCGACGCAGTGCCTGCTGACCAAGAAATCGAAGTCGCTACGCGTGCGCGTCGACGGCAGGCTGCCGTTCGGCTGCAGTGCGAAGGACGTGGTGCTGGCGATCATCGGCAAGATCGGCACTGCGGGCGGTACCGGTTACGCGATCGAGTTCGCCGGGCCGGTCATCCGCGAGCTGTCGATGGAAGGGCGGATGACGGTGTGCAATATGTCGATCGAGGCGGGTGCCCGCGCCGGCATGGTGGCCGTCGACGACACGACGCTCGCTTACCTGAAGGACCGGCCCTTCGCGCCCAAGGGCGAACTATGGGATCGCGCGGTGCGGCACTGGCGCACGCTCGTGTCCGACGCCGACGCGAAGTTCGACCGCGAGGTCGTGCTCGATGCCGCGGCGATCGTGCCGCAGGTGACTTGGGGTACCTCGCCGGAGATGGTGACCACCATCGAGGGCCGCGTACCGGACCCCGACAAGGAGAAAGATCCGCTCCGGCGCGAGAGCATGGAGCGCGCGCTTGCCTACATGGGACTCAAGCCGAACACCGCCATTGCCGATATCGCGATCGATAAGGTATTCATCGGCTCGTGCACCAATTCGCGCATCGAGGATCTGCGTGCCGCGGCGGCAGTGGTTCGCGGGCGGCACAAGGCCGACTCGGTCAAGCTCGCGATGGTCGTGCCCGGATCGGGACCGGTAAAGGCGCAAGCCGAGCGCGAAGGGCTGGATCGCATCTTTACCGCCGCCGGGTTCGAATGGCGGCAGCCGGGGTGTTCGATGTGTCTGGGCATGAACGACGACCGGCTAGGGCCCGGCGAGCGCTGTGCGTCGACCTCAAACCGCAATTTCGAAGGCCGTCAGGGTCCGGGCGGCCGCACCCATCTGGTCAGCCCGACGATGGCGGCGGCCGCCGCGATTGCCGGGCATTTCGTCGACGTCCGTCGCCTCGGATGAGACAAGGAGTCACCATGGCAAGAGAAATCGTTGCATTGCTGGCGCTGATCGGAACGCTGTTTGCGCTTAGCGCTTGTAATACGGTGGAAGGTGTGGGCAAGGACGTCAAGGCGACCGGGCAGGCGATCGAAAAAGCGGCTGACCGCAACAAGACCTATTGATCCGCCCATGCAGCCGTTTCGTACGCTGACCGGATTGGTGGCGCCGCTCGACCGCGCCAATGTCGACACTGACGCCATCATTCCCAAGCAGTTTCTTAAGTCGATCGCACGCACCGGCTTCGGTGCGAACCTGTTCGACGCCTGGCGCTACCTGGATCAGGGCGAGCCCGGTACCGATGTCGGCAAGCGACCGCTCAACCCCGAGTTCGTCCTGAACCAGCCACGCTACCAGCACGCGCAGATTCTGCTCACGCGACGCAATTTTGGCTGTGGCAGCTCGCGCGAACATGCGCCCTGGGCACTGGCCGACTACGGTTTCCGGGCCCTGATCGCGCCCTCGTACGCCGACATCTTTTTGAACAACTGCTACAAGAATGGACTGCTGCCGATCGTTCTTCCCGAGGCGCAGGTCGATCGGCTGTTCCACGACGCCGCCGCGTTTCCCGGCTTCAAGCTCAGCATCGATCTCGAGCACCAGACCGTGTCGACCATCGACGGCACGACGGTGTGGGTCTTCGAGGTCGAGCCGTTCCGCAAGCATTGCCTTCTCAATGGCCTGGACGAGATCGGCCTCACGTTGCAACACGCGGACGAAATCCGCAGCTTCGAAGCGAAGCACCTCGCCCAGCAGCCGTGGTTGGCCTGAAGCGTCCGGCGGAGTGAAGATCGCCCTTCTTCCCGGCGATGGCATCGGGCCGGAAATTCTCGCCGAGGCGGTCAAGCTGCTCGAGCGGTTGCGTCGCGACGGGTTGCCGATCGAAACCGAGACTGCGCCGATCGGTGGCGCGGGCTACGCCGCCGCAGGTCAGCCGCTGCCGGAGTCGACCCTCCAGCTCGCGCAGGCCGCGGATGCGGTCCTGCTCGGTGCGGTCGGCGGCCCCCAATACGACACGCTGCCGCGCAAGCTCCGGCCGGAGCAGGGAATTCTGGCCATTCGAAAATCGCTAGGCCTGTTCGCCAACCTGCGTCCGGCGCTGCTGTATCCGGAACTTGCGGCGGCGTCGACCCTGAAACCGGAGGTCGTTGCGGGTCTGGACCTGATGATCGTGCGCGAGCTGACTGGGGACATCTACTTCGGCGCGCCGCGCGGAAGGCGAATAAACGCGGCCGGCGAGACGGAAGGCTTCGACACGATGCTCTACGCCGAATCGGAGATCCGGCGCATCGCACGCGTCGGTTTCGAGATCGCGCGCAAGCGCGGCAGGAAACTCTGCTCGGTCGACAAGGCCAACGTCCTGGAGACGTCGATGCTGTGGCGCGAGGTTGTGAGCGAGACCGCAGCGGACTATCCGGACGTCGTGTTGTCCCACCTGTACGTCGACAACGCGGCCATGCAGCTGGTGCGCAACCCGAAGCAGTTCGATGTGATCGTCACCGGCAACCTGTTCGGCGACATCCTGTCCGACGCGGCATCCATGCTGGCCGGTTCGATCGGGATGCTGCCGTCGGCTTCGCTCGATGCGCGCGGCAAGGGTCTTTATGAACCGATCCACGGTTCAGCCCCTGATATCGCCGGCCAGAACCGGGCCAATCCGCTGGCGACGATCCTGTCGGTGGCGATGATGTTTCGCTACACGTTCGCACGCCCGGATGTCGGTGACAGGATCGAAGTTGCCGTACGCAGCGCGCTCGCGCAAGGACAGCGCACCGCGGATATTGCCGCTCCCGGCGCCCGGGTGCTTGGGACACGCGAAGTGGGCGACGCAGTGGTCAGCGCGCTGTCGAGCCAATCGTGACCGCCGGCCATCCCATCGTGGTCCGTCGCGCCGAACCCGGAGATGCCGAGGCGATGCAGCAGACCTTTCTGGGTCCGCGAGCGATCGCCGGCACGCTGCAATTGCCGTATCCTTCGGTGGAGATGTGGCGACGGCGGCTCGCCGAGTATCCGGCGGGCGATTGCCTGCTGGTGGCGACGATCGACGGCGAGGTCGTCGGCAACCTCGGCTTGCACGCCGCGTCGAAATCGCCCCGGCGCCGGCACGTCGCCAACGTCGGCATGGCGGTGCGCGACGATCGGACAGGGCGCGGCGTCGGCACCGCGCTGCTGCGGGCGGCGATCGAGCTTGCGGACGGCTGGCTCAACTACCAACGACTCGAGCTGTGGGTGTATACGGACAACCTGGGGGCCTTGCACTTGTATCGCAAGTTTGGATTCGTGATCGAGGGCAACTGCCGCGCCTATGCATTCCGCGACGGACAATACGTGGATGCCTGCGCGATGGCGCGGCTGCACCCCGCGTTCGCGATCAAGAGGGAAGCGGAAACCGATGAATGATGGCATTGCAGTCGCGGGCGAACCGTCCGGGGTCACCACGAGGCGGAAGGAAACGCCGCGGGTGGGTTTCGTGGGGTCGCGGGGTATGGTCGGCTCGGTGCTGATGCAGCGCATGCTGCAGGAGAATGATTTCGCGCTTATCGAGCCCGAGTTCTTCACCGCGTCCAATGTGGGCGGCGCGGGTCCCGCGATCGGCAAACCGGTCGGACCCCTCAAGGACGCCCGCGATATCTCCGCGCTCGAGACTCAGGACGTGGTCATCACCTGCCAGGGCGGCGATTACACCGCGGAGGTCTACCCGAAGCTTCGCGCGGCCGGCTGGAAGGGCTATTGGATCGACGCCGCCAAGACGCTGCGCATGAACGACGACGCGGTCATCATCCTCGATCCGGTCAATCGCCCGGTGATCGATGCTGCGCTCGCCAAGGGCATCCGCAATTACATCGGCGGCAACTGTACGGTGAGCCTGATGATGATGGCGCTCGCCGGATTGTTCCGCCACGACCTGATCGAGTGGATGACCTGCATGACCTACCAGGCGGCTTCCGGCGCCGGGGCGCAGAATATGCGCGAGCTGCTGCAGCAGATGGGCGAGGCACACCTGGCGGCCAAGAATCTGCTCGACGATCCCGGCTCGGCAATACTCGACATCGATCGCGAGGTTGCCGGCATCCTGCGCGATACGCGCTTTCCCACCGAACATACCGGCGTGCCGCTTGCGGGCAGCCTCATCCCGTGGATCGACCGCGATTTGGGCAACGGTATGAGCCTGGAAGAATGGAAAGGCGGCGCGGAGACCAACAAGATTCTGGGCCGCAGCGCCAAAGCGGCGATCCCGGTCGAGTCGATCTGCGTGCGCATCGGCGCGATGCGCTGCCACAGCCAGGCGCTGACGATCAAGCTCAGGCGCGCGATCCCGCTCGAGCAGGTTGAGCGCGTGCTCGCCGAAGGTAATCCCTGGGTACGCGTCGTTCCCAATACGAGCGCGGAAAGTATCAAGCGGCTCACGCCGGCGGCAGTGACCGGCACGATGGAAGTACCGATCGGGCGGTTGCGCAAGCTGGCGATGGGGCCGGAATTTATCGGTGCGTTCACTGTTGGCGACCAGTTGCTTTGGGGCGCCGCCGAGCCCCTGCGGCGCATGCTGCGCATCCTGCTGCAACGCTGAGCGACGCGGCGTAGAGCGTTCGGCTGTGGGTTTTGCGCGCTCGCGGGTGCATCTCCAACCCGGGCTTTGTTTCGCCCAGTTTTATGCCCGGGGGCTAGGCAGGCGGCGCTGCCAGCCCGCTGTAGCGACACAGTTACAACAGTTGCGCGGACCTGTGGCGCATTCGGGCAACCCACAACATCTTGTGCCCGGTATGTCGCGGCGTCCCACGGGTGGGGCCGAAGCGCGTCTTTGACCCAAGTGTCGCGAAGCGTTGGTAAGCGCGCCTTTGCGGCGAAAAATCAAGCTAATACCGAGGTTTAGCTTGCACCGCTAACTCCATGATGTTAAGTTAGCTTAGCCAATAAGGATTCTGAGGTCGGCATGCGAGCAAAACCCTTGATCGTTTGGGGCCTGCTGGCGGGCGTTGCAGTCCTGCCCGCCTCGGCGCTTGCGCTCGGCTTAGGCAAGCTCACGGTTGATTCATCCCTCGGGCAGCCGCTGTCGGCGCGCATCGAGCTGACCCTGGCACAGAAAGACGAGCTCGATTCGCTCGCCGCCAAAGTCGCCGATATTTCCGTCTATCGCAACAACAACGTTGCCTATCCGGCGGTCGTATCGCGCGCTCGAGTGACCGTCGAGCAGAGCCCGAACAATGCGCCGTATCTGAAGGTGACGACGACGCAGGCGGTCAACGAGCCGTATCTCGACCTCATCGTCGAAGTCAACTGGGCTACCGGACGGGTAGTCCGCAACTACACGTTCCTGCTCGACCCTCCGGGGCTGGGCACAATGCAGGCGGTTGAACCGGTTGCGCCGATCCGCGCCCAAGCAGCGCCGCCGAGCCGCGTCCGCAGTACGCCCGCGGCCGCGGTGCCGCAGGCCGGCGAAGCGAACACGTATACGGTACATCGCGGCGATACGCTGTCGAAGATCGCCAAGGAATACAAGCCGGAGAACGTCAGCCTCGAGCAGATGCTCGTGGCGTTGTTCCGCAGCAATGAGAGCGCGTTCGACAGCAAGAACATGAACCGTCTGCGCAGCGGGCAGATCCTGACCATACCCCCCGCCGATCAGGCCGCGACGACGAGCCCGACCGAGGCGACGAAAGTCGTTCACGTGCAGGCGGCCGACTGGCGCGCGTATCGCGATCGCGTTGCGGCGGCGGCGCCGACGACCGGGGCGAGCGAGAACCGCCAGACCGCCGGCGGCAAGATCACCACCGCAGTACAGGACAAAGGCGAGCCGGCGCAAGCGGGCAAGGATCAGCTGCGCGTCTCGCGCGAAGCGGGCAAGGGCACCGGTGTCGCCGCGGTGCAGGCGGAGGAACTCGCGGCGAAAGACAGGGCGCTGGCCGAGGCGAATTCGCGCATAGCCCAACTCGAGAGCACGCTGAAGGAGGCGCAGAAGGCCATCGAGTTGAAGAGCCCGACGATGTCCGATCTGCAAAGGCAGGCGGAGGCGACCAAGGGCGGCAAGGCCGCCGAAGCGCCGCCGCCCGAACCGGCCAAGAGCGGGACCGCTCCGGCGACGCCGCCGCAAGCAGCGGCACCGGCTTCGCCAACGTCAGCAACGCCGCCGCCGGCACCTGCGACGACTACCACCACACCTCCGGCAACGGTAACTCCGCCCGCGACCGCTCCGTCGAGTGCAACCGCGCCGCCCACGGTAGCGCCGGAAACCAAGGCGCCGGAGGCCGCGACTCCGGTACCGGAAGCGAAGGCACCCGAGACGAAGGCACCCGAGACGAAGGCCCCACCACCGGCACCGGCGAAGGTCACCAAAGCCGCGGCCAAGCCCGAGCCTTCCTTCATTGACGAGCTAATCGGCGACACGCCGCTGTGGGCAATCGGGGCCGGCGCGCTCGGCATCGTGGCGCTCATCGCGGGATTGTTCGCCGCGCGCCGGCGCAAGACAACCAAGTTCGAGGACAGCATCATCTCGGGCACGGATATCAAGACCAACACCGTCTTCGGCTCGACCGGTGGCGGCGTGGTGAATACGGGCGACAATTCGCTGGCAAGCGACTTCAGCCGCGAGGGCCTGGGCAGCATCGACACGGACGAAGTCGATCCGATCGCGGAAGCCGAGGTCTATCTCGCCTACGGTCGCGATGCGCAGGCCGAGGAAATTCTGAAGGAGGCGTTGAAGAAGGATCCGCAGCGGCAGGAGATTTATCTCAAGCTGCTCGAAATCCACGCGCAGCACAACAAGCCCTCCGCGTTCGAAACCGTTGCGAGCGAACTCTACTCAGTGTCCGGCGGGCAGGGCGAGGTGTGGCAGAAGGCCATGGCACTCGGCCGTCAGCTCGATCCGAACAATCCGCTGTTTGCCGAAGCCGGCGGTGCGGCCGCGTTCGCCGCGGCCGCGGCGGCGGAAGGCGAGCATCTGGAGGCAACCAAGACCGCGGACGAGTCCGTCCCGGCGCCAGCCAGCGCAGCGCCGGCCGCCGCGGAGCGGCTGTCCGATGCGAAGGCCGCCAAGGGTATGGATTTCACCCTCGACGACGATATTTCACTCTCGCCCACGTCCGAAGTCGCGCCCGAGCCGAAGACGCCCGCGGCGATCCTCGCCGGCGCCGCGCAGGAAGTCGCGAGGTCGACTCGCGCGGAACCCGCTGCGATGAAGCCGGCACCGAGCTTCAGCGCCGCGCCACCCGCGAAAAGCGACGATACGAGGGCAACGGCGGCGCTCGATAGCATCGCCTTCGAGCCGGAATCGGTTCCGAAATTCGACCTCGACTTCAATCTCGACCAGCCCTCGAGGCCGGGTCCACCGATCCCCTCGATGCCGCCAGCCAGCCTTAGGCAGCTTGCGCCGGCGCAGCGGCCCGCGGTCGAACCAGCGCTCGCGGCCGTCGGCGCCGGTGCTCCAGCGCCGCAGCTGACGCGGCCTGCTGCGGCGATCGAACTCGACAAGCTCGATCTGGCGTTCGACCCGCAGCGCTCGACATTCGAAGACCCCACACCCTCAGTGCTCGACGGCCAGTGGCACGACGCGGCGACCAAACTCGACCTCGCCAAGGCGTATCAGGAAATGGGCGACGTCGAAGGCGCGCGCGAGATTTTGCAGGAGGTCCTCCACGAGGGTGACGACCAGCAAAAGGCGGAAGCGAAGGCGCTGCTGTCGAAGCTGGCGTAACGGAACTGCACCAGAAAGGACGGCGGCGCGGCGCGCCGCCGTCTTTTTTCCACCATGCGCATTGCGCTCGGACTCGAATACGACGGCGAATCGTTTCATGGCTGGCAAACGCAGCCCGACGATAGCGGCGTGCAGGACGCGCTCGAGCACGCGCTTGGCGCGGTCGCCGGTGCTCGGACCTGCGCCGTCGCCGCGGGGCGCACGGACGCCGGCGCGCACGCCACGCTGCAAGTGGTGCATTTCGACACCGACGCGGTGCGCCCCGACGCTGCCTGGGTGCGCGGCACCAATGCGCACTTGCCGCAGACCATCGCCGTGCGCTGGTCGCTGCCAATCGGGCCGGATTTCCACGCGCGCTTCGCCGCGCAAGGTCGCCACTACACCTACTTACTGCTCAATCGCCCGGTGCGGCCGGGGCTGCTCCGCAACCGAGTCGGCTGGTACCATCGGCCTCTGGCGGTGGAAGCGATGTGCAGGGCGGCGGCGACACTGCTCGGGAACCACGACTTCTCCGCATTTCGCGCCGCAGAATGCCAGGCAAAGACACCCGTTAGGACACTCGATCGACTCGACATCGCGCGCGAGGATGACGTGATCCGGTTCGACCTGCACGCTGACGCCTATCTGCAGCACATGGTGCGCAACATCGTCGGCGCCCTCGTATTCGTCGGGGCAGGGCGGCAAGCACCGGAGTGGATGCGGGAACTGCTGGAAAGCCGCGATCGCCGCCGCGGCGCTGCGACGTTTGCGGCATCCGGGCTGTACCTGACCGGGGTCGACTATCCGTTGCGCTGGAATCTGCCGCCGACGGTGGTCCCGGTGCGCCTGCCGCGAAGCTGAGTCCTGACCGATGCGCACGCGCGTCAAGGTCTGCGGCATCACGCGTATCGAGGATGGCATCGCCGCCGCGCATGCTGGGGCCGATGCGATCGGGCTTGTGTTCTGGTCGGGCACGCCGCGCGGCGTGAATTTCGGACAGGCCCGCGCGATCGTCGACGCGCTGCCGGCGTTTGTCAGCGTCGTGGGCCTGTTCGTCGATCCGCAACCCGAGGCAGTGCGTTCGGCCCTCGCCGCGGTGCCGCTCGATATCCTGCAATTTCACGGCGACGAGCGTCCCGAGTTCTGCGGCAGTTTCGGCCGGCCCTATGTCAAGGCAGTGCCGGTCCGGCCCGGGGTTGATTTGCTACAATACGCGACGCGTTTCGATGCCGCACACGGGCTGCTGTTCGATGCCTTCCAGCCGGGCGGCTTGCCCGGGGGTACCGGGACGACTTTCGACTGGGCGCAGTTGCCACCGCAGCTGACGGACCCGGCGACGCGGCGCTTGATCCTTTCCGGCGGACTCACGCCGCAAAATGTCGCGGCGGCGGTACGGCAGTTGCACCCTTGGGCAGTCGACGTCTCGAGCGGCGTCGAGATGACCGGGCCCGACGGTAGCGCCCGCAAGGGTATAAAGAGCTCGACCAAGATCGTCGCGTTCATCCGCGAGGTACGCCGTGCAGATGGGTGATCTCTCTTACAGCCTTCCCGACGAACGTGGCCACTTCGGGCCTTATGGCGGCGTGTTTGTCGCCGAGACACTGATCCATGCGCTAGACGAGCTCAAGGAGCAATACGCGCGCTATCGCCAGGATCCGGACTTCATCGCCGAATTCGCCTACGAGCTCAAGCACTACGTCGGCCGGCCGAGCCCGATCTATCACGCCCGGCGCTGGTCGGAACAGCTTGGCGGCGCGCAAATCTACTTCAAGCGCGAAGACCTCAATCACACCGGCGCGCACAAGATCAACAACTGCATCGGCCAGGCGCTGCTGGCGCGCCGGCTCGGCAAGCCGCGGGTAATCGCCGAGACCGGCGCCGGGCAGCACGGCGTTGCGGCCGCTACCGTCGCCGCGCGCTTCGGCATGGAATGCGTCGTTTACATGGGCTCCGAGGACATCGAGCGCCAGGCACAGAACGTGTTCCGCATGAAGCTTCTCGGCGCCGAAGTCGTGCCGGTCGAGTCCGGATCGAAAACGCTCAAGGATGCGCTCAACGAGGCGATGCGCGACTGGGTGACCCATGTCGAGAACACGTTCTACATCATCGGTTCGGTCGCGGGCCCGCATCCGTACCCGATGATGGTGCGGGACTTCCAGAGCGTGATCGGCAAGGAATGCCTCACGCAGATGCCGGAGCTGACCGGCCGACAGCCGGACGTCGTCATCGCCTGCGTGGGGGGAGGCTCGAACGCAATGGGCATTTTCTATCCTTATCTTGCGCATTCGGCGGTGCAGCTCGTCGGTGTCGAAGCGGCAGGAGAGGGTCTCGCGACCGGGCGACATTCGGCATCGCTCTGTGCGGGTCGCCCCGGCGTCCTGCACGGCAGCCGAACCTACCTGTTGCAGGACGCCGACGGACAGATAATGGCGACCCATTCGGTGTCCGCCGGTCTCGATTATCCGGGGGTCGGGCCCGAACACGCGTGGCTCAAGGACAGCGGACGCGCTACCTATGTCGCCGTCACCGATGACGAGGCACTGGCTGCGTTCAACCAGTGTTGCCGCATCGAGGGCATCATCCCGGCGCTCGAGTCGAGCCACGCGCTGGCCTACGCGGCGCGGCTCGCGCCGACGCTGTCACGCGCCACGCTGCTGCTCGTCAACCTGTCCGGACGCGGCGACAAGGACATGGCGACCGTTGCGACGCGCTCCGGTCTCAAGTTCTATTGCCATCGGGAATGCGATCCGGCGCAGCGCCGCCTCAATCCCGATCACCGTTCGATTTGAACCGCATCGACGCCACGTTCGCCAAGCTGCGCGCGGCCGGACGCACCGCGCTGGTCCCGTACGTCACCGCGGGCGATCCGTCTCCTGCCGTGACGGCGCAGCTTCTGCCCGCGCTTGTCGCTGCGGGAGCCGACCTGATCGAACTGGGGGTCCCGTTTTCGGATCCGATGGCCGACGGTCCGGTAATTCAGCGTGCGTCGGAGCGTGCGCTGGCGCAGGGCGTTGGCTTGGACGACGTCCTCGACATGGTGGCGGCATTCCGCGCTACCGACGCGGCGACACCGCTGGTCCTGATGGGTTACGCCAATCCGATCGAGGCGATGGGTATTGCGTCGTTTGCGCGCCGCGCGCGCAGCGCAGGCGTCGACGGCGTGATCGCCGTCGACTATCCACCCGAGGAGGCGGGAGATTTCACGGCGGCGCTGAACGCCAATGGCCTGGCGCCGATCTTCCTGCTCTCACCGACGACTCCGGAAGCGCGGATTATCACCGTGGGACGCACCGCGCGCGGGTACGTCTACTACGTGTCGCTCAAGGGCGTCACCGGTGCCGGGCATCTCGACATCGCCGAGGTGATCGCCAAGCTTGCGGAAATCCGCCGTCACGTCGCGCTCCCCGTCGGCGTTGGCTTCGGCATTCGCGATGCGGCCAGCGCGCAGGCGATCGCGGCGCACGCGGATGCGGTCGTCATCGGCAGCCGCATTATCGAGGAAATCGAAGCGGGGCCGGTGAGCGACGCGGCGCGGCGCGCCGCGGGGTGGCTCGCGACCATACGCGACGCAGTCGACAAGGTCACCAAGAAAGCGGCCTAGAGCAGCGCTTCCAGGGAGAAACGATGAGTTGGCTGCAAAAGCTACTGCCGCCGCGCATCAAGGCGACGCCCGGCGTCAATAAGAAGTCGATGCCGGAAGGGCTCTGGGTCAAGTGCCCGGCGTGCGAGGCGGTGCTGTATCGCACCGACCTCGACAAGAACCTCAACGTCTGCCCCAAGTGCGGCCACCACGGTCGCGTGAGCGCGCGCGAGCGTATCGAGCAGCTGCTCGATCCCGAGGGCCGCTACGAAATCGGCTCCGAGGTCGTTCCGGTCGACAGCCTGAAGTTCAAGGACACCAAGAAATATCCGGAGCGCCTTGTCCAGGCACTCGAGGAGACGGGGGAGACCGACGCGCTGGTGGTCATGCAGGGCAGCATCAAGTCGGTGCCGCTGGTGATTGCCGTATTCGAGTTCGACTTCATGGGTGGGTCGATGGGATCGGTCGTCGGCGAACGCTTCGTGCGCGGTGTGCGCGTCGCCTACGAGAACCAGGTGCCCTTCGTCTGCCTCACGGCGAGTGGTGGTGCGCGCATGCAGGAGGGCGTCAACTCGCTCTTTCAGATGGCGAAGACGACCGCCGTCCTGCAGGAGCTGACCAAAGTGCAGCTGCCATTCGTTTCGCTCCTCACCGATCCGACCATGGGCGGCGTTTCGGCGAGCTTCGCGATGATCGGCGATGTCGTCATCGCCGAACCGGGGGCCTTGATCGGCTTCGCCGGTCCGCGCGTCATCGAACAGACCGTCCGGGAAAAGCTGCCCGACGGTTTCCAGCGTGCCGAGTTCCTGCTCGAAAAAGGCGCCATCGACATGATCGTCGATCGCCGCCAGCTTCGCGACGAATTGCCGCGCCTGTTGGCGCTGCTGCAGCGGCAGCCGATGCCGACGAGCTGAGCCTGACGTGTCGCACCGCGACCCGTAAGCGGACGTTGCCGTGCGGGCGCTGGCCGCCATGAGCCATCCGACCTCGCTCGCCGCGTGGCTCGCGTACCTCGAGACCCTGCATCCGAAGCCGATCGCGCTCGGCCTCGAGCGCGTGCGCGCCGTCTACGGGCGGCTTGAGAGCGCGCCGGCATGCCCGGTGCTGACGGTGACCGGCACCAACGGCAAGGGTTCGACGTCCGCGTTCCTCGAGCGCATGCTCTCCGCCGCCGGGTATCGCACCGGACTCTACGCCTCACCGCACCTGCTGCGCTACAACGAGCGCGTGCGGATCGCCGGGGC
Organism: Edaphobacterium sp. (SeqCode); assembly: GCA_035937415.1. Classification (GTDB taxonomy): domain Bacteria; phylum Pseudomonadota; class Gammaproteobacteria; order Burkholderiales; family Casimicrobiaceae; genus PALSA-1003. The sequence goes on along the minus strand of DASZIB010000099.1, from coordinate 31,059 downwards.
CGATGTCGACGATGCCGCGCTCTGCGCGGCCTTCGCCGCCGTCGAGGCGGTGCGCCACGACGTGCCGCTTACGTACTTCGAATTCGGGACGCTGGCGGCGCTGTGGCTGTTCGCGCGCGCGCGCCTCGACGCCCTGGTGCTCGAAGTCGGGCTCGGCGGACGGCTCGACGCAGTCAATATCGTCGATGCCGAGGTGGCGATCGTGACCACGATCGCCATCGATCACACCGACTATCTGGGCCCCACGCGCGAAGCCATTGCCCACGAAAAGGCGGGTATCTTCCGCGCCGGACGGGTCGCGATCTGCGCCGACCGCGACCCGCCGGCCACGCTCGTTGAGCATGCCAGCGCGATCGGGGCGCGCCTGCTGCGGATCGGATTGGATTTCGGCTATGTGGCCGAGGAGAAGCAGTGGCGCTACTTCGGACCCGGCGGAGCCAAGCACGGCCTGCCGTATCCGGCGCTGCGCGGAGCCTACCAACTCGCCAATGCTGCCGCGGCGCTGACGGCGCTCGATGCGCTGCACGAGCGCCTGCCGGTGACCATGGGTGCGGTGCGCGAGGCACTCGTCGGCATCGAGTTGCCGGGCCGCTTTCAGGTCTTGCCAGGACGACCGGTGACCGTGCTCGACGTCGCCCACAACGAGGAGGCGGCGCGCGCACTCGCCGGCAACGTCGCGACGATGGGTTTTCATCCGCAGACGCTGGCGGTGTTCGGCATCATGATCGACAAGGACATCGGCGCCGTGATCGCCGCGCTCAAGCCGCGCGTCGATCGGTGGCTGGTGGCCACCCTGCCGCCGCCGCGGGGCGCAACCGCAGCGCTTTTGCGCGCGCGCCTCGAGGAAGCCGATGTGGCTGCGGACGCAATCCAGACGTTCGCAGACGCGGGCGCGGCGTATCGCGCAGCGCGAGAGCTGGCGGCCGAAGCTGATAGAATCCTAGTCTTTGGCTCCTTCCTTACCGTCGCCGCCGCGCTCGCCCAGCAACCCGGGCGCGGCAATTAAACCTTCTTGATGGCAACCCGCTCCGATGCCACCGAACTTGCGGTCGACGACCTGAGGCGCCGCGCCCGTCGCCGGCTCGTCGGCGCCATCGTTCTCGCACTCGCCGCCGCGGTGCTGCTGCCTCTGCTCCTGGAAAGTGAGCCCAAACCGCTTGGCGATGATGTGTCGATCCAGATCCCGCCGGTCGACAGCGGCAAGTTCATCAACCCGCTGTCCTCGGCCAAGGCCCCGGACCCGAAGGTGAAGAGCGGCGCCGCGGCCGGCCGGAGCGCCGCGCCGCCGCCCATTGCCCCGCCGCCGAGCGAAGTGCCCGCGGCGCCTTCACCCGCGCCGCAGGAGGGGGCTGGCGACAGCGGAACCCGGCTGGCGATGACGCCACCCGCAGCGGCACCGGCGCCGGCCACGCCGCCGCCAACGGCGGCGCCCACGCCCGCTGCGGACACCAAGGCCTCCGCCGACACGAGTTCCGTCGCCGCCGGGGCAACCACTGCCAAATCCGACGCCGATACCGCGGCCGAGGCGAAGGCCGGGCCGGCAGCTGCGGCGAAGGCCGAGGCCGCAAAATCCGCCGCTGCCTATGCCGTGCAGATCGCCGCCTTCTCGGACCGCTATGGCGCACGTTCGCTCGCCTCCAAGCTCAAGCGCGGCGGCTTTCCGGGATACACGGAGGCGATCACGACGGACAAGGGGACGTTGCATCGCGTTCGCGTCGGCCCCTATCCGTCGCGCGAAGCGGCCGACGCGGCGCTGGTCAAACTCAAAGCGGCAGGATTCAGCGGCATGGTTACCCACGTCGGATGACCGCATTCGATCTCATGGTCTTTGGTGTGGTTGGCTTGTCGGCGGTGCTGGCGTTCGTGCGCGGCGTCGTGCGCGTCGTGGTCTCGCTGGTCGCGTGGATCGTAGCGGTAATCGGCGCAATCCAGTTTTCGGGGCCGGTCGGCGGCATGCTGCCCGACTTCGGCGGCACGCCGGCGACGCGCTATATGGTGGCATTCGCGCTCATCCTGGTCGTCGTATTGATCGTTGGCGCACTCATCGGCTACCTGCTGTCACGCTTCGTACGCGCCATCGGCCTGGGCTTTCTCGACCGGGCGCTCGGCGCGATCGTGGGCGTGGCGCGCGGCGTGCTCATCGCGGTGATCCTGGTTCTGCTCGCCGGATTGACCACGGCGCCAAAGACAGATTGGTGGCAAAATTCGCGGACCAGCCCCATATTGACTGAGGCTGCGCTCACATTGCGGCCGTGGTTGCCCAAGGCATGGGCGGATCGCCTCGATTACCAACCGAGGGAACGCCGACCGGCGAAGGCGGTCGTAAAGGCTGCGGGATAGAGAAAGGTTCACAAGCGATACCATGTGCGGCATCGTCGGCGCGGTCACCCACCTACCGGTCAATCAGCTCCTCTACGACGGGCTGCTGCTGCTGCAGCATCGTGGCCAGGACGCGGCCGGCATCGTGACCAGCGAAGGTCCGGTGTTCCATATGTACAAAGGCGCCGGCTACGTGCGGGACGTGTTCCGCACCCGCAACATGCGTGAACTCTCGGGCAACGCGGGTATCGGCCACTGCCGCTATCCGACGGCGGGCTCGGCCTGGTCCGACCTGGAATCGCAGCCGTTCTACGTCAATTCTCCGTTCGGCATCACGCTCGCCCATAACGGCAACCTCACGAACAGCGAGGCGCTGAAGCGGGAGCTCTTTCAGCTCGACTTCCGCCACGTCAACACCAATTCCGATTCAGAGGTGCTGCTCAACGTGCTCGCGCTGGAACTCGAGCGTGCGGCGCATCACGCTCGGCTCGACGCGAACGCGATCTTCACCGCGGTGGCCGCGGTGCATCGGCGCTGCCGCGGCGCATACGCGATCGTGGCGATGATCGCCGGTTACGGGCTGCTTGCCTTCCGTGATCCGTACGGCATCCGCCCGCTTATCATCGGTGTCAACGAGGCGATGGGCGGCACGGAATACGTCATTGCCAGCGAGTCGGTCGCGCTGGAAGCGCTGGGATTCTCGGTGCTGCGCGACGTGGCGCCAGGCGAGGCGATCTGGATCGACCAGACCGCGCGCTTTCACGCCCGGCAGTGCGCCGACGAGCCGCGGCTTAGTCCCTGTATCTTCGAGTTTGTCTACCTCGCGCGGCCGGACTCGGTCATGGACGGCACGTCGGTATACGAATCGCGACTGCGCATGGGCGGCGAGCTCGCCCGGAAGATTGCCGCGATTCCCGCAGCGCAGGACATCGACGTGGTGATCCCGATTCCCGACTCCAGCCGGCCGTCCGCACTCGAGCTCGCCAACAACCTCGGACTGAAGTACCGCGAGGGCTTCGTCAAGAACCGCTATATCGGGCGCACTTTCATCATGCCGGGCCAGGCGATCCGCAGAAAGAGCGTGCGGCAAAAACTGAATCCGATGGGCGTGGAGTTCAAGGACAAGGTCGTCCTGCTCGTCGACGATTCGATCGTGCGCGGCACAACCAGCCGTGAGATCGTATCGATGGCGCGCGAGGCTGGAGCGCGCAAGGTGTATTTCGCGTCGGCAAGCCCGCCGGTCCGTTTTCCGAACGTGTACGGCATCGACATGCCGAATCAGCGCGAGCTGATCGCGACCGGACGAACCGAGGCCGAGGTCGCCCAGGAGATCGGCGCCGATCTGCTGATCTACCAGGATCTCGAGGCGCTCAAGCGGGCGGTGCGCGCCGTCAACCCCAAGCTGAAGGAATTCGAAGCTTCGTGCTTCGACGGCTACTACGTCACCGGCGACATTACCGCCGATTACCTGTCGCATCTCGCGGCGGAGCGCGACGAGACGCGGGGCGAAGCGGACGCCGACCTCGCCCTCGAATCGGGGGCTGTAGCAGGGTAAGGAACCTTTGACCGCGCCCCCGAAATAGGGTAGAGTTGCGGTTGCGCCGAGTTGAGGCTTCAGCTTGCGGGCGCTTAAAAAATCCAGCTAAAGCGAGGTCCGCTCCAGCCCGGGAATGCCGGGCGGGGCACACGAAACCCGTTTGGCGGATGCCCGACGGGTTTTTTGTCGGCTTTTTTCAGGGTGGTGGGCGGTAGCGCTGGCGGGAAAAAGTCATGAGCGATTGGCACCGACGCCGCGGCTTCACGACGGCAATCCTGCATTCGGATCGCGCGGCCGCCATCGAGCACGGCGCGCTGCACAAGCCGGTCCACCTCTCGGTCGCCTACGGCTATCAGAGCGCGCACGAGCTCGCCGCCGTGTTCCAGTCGCGCGCGCCGGGCTACGTCTACGGCCGCCAGGGAAATCCCACCACGGCGGCGCTCGAGGACAAGGTCAATCGCATGGAGGACGGCGTCGCGACCGTCTGCTTCGGCACCGGCATGGCCGCCATCGGCGCAATCATGGTCGCATTCCTGCGCGCGGGCGATCAGATCGTCTCCAGCTCGTTTCTGTTCGGCAATACCAACAGCATGTTCGCCACGCTGGCGACGCAGGGAATTGATGTTGCATTCGTCGACGCGACCGACGCGCGCGCCGTCGAGGCAGCGCTCACGCCAGCGACGCGGCTGGTATTTGTCGAAACGATCGCCAACCCACGCACGCAGATTGCCGACCTGGAGCGCATCGGCGAGCTGTGCGCGACACGCGGGTTGCTCTACGTCGTCGACAACACGATGACCTCGCCCTACCTGTTCCGTCCGAAGAGGGTCGGGGCGAGCCTCGTCGTCAATGCGCTGACCAAGTACATCGGCGGCCACGGCAACGCGCTCGGCGGCAGCGTCACCGATACGGGAAACTTCGACTGGAGCCGGTATCCGAACATCTACGACGCCTACAAGACGGCAAAACCGCCGCTGTCGGGCATCACCCAGCTCCGCAAGAAGGGCCTGCGCGACTGGGGCGGCACGCTGACCGCAGAGCAGGCCCACCACATTGCCGTGGGCGCCGAAACACTCGCACTGCGCATGGACCGGGCGTGCGCAAACGCGCTGGTGCTGGCGCAATTCCTGGCCGAACAGCGCAAGGTGCGTGCCGTGTACTACCCCGGACTGCCTGGACATCCGCAGCATGCACTTGCCAGTGCGCTGTTCGCAGGCTTTGGTGCGCTGTTGTCCTTCGAGCTGGATCCCGCGTTGGACTGTTTCGATTTCCTGGATCGGCTGCAGAACGTGGTGCTGTCGTCGAACCTGGGTGACAACCGCACGCTGGCGATACCGGTCGCCCACACAATCTACTGGGAAATGGGAGCGGAACGGCGCGCGAGCATGGGCATCGCCGATTCGCTGATCCGCCTGTCGGTGGGGATCGAGGATTGCGACGACCTGGTCGCCGATTTGACCCACGCCCTCGAGTGACTGCGGCGCGCCCCTGCGCTCAGACGGGGCGCGGCGTGATGCCATCGGCCGCGACTTCTAGATAGCTTCCCGCCTTGTACCAATCGGCGAGCACGTAACGCTCGCAAGCGCGGCCGGCGACACTGAGCTCGTGCCGTGCTGGCCGGTGGGTGTGGCCGTGAATCAGCCGCGCGACGTGATGCCCGCGCAGCGCCTCGGCGACGGCGTCCGCATTGACGTCCATGATCTGCTCTGGCTTGCTCGCGGTCGCGCGCCGGCTGCTGGCGCGAAACAACGCCGCGATGCCCCTGCGAACGAAGTACGGCAGCGCCAGCAGACGCCGGCGATGGGCCGGATCCTGCCAGTAGGCACGGAAACGCTGATAATCGAGATCGTCGGTGCACAGCTGGTCGCCGTGCATGATCAAGGTCGGCGTACCGTGCAGGTCGTGGACGACGGCGTCCGGGAGCAGTGTCGCGCCGGCAGCCTTCGCAAACTGTTCGCCGAGCAGGAAATCGCGGTTCCCGCGCTGCAGGTAAACACGCGTTCCCGAAGCGGAAAGAGCAGCGAGCGCGGACGCGATTCCGGCGGCGAGCGGTTCCTTAACCTGGTCATCACCCAGCCAGGCGTCGAAGAGATCGCCGATGACATACAGTGCGCCGGCGTCGCGCGCGCGTCCACGCGCCAGTGCGTGGAACGCCGCGATCAGGTTCGGCCGCTCCGGCGCGAGGTGGAGATCGGAAATGAACAACGCCGGCGGCATCGCGAAAGCGGATCCCCGCCCGCGCTACGGCGTCTCTTCGGCGCGCTCGATGATCACGTCCTGCTTGGGCACGTTCTGGTGCGCCCCGCGATTGCCGGTGGGTAACGCCTTGATACGGTCGACGACGTCGGTGCCGGCCGCAACGCGGCCGAACACGCAGTAGCCCCAGCCGTTGGCATCGGGCGCGCGGTGGTTGAGGAAATCGTTGTCAGCAACGTTGATGAAGAACTGTGCGGTGGCCGAGTGCGGGTCGCCGGTTCGCGCCATGGCGACGCTGTAGCGTTCGTTTTTAAGGCCATTGCGGGCCTCGTTTTCGATGGACGCACGGGTGGCCTTGGGGCGGAAATCGGTCGCCAAGCCGCCGCCCTGAATCATGAAGTCGTCGATCACGCGATGGAACAGCGTATTGTCGAAGTGGCCCGCGCGTACATAGTCGAGAAAGTTGGCGACCGTTTTGGGCGCGCGCTCGGCGTCGAGCTCGAGCGTGATCTTGCCGTAGTTGGTGTGCAGCACGATCATGGTTGCATTCCTTCACGGCATCTGCACGACCGTCGCCGACTTGATCAGCACGCGGTCAACGGGAACGTCCCTCGGGAACGGGCCGCCGGAGCCAGTCGGTGCCTGGGCGATCTTGTTGACGACGTCCATGCCTTCGACCACCTTGCCGAACACGGTGTAACCGTAGCCCTGCTGCGTCGCCTCGCGGAAGTTCAGAAACTTGTTGTCGCCCACGTTGATGAAAAACTGCGCCGTCGCAGAGTTCGGATCGGGGGTCCGCGCCATGGCAACCGATCCAGGGACGTTGAGCAAGCCGGCCTTGCTGGTCTGCTCGGCTTCGTTGCGGACCGGTGGTCGCGTGGGTTTCTCCCTGAAGTCGGCATTGTAGCCTCCGCCCTGGATCATGAACCCGCGGATCACGCGGTGGAATTGCGTCCCGTCGTAATGCTTGGCCTGCACGTAGGCGAGGAAGTTCTCGACCGTCTTCGGCGCGGCGTCCGGATAAAGCTCGATGCGGATCTTGCCGGCACTGGTGTCGAGGTCGACCTGCGGGTTGGCGGCATGGCTGGAAGCCGCAGCGACGGCACAGCCGACGGCAGCAAGAATGCAGAGATAACGGCGGTACATCGGTAACTCCTTGGTTGTGGTTCGAATGGTGAGGATCGCCGCGCGTGCGGCTGCCGCTGTCGTCGCGGCTTACTTGGTCGCTTTCGCCGCCGGCGCAGGCTGGGGTAAGGCTGGCTTTGGCGCCGATGTCGAGGGCGCGACGGCAAACAGCTCGCGCACCAGCACGAGCTTGCCTTGCGCGCTCTTGTTCGTTCTGTCGAGCGCGATGGCCCGGTCGTATTCCGCGCCTGCGAGGCGCGCGTAGATGTCGCCCAGATTTTCGTGGGCGATCGCGTAATCGGGACGCGTCAGCAGCGCCAGCTCGAGCGCCTTTCGCGCCTTGTCGTATTCGCCCTGTCGCGCCCAGATCACCGCCAGGTTGTTGTAGGGTTCTGGCAGTTCGGGGTAGTCCTGGTTGAGCGCCTCGAACGTCGCGATGGCCGCATCGGTCTCAGCCCGGTCAGCGTGCACGACGCCTTTCAGAAACCGCGCTTGCGGGTTCTTTGCATCGGTCGCGAGCACCGCATCGATCCTAGCCAGCGCCGACACGTACTGGCCTTCGCTGATCAGACGCGCCGCATCCGCAAGCTCGGGCGTGAGGCCGGGCGTGCGCTGTGGCGCGACGGTCGCCGACGTCGGCGGCGGGGGCGGGGTTTGCTGGGCGACCGCCACCGGCAGCAGCGCTGCCAAGCACGCTGCGGCGGCATATCGGAAAACCCGTGCAGTCATCGAGGCAATCGAAGGGGCCCTGGCCGTCGGCCAAACCGACCGTGGGCCGCTATTCTAGCAAAAGGTCGCTGCCGCATGACGCGGGCCACCGGGAGCGGCCCCTGGGTCGGGCTAGCTCGATCGCGTCCCGCCCAGCCTCGCCACCGTCGTGTCGATGAGCTGCCGTGCAATGCTTACCGGGCTTGGCAATTGCGGCAGCGCATCGAGCGCAAACCAGCGCGCGTCCGCGATTTCTTCGTCGCAAGGGCGCAATTCTCCGCCGACGTATTCCGCGGTGAACGCGATCATCAGCGAATGCGGGAACGGCCAGGACTGGCTGGCTACGTATTGGAGTCCGCCGACCTCCACGCCGACTTCCTCGCGCACTTCGCGATGGATGCAATCCTCGATTGACTCGCCGGCCTCGACAAAGCCAGCCAGCGCGCTGTACACCGCTTGCGGAAAGCGGCGCGCCCGGGCGAGCAACAGCTCCCGCTCGCGGGTGACCAGAACCATCATCGCCGGTGACACGCGTGGATACGCAACCAGGCCGCAGGCGGGGCACTCCTTGGCCCGCTCGCCGGCCCGTTCGCGCGTGGGCGTGCCGCAGCGGCCGCAGAACCGATGGCTGCGATCCCATTCGGCAATCTGGAATGCCCGGCCTGCGAGTGCGAGCAGCGGATCGGCGAGTTGCAGGAACAACGAGCGCAAACCGCGCCATTGCCAGCCGGCCGGCTCCGGCGTGTCGGCAGCCACGCTGATCGCTACGCAGTCCAATTCCTCGAAGCGCCCCAGGTAGTGCTGCGCCCCGTGAAGGCCCAGCTGCATGACCTCGGCTAGGCTGGGAAGGGTGGGCGGTTCGCCCGCGCGGGTGAGAATCTTGTCGTCACGCCAGACGAAACACAGCGCGTTGGCAGCGAGATTGGACGGTAGGACGTGTCCCGGCTCGAAGCCGGGCGGCATGGTCATCCGCACGCAGCGTCAGCGCAGGAAGCGCTCGTCCTTGCCGATGACCGTGAGTTCGACGAACTTCGATCCGCTGTGATCGGTCGGGGTGAAGGTGACGGCGAAGCCGCCAACGTCGAAGTCGCGGAGTTGTTCCATGCCGGCGATGAATCGCTCGCGCGTCAGGTCCTGGCCGGCGCGACGCAGGCCCTCGACCAACACCTTGGCGGCGATGAAGCCCTCGAGGCTCGTGAACGAGAAATTCTGCTTGCCCGTCGAGGCCTCCAGCGCCTGCTGGTACTCCTTGACCACGTGCGCCGAAAGGTTCCAGGGGAACGGGACGACCTGCGACACGCCGACGCCGCGTCCCGCCGGGCCCGCCTCGTGCGCCAGCGCTTTGCTGCCGACGAACGAGACGTTCATGAACTGCGGGTCGTGCCCTGCCTGGCGCATCGCCTTGATGAACGCCGCGCACGACGTGTACGCGGAAATCATCACGACGCCTTGCGGGTCGACGTTGCCGATCGCCTTGACGGCAGCGGTGACGTCAACCGTGTTCCGCTCCACCGTTCCGGTGGCGACGATTTTCAGGTTCCGCTTCAGCATCGCCCGCTCGACGCCGGCCAGCCCGGCCTTGCCGTAGTCATCATTCTGATAGAACACCGCGATGCGATTGAGCGTCTGGCCGACAAGCTGGCCGACGATCTTGTCGGTCTCGTCGTAGTAGCTTGCGCGAATGTTGAAGACGTACCGGTTCAGAGGGTTGCGCAGTGATTCCGCCCCGGTGAACGGCCCGACAAACGGCACGCGCGCCGCGGTGAAAATCGGCTTCGCGGCGTTGGACGTCGGCGTGCCGACATATCCGAACAGCAGGAACATTCCGTCTTCGAGCAGCTTGCGGGTGTTGGCCGCGGCACGTTCCGGCTCGTAGCCGTCGTCGAGCGAGCGGAGTTCGATCTTGCGGCCGTAGACGCCGCCAGCCGCGTTGACCGACTGAAAATACGCCGTTGCGCCCGCGCGCATTTCATTTCCCAGTTCGGACGCCGGCCCCGAAAACGCCGCCGACTCGCCGATGAGAATCGTCGTTGCGCTGACTCCCGGTTCCGCGCTTGCGGCCAGCGCCATCGCCGCGACAAGGATCCCGCCGAGCCATCGCCAAGGGTTGCTCATCGACCCTCCTTTCGAATGCCGGTCATTGTCGATGATCGCGCAAGATCGACCGCAAACACATACCGCTCTTCGTTGTCGATGGATCGGCGCGGCATGATGTCTCGGGAACGCATAGGAAGTTCGGCGCAAGCCGCAGCAACCGGCGAGCGCTATCATAGGCGATTCCCGGCACGGTGCAAGCGTCGCCGTCCGCCCGTCCCGCGGCGGAGCGTGGCCCGGGCACAGAGTATAATGGCGACCGATCGAAGTGGATGCGGATAATGGAAGCCGAGCAAATCAACCAGATTGCGAATACTCTCGCCGGATTGCAGCAGCGCGCTGCCGACCTGCGGAGGTATCTTTGACTTCGATGCACAGTCGGAGCGCCTGAAAACGGTAGCCCACGACCTCGAAGACCCCAAGGTCTGGACCGATCAGAAACGGGCGCAGGAACTGGGCAGGGAGAAAAAGCAGCTCGAGGCGGTGGTGGGAACGCTCTCGGGGCTCGACCAGAACCTGAAGGATGCGGGCGAGTTGTTTGAGCTCGCGCGCACGGAAGGAGATGATGCCACGCTGCGCGCGCTCCAGGGCGATGTGCGGGAGCTGGAGAGCATCGTCGCCGCGATGGAATTCCGCCGGATGTTCCGCAATCCGATGGATCCGAATCCATGCTTCATCGACATTCAGGCCGGCAGCGGTGGCACGGAGGCGCAGGATTGGGCGGCGATGCTGCTGCGGATGTATCTGCGCTACTGCGAGCGCAAGGGCTACAAGGCCGAAATCCTGGAGCAGTCCGAGGGAGAGGTGGCCGGCATCAAGAGCGCCAGCGTGAAGGTGACCGGCGATTACGCGTACGGTCATCTACGCACCGAAACCGGCGTGCACCGGCTCGTTCGCAAGAGCCCCTTCGATTCGAACGCGCGCCGTCACACCTCGTTCGCCAGCGTGTTCGTCTATCCCGAGGTCGACGAAACGATCGAAGTCGAGATCAATCCGGCCGATCTGCGCATCGACACGTTCCGCGCCTCCGGGGCCGGCGGACAGCATATCAACAAGACCGACTCCGCGGTGCGCATCACCCACCTGCCGACCGGCATCGTGGTGCAATCCCAGACGGACCGCTCGCAGCACCGCAATCGCGCCGAGGCAATGGCCATGCTCAAGTCCCGGCTGTACGAGCTCGAACTGCGCAAGCGGCAGGCGGAGCAGCAGAAACTCGAGGATTCAAAGACCGACATCGGCTGGGGCCATCAGATCCGCTCCTATGTGCTCGATCAGTCGCGAATCAAGGACCTGCGCACGAATATCGAGGTCGGCAATACGCAGGCGGTGCTCGACGGCGATCTCGACGACTTTATCGCGGCGAGCCTGAAGCAAGGAGTCTGATGTGAGCGCGTCCGGCGACGAGCAGCGACCCGGCGGCGATGAGAATCAGATCATCGCCGAGCGGCGCGCGAAGCTGCGCGCCTTGCGCGCGGCGGGGCCGGCGTATCCCAACGATTTCCGGCGCGACGCGCTCGCCGCCGCGCTGCACGAGGCGCACGACGGCAAGGCTGGGGAAGCCCTCGAAGCAGCGCCGGTCGCGGTAGCGGTGGCCGGGAGAATGGTGCTGAAGCGCGTTATGGGCAAGGCGAGCTTCGCGACGCTGCAGGACATGAGCGGCCGGATCCAGCTCTACATCACCAGCGACGCCGTCGGGGCGGAGGTGCACGATGCATTCAAGCACTGGGACCTAGGCGACATCGTCGGCGCCCGTGGGACGCTGTTCAAGACCCGCACCGGCGAGTTGTCGGTACGCGTCGCCGAATTGCGGCTGCTCGCCAAAGCGCTGCGGCCTCTGCCTGAGAAATTCCACGGGCTTACCAATCAGGAGCAGAAGTACCGCCAACGCTACGTCGACCTGATCACAAGTGGAGATTCGCGGCGCGTTTTCATGGCGCGGTCGCGGATCGTACAGGCCATCCGAGAGTTCTTCGTCGCCCGCGGCTATCTCGAGGTCGAAACGCCGATGATGCATCCGATTCCAGGCGGTGCCACGGCTCGGCCATTCGTCACGCACCACAACGCGCTCGATACCGAACTGTACCTTCGCATCGCACCGGAGCTCTATCTCAAGCGGCTGGTCGTAGGCGGGTTGGAAAAAGTGTTCGAAATCAACCGCAACTTTCGCAACGAAGGCATCTCCACGCGGCATAACCCCGAATTCACGATGCTCGAATTCTACGAGGCTTACCGCGATTATCTTTACCTGATGGACCTCACCGAGGAGCTGCTGCGCGAGGTTGCGCTCAAGGTCGTCGGTAAAACGACGATCGAGTACCAGGACGTGCCAATCGATCTCGGCGGCCCCTTCGACCGACTGACAATGGCCCAGGCCATCGCCAAGTACAACCCACGCTATGCGCTCACCGAACTGGACCGACCGGAATACCTGAAGACTTCGTTAGCGCTGCTGGGCGTCGACGTGCTGCGTACCGACGGCGTGGGCGTGTTGCAACTGAAGCTCTTCGAGGCGACCACGGAGGAGAAACTCGTGCAGCCGACGTTCATCGTCGCGTATCCGACCGATGTCTCTCCGCTGGCTCGTGCCAACGACACCAATCCGTTGGTCACCGATCGCTTCGAGTTGTTCATCACCGGCCGCGAGATCGCCAACGGTTTCTCCGAGCTCAACGATCCGGAGGACCAGGCGTCCCGGTTCCTGCTGCAGGCCAAGGCGAAGGAAGCCGGCGATGCCGAGGCGATGCACTACGACGCGGACTACATCCGGGCGCTCGAGTACGGCTTGCCGCCGACCGCGGGCGAGGGCCTTGGCATCGACCGCCTGGTGATGTTGCTGACCGACACGCCGTCGATTCGGGATGTGATCCTGTTCCCGCAACTCAAGCCGGGGGATGCGTGAAGCGAAGCGATGCGCGGAGCGACGCAAGGGAGCGACCGGTGTCGGCCCAGCGGGCGAATTTCGCCACCTTCGCCGAATTCTATCCGTACTATCTCTCGGAGCACCGGCACCCGGTCTGCCGCCGGCTGCATTTCGCCGGCTCGCTGCTTGCGCTTGCAGCCCTCGCTGCAGCGATCGTCGCGCGCAACGCATGGTGGCTCGCCGGCGTGCCGCTTGCCGGGTACGGCTTGGCTTGGATCGGCCACTTCTTTTTCGAGAAGAACCGGCCGGCCACATTGAGCCACCCGTTCTACAGCCTGCTCGGCGACTGCGCGCTGTTGCGCGACCTCGTCACCGGCAAAGTGCCTTTCTGACGGCCATATACCCTGGCGCCGTATATTGACATATACCACGGCGGGGTATATAGTCGAGGCCATGGACTCAGCTGCCGCCATTGCCGCCGCCGCGCCGCCGGAGCAGGCTTCCGCGCCGGTCAGCCTGGCGCTGGAGGGAATGACTTGCGCCGCGTGTGCGGCGCGCATCGAGAAGGCGCTCAATCGCGTTCCCGGGGTCGAAGCGTCGGTTAACTTTGCCACCGAGTCGGCGCGGGTGCATTACGATCCCAGCCGCGCGAATCCGCGTGCGCTGCTTGCCGCCGTCGAGCGTGCCGGCTACCGCGCCCATGTCAAACGCGATGTCAGCGCCGAGCGGCGCGATGATGTAGCGCGCAAGCTCGCCGCCTACCGTACGCTGCGGCGTGAATTCATCATCGCAGTGATGCTGACGCTCCCACTGCTTGCGCCGATGCTGGCAATGCTCTGGCGCGGTGCGCTGCCGGTAGGCTCCGAGAGCGCGGATTTGCTGCCGCGCTGGTTGCAGTTCGCGTTGGCGACGCCGGTGCAGTTTTGGATCGGCCGCCGCTTCTATGTCGGCGCTTGGCGCTCGCTGCGCGGCGGCGGCGCCAACATGGACGTTCTGATCGTTTTGGGCACGACGATGGCATGGGCTTTGAGCTCCGTCGTCACCGTTCTCGGTCTTAACCACCAGCATGTCTATTTCGAGGCGGGGGCCGCGGTTATCACGCTGGTGTTGCTGGGCAAACTGCTGGAAGCGCGGGCGCGCGCCGGCACGTCGGCCGCCCTGGAGGGGCTGCTGCGACTGCAGCCAAAGACCGTGCGAGTGGCCCGCAACGGCACAACGGTCGAGGTACCACTCGAAGAAGTCGTGGTAGGCGACCGCGTTCAGGTCCGAGCCGGCGAGAGCGTGCCGGTCGATGGCATCGTGCGCGAAGGGCAATCGAGCGTCGACGAGAGCATGCTCACCGGCGAGTCGCACCCGGTGGCCAAGGCCCCGGGGGCCTTTGTGCACGCGGGTACGCTGAATCAGGAAGGGCTGTTGTCCTGTGAAGCAACCGGGGTCGGCGATACAACGCTGCTTGCCGGCATCGTGCGGCTGGTCGCGGAAGCGCAGGGATCGAAGGCACCGATCCAACGGCTCGCCGATCGGGTATCGGGCGTGTTTGTTCCGATCGTCATCGCCATCGCGGTAGCGACCTTCGCGCTCGCATGGTGGTTCGGCCGCGAGGGCACGCAGGCGCTGATCGACGCAGTCGCCGTGCTCGTCATCGCTTGTCCCTGCGCCTTGGGCCTCGCGACTCCCACCGCTATCATCGTCGGCACCGGTCGCGGTGCGCAAATTGGCGTGCTTATCAGGAACGCCACCGCGTTGGAGCTCGCGGGTCGGCTCAAGGTGCTCATCGTCGACAAGACCGGCACGCTGACCGAAGGCAAGCCCGAGGTCACCGACGTATTGCCGGCGGACGGATCCGCGCGCAGCGAGTTGCTGTGCGTGGCAGCGAGCCTCGAGCAGGGATCGACCCATCCCCTGGCGCGGGCAATACACGCTGCGGCGCGGGCCGCGAATGTGGTACCGCGGCCGCTGGTCGAGTTCGTGCTGGCGGCCGGCAAGGGAGTGCACGGCCGACTCGCCGGCACCGACGGCGAGGCGATGCTCGGGTCGCTCGACTACCTCGCCGAGCAGGGCATGGTCGCAGACGCTGCCACGGCGGCGGGTTTGCACCGCGCCGGCAAGACCCTCGTCGGTGTCGCGGTCGCCGGGCGCATGCTCGGCCTGATCGCGCTCGCCGATCGGATTCGGCCAACGTCGGCGGCGGGTGTCGCGCGGCTCCGCCAGGCGGGGATTGATGTCGTCATGCTCACTGGCGACAACGCCGCCACAGCACAGGCTGTGGCGGATCGGGTCGGCATCGTCGAGTACCGTGCCGGTGTGCTGCCCTCCGCCAAGGCCGAGGCAGTGCGGGGGCTCAAGAGCCGGGGCATCGTTACCGGCATGGTCGGCGACGGCGTGAACGACGCGCCGGCGCTCGCCGCGGCCGACGTAAGCTTCGCCATCGGTGCGGGCTCGGACATCGCGATCGAGGCGGCGGACATCACGCTCATGCGGCCGGATCTCGGCGCCGTAGTCGATGCGATCCTGCTTTCGCGCGCAACCGTCGCGAAGATCCGGCAGAACCTTTTCTTCGCCTTCGTGTACAACGTCCTTGGCATTCCGCTGGCGGCGTTCGGTCTGCTACACCCGGCAATCGCGGGGGCGGCGATGGCGGCGAGCTCGGTTTCGGTTGTCGGCAACGCGCTGCTGCTCAGGGGTTGGAAGGCGACGCACTGACGCCAAGGAGAGGACATGGAAACGGTTACCTTGAAAGTCAACGGCATGAGCTGTGAAGGCTGCGTGGCGAGCGTCACGCGCGTGCTGCGCGCGCTCCCGGGCGTCGGCGCGGTCGCGGTGGCGCTGAAACCGGGAACAGCGACCGTCACCTATGATCCACAGCGCGCGGGGCTGCCGGCGTTCAAACGCGCTGTGGAGGATGCGGGCTATGAAGTTGCGAGCTGAACACCCGCGCAAACACACGGCGGCGGAGCCGGCGCAGCCGCGGGTCGCGCGTGACAAGACAGCGCTCGCCAAGCGACTGAACCGCATCGAGGGTCAGGTGCGCGGCATCGGGCGGATGATCGACGAAGACCGCTACTGCATCGACGTCCTGACGCAGGTCAGCGCAGTGCAGGCGGCACTCGATGCGCTGGCTCTGCAGCTGCTCGAGCATCATCTGCAAGGTTGCGTGCAGCATGCCGTTCGGTCGGGCGAGGGGGATCGTGCAATCGAAGAAGCGCTGGGCGTAATCCGCAAATTCGCGCGCTGACCCGGGCTGGGCGGCAGCGCCAGTGCGTGCGCTACCTGGCGATATTGCGCTCGATCCATTGCGCAAAGGCCTGCAGGAATTTCTGCAGGAAATCGCGCACCGCATCGTCGGTCAGTTTCCCGGCTTCATCGAAAAGCTTCGCGGCATTGCCGATGTAGGCTTCCGGCTGCTGCAGCGTTGGGACGTTCAGAAACACCAGCGACTGGCGCAGGTGGTGATTGGCGCCGAAGGCGCCGATCGCACCCGGCGAGAGACTAATGACGGCGCCCGGCTTGCCATTCCACGCGCTCTTGCCGTAGGGCCGAGAACCAACGTCAATTGCGTTCTTGAGGACGCCAGGCACCGAACGGTTGTATTCCGGCGTCACGAACAGCACCGCGTCGGCCTTCTGCACGCGTTCCTTGAACGCCGCGGATGCCGCCGGGGGATTTGCGTCGTCGTCCTGATTGTAGAGCGGCAAGTGCCTGATCTCGACGATCTCGAGCTTGAGCGGCGCGGGCGCCACAGCGATCAACGCGTTGGCGAGCTTGCGATTGAACGATTCCTTGCGCAGGCTGCCGACGAATACGGCCACATCGCGGGTCGTGCTCATGGGATTCCCTTCTTGGCTTTGGGCGAGGCTGCGTCCCACCGCAGTCCATTCGCAACGGCCATTATAAAGACAGCAACAACGCGGAATCGCTCACGGCTTAACGATGCGGTTTGCCTGCGCGGCATCCGCGATGGCATAATCACCAGCCTCGGGGTGTAGCGCAGCCCGGTAGCGCGCTTGCTTTGGGAGCAAGATGTCGGGAGTTCAAATCTCTCCACCCCGACCAGACAGCAGGTCGGCTTCAGATCGCGGCTTTTCGATGCAGGGCGCCCGTAGCTCATTGGGATAGAGCACCGGCCTTCTAAGCCGGCGGTAACAGGTTCGAGTCCTGTCGGGCGCGCCACAAATGCCTGACAGGCCAACAACTTATCGTTCCGGCTTACCAGGCCATTTTTTCGGTTGTGCCACTTTCGAAATGACGGGCTTCTCTGCAACCTTTCTGCGGATAATCGTCAGCGGTATCGTTCCATGTCGCTCGGTGTTCAGCACCGACTCTGCCGCCTGCAGCAAGCGCGCGACCTCGGGCGCCATGTACTGACGAGTGACGCCCATTCGAGCGTGGCCCAGCAGTACCTGGCAATCGCGATCGGAAACACCCGCGGCTTCGAGCCGGTGACCAAACGTGTGTTTCAAAATCGTGAGCACGCGGCTTCGCAAATCCCGCGGGCGCCGGTTCCTTCTTGAGCTCCTGCCATTTCTCGGCTGCTCGTTGCCGGGCCAGGCGCCACGCCTTCTGCACCATCAGCGGTACCGGCTTCCCGCAGACAGGGAACACCCACACCGGGTCCTGCCCGCGTTGACCCTCAATCACGCTACGAGCGACGCTGTTTAGCACCACCAGGCGATCACGCCCGTTCTTTACGCCGGATTGCGGTCGCCTTCCGCCAAAATTCCGTAAGTCGCCGGCCATCAGGTCGTTCGAACGGGCTCGGCTTTAGCTAGAAGTGAGAAAACAGGCCGATGAGAATGATGATCGGAATGGGAACGCCGAGTAGAAGAAGAAGAATCGATCGCATGGTAGTTACCTCTGCGCAGTAGATAACGAAAGTAAAACAGGACGGGCGCCCGATCGAGGCTCAGCCTCAACGATACGAGTCGGCTTCGGGACCGATGGCCACCGCGACTCGGTCTCGTTGCCGTCCGCCGGTCGTTGCTGCGAGACTGGCGCAGAAAGCGCCGGTCAATAGAGCGACAAAGAGCCACAGCGAGGTCTTCGCCGCGGCTCTCCTGGCCGCGTCCGCGGCGTCCCGCGCAGTCACCTCCGCATCGGCTGCGGCAGCCTTCGCTTGCGCAAATACTTCGCTTACGCGCTTGTCGGCATCGGCCGGGCTAAGCCCGGTCTGCGCCGCGACGACCTGCGCGGCATAGCCCCTGTCCTGAGCAGATAGATCGCCCTTACGCATGCCTTCGGATAGGATCCGTCCTAGCTCGGCATGGGAGGCATTGCCGCTGTCTGTTGCAGGGTGATCACTGCGGAACAAGGCATCGGTGTAATACGCAGTCGCGCCCGACGCTGGCCCGGATTCGCCCTGGCGTATGGGGGTCTCCTGACGCAGTGCTGTCCCGTCCGCCGCTGTTTGATTCCCGGGCGTCACGGTAGCTTTCGTAATCGCTGTGCCCGCCGCCGCGGTTCCACCCAGTACGACGCCGGCACCGACGATCGATGTCGCCGCCGAGGTCAGGAAGGCAGCGGTAATGACGACGGCGACGGCCCAGGCCAAGAACCCGTGGGCAGTATCCCGGAAGTAGACTTCGTCACTGTGGATGCTTACCCATTTGGTACGCAGCCTCCCGGCTAGGTAGCCGCCCATCGCGGATGCGAGCGCCTGCGTCAGAATCAGCCAGACGATGGTCCCTACTCCGATCGCGGTCGACCAGGTTCCTGCAGGCGACCAAGGCGAGATCGACGAGAGTCCCAGGCCGAGACCAAGCATGAGCAGAATAAGCGCCAGCGCCGCCGCCGCGAAGGCCCCGCCGATGACGGCTGCCCATGATAGGCCCGATCCATTCGCTTCATCGTTCAGGGCGTAGGGTCTCGCCGCCACGGAACTCGCTACCATAACGTCCATAGTGCCTCCCAAGGATTCGATCCGATGCGCGCGGTCGCCACATTCGCCAACGACTGGCCACGCGGGCAATGCAGGTCGCGCGGCATCAGATCCGACCCATCAGCAACAGAATAATGATCACTAGCACAACCAGACCGAGGCCGCCGCTTGGCCAATAACCCCATCCGGAACTGTAACCCCAAGTTGGAAGCGCGCCGACGAGCAGAAGGATAAGAACAACCAACAGAATGGCTGAGATGGACATCGCGGTTCTCCTTTATAGGCGCGCGAGACGACCGAGCAGATAGCCTACGACCAGTGCCCCAACGACTGTGGTGATCGGGCGTGCACGAATCGAAGCGCTCGCCGATTCCGTGAATCGTGCCTGCACTTGTCTCGCTTCCTCAGGAATAGTCGACGCCCACTCAGCCGCAGACCTCGCAGCATCGGCGGCGGTATTGATGGTGCGGTGGGCGGTTCCACTGAGCCGGTCCACCCCTGCGGTGGCCTTGTCCGCGAGCTGGTCGGTTGCCTGGTGCGCTGACTTCGCCACTCCTTCCACCTTGGCGCCAACTGGATTGGCGGCGCTACTGCCGCCGGCAAGACTGTCCGTTGTCGTTGTAGTGCGATCCATGGTCTGTCCTTTCGAAGAAATTACGTCGACACAAAGAAAAGGGTGAAAGTGCTCGCCGCAAAAAATGCCACGTCCATCGACATTTCACTATCAGAGGCAATCCGATTTCGTCGTAGGATAAGCGTGCGATTCTCAATTGGTGCCCTATGGCTCGCGCCGTGGTGCGTGACGCGGGTAACCTTAGACAGGCCGCAGCGGAACGCCACGGACGCCCGCCGATGCGGCACGAGCCGCCCGCGGCATCCATGGCTGCGAGCGGACGAGCCGTCGTCCGGAGCTGCGCCCGCGCCGGACTGCACTTACTGGTGATACTTCAGCTTCGCTTCCTTGATACACGAATCCTTCGCATCGCCCGACAGCGCGTCGCACTTTTCCTTGGCGACCTTGTATTGGGCATCCATCGTGTCGTCACGGGCGTCTGCCATCGCTGCCTTCGATTTGAGACGCGCCTTCGCCTCGGCGGTCGCTTTCACGTGATCCGCCTTGGCCTGCTTCAAGCACACGTCGCGGTCATTGCCCTGCCTGGAATCGCACGCGCCCTTGGCAGCCTTGTAGTCAGCGTCCGCATGCGCAATTGCGACCTTGTATTCGTTCTTGCGATCCGTCGCCGCCGGATCGGCGGCATGGGCCGTCCCAATCGCGAATATGCACAGCGCTCCGGCAAGAGTCGCTTCGGATATCGTCAGTTGTCTCAGCATGATCCCGTCTCCTTTCGAACGTCGTCCGCAATGTCGGCGGCCACGCGCCTATTCGCGCCGGGTGCCACATGCGCCTGGGTGATGACGCAGTTGATGCCTCCAAAACCTCGATTGATCTTGGATGGATTCATTGTCATTCGAACCTCACCGATCTTGATGTGAAAGCGATTTTCCATTTCCTGAACGATTCGGGCGACCAGTGGCCCGGCTTGCTCACAGAGGTGTTTTTCCGCATTGGCGAAGGTAGTGAGGTGATCGGCAGCAAGCGACATGTGTTGGTCTCCACATTTGTCTTCGTCGAGGATTGAACGCCAACCAAGAAGGCGCCTATTTCGTCTATGATGTTCCATACAACGATATAATTGACTGTTACCAGTGCCAAGTCCTATATGGCCCTAGGCCGATAGGGCCGGGTTTCCCTTGCGCTCGAGCACCGCGTCGGCTCTACTTTCATGGTGCTCTCTGGGACCACGCCGATGCCCGCCACCAAGCAGAAACGGCGACAGGAACGCGGAAGTTCGCCCGCCGGCAATATCGCGTTGCAATCGCTGCCGAAGGCTGCAACCGGCATCCAAGGTTCGGATGCGGCGCGGCGCGAAAGCGAAAACCTATTTGGTGTCCTAGCAACGCTCGCACCGGTCGGAATCCTCATGGGTGATGCGGCTGGAAACTGCACATTCCTCAACCAATGCGGATGCGACATTATTGGCCTACCTTTGAAAGATGCAATCGGCCATGGCTGGATTAATGCTCTTCATCCCGACGATCGAACTGACGTACTGAACCAACTGAGCAAGGTGGCAAGCACCCACCGAGCCATCGACGCAGAATTCCGCTTTTGCCACCAGGATGGGCAAACTCTTTGGGTTACGGGAGGGATGCTTGCGGTCCGGCGTGAGGACGGAACCGTAACCGGTTTTGTGGCGACTATTAGCGACATCACTGTCCATAAAGTGGCGGAATTCGCGCTACAAGAGGCAAAGGAACGGCTGCAAGTCATATTGGATGCCTCCCCGGTTGCGATCATTTCGGTGGACTCGGCTGGTCGAATCCTTGCCTGGAGTCAAGGCGCCGAGCGAATGTTTGGCTGGAAGGAAAAGGAAGTACTAGGCTGCATCAATCCAACCGTGCCCGATGCCGAGATGGACGCCTTTCACGAGAAGATTCACCGGGTGCTGGCGGGCGGCACGTTCAAGGGCCAGTTGAGGCATCGAACAACAAAGAGCGGGAATCTCATTCAAGCGGTCATTTCGGCGCGCGCGCTCCGCGATGCATCAGGCGTGAGTAGCGGAATCGTTATGATCGTTGATGACGTTAGCGAACAAGAACGCGCGAACGAGCAATTGCGCAAGTTCGAGGAAGAGCGAGAGCGACTATTTCAGGACATGCACGATGGCTGCATTCAATCCATTTATGCCGTGGGGCTGAACTTGGAAGCGTGTCGACCGCTTATTGACGTGAATCCCACCAAAGCCACGCAGATCATTGCGGCGGCTTCAGCGAATCTGGATCTGGTCATTCAGGATCTGCGCTCGTTGATGACCGAGAGTGCGCAACACCTTCCTACCACGCGCAATCTGCGAGCGGAGATTGAAAGAACCATTCAGGCGGCAAAGGAAAATGGGCCTGCATTCGCGCTGGACATTGATGCTGCCACTGAGGACGTGCTCACACCAGAACAAACCTTGCAGCTGCTGCAGATCGCGCGCGAAGGTATCAGCAACGCGACCCGTCATGCGAATGCCCGGAGTGGAAAGTTATCGCTGCGCGTACGGGACGGAATAGTTTGCTTGGAAGTGACCGATGACGGAAAAGGGTTTGACACTGCGGCGCCCCGCGAGCATGGCCTCGGCTTGCATCACATAAACGCCCGCGCGCATCAGCTTGGTGGGCAGGCGCTCGTCGTCTCCGCGCCAAGGCGTGGCACTCGTATCGTGATCGAAATCCCACTGCACCGATGATGACAAAACAGACACGGTCCTCGCCCATCAGAGTCATGCTTGTCGACGACCACGAGGTCGTGCGCGTTGGACTGCGTGCCCTTCTCGACCAGACAAAGCATATCGAGGTCGTCGGGGAGGCGGGCACCGTTGCGGAAGCGATTTCGGAGGCCGGACGTGTAGATCCCGACGTTGTGGTGATGGATCTTCGCCTTCCGGATGGGACGGGAGTTGACGCGTGCCGCGAAATTCTCTCCGCTGACCCGACGGCGCGCGTCTTGTTCCTAACGTCCTACTCGAACGAAGAAGCGGTCCAGTCTACCATTCTGGCAGGCGCAGCCGGTTATGTGCTGAAGGAAATTCGACAAGACGCGCTAATCCATGCAATCGAGACCGTATGTAGCGGGCAGTCAATTCTCGATCCTAAGGTCACGCAGACGGTCCTCGGTCAATTCGCGAGCCTGACCGAAAAATTGCGCACCAGAGACGTGCGCTCAAAAGACGATTTGTCGCCGCAAGAAGCTCGCATCCTGGACCTCGTTGTCGAAGGCAAGACTAACAAGGAAATTGCGGCGACACTCGGGTTGAGCGCTAAGACCGTAAAGAACTATCTCAGCAACGCCTTTCAGAAGCTCCATGTGAGCCGTCGCTCGCATGCTGCGGTGCTGTTCTCTCGCCAATCGGATAAGTTAGGGCAGGATTAACACATAGCTTTACCTCCGATTCGGACTTACTCAAGTGAAGGGGACGCAAAAATGGTATCGGGCCCATTGCTTTTCGCAACCCAGCCGACCGGAACAATATCGACCGCACGAGCCGTCACTCATCAAACCGGCGGGACGTGAAGCGGCCAAATTGCCAGCCCTAGACCTTGCGGTCTCGAGGCCCTAGGAAAAACCACAGGATCAAACCCAGTACCGGCAGCAGCACGACCGCGATTGTCCAGATCAATTTCTTCTCATTTGAAACGGAGCTTTGGAGAATGTTAATGATCGCCCAGATATCACCGGCGAGTATTAGGATGCCCAATAGGCCGTTGTAGCCGAAGTCCATCATTCTTAGTTCCTTCCGCTCTGCGGAAAGTGTCTATCCGCGTCGCTGTTCTTGGCGCAGTAACGCCGCGTGAAGGTCGCTCAATTCGCTAATTATCCGCGCATTCCTACCGTCGATGTCACTACACGCCATTGTGCGCCATACTCGCAAACCTCTGATGGGTACATCAAGCGCTTAGCGGCACTATCCGTTGCGCCCTTGTTAAGCAATTACCGTGGTCGCGCCGCGGCGTCATAACAAAGGCAAGAACGGTATCAAGTCCACTGGCACGACGAGCAGAGGGCATGGACTGCGAATGAAGATACTTTCCGTGCCTAGATCGCTGGGATTCTGGCGGGATCCTCGAGCACGAAGCGGGGATCGATACGCGCGTTGTGCCAGCGCACGGCGAAGAACAGATGGGGACCGGTCGAGCGCCCGGTCGTCCCGACCCGCCCTAGCCGATCGCCTTGCTTGACCTCCTGCCCTGCCTGCACATTGATTTCGGACAGGTGAAAGTACATGCTGATAAGGCCATCGCCGTGATCGATGAAGACCGCATTGCCCGGGTAGAAAAGGTCCTGCGCCAGTACCACGGTTCCATCGGCTACCGCGAGCACCGGCGCGCTGGCGGGCACCGGATAGTCGCTGCCCATGTGCGGCTGCGCGGCCGGCTTGCCATTGAAGATGCGGTCAACGCCGAACGACTTGCCTTCGGGCAGCGGATTGGCGGGTTTTCCCAGCGGGAGAGTGAATCGAGGCGGTCCCTCCTTGCGGTTGAATGCCTTCGCGAGCAGTACGCGCTCGCGCGCGTTGCGCTGCAGATCGGCAGGCGAGGGATTGGCCTGCGGGATGTCGGGCAGTTCGATTTCCTGCGTTCCGTAGGCGCGCGCCTCGACCGCAATGCGCGCCCTGTCACGGTGCCCCTGCCCCTCCCGCACGACGGTGATGAGCGCGGGCTTTTGTTCGACGTCGACCGGGAAGTAGCAGGTGTCGCCCAGCGGGGCCCAGGAGCGCGCATTCATCCGGCAGCGCGTCGTACCCGGCACCGACCAGCGAACAAGCGTGCCAGGCGCAACTGACAGCACAGCGGGGGCAGTGCTCGCCTTCGCTTCCGCCGCCACGCCGGGGGACGGCAGCAGGGACCCGAGCAGCCCACTAAGCGCTAACGCGACAATCGCGAAATGTCGACGATCCATGCAGGCCTAGAATTAGCGATTTGCATCGCAGATGATCATAGGTAATCGAGGAACAATCAAACAGCTGCTGCGTCGACTCAAGCGCTGCCGACGCATCCTCCTTGCGGTTCGCCTTAATTAACCGAACCTGCCTCTCAGGTTAGCTTCAATCCTCGGTCTTCCGTGAAGAACCAGCCTTTTCAGTTGGAGACATGTGCTTGCTTACCACCTTGTCGTTCAAGAAATGCACGCTAATGGTGGTCTTGTCATCCTTCCAGACGGCCTCGCCCCCCGAGATCCCAAGGACGCTTCCGCCAGAGGCATCCACCGGTTCGCCCAAAATTTCCCTCACTTCCTTTGGCGACATGCCGTCGTGGATCTTGTCGAAATTCTCCTGATTCAGGCGCGAGCCACAGGCTGCAAGGCACAGCAGCAGGATGGCGACGCCAAGCGAGCGATGGATGCGCATACTTGTCTCCCTTATCGGATGTTGTTTTCACTGGCGAATGCGTTGGGGCCGCGCGGCAGAGAGTGGCCCGCCTGGCTCGGCACCCGGAGGGGCGACCGGATCGAAGTCGACCCACGCGCCGTTGCGCCATTGGCCGTCCGCGGTCTCGATGTCCTGCGCCCCGGACACCTGTAGCACCTCAAGCGCGCCTGCGTGCTGCCCTGACTCGGGTGCGTGCACCGCCACCATGACACCCGCGTGGCGGACTTCCGCAGGCTGCTCCGCGTAGGGGGCAGAGTCGGCCGGCGGCGCGTCCATCTTGCCTAGCGCCCCAGCTAACGAGCCGACGTAGGCGCCCACCCCCGCTGCGGCGGGCACCGCGACGGGGCCCACAACGGACGTCACCGCGAGCCCTACACCGAGCCCCACCGCCCCTCCGACTACGGCCCCAACGGCAGCGCCATCCCCGGCCGCCTGGGCGCCAGGCGATACCGCGCGATCGCCACCGAGCGGAAATTGGGCGTGCTGGCCAGGCGCATTGACGAAAAACGAGGCGACTTGATCACGGCGGAAGCCGCGACGCACCAATGAAGCGATCGCGGCATCGGCATCCGCTTGCTGCTCAAAACGACCGGCAACGATATTCGGCATTCGCGCCTCCGGAACGATCCGTTCGTCCACTGTCGCAAGGCCCGTGCGCTTTTTCTTGTCGGGCCCGAGCGCGTTCGCAGGCGGTTTCGGCAATTTGTCCGGCCGCGCCAAGCGCGCGCTGTAACTCGTGCTCGCCTCCGCGATGCTCAATAGCGTCACGCTCAGGGAAGGTCGTGACCTCAGCCGCCCGTTCGGCGGCGCGCGCGCGTCCGGGCCGCCTTGCGTGCGGCGGCCGAGCGCTCGGCCGGCCCCTTCGTGCGTACGGCCTTCTTTGCCGCTGCGGACCGCTCGGCGGCCGTGCGGCGGCGCGCCGCGGAGCGAGCCTGCCTCGCCAGCGCCGATTTCGAGGCGGCAGCATGTCCTTCGCGCTTGAGCACGCGGGAGATGGCGCGGGAACGGGTCGGCGAAACGCTCGTATCCCCTCGCTCTCCGGCTTCCTTCGCGAGCTTGGCGCTCCGGCGCGTCGTGTCCGACACGGTACCCTTTTTCGGCGGCGGCAGCTTGACACCGGCGCGGCGCGCCTTTGACAGACCGATTGCGATCGCCTGTTTGGTCGAGCGAGCGCCGTGCTTGCCCTCGCGAATGTGCTCCATCTCCTCGCGGACGAATTCGCCGGCTTGCGTGCTCGGCGCCTTGCCTTCGCGCCGGTCCTGCTCGGCGCGCTCCAATGTCTTTTTCTCGGGCATGGCGTTCACTCGGCAAGAGAGAAATGCCCGTTGCTAAGCAAACAATGTGCCGAAGCGGCAACTGAGGGCCTGCACCCTCTGAAGTCGAGCTTGGCATGCCTCGGGCGTCGAGGACTGGCCTGCGCTGGAATTGCGTACTTGATTCTGCCTGTAAGAATTACATTGAAACCCAGCCGACGTCGGTTCCCTTCGCAGTATCCGTGCGCCGGCGCCTTCAGCAAGAACCCGCCTCGTCGGCCAATCGACCAATTGCTGTGTCTGCCGGCCTCGCGGGGCCTACCGTTTGCGCCTTGCGTAGAACTGGGATTGCACCGGATCGGTAGTTTTTCGCAAATGTGCGCCACCGGGCAGGCTCACTGGCACGGCATATGCAACAGTCGGCGGTGGCAGGCTATGCCTTGCGATTAAGGGGAATGCGATGTCGGTTTCCACCATCTTGATTATCGTTCTTATCCTTCTGCTTGTCGGAGCGCTACCGACTTGGCCGCATAGCGCCGCTTGGGGCTATTGGCCGAGCGGCGGCCTCGGCGTGGTCTTGCTGGTGATAGTCATTCTGTTGCTGCTGGGTCGTATCTGACCGCGCCAGATAATGTAGATCTCCACCTCGATCTCGAGTATTGGCGGCACCACCGCGGTCGAGAAGACACGCGAGGCGAGGCGATAAAGTGGCGCGAGGCCCGAGCTTTATCAAAGCTCAGACGGCATGTCGGTTGCTAGCGCGAACCGATGATAGAGATAATGGATGCGTTGCGAACTGGCGCGGGCCGACCTTGAAACCGGAACGATCAAAATGACAAGCAGTGCCGTGATCGAAAAAGCAGCTGTGCATGTTCTCCCGCCCCTTCCATACGCGGAAAACGCGCTGGGTCCGGTGATCTCCGCCAATACGATCAGCTTCCACTATGGGAAGCACCACCGCGGGTACGTCGATACCCTGAATGAGCTGATAGCTGGTACGGACCTTGCAAATCTTGCGTTGGAGAAAATCATCCGCCGGCAAGGCCGACAAAGTCGCAATCTTTAACAATGCAGCGCAGGCATGGAACCATGCTTTCTACTGGCGTGGTTTGCGACCGAAAGGCGGCGGTGAACCCTCGGCGCGGTTACTGCGCCGACGACACCTTCCCCGACGAAAACTTGGGTCCGACGCGTTGCGCCTGCACGTTGTCTTTGGCATCCTGCATCAGCCCCTGGCAATCTGCGTCGATCGCGCCGCCGAAATCGATCAGCGGCAACAATGTCGCCAACGGCGTCGCCGCGACACCCAGCGCAACCGACGTCGCGACGCGCGCGGCAATCGGGCCGACGGCAGGATGGACCTGCGGCGATTTGAACGTACCCTCGAGAATGATCGGACCGCGCAACGCCAACAGGCTCGTACGCTTGGACTTCGCGTTGAGCTTCAGGTCGTAGCGCTCGGTCGCGAAATTGACGTTGCCTTCGCCGAGGATTTTCTCCGCTTCGGTATCCATCACCAGCGTCAGGGCGGTCATGTTGCCGTTTTCGGCAAGGAAGTCGGCGACCACACAGCGAATCGGCGACTTCGCATCGCCCTTCAGCAGCAGCTGCGCCGCGCGCGCGAGGTCGAGGTTGGTGAGCACAATGGCGAGCTCGCTCGCTTCTCCGCCGCGGCTGATGAGCGCGACCTCGCCGTTGCTCGACGCAAGCATTTCCGCGACCGAGTTGCCGGTCGCGGCAAAACGGGCGCGGCCGCCAACCTTGCCAGCACTTCCCTTGGGCGGCTTCAGCGCGGGCAGGATCTGCGTGAGTTCGACGTTGCGCACCGTTACGTCACCATTGGTCTTGATGACGGTCTCGCGCGCGTCCAGCACTAGAGTCGAGACGACGTGACCGCCAGCTACGCCGAAATCGAGCGGCTGCAGCTGCAGCACGCCGTCCTGCAGATCGAGCGTCGCGGTTAGGTTGTCGAGCGGCAGATCGGTCGCCATGAACCGCTTGCCCTTGAAGCGGACCTTCGCGTCCACGACGCGAAAGCGCTCGGGGTCGTATGGCTTGGTGGGCAGCACGCGCCCGGACATCTCGCGCTTGACCGCGTCTTTGTTCTGCGCTTCGGTTCGCGCGCTCGGCGATGCATTCGCCGGTGGCAGTCCCACCAGGCCGCCCAGGTCCTTGTAATCGAGCTGCGTCGACACGATGTCGGCGTCGACGAGCGGTCTTGGCTTACTCCGGTCGAGCGCGAAGTTGCCCGCCATGTCGCTGTCGCCGACCTTGCCTGTGAACTCGCGGAAGAACCACACCTTGCCAGCGTGCTTGAGCTCGCCGGTGAGGCGATACGGGGGCGTCCACGGGAATGGCACCGGGATGATCGGATAGAGCTGTGAGAGGTCGCGACCTTGCAGCGTGAGCGACCCACTGACGTTATCGAGCCGGGCCGGAACCACTGTCCCGTCGAAATGCGCGCTGGTATTGCCCGCCTTCACGCGCAGGTTCAGCGCGTAAGGCTTGTCTTGCTTTTTGAGCGCGAGCAACGTCGTCGCGTCGCCTTCGATGGTGAAGGGATTGTTGCGCAAACGCCCGGAGCCCGAGAAATGGACCGGCGCTTCTCCGTTTCCGGACGCTGACGATGCGACGTTGATCGTGACGTCGGTCCCGCTGTCGGGATTGCGAAAGTGAAGAACGCCATCCTCGATGTTCAGGCGCTCGATTAGGGGCATTTCGCTCACGCCCTCCAATTTCCAGTTCGCCCGTCCATCCGCACCACGCTCGAGTGCCAAGTATGGTTGTACGAGAGTGACTTCGGTCAAAGCGATGGGCCGATAGAAAAGCGATGCCAGTTCCACGCGGAAGGCGACACGCTTCGCGCGCGCCATCTCCGGTTCGCTAGCCCATGGTGGATTGCCTACGACGAGGGAATCGACGACGACCAGCGGCTTGGCCGACAGTTGGACGTGCAAGTCTCCGTCGATGCTGACCGGACGTCCGATTCTTCCACTCAGGTAATTCGAGAAGGGGCTGCGCAGCCAGTTCCATTCGAAGACCGCGAGCAAAATTGCAACGATTGCAGCGACGGCGACAAAAACCCACGTTTTTTTAAATACTTGCATGCCATCCGCGCGACGCGGTGCTCACCGGGACCCACCCGCGCTGCCGCAGCTAACCTGATGGTATTCGACCTCGGCGTGCTCGCAGCCATGTTTCTTGCGCGCATTGGTACTGGACTGCATGCGCCTACGCGGCGCGTACTGCGGTTGCCTCGCGCTCATCCAGGCCTGCTCGACAAGCAAGCCGTAACGTGCGGCGACCCATGTCGGCGGCCCGCCGACGGGGCGGAGCCCAGGACGATACGCCTTAACGAGCGCGCACAGCTGCGACA
Organism: Edaphobacterium sp. (SeqCode); assembly: GCA_035937415.1. GTDB lineage: Bacteria > Pseudomonadota > Gammaproteobacteria > Burkholderiales > Casimicrobiaceae > PALSA-1003. Next base: position 1,741 of record DASZIB010000099.1, on the reverse strand, counting down.
TAACGCACTATTGCCGATATCTGTCGGCGCTTGATTTCCTCCGCAATCGCTTCTGGGCGGTCGCCGGGAACTGAGAGGTTTTCGAGGCTGCTTCGGATCTTTTTCTGAGCGTCATACGCCACGCCATTGATAACGGTCTCGTCCCGCCGGTTCGACGGTGCGGCACCCTCAGATGCCCGGAATCTGCTAATCCAGCCCATCATCCGCGAGCGCCCGATGCCTATGCCGCCCATCCAGTGAGCGCCACGAGTGAGACCTCCGGGATCGCCACTTCAAATTTCTTCATTGCGGGTCGTCAGACGCGAGGCTCGCCCTGCCCGTTGACCAAGATAGTTCTGCCCGGCGGGCTCGTCGTCTGCACATGATGCTCGTACCCGCGGAAGTTGTACGTGACGTCCCAATAGTCCGCCGGTGCGGCCGTGGACACGTTCGCGCACCGCTGCACATCCTGCGTATAAACTGTGCCCGCCGCGTCACGACCCACGTTCGCTCCCACCACCGCGCCGCCGACTGCGCCGATTCCCGTCGCAAAATCTCGCCCGCGGCCACTTCCGATCTGATGGCCAAGGATGCCGCCGACGACGCCTCCCACCACTGCGCCCGGGACATTGATGCCCGGTGAGCCGGTGTCCACGACCTGACGCTCTATCCAGCAGCGCTGCTGCGGTGGTCCCACGACCGCGCGCACCGAGGTCACGGGCGCCTCGTACACCGGCTCGTTCTCTCGGCGCCGGTAGTCATAAGCAACCGGAGCGGCAGCTGCGAGAAGCTGTGCCTGATCCGCCTGCCGTTGCGCCTCCGCCGCTTGTAACTGTGCTACTGCGGCCTGTCGCTGGGTGGCGTCGGCTTGGATACGCGCGTCCGCTGCCGTACGTTGCGCGACGAGCGCCGCCTGCTCGCTACGGAAGCGCGCCACGTCCTGCGCCGTCGCGGCACGCTGGTTCGCAAGTACGGCAAGCTGGTGTACGTCCTCATACCGCCCACCTTTAGCCGCGAGGTCTTCGGCTTGGTGGAGTGTCGCCGCCGCTTGGTCGAACTCGGCGGATGCATACACCGCAACCTGAGGATTGCGTCGCGCTGCATCCACCGATAATCGCGCGTCGTCCAGTGCCGGGTCGCGGCCAGGAAACGATGCGCATCCTGAAGCGGCGAGGATTGCCAGGGCGACAGCGAACAGTGCAGATTTTCCGAACATGATAGCCTCCAACCTTCTTATTTGCCGACACGGCGCGACGCATCCCATCCGCGTCAATAGGTTAAGTGCTATATGTTTGCAAAGAAATCGGACGCCGTCCGATTCGGTTGTCGGAGCGCAACCTACATATACAAGCCGCTGAGCCTCCCTCCGCCGTAGGAGTGTTGCCGACTATTTTCAATCGGTCCGCGAACGGGTTGCCGCACTGCGGCCAAGCACAATATCCACATCGGTATGCCGGACGGCCGACGAATGCTATCGCGAACGTCGGCTTTGGGACCGATTTGCGAGGTTAATGTAACGAGACCGCTTGCAGGCCAGAACCGGCCATACGTCATGTCATGGCGGTCCGCTTCAAACTCGGAGGCCATCCGGATCAGTCGTCATGCCGGCAATCGCCGCGCGGCTTTCGAATCCGGTGTGCGGCATAGTCGGCTACCGACCAATGCCGTAGCTCGAGTGGAACGGCGGCGGGCGCGACCGGTCAAACTACTTCACCCAGCGGAGGTTTACATGTCACAGTACTTCGACGCCATTGTCATTCCC
>DASZIB010000098.1:0-1758 GCA_035937415.1 Edaphobacterium sp. (SeqCode) | reverse complement strand
GGGGCACGGTGCTCTCGACCGCGAGCCGCCCCAGCTCATGACGAAAGGCGAGTGCCTCCTCGTGGTAACGCAGCAGTCCGCGCGCAACTGTCTCATCCGTTGCAGCACCGATGTCGCCGAGCAGCGCGTGCGTGAGCCAGGAAGGCGTTCTGCCCGGCAACAGGGATACCAGCTCTGCCAGCTCGCGCGCTGCGGGAGAGCATTGCATGAGGCGCGCCAGCACCGCGTCCCGGACCGTCTCAGGCACGGTGTCCCGGGGCGCGGACAGAAGCTCCCGGACAAAGAAAGCATTCCCCCCGGTCACCTCGTAAACGCGGCGGGCATCATGCCGGCTCCCGTGCGCGAGCTTCTCCACCGCGGCCAGCGAGAGTGGCGGGACGCGCAGGCGTGCCGTATGCCGTCCGGTCACTTCCCCGAGAACGCCGCGCAGCAGATGCGTCGGCTCGAGCTCATCGTCACGGTGAGTGGCGATCACCAGGCAACGCGTGCGTTGAATGCGCCGGCCTAGGAAGCGGACAAAGTCGAGTGTGGCCTCATCGGCCCAATGAATGTCCTCCAGCACCACCAGGCTGACAGGATTGGGCGCCGACAGACGCTCGAGCAGCCGGGAGAAGAGCTGCGCGCGCGAGCCGTCCGACTCACTCGCAGCTCGCGACAGCGACAGGCCGGCGGCCACTTCGTTGACGGGTCCGAGTACGCGTGAGGTCTGCAGGGCGTCACAGTGACCCCACAGCACGCGCGTGCCCCGCGGCGGCTGCTGCGCAAACTGTTCGACCAGCGCGCTCTTGCCGGCGCCCGCCTCGCCGCTCACGAACGTCATCATGCCGGCGCTACTTCCCGCTTCACGCAGGTGCTGTGCGAGCTCCTCGAGCTGAGCCTGGCGTTCGAGCAGTTCCACCACAGCAGTATCGGACAACGCGCAACGCTTGGGTACGGGTGCTCCAATCTGCGGGTTCTGAGCGCGCAATCTGGGTGTAGCGCCCTATGTGCCGCAGCGCGTCGCACGGCTATCGTGCCGCGGCAGAAGCCGTGAAACCGCAAGAGGTTGCCATGCCACGCTACATGGTCGAACGAGAATTCCCGGAGGGTCTGCGAATTCCCGTCGACGAGATCGGCGCGCGGAGCTGTCTCGCGGTCGTGCAAAGCAACCTGGCCGACCAGGTGACCTGGGTTCATTCCTACGTAAGCGCCGACAAGACCCGGACGTTCTGTGTGTACGACGGCCCCTCGCCCGAGGCGATTCGACATGCGGCCAGCCGCTGCAGGCTGCCGGTCGGACGTATCACCGAGGTGCGTGTCCTCGACCCGTACTTCTACAGGTAGCCAACCGCCCCGGGGAGCGCCCCGGCGCGTCGCGAAGGGTGCTGGCACGAGGGCAACGCGGACCGTCCAGGCGTTGGTATCATGCGCCCCGGTGCATTGCGATTGAAACGCAGCTACCGTTGAGTCCAAAGCGCGCCACCCCTGATCCGCAATACCCGCGCCGCGCGCGATGAGCGCGCCGCCGCCGCCACTTGCCGCTGCTCCGCGTGATCGCTGGTACGTGCTCGCGGTGCTCACCGTGGTGTACGCGCTCAACATCGCGGATCGCTTTTCGATCTCGACGCTGATCGAGCCGATCCGCAAGGAGTTGCATCTCAGCGACGGGCGGGTTGCCTGGCTTACCGGCGGCGCGCTCGGTGTGTTTTATGTAACCGTCGGGATCTGGGTCGCGGTCCTTGCCGACCGCGCAAACCGGCGCAACATTGTGGCGCTGGC
>DASZIB010000097.1:0-2780 GCA_035937415.1 Edaphobacterium sp. (SeqCode) | reverse complement strand
TCTGACGCCAGTCAATTCCCTCGTTGGTTCGGCCGGCTGCCCAGATGTCGCGTTTCATCGGGTGGGACCTATTCAGTGGGGAATTGAATCCACCAAGGTCGGCTTGTCGCGCAGATCGACTGACGCAGCAGGCAAGTCGGGCACCGCAGTGTTGGCGTCAAAGCGCGCGCGATAGGCCTGAAGATTCTCCATTACACGCTGCACATAGTTGCGGGTCTCGGCGAAGGGGATGCGCTCGACCCAGTCGACGGCATCGACCCCAGGATCGCGCGGGTCGCCGTGCTGCGCTACCCATTGCTGAACCCGGCCGCGCCCGGCATTGTAGCCGGCGAACGCCATGATGTAGGAGCCTCGGTAGTCCTTGAGCAAGGCCGCAACCTCGGCGGCGCCCATCTGGGTGTTATAGACCGGGTCGGACACTAGCCGGTCCCAATTATAGGCGACGCCAACCCGCTTGGCGGTGTCGCGTCCGGCCTCCGGCGTGACTTGCATCAGCCCGACCGCGTTGGCGGACGACCTGTCATGCTGGTCGAAGCCGCTTTCGGTGCGCGCGATCGAATAGACAATGCTGCGATCGACTTCGGGCCCAATCGGGTTATAGGACGGCACGCCGATGTCGGGAAAAGCGTACTGGTCCAGCGGAAAGCCTCTAGCGACCGCCGTCTTGCCGATCATCAGCATCGCTCGGGCATCGTGGTATCGCGCGGTGAGTTCGCCGAGCCCCGCTATGAGGGCGGAGTCGATGCTCTCTTCAGCGAGGTCGGATACGAAGTGTAGGACGAGGTCGCGCTCGCCGATTGCATAAAGGATGTCCGCAGCGTGCAGCGCTTCGCTTGCATCGACGTTCACTGATTGCGGCGGCGGGCGCAAAGCGATCTCGTCGATCCCGAGCCTGGCGCGCGCTAACTGGCCGTAATAGGCAGTAGGATAGCGGGCAGCGACCGCATATTGAGCGCGCATCTCTCCACGCTCGCCGGCTGCCTCGGCCGCGCGGCCGCGCCAATAGGCGGCACGAGCAAGCAGGACCGGATCAGTCGCGCCCTCATCGATGTGAATAAGATGTGTAAGCGCTGTAGCCGGATCGGCGAGAAAGCGCAGCGCGATCCAGCCAGCCATAAAGTGGAATTCCGCGCGATAGTAAGGATTGGCTGGAGGCGCTGACTGGCGCACCACCTGATAGGCGGTCGCTGCGTCACCGAGGTCGATAAGCTTGCGGGCCAACGCGCGACGCTCGCGCCACCATTCGTCGGTGTCCTGCCGCTGCAAATCTTCCGGCGACGCCGCGAGCACTAGCTTGACCGCAGCGGCAAGGTCCTCTTTGGGCGTCACGATGCGGCCATGAAGATTTGAGCCGGGCGCATCGTTGCGCATCAACCAGTGTAGGCGGCACAACATGTAACCCAAGTCCATGCGCGCCTCGGCGCTGACCGCATCAAGCAATGCTCCGCCCTTGGCGGATTTCGCCTCGGCGGCGATGCACGCCTTCACGATCGCAACCCGATCGTCGCCGGCGCGTTTTGCAGCGCGCATCGCAGCGCCAAAATCCTTGGCGCCGAGGCGTCGGTCCATGCGCGCGACATCGTCGGTGCGGCTCAGCATGTCGGTGAACGTGTCGAGAACGGCGGATTCCATTTCGGCCGACAGTTCCGCCGACTGCCACACCGCGCGAACTTCGCGTGCGGCGCCGTCGCGATCGTCCTCGTTCATCAGCACACGCGCGAGCGCCAGCCGGCCAACCGAGGTGGCCGGTTCCTTGCCGACGAAGCGGCGCACCGTGGTACCGTCGTGCCGTTCCTGCCACAGCCTTGCCTCGGCGCGCCGGCGCAGCAATGCCCCGGGCCAATCGGGATTGGCGCCGAGGAAGGCCGCATATCGCTCGAATCCTGCCGGGCTATCCGAGCTCCGCAGTAGTGCCCATTCGATCAGCTTATGTGCCACCGGATCACTGACCGACGCCGCTAGCGCGGCAGCATCCTTCAACTTGCTCTTACGTATCAGTTCGATTGCCTGCTTCGCCACGCTGAGATCGGTCGGCAGCGATGCCCCCGCTGGTCGTTCGATTGGCAGCGGCACACGCGCCACCGTTTCATCCGACTCTTCGCTCTGCAACGCTGCTGGGTGCCGCTTCGCGTCCAGTGCCGTGCCGCGCTTGTGGCCCGCTGCCGCGGCAGCCTTACTGCGGTGCGTTCGTATGTCTTTGTGGCGCGAAGCGGAAAGCGTGTCACCAGTGCCAAGTGCGGCCAAGCCAAACGCGAACAGCCAAACTAAGGTAAGCGCGCGCGTTCGCGTCGGCGGCTCCTGACGTGGCTCGTTGCCGGCGCGACCAACAACTGCAATGCAGGCTGAATCTACACGTGCACCCACGGTGCCCCCATGATCTTTTCCCGACCAAGCTTAACGCGGAGCATGCGCCGAAAAAAAGGCACCTGTCGCTGAAGGTCGTTTGAGAAGCACGAGGAACGAAACTTCATGTTCAGATGAACACAGGTTCATGTTGATAGGAATGTACAGTTGCATTCCCGAAAATCCCGTCCGCGCGAGCGCCAACATTAGCAGGGACATCCGCGTTGCCGGCGGTGGAGGGGCTTCCTTACGCGCGGGACCTGACCCGTCACCCGTGAGGCGAACGGGTCGACAGACGCTGCTGCTCGTGGCGACGGCGCCATCCCGGTTGAGAGCCGCAAGAAGACTTGTTCCCGGAGCGTCGCCGCCGCGAAAGGTCCCAGCACGCTCTCTTCGAAGCTCTTCTGTACGGGGCGTTGGAGTGTCGTGGAGTTGGG
>DASZIB010000096.1:0-1690 GCA_035937415.1 Edaphobacterium sp. (SeqCode) | reverse complement strand
TTGTCGTGGCCTGTCTGATGGCAGGCCTGCTCGGCGCGATTGCGGTCACTGGCCGTTGGCCGGTTGATGCCCAGCGCACGCATGTGGAGACGGGTGGAATCCTGGCTTTTCCAGCGAAGGAGATCGCGCGGGTCGAGTTTTCCGCCGGCGAGCAGCGGTCCCTTTTCAGCCGCGATCCTCGGGAAGGCTGGCTCTTCAATGGTGCCCCGACCGGGCCTGCAGTTGCCGACCACATCGATACTGCCGCCAGACTGCTCACGGTTTCCGCCCCCCGGCGGGTGCTCGTAGCAGGCGAATACAGCCCCGGGCAGCTCGTGGAATACAGCCTCGATCCCCCACGCTTCCTCCTTGCCGTTGCAGAGTCCGGCGGCAACACGACGCGCTTGGGCTTCGGCGAGGCCACCCCGGCGCAGAACGCACAATATGTGCAGATCATCGGCCGGCCGGAGCTCTATCTCTTGCCGCGCGGCGTGGGTGAAGAATGGCAGCTGGCGCGCGACATGGCCGCGCGTGCGGACAGTCTGCTGCTGCCGCTTTCCATTGCCCAGGTGTGGGCGACCGAGATCCTGAGCCGGGGCACGCTCTATCGGTTCGAGCGCGATCCCGCCGGTGTCTGGTTCCACCATGTCGGCCAACACGCGCACACCCCCGGTGGGCTCGTGCATCATGCTGACCCCACGCTGGCACCGCTGATCGAGGCCGAACTCGCGACGCTCGACCGCTTGCCGATTGCGCGTATCGTTGCCCGTCATCCCGATGCGGCAGCTCTCGCCAGCTCCGGCCTCGAGCATCCGGCGACAATCCTTCTGCTCTATAGCCGCGATTCCGCTGGGCCGGTCGGACGCGTCGAGTTAGGAAAAAGCGCGGCCGGGAGCCCCGATTGCTACGCCCGTATCCAGCAAAGCGACACGTTGGTGATCGTGCCGGATGATGCGGTCCGGCATCTCGCCACCTTGCTATTGCTCGCCGGGACGTCGTCATGATCGCAGCGCTTCTGGTGGCGCTGACGTCTGTCCTCGCCTACTCGATTGCGGCAGAGGCGCACCAGGTCAATTTGACGAATGCCCGCGTTGTTATTGATGCCGACCGCTCGGTCGATGTCGAGATCGCGATGAAAGGCAGTGATGTCGATCGCGTCGGCGGTGCGCGTGTATTCGATGAGACAGCCGGTCTCGTCCAGCCAATGGCGCTCGCCGCCTCCTCTGTGCCCATCGTTGCATATGTTGAGGGGCACTCGGCTGTGCTCGGCGAAAATGGCAATCCGTGCAGTCCGGGCGCCGGTAGCGTCACGCCGGATGGCGACGGCGTTGTGGTCCGTATCATCTGGTCTTGCGCCGGCGTCGCAGACCCGCTGCGCTATCGCTCGACGGTGCTAATCGACATCTCCCCCGATGCCCGCCAGGTGGTGCTGATCGGCAGGGACCCCGGCGCCGCGCAGGATCTCTTTGACGCGGGCCGGGACGAGACCACGCTCACCGCTGCGCCGCCGGCAACCCTATTTCAGGTGATCGAGCGCTACGTCGAAGCCGGGATCCAGCACATCTTCCTCGGCTATGACCACATCGCCTTCCTCGTCGCGGTAGTGCTGTGGACACGGCGCTTGTGGCCGGTGGTCAAGGTCGTGACGGCTTTTACAATCGCCCACTCGATCACGCTTTCCTTGGCGGCGCTCGACGTCGTGCGCATTCCG
>DASZIB010000095.1:0-2452 GCA_035937415.1 Edaphobacterium sp. (SeqCode) | reverse complement strand
CGCGAATGGATCATCCGCAACGCGCCGGTGCCGATCGGCACCGTGCCGATCTATCAGGCGCTGGAGAAGGTCGCCGGCGAACCGGTCAAGCTCGACTGGGAAGTCTACAAGGACACGCTAATCGAGCAGTGCGAGCAGGGCGTCGACTATTTCACCATCCATGCCGGCGTGCGGCTGCCCTACGTGCCGCTCACCGCCAACCGCGTCACGGGCATCGTTTCTCGTGGCGGTTCCATTATGGCCAAGTGGTGCTTGGCGCACCACAAGGAAAGCTTCCTCTACGAGCGGTTCGACGAGATTTGCGACCTGATGCGCCAATACGACGTGTCGTTCTCCCTCGGCGACGGCCTGCGGCCCGGCTCGATCGCCGACGCCAACGACCGCGCCCAGTTCGCCGAGCTGGAGACCTTGGGCGAGCTCACCAAGATCGCCTGGGCCAAGGGTTGCCAAGTGATGATCGAGGGCCCCGGCCACGTGCCGATGCACAAGATCAAGATCAACATGGACAAGCAGCTCAAGGAGTGCGGCGAGGCGCCGTTCTACACCTTGGGCCCGCTCACGACCGACATCGCGCCCGGCTACGACCACATCACCAGCGCCATCGGCGCCGCCATGATCGGCTGGTTCGGCACCGCGATGCTCTGCTACGTGACGCCCAAGGAGCATCTCGGGCTCCCCGACCGCGACGACGTGAAAGAGGGCGTGATCGCCTATAAGATCGCCGCCCACGCCGCCGACCTCGCCAAGGGCCATCCGGCCGCGCAGCTGCGCGACGACGCGTTGAGCCGAGCGCGCTTCGAGTTCCGCTGGGTCGACCAGTTCAACCTCTCCCTCGACCCGGACACCGCGCGCGAATACCACGACGAGACGCTCCCGAAGGAGGCGCACAAGGTTGCCCACTTCTGCTCCATGTGCGGCCCCAAGTTCTGCTCAATGAAGATCACCCAGGACGTGCGCGACTATGCCGCGACCTTGAACGACCAACAGGTCGGGATGGCGCAGATGTCGGAGAAGTTCCGGCAGCTCGGCGGCGAGGTGTACGTCGAGGCGGACAAGGTGAAGGAGAGCAATCGGGCGCTGTAGCGTAAACTCGTAGGGCGCGATAGCGCAGGGTATTGCGCCGGCATCATAGCGGCGCATTACGGCCTTCGGCCTAATCTAACGCGCCCTACATGGATTCCCATGCCCAAGCGCGCCGTCTCCTCCGATCGCGTCTACCAAAGCTCGCTCCCGTTCGCGCAAGCGACGATCGCCGGCGGCTTCATGTTCGTCTGCTGCGTCGGGTGCGACCGCGACGGCCGCTTCGCCGTCGGCGACGTGCGGGCCCAGACCCAGCAGGCGCTCGACAACATCCGCGCGCTGATCGAAGAGGCCGGCGGCAGCATGGCGGACGTGGTCAAGTGCACGGTCTACGTCACCAAGCGCGCCGACTGGCAGCCGATGAACGAAATTTATTTTGCCAACTTCACCCACGACCCGCCGCACCGCGTCTCGTGCATCGTCAGCGGTCTCGGCTCGCCCGAATGCCTGGTGGAAATCGACGCGACCGCCTATTTGGGCGATGATCGTAGGGCGGATTAGCGAAGCGTAATCCGCCTTCACTAAGGCTGGCGCAATACGCTTCGCTATTGCGCCCTACGTCGCCTTTCGCTTCCCCGCAAACCGCACGACGTAAGGCAGCCGCCGCAGCACCGCGGGCTACGGGCTACTTGGGGCGACCGCGCGCAGGCTTTGTCTGGCGCGGACGCTTCGGTGTGTCCGGCTGACGCGTTCGCTCCAAGGCAGCGATGCGCGTCTCCAAGTCATCCAACGCGTCGATGATAAGGTTGAAAAACGAAGCGGTAACAAGCGCGCCGGGCGTGTTGAGCGCTCTCAATTCGGCGATGGCAACGCGCGTTTTCATCTGTCGCTCCGTGATGGGCCGATACGCGGCTTCCAGGGATAACGCCCGCATGTCGTTACGCTCATGCGGGCTACGGGTTACGAGCGTTTATTGGAAAACGCACCACCTTTAGCCGCCGCAGGATCGCCGGGGGCGGCCGGGTTGCAGCCTTGATCGCCACTATGGCGACGCCGTCGAAGGCCTCGATCCGCTGCAGCACATAGTTGAGCTCAATATCGGCAAAGCGGTCGTGGCTGTCCTTGACCTCGGTTCGCTTGCCGAACAGGGCGTCCGCCTCGTCGAAGAACAGGATGGCGCCGGCTGATTGCGCGGCGTCGAACAACCGGTCCAGATTCTTCTCGGTTTCGCCGATGAAGCGGCTGACGACGGCTGACAGATCGACCCGCTGGAGACCAAGTCCCAAACCATGGGCCAAAGCCTCGGCAGCTTTCGTTTTCGCGGCCGCGGTACCGCCGGAAAACAGAATGCCGGCGCCACGACCGCGTGTCCGTCCGCGCGCAGTGCGCTGTTTCAGATCCGCGACGATCTTGCGCAACTGCGCCGAGGCGT
>DASZIB010000094.1:0-5586 GCA_035937415.1 Edaphobacterium sp. (SeqCode) | reverse complement strand
GGCGTATGAGTAACGTCGACTTCGAAGTCAGCGGCGCAGTGGCCGTCCTGCGCCTGGAAAATCCTCCGGTCAACAGCCTCGGCCACGAGCTGCGCCGTTCGCTCGTGGACGCGCTGGCGCGCGCCGAGGACGATCCGGGCGTGAAGGCCGTCGTCCTCATCGGCTCGGGCAAGGGCTTCTCCGGCGGCGCCGATATCCGGGAATTCGGCACGCCGAAGTCACTCGCCGCCCCGAACCTCCACAGCGTACTGCGCGCAGTCGAGGACTGTACCAAGCCGGTGATCGCGGCCATCGCTGGCGTGTGTATGGGCGGGGGGTTTGAGCTCGCGCTCGCCTGTCATTACCGCATCGCCAGCTTGGATGCGCAGCTCGCGCTTCCGGAGGTGAAACTCGGTCTCCTGCCCGGGGCTGGCGGCACTCAAAGGCTGCCGCGCGTGGTCGGAGTCGAGCGGGCGCTGAACATGATCGTGTCCGGCAGTCCGGTGCGCGCCGAGGAGCTGCGCGGTACGGCGCTGTTCGATGCGCTGGCTAGCGGGGATCTGCGCGCGGCCGCGCTCGATCTGGCACGCGCCCTGATCGCAGCAGGGCGCGGCCCGCAGCGGGTGCGCGACCTCAAGATCAAGATGCCCAACGCGGAAGCCTACCTGCAATTCGCCCGCAACACGGTGAAGGGGCTCGCCGGCCCTTACCCGGCACCGCCGGCCTGCGTGGAGGCGCTTAACGCCGCGCTCAAGGAGCCCTTCGAGGCCGGGTTGAAGCGCGAACGCGAGCTGTTCGTGACGCTCATGGCTTCCCCCGAATCGGCGGCGCTGCGGCACATCTTTCAAGCCGAGCGCGCCGCTTCCCACATCAACGGCATGCCCGATGCGGTCGCCACCCGCCCGATCACTCGGGTCGGCGTCGTCGGCGCAGGCACGATGGGTGGCGGCATTACGATGAGCTTCATCAATGCGGGATTGCCGGTCACGCTGCTGGAGACGACGCAGGAGGCGCTCGACCGCGGCCTCGCCAACATCCGCCGCAATTATCTGGGCGCGTTGCGCAAGGGCTCGCTTACCGAGGCGAGCCTCGGGCAGCGCCTGGCGCTGATCACGCCGACCTTGCAGTACGAGCCGCTGCGCGATGCGGACCTGGTGGTCGAGGCCGTGTTCGAGAATCTCGAAGTCAAAAGGCAGGTGTTCGAGAGGCTCGACGAGATCGTCAAGCGCGGCGCGATTCTCGCCTCCAACACCTCGGCCCTGAATCTGGATGTAATCGCCCGCTTCACCAAGCGGCCGCAGGACGTCATCGGCCTGCACTTCTTCAGTCCCGCGAACGTCATGCGGCTGCTCGAGGTCGTGCGCGGAGCGCAAACCGCGAACGACACCCTCGCCACGGCAATGGCATTGGCCAGGACGATCGGCAAGATCGCGGTCGTAGCGGGCGTTTGCGACGGCTTCATCGGCAATCGGATGGTGGCGCGCTATGGGCTCGCGGCACACGACCTGCTCGTCGCCGGCGCGCTGCCGCAGCAGATCGATGCGGCGCTGCAGAATTTCGGGATGGCGATGGGCCCGTTCCGCATGGCGGATCTCGCCGGACTCGACATCGGCTGGGCGACTCGCAAGCGCCGCGCGGCGGAATTTCCCAACGAGGATTTCTCGAATGTTGCCGATATTCTCTGCGAGGCGGGCCGCTTCGGGCAGAAGACCGGCGCGGGGTTCTACCGCTACGAGGCCGGTGCACGCGACGCGCTACCCGATGCGGCGGTGACCGCGATCATCGAACGCTACCGCGAGAAAAAGGGCGTGGTGCCGCGTACAGTCGCGGATGAGGAAATCGTCGAGCGCTGCATCTATGCGCTGATCAACGAAGGCGCCCGAATAGTCGCAGAGGGCATCGCCCAGCGCAGTTCGGACGTCGACCTGGTCTACCTCAACGGTTACGGTTTTCCGGCTTACCGGGGCGGCCCCATGTTCTACGCGGATGGCGTCGGTTTGATCACGGTTGCTCGCGCGCTGAGTCGCATCGCGGCAGTACCCGGCGCGGACGCGGCGTTCTGGACGCCGGCGCCGCTGCTCGCCCGACTCGCCCAGGAAGGAAATACATTCAGTGCATTCAGAGGATCCTCCACGTGATTGAAGCCGTGATCGTCTCCACGGCGCGCACCGGGCTCGGCAAGAGCTGGAAGGGCGCTTTCAATATGACCTATGGCGCGACGCTCGGCGCTCATGCCGTGCGGCATGCCGTGGCGCGTGCCGGCATCGACGTCGCCGAAGTCGAGGACGTGATCATGGGATCGACGTTCGGCGAAGGCACCACGGGCGGCAACATCGCGCGGGCGATCGCACTGCGCGCAGGTCTCCCCGTGACGACCGCGGGTTTGAGTATCAACCGCTTCTGCAGCTCCGGATTGCAGTCGATCGCGCTCGCAGCGCAGCGAATCATGACCGAGGGCGCGCAGGTCCTGGTCGCCGGCGGTCTGGAGAGCATTTCCTGCGTCCAAAATGAAGCCAATACCCACATGCGGGCCGATCCGTGGATTCTCGAACACAAGCCGACGCTCTACTGGTCGATGCTGCAGACCGCCGAGACCGTGGCCAGGCGCTACCAGATCCCGAAGCGGAGCCAGGACGAATACGGCGTTCGCAGCCAGCTGCGCGCGGCCGCGGCGCAGGCTGCCGGCAAGTTCAAGGACGAGATCGTGCCGATGACGACGACCATGGGCGTCGTCGACAAGGCGACGGGCGCGATCGTCACGCGGGAAACGACGATCGACGCCGATGAGGGCATCCGGCCCGATACGACGCTCGAAGCCGTGGCCAGGATCCGGCCGGCACTGCCCGGCGGGGTCATCACGGCGGGCAACGCGAGCCAATTCTCCGACGGCAGCAGCGCCTGCGTCATCATGGAGCGCAAACTCGCCGAGCGGCGCGGCCTGCGACCCCTGGGGCTGTTTCGCGGCTTTGCGGTTGCCGGTTGCGAACCCGACGAAATGGGCGTGGGTCCGGTTTACGCGGTCCCGCGCCTCCTCGACCGCACCGGTTGCAAAGTGGGCGATATCGATCTGTGGGAGCTCAATGAAGCATTCGCCTGCCAGGTGCTGTATTGCCGCGATCGCCTCGGCATTCCGGACGAGCGCTTGAACGTCAACGGCGGCGCGATCGCGGTCGGACACCCCTATGGCGTCAGCGGCGCGCGCCTCACGGGTCATGCGCTCATCGAAGGCAAGCGGCGCGGCGCGCGGCTCGTGGTCGTGACGATGTGCATTGGCGGCGGCCAGGGGGCGGCGGGCTTGTTCGAAGTGACCTGACAGGTGGCGGCAATGAATTTTTCGCACAGCGATAAGGTCCGCGAGTTGCAGCAACGGGTTGCCGCGTTCATGGAGCGGTTCGTTTATCCTGCCGAGAGCCGCTTTCAGGACGAAGTGGCCAGCAACCGCCGCGGCGGGAACCCCTGGCTCGCGACCGAGGTCGTCGAGGAGCTCAAGCGCGAGGCGCGCACCGCAAAATTGTGGAATCTGTTCCTGCCGGACTCCGAGCACGGCGCCGGTCTCACGAATCTTGAATATGCGCCGCTGTGCGAGATCATGGGGCGCTCGCCGCTGGGTCCGGAAGCGTTCAATTGCTCGGCGCCCGACACGGGCAACATGGAGGTGCTGGCTCGCTACGGGTCCCCGGAGCAGCGCCAGCGCTGGCTCGAACCGCTGCTCGACGGCCGCATCCGCTCCGGCTTTGCGATGACCGAGCCCGCGGTCGCCTCGAGCGACGCGACCAACATCGAGGCTAAGATCGTGCGCGACGCGGATCATTACCTGATCAACGGGCGCAAGTGGTGGACCAGCGGCGCCGGCGACCCGCGCTGCGAGATCCTGATCTTCATGGGCAAGACGAACCCCGGCGCCGCGCTCCACAGCCAGCAATCGATGCTCCTCGTGCCGATGAAGACCCCGGGGATCACCGTGAAACGCCAGCTCTCGGTCTTCGGCTACGACGACGCGCCGCACGGCCACTCGGAAATCGAATTCATCGACGTGCGCGTGCCGGCGGCGAATTTATTGCTCGGCGAAGGACGCGGCTTCGAAATCGCGCAGGGTCGGCTGGGACCGGGGCGTATTCATCACTGCATGCGCCTCATCGGTCTCGCCGAGCGCGCGCTCGAGATGCTGTGCCGGCGTGCGCTCGAGCGCGTCGCATTCGGCCGGCGCCTCGCGGAGCAAGGCGTCACGCTCGAGCGGATCGCCGCAGCGCGTATCGAGATCGATCAGGCCCGGTGGCTGGTGCTCAATGCGGCCTACATGATGGACACGGTCGGCAACCGCGCCGCCAGGAAGGAAATTGCGATGATCAAGGTCGCGGCGCCAATGATGGCCTGCCGGGTGCTCGACTGGGCCATTCAGGTGCACGGCGGCGCCGGCGTCAGCCAGGACTTCCTGCTCGCCCACGCCTATGCGGGCGCACGCTCCCTGCGGCTCGCCGACGGTCCGGACGAAGTGCACCGCGCGCAGATCGCCAAGCTCGAGCTGTCCCGGTACCGCTAAAGCCTGAGAGCGCACCCTTGTCGGACAGGCACTTCAAATTCTGGCCTGATCATTCGCGGCAGCACCTGGACGCGCCGGCAACCAACGTGTTCTACAACCTCGAGGTGTCCGCGCGGCGCTATCCGGCCAAAGCCGGTCTCGTCTATTACGACACGCCGATCGGCTTTGCCGAGATTCACGACGCAGCGCAGCGGATCGCGGGCTATCTCGAGCAGCGCTGCGGTGTGCGCCAGGGCGATCGAGTGCTGCTCTACCTGCAGAACAGCCCGCAGTTCGTGATCGCCTATTACGGCATCCTGCGCGCCAATGCGGTCGTCGTGCCGGTGAATCCGATGTACCTCACGCAGGAATTTCTTCGCTGCGCCAGGGACGCAGGAACCAAGACCGCGATCGTCTCGCAGGAGCTGTACCCGCGCATCGAAGCGCTGCTCGATTCGGGGAAACTCGAGCATGTGATCGTCGCCGCCTATTCGGATTATCTGCAACAGCCCACCACGCTCACCGTGCCGGAGTTTATTGCCGCGCCGCGCGTTAAGCTTGCCCGCCCCGGTGTCACGCTGTGGCGCGACGCGCTCGCGAGCGACCTGCCGCCGGGACCTTTGAGCGCAGGTCCTGATGATTTGTGCGTGATGCCGTACACCTCCGGCACCACCGGCGAGCCCAAAGGCTGCATGCATTCGCACCGCACGACCATGCACACGCTCGTGGCCTCGATGCGCTGGTTCACGGTGCAGCCTGAATTGACCATGCTCGCGATCGCGCCGTTCTTTCACGTGACCGGCATGCAAGGGAGCATGAACGGCCCCCTCTACAACGGCAATACCGTGGTGCTGCTGCCGCGCTGGGACCGGGTCGCCGCCGCGGAATGCGTGCAGCGCTATCGGATCGCAAGCTGGACCGGGGTTCCGACCATGGTCCAGGATTTCTTCACGAACCCGAACATCGAGCGCTATGACCTGTCCTCGATCCTCAGATTGAGCGGCGGCGGCGCCGCGATGCCGGCCGCCGTGGCGCAGCGGCTGCTGCAGCGGGGCATCAGTTATTGCGAAGGCTATGGCCTCACGGAG
>DASZIB010000093.1:0-33791 GCA_035937415.1 Edaphobacterium sp. (SeqCode) | reverse complement strand
GAGCTTGATCCCGTTCTGGAAGAGCGTCACGAGCACGATCGTGCCGCCGGTGTCGGCGGCGTTCGCGGTCAGGATGACCTGGCCGGGCGCGGCCACCGTGTTTGTCGATACAGCCAGGGCGACGGTGGGAAGGCTCGGCGGCGGGCCCGCCTGCACGACGACCGGCGTCGACGTTGCCGTCGCTCCCTTGTCGTCGACGACAACCGCGCTGTAGCTATAGGCGCCGGGGACAGTCAGATTGACGGTGTAGTTGAACGGCGGGGTGGTCTGTACGGTGATCGGGGTGGTGCCTTCATAGAACGTCACGCTGACGATCTTTCCGGCGGCATCCGTCGCCGTGGCGCTTAGCGTGATCTCGCCGGGCAGGACGGGAATGCTCGTTGCCGACGCGGTCAGCACAATCGCCGGCGGGAGCGGGCCCGGTCCTGGCGGCGGCACGGCAAGGCCGTATACGTAGTACACGGGGCCTTCATAGACGAACTGCGGCCAGGTCGCGATGATGTGATCGCGCTCGGCGACCGACGAGGTATAGAAATGCTCGCCGTTGACCTGATTCCAGAACCGATACAGCGAGGTGCGGCCGTCGCTTGCCGGCGCGGTCGGTGCGTAATAGGCAACGCCTTCGAGTATGTACTGCGGATAATGGCTCTGGACGTACGCCACCTCCACCTGCGAAATCGTATAGAAGTGCTCGTTGGTCTGGTTGTTCCAGAACCGCATGACCGGGGAGAAGCTGGCTACCGGCTGCGTGGAAGCGGTGAAGACCGGTCCCTCGTATTGGAAAACGGTCGGCCAGGTCGCGATCACATAGTCGCGCTCGGCGGCGGAGATGGTGAAAAAGTGCGTGTTGTCGTGCAGGTTCACAAAGCGATACACCGGCGCTAGCGCCGGCTGCGCCCAACAGGCGGCGGCGAAACCTGTTACGACCAGCGCGAGGCCCGCAGCTGCACACCAGCGTGATCCAGCGGTGAGGACAGCGCGCCAGCTGGCACGAACGCGGTTGCGATAGCACGGCATGATGGGCCTCCCTGGACCGTCTCTGGTGCGTGACTCGCGCTGCGTTGCGCCCTTGTGTCGTGGCGCCGACGCAGCCCGGCAGCTGATTATTCTCCGATATTTTTTGTTTTTCAAGGCCATCAGGCAATCTCTGCTAAAGTGGCCGTAGATATAACGTTTTATGCCTAATCAATATTAAGTAAACGCTATATCCTATTCTTTATAATATGTTTTATGGCAAAAAATTAACTGGACAATGTTTCGTTGTACACAACTTTCTTTCAAGGCCATGTTTGAGAAGGCGCCAATCGCATCAAAAAAAGGAGCGCCCAGTTGGGGCGCTCGAGGACAGACCGAGTTCGGGATGACCGGTTAAGGTCGGGGGGTAAACCCGGTCTGGAGTTTGCAGAGAATCTGGCGGTGCACTCGGGCAGTCGACTCCGATGACGCTGGCATTACGGCATTCTGCAAGAAGCAGTTGTTTATGACAAATGGATTGTCGCGCGTTGGCGACTCCGCGACCAGCACAGCGGCAGGCTGGTTGAGAGGTCTCGCCGCCCCGGCAACCGCGACGAGCGCGAGCCATAGGACGATGCCGGCGAGGAGCGCGACGGGCCAGCGCCATGGCTGCAGCCAACGCCACGCGGATTCGGCGCTAGGTCCCCGCGCCAGCATGTCGCCGCCGTGTGCCGCGTCCTGGAAGTGCTTCACGCCGTGCACGCTGTTCGCCATTCCTTCCGACCCGGGTTCGCGGCCGCCGCGCGAGCTCCGCGGCGGCACGTGCAGGCCCATCCTACCACCAACTATGCCAACGTCATAGGGGTCTGTGCGTCGGCGTGCAGCGCGCTGGGCACGGAGGCGTCGCGTGGCCACTAAGTTATTGTTTCAAAGTTATTTTCCGGCGATGGGCGGCGAACCCAAAAAAATGCCCGGCCGCGTGGCGGGCCGGGCAACGGGCCGGCTTGATGCCGGCCGAGGACGACGCCGATGGAACACTAGTCAGTTGGCGCTACACCGTGCTGCGTCGACCGCCGAGCGGCGATGCGATCGAGACCTGCTTTGATCGCGTCGCGCGCGACGACCTTCTGTTCCGGCGTAAAGGTGGCGTAGAACGCCAGCCATGCGTCCCGGCTTTGCCGGTGCAGCGCTGCATTCTGTTGCCGTACGCCGTCACTGAGCGCGGCCACCGCGGCGAAATCCGGCTCCGACTTGGCGAGTTCGGCTTGGAGCGCCGCCGTGACCTGGGCGAAGTTGGCGCGGGCCGTTTCATGTGCGGCTTTGGATTGCGCAATCACCGCGTCCCATTGCTGCTGCTGGGATGTGTTCAGATTAAGCTGCGGTTTGAGCTTGGCCAGCATGGCGAGCGGGCCGCCGCCGTGCAGCGGTTGCGGTTGCGCCAGCGCCAGCATCGTGACGATGCCGAGGACGGCGGCGAGCAGTGCGATGGCGAG
This sequence comes from Edaphobacterium sp. (SeqCode), assembly GCA_035937415.1. GTDB lineage: Bacteria > Pseudomonadota > Gammaproteobacteria > Burkholderiales > Casimicrobiaceae > PALSA-1003. The sequence goes on along the minus strand of DASZIB010000093.1, from coordinate 31,344 downwards.
ACGTTTCATCAATTGTTCCTTCGGTTGCGGGCAATGGGCTTGGCTCATTATCCGGCAGTGTGCGGCGACGCGCGGCCAGGTGTGTAACGAATCATTGCCTGCGGCGGCGAAGGTTACAATTCGAGACAACAGAGCGCCACCTTCGCTGCGCTGCGAACCTACGATGCAAAAACGATGAAGCCGGTCAGCCCCAAAATTCTGGTCATTGACGATGATCCGCGCCTGCGCGATCTCTTGGTGCGCTACCTGACCGAGCAGGGCTTTCAGGTGCAGGCCATACCGGACGTGCGCGAACTCGACAAGAAGCTGCAACGCGATCCGCCCCACCTGCTGGTTCTCGATCTCATGCTGCCGGGCGAAGACGGGCTGGCGATATGCCGCCGCCTGCGCGCAGCGGGCGAGACCGTGCCCATCATCATGCTTACCGCCAAAGGCGAGGACGTCGACCGAATCGTGGGGCTGGAGTTGGGTGCGGATGACTATCTTCCCAAACCATTCAATCCGCGCGAACTCGTGGCGCGCATCCAGGCGGTGCTGCGCCGGCGCACGGAACTGCTCGCCCCGGGCGGCCCGGCAGCGGACGGAAAAATTGTGTTCGGACCTTATCTGCTCGACCTGAGCACGCGCATGCTCTTGCGCGGCGAAACGCCGATCGCGCTGACCACCGGCGAATTCAGCCTGCTCAAGGTGCTGGCGACGCACCCGCGTCAGCCGCTCGCGCGCGAGAAGCTGATGCTGCTCGCGCGCGGGCGCGACCACGACGTGTTCGACCGCGCGATCGATGTGCAGATCTCGCGCCTGCGCAAGCTGGTCGAGCCCGATCCCTCGACGCCGCGCTTCATCCAGACGGTGTGGGGCTTCGGCTACGTGTTCGTGCCCGACGAGACCGCCGCAACCGACGAGGCCGGTGCTTGAGAGTGACCCTGTGGCCGCGCTCGCTGTTCGGGCGACTTGCGCTGCTGCTGTTGCTGGTCATCCTGATCAGCCAGGCGGCGGCGATCTATCTGTTTCGCCAGGACCGCGCGGCGCTGCTCGCGCGCCAGTTCAGCGATACCAAGCTGGTGCAGCTGCGCGCGCTGCGCGCGGCGTTGGCCGCGACCGATCCGCGGGCGACTGACGCGACGCTGGCGCGATTCGGCGAGGCGTCGCACGCGCGCATCGTCCCCGACGAGGAACGGCAGTTCGTCGGGGGGCCGCCGCAGAATCCGCTGCTTGTCGACTTGGAGCGCCGCTTGAAAACGGAACTGGGTCCGGGCACGGAGCTGCGCATCCAGCCGCGGCTGCAGCTGCTCTGGATCAAGCTGGCGGCGGGAGACCGCGCCTATTGGGCCGGCTTCGCATGGCCGCCGCGGCCCGGGGACGACGCGCCGTCGCTCGCGCTCGAATGGAGCCTGGTGATTCTCGTGGTCATGCTCGCCGGCGCCTACGTCTTCGCCCGCTATCTCGCGCGCCCGCTGCGGCAGCTCAATGCCGCGGTCGTCAGCGTCGGCCAAGGCAAATCGCCGCCACCATTGCCGGAAAGCGGACCCTCGGAAATTGTCAATCTCAACCGCGGCTTTAATCGGATGCTTTCCAACCTGCGCCAGATCGAGCAGGATCGCGCCCTGCTCCTAGCCGGCGTCTCCCATGACTTGCGCACGCCGCTGTCGCGGCTGCGCCTGGGCGTCGAGGTCGAGACACGCGACGCGCAGGCGCGCCAAGGCATGGTCGACGACATCGAGGAGATGGACCGTATCATCAGCCAGTTCCTCGACTTCGCCCGCGACGGGCGCGACACCCCGTTGGAAGTGCACGACCCCAACGACATCGTCGCGACGGTCGTCGAGCGCCACCGGCGCGCCGGTCAGGACGTCCGCTTCACGCGCGGCGAGCTGCCGCGACTGCCGCTGCGCACGACTGCGTTCCTGCGCCTTGTGGGCAACCTCGTCGACAACGCCCTGCGTCATGGTGCTCCGCCCGTCGAGATCGCGACCCGGACGGAAAACGGTTCGGTCGTGCTCGAGGTTGCCGATCGGGGGCGCGGTATTCCGCCCGATCAGGTGGAGCATCTGAAGCGCCCGTTCACCCGCGGCGAGCCGGCGCGCAGTGGCGCGGCAGGCGCGGGCTTGGGGCTGGCGATCGTCGAGCGCATCGCCCGCCTGCACGGCGGCACACTGGACCTGCTGCTGCGCGAGGGTGGCGGCACTCTCGCGCGGCTCACGCTGCCGACCGGCGCGTGGAGCCCGGGCGCCTAGGGCGCCGCGTCAGCCGCTGTCGTTTTCGGTTCGACAAAGCAGCGCGCTCGCCAGCGCCGCGATTCCCTCGCCGCGACCGATGCACCCCAGGCGATCGGTTGTCGTGGCCTTGACGTTGACCTGCTCGGGTCGCGCGTCGCAATCGGCGGCGATATTGGCCACCATGCGCGCAATGTGCGGCGCGAGCCTTGGCGCCTGGGCGATGAGGGTCGCATCGAGGTTGCCGAGCGCGTACCCGGCGGCGCGCGCCTGCTGCACGACGCGCCGCAGCAGACTGCGGCTGTCGGCGTCCTTGTACGCGGCGTCGCTGTCGGGAAAGTGGGTGCCGATATCCCCCGCGCCGAGTGCGCCGAGTATCGCGTCGCAAATCGCATGCAGCAGCACGTCGGCGTCGGAGTGGCCGTCGAGCCCCCGCTCCCAGGGTATGGTCACGCCGCCGAGCACGAGCCGCCGCCCTGCGACGAGCGCGTGCGCATCGAAGCCGTGGCCGACGCGCATTGGCAGCGCAGTCATGCGCCCTTCTGCCGTTGGCCGAGGATCGCTTCGGCGAGCGCAACGTCCTCGGCATAGGTCACCTTGATGTTCAACGGGCTGCCCTGCACCAGACGCGGTTTGACGCCAAGGGCCTCGACCGCTTGCGCTTCGTCGGTGATCTTGGCCAGGTCGGCCTGCCGGAACGCGTGCTGCAGGATGGCGTAGCGAAACATCTGCGGGGTCTGCGCGCACCACAGGCCGTCGCGCGCCTCGGTCGACACCGCGCGCAGACCGGCACCGGTCTGGGCGCGCTTCAACGTGTCCGTCAGCGGCACGGCCAGCAGACCTCCGACCGGCTCCGACTCGAGTTCGTTGAGCAGCCGGTTGAGCGTCGTGACGTCGATGCATGGCCGGACGGCGTCGTGCACGAGCACCCAATCCTCGGCCGTGGTGCGTCCGCCGATTGCGGCGAGCCCGTTTTTCACCGACTCCGCCCGCGTCGCCCCGCCGCAGTACAGCGCCTCGACGCCACGGACCTTGCCGATCCGCTCGGCGTAGAGTGCATCCCCGGGCGCGAGTACGATGAAAATCGCTTCGAGCGCGATCGCGTCGTTGAGCGCGTCGATTGTTCGTCGCAGCAGCGGGACTCCGGAGATGGCCGCATATTGCTTGGGGAGATCGCTGCCGAAGCGCGTCCCCGTCCCCGCGGCCGGAATCAGGCCGAAGCGGCGCGGCGCAGTCATGTCAGCATGCGGGCAGATACTTTGCCCGGACCCGAGGCGCGACGCGGGGCAGGCTCGCGGGCGTTGCCAGCGCCGGCGCGCCGGCGATCTCGGCCGGCAGCGGGTCGCCGCGCAACGCTCATGCGTCGCTTAAGCGTAGCCGCGGATACCAGGGCGCCACAGGCTTTGCCACTCGGCATGTTCTCTCTCGCGGAGTGCGCGAATCGCATCCATGGTGTCCGGGCGTCGGATTGTACGCCGGAACGGTCTGGCGCGGCTCCGCTCACCGCTGCGCAGCGCCTCGCAAGATTCACGCCGCCACGAGCAGCGCGGCCAACGCCGCGCGTATTTCCGCGGGCACGGGGATGGGCCGCCTATCGGCGCGGTTGACCCAGACGTGAACGAAGTGGCCGGTGGCCGCAGGCTCGTCCTCGCCCGAGCGAAACAATGCGATCTCGTAGCGCACCGACGAGTTGCCGAGCTTGGTCACCCGCAATCCGGCGTCGATCACGTCGGGAAAGGACAGCGCCTTGTGGTAGCGGCACGCGGTCTCCACGACCAGGCCGATCGACGCGCCGTTGCGGATATCAAGCCCGCCGGCGCGAATCAGGTGCTCGTTGACCGCCGTATCGAAATAGGAGAAATAGACGACGTTGTTGACGTGACCGTAGATATCGTTGTCCATCCAGCGTGTGGGGATGGAAAGGAAGCAGCGATAGCTGGCGCGGCGGTTCACCGCTTCTCCGGTGCCCTCAGTCATCGCTGCGCAGTCGGCTTTCCAGAATCTCGATCCAATGGCGCACGGGCCGCTGCGTAGCGGCGCCGAGATGCATCAGGCAACCGATGTTCGCGGTGGCGATCAGGTCCGGCTTGCCTGACTCGAGCGCGGCGAGCTTGTTCTTCCGCAGTGCTTCGGCCAGCACCGGTTGCAGCAGTGAATAGGTGCCGGCGGAGCCGCAACAAAGATGCGCATCGGCGACCGGCGTGAGTTCCAGCCCCAGCGCCTCGAGAATCTCTTCGACGCGCCCGCCCAGTCGCAACCCGTGCTGCAGCGTGCACGGCGTGTGACAGGCGACGCGCAGCGCGCCCCGGTCCATCGCCACGAAGGGCGCGAGCCGCTTCCATTCGGGGGCGACGATTTCGACCGGATCGCGCGCGAGCGCGGCGATGCGCCGCGCCCGCTCCGCGTACGCAGGGTCGTCGTGACAGAGTTCGCCGTACTGCCTGACCTGCACGCCGCAGCCGCTGGCGGTGACGACGATCGCCTCGGCGCCGCGTTCCACGTGTGGCCACCAGGCATCGATGTTGGCGCGCATGAGCGCGCGCGCCTCGGCGGCAGCGCTGAGATGGTGGCTCAGCGCACCGCAGCAGCCCGAGCCGGCGGCGCGAATCAGCGACACCCCGACGCGGTCGAGCACACGCGCCATCGCGACGTCGATAGTCGGCGCCAGCGCGGGCTGCACGCAGCCATGCAGAACCAGCATCGTCCGTGCGTGCCGTCGCGGGGGCCAGGTGCCGACGGTGTGCCGCCGCGGCAGCTTCTGCGCGAGCGCGCGCGGCAGCAACGGCCGCGCCGCACGGGCGGCCGCCGTGGCCAGTGCGAGCAGCGGGCGGGAGAGCAGCGCCCGGCGCAGCAGCCAGCGCTGCACCCGCTCGCGGGTCGGCCGCGGCACGCGCTCCTCCACCAGGTGGCGCCCGATGTCCACCAGGCGGCCGTAGCGCACACCGGAGGGACAGGTTGTCTCGCAGGCCCGACAGGTCAGGCAACGGTCAAGATGCAGCTGCGTCTTGGCGGTGACTGCGGCGCCCTCGAGCATCTGCTTGATGAGGTAGATCCGCCCGCGCGGGCCGTCGAGCTCGTCGCCGAGCAGCTGGTAGGTCGGACAGGTCGCAGTGCAGAACCCGCAATGCACGCAGCTGCGCAGGATCGCCTCGGCTTCGCGACCCTCGGCGGTGTCCCTGACGAAATCGGCCAGGCGGGTTTCCACGGTTAGAAATCGGGATACATGCGATGCCGGTTTAAAATCCCCTGCGGATCGAAGGCGAACTTGAGCTCGCGCTGAATTCGCAGCAGGGGCGCGTCGGGCCGCTGGAACGCACCGATCGATTTGTCGGCGCCACGGAAGAGCGTCGCGTGCCCGCCCTGCTCACGCGCCCAGAGGCGCAGCCGCAGCGGATCGACCTGCGCCTCGGCCTTCAGCCAGCGCAAGCCACCGCCCCATTCGACGAGCTGCGGCCCGCCGAGGTTGGTGAACGGAGCGGTCGTGCGCACCGACAGCCGCCACAGCGCGGCGGCGTGATCCGCGGCGAAAAACGGGTGCTGCTGTTCGCGCAGCGAGCACCAGAACGCATCGGCGTCGGCAAGCGGCGCGCCACCGACCTCGCGCAACGCAGCGGCGACGGCGCTCTTTGCCCCGGCGAAGCGCACGTACAGGCGGCCGTCGTGATAGCACGTCGCCGTAATCGGCAGCGGCTGCCCGCCCCACTCGTTCATGCGCTGGATCGCCTGGTCGGCGGTGAGTTCGAGGACGCGCGAGGACTCGGCGCTGGGCAAGGGCTGGCACTTGAGCGAGACCTCGAGCACGATCCCGAGCGTTCCCAGCGATCCGGCAATGAGTCGCGACACGTCGAAACCGGCGACGTTTTTCATGACCCGGCCGCCGAAGGACAGGTCGTCGCCGCGGCCATCGAGCAGGCGCACGCCGAGGACGAGATCGCGCACCGCGCCGGCGTACGGCCGCCGTGGTCCCGACAGCCCGGCCGCAACGCAGCCGCCCAGCGTCGCCGCGGCGCCGAATTGCGGCGGCTCAAAACCCAGCATCTGTCCGGCGCCGCGGAGCGTATCGACGATATCGGTGAGCGCCGTGCCGCAGCGCGCGGTGATGACGAGCTCGGTCGGATCGTAGTCGACGAGACCGGCATAGCCGAGCGTCGCGAACGGCTCCCCCAGAAGCTCCTGTCCGTAGAAATCCTTGCTGCCGCGGCCGACGATGCGCAGTGGCGTTTTCGCGTCGGCCGCGCGCCGCACCCGATCCTGCCAGTCGGCGAGCACTTCGCTCACGTCGCAGCCGCGTCGCTCATTGCGGCTGCGCCGCGGGCGCGGGCGGCTCAAGGCCGGGCACGCGTGCGCTTTCCTGCGCCGCCGCGGCCGCCCACTCCCGCATCGCCGGCAAGGCCAGCAACGCCTGGCAATAGGCCGCGGCCGGGGGCTCAACGGCGACGGCGTAGGTCTGGAACCGGAATGCGACCGGGCAAAAAAAAGCATCGACAGCCGAGAACGCGCCGCAGAGGAAATCGCCACCCCCTCCGAAGTGCGCGCGGCCCTCGCCCCAGAGCTCGCTGATACGGGCGATGTCAGCGGCGGCCGCCGCGCTGGGTGTCCTTGCCCACCGCAAACGCACATTCATCCCCAGCTCCTCGCGCAGGCGGCCGAAGCCGGAATGCATTTCCGCGGCCGCCGAGCGTGCCCACGCCCGCGCGCGGGCCGCGGGCGGCCACACGCCTGGATGCCGTTCGGCGAGGTATTCGGTGATCGCCAACGAGTCCCAGACGACGGTTGCGGCGTCGTGCAGGCACGGCACCCGACTGCTGGGCGACACCTGGTGGATGCGTGCGGGCGAGTCGGGCAGGTACAGGGCCAGGCGCTGCTCGCGGAACGCAATGCCGGTGACCTTCATCAGCACCCAGGCCCGCAGCGACCACGTCGAGTAGTTCTTGTTGCCGATATAGAGCGTATAGCTCACAAGGGCACGGTTTTCCCGGGATTCATGATATTCAGCGGATCGAGCGCGCGCTTGATCGCGCGCATAAGGTCCACGGCCTCGCCGTGTTCCTGCGCCAGCACGTCGAGCTTGTGCCAGCCGATCCCGTGCTCCCCGGTGCAGGTGCCGCCCATGCGGATCGCGCGCAGGCTGACGTCGTGCGCGAGCGACTCGGCGCGGCCGCGCTCCTCGCCGTTGGCGGGATCGAACAGGACAATGAGGTGAAAGTTGCCGTCGCCGACGTGGCCCACGATCGGCGCGATCAGCCCGCTGGCCTCGATCGCGGATTTCGTCTCGAGGATGCAGTCTGCAAGCCGCGACAACGGCACGCAGGCATCGGTTGCGAGGCCCATCGCGCCGGGCTTGAGCGCGAGCGCAGCGTAGTATGCCGCGTGGCGCGCCTTCCACAGGCGCGTGCGGTCCTCCGGCTGCGTCGCCCACTGGTACGCGCTGCCCCCATGGTCGTCGCTGATCGCCTGCATGGACTCGGTCTGCTCGCGTACGCCCGCCGGCGAACCGTGGAACTCGAAGAACAATGTCGGTTTGGCGGCAAAACCTTCCAGTTTCGAGTGCCGGATGCACGCATCCATCTGCACGTCGTCGAGAAGCTCGATGCGCGCGACGGGGATGCCAGTCTGCATCGCCACGATCACGGTGTTGACTGCGCTGGCCAGATCGGGAAACTGGCACACTGCCGCGGCAATCGCCTCCGGCACGCCGTACAGGCGCAGCTGGATCTCGGTGATGATGCCGAGCGTCCCCTCTGCGCCAACGAACAGACGGGTCAGGTCGTAGCCCGCGCTCGACTTGCGCGCGCGCCCGCCGGTGCGAACGATGCGCCCGTCGGCGCTGACTACGGTTAGCCCGAGCACGTTCTCGCGCATCGTGCCGTAGCGCACCGCGTTGGTGCCCGAGGCGCGGGTCGCCGCCATTCCGCCGAGCGTCGCATTGGCACCGGGATCGATCGGAAAGAAAAGACCGCTGCCCTTGAGCTCGGAATTGAGCTGCTCGCGTGTCACGCCCGCCTGGACGCGACAATCGAGATCCTCGACGTTGACCTCGAGCACGCGGTTGAGCTGCGACAGGTCGACACAGACGCCGCCGTAGAGCGCGGCAACGTGGCCCTCGAGCGAGGTTCCCACGCCGAATGCGATCACCGGCACCCGGGCGAGATGACACAGCCGCACAATCGCCGCAACCTCGGCATCGGAATGGGGGAAGACGACCACATCGGGCAATGCCGGGTCCGCCAGTCCTTCGCCGTGACCGTGGTGTTCGCGCACCGCGCGCGCGGTGACCGCGCGTTCGCCATAGTCGCCGCAGAGCTTCTGCACCAGGTCGGCGACGGCGCCGGGGTCGGGTCTCGTGGTCGCATCGATGGCCATGGTCGCTCCGTGGGAAAGGCGCGCCTAGAAGCGCGGGAGATCCGGATGCGCGAGCTGTCCCCGGTGCACGTGCATCCGACCCATTTCGGCGCAGCGATGCAGGGTGGGCACGGCTTTCCCCGGGTTGAGCAGGCCTTCCGGATCGAATGCGCGCTTGACACCGTGAAAGCGCTCGAGCTCTGCCGGCGCGAACTGCATGCACATGTCGCCGATCTTCTCCACGCCGACGCCATGCTCGCCGGTGATCGTGCCACCGACTTCGACGCACAGCTCGAGGATTTTGGCGCCGAAGGCCTGGGTCTTGGCCGCGTCGCCGGGGCGGTTGGCGTCGAAGAGGATCAGCGGATGCAGGTTGCCGTCGCCGGCGTGAAAGACGTTCATGCACGGCAAGCCGAACGCCTGCGACAATTCGCCGATGCGTTGCAGCACCGGCCCGAGCGCGCGCCGCGGAATCGTGCCGTCGATACAGTAATAGTCCGGCGATATCCGGCCCGCGGCTGGAAAGGCCGCCTTGCGCCCGGACCAGAACTTCAGTCGCTGCCCTTCGTTGCGTGAGACCTCGATCAGCGTCGCGCCCGCCTCTTCCATCAGCCGTTGCACCGCGGCGATTTCCTCACCGACCTCTTCCGCCGTTCCGTCGGCCTCGCACAGCAGAATCGCCGCGGCATCGTTGGGGTAACCGGCGTGGACGAACGGCTCGACCGCGCTGATGGTGAGTCGATCCATCATCTCCAGGCCCGCCGGAACGATGCCGGCGCCGATGATCGCGGCGACCGCCGCACCCGCCTTGGTCACATCGTCGAAGGCCGCCAATACGCATTTCGCGTCGCGGGGCTGCGGCAGGAGCTTCACGGTTACTTCGGTGATGATCGCGAGCAATCCCTCGGAGCCGGTGATCAGTGCGAGCAGGTCGTAGCCCGGGGCGTCCTGTCCCTCGCCGCCGAATTCGACGACCTCGCCGGTGATCAGTACGCCGCGCACGCGCCGGACGTTGTGCACGGTGAGGCCGTATTTGAGGCAGTGCACGCCGCCGGAATTCTCGGCGACGTTGCCGCCGATCGTGCAGGCGATCTGCGACGACGGGTCTGGCGCGTAGTACAGACCATACGCGGCCGCGGCCGCGGAGATCGCCAGATTGGGCACGCCCGGCTGAACCCTCGCCGTTCGCGCCAGCGCATCGATGGCGAGAATGCGCTTCAGTTTGGCAAGCGAAAGGAGCACGCCGTTGCGATCGGGAAGCGCGCCTCCCGAGAGGCCCGTACCCGCGCCCCGCGCGACCACGGGCAGTCGCGCCGCGTGGCAGAGCTTGAGAATCGCCACCACCTGGGCTTCGTTCTCCGGCAGCAGCACCGCGTTGGGCAACTCGCGAAACAACGTCAGCCCGTCGCATTCGTACGGCCGTGTATCTTCGGCCGCACTGAGGATTGACGTCGCGGGGAGGATGTTGCGGAAGGCAGCGAGCAGGGCCGGATTGAGCATGAGCGACTACGGAAATGCAGAATCGATTATTCCACAAAGACCCTGGCCCCACCACGCGGCGCGCCTGCGGCAACCGGTCGGGGTTCACGCCGCCAAGCGGCAGGAGACGTCGCGGCTGGCTCGCAGGCGAGCGCCGCGACGCGTGACTGCCAGGGCGCCGCTTCAAGCACGCGGGCCTTCCCCACGCCTGCCGCGCGGCCCCGCGCCGTACCCTGCCCCGGTCGGTCATACCCGCGGTCGTCTATAATGTCGCGCAAAAATGTCGGCGCGCCGTGCGTAAGCGCGGGACACGGAAGCCAGCCATGAACCCGGGTGAGATCTACGCCAAGACCGACGAGGGCGTGCGCGAACTCAAGGAGCGCAAGCTCAACCTGCCTATCGCTCTGCGTAGCGTGCTCATCATGGTCGACGGCAATCGCACCGTTGGCGAAGTCCTCGAGCGGGCACAGGCGCTGCGCGTCGACGCGACCGCGCTCGCCGCCCTGGAACGGGCCGGGTTGATTGCCAAGCGCTTCAGCGCCCCCTCCGGCGTCGAGGGTGCGCTGACGCCCGTGCCGCGCACCGCCGATGAGGTCGAGCGCTTCATCGCCGCGCAGACCCGCCTTTCGGACCTCATCAACAAGCATCTCGGTTTTCGCGGCTACCTGATGATGATGCGGCTGCAGCGCGCGGAAAACCTCCGCGACTTGCACGACTTTCTCCCCGATTTCGCGCAAGCCCTGGTGAAGCGGATCGGCATGGAGGCGGCGACCCCGATCGTCTCGGAACTCGAGCGCCTGATCGTCGTCCGGGGCTAGGTAGCGCGGCGTTTGCGCAGCCAACGCGCGGCAAGCGCTTGCCTGCGCCCATCGCGGTGACATCGGCACCGATGCCGATGGTGAGGTCGGCTGCCGCGAGCGGCTCTGAGCAGGTCTCGAGTGCGAGCAAGAGCAAGCGGGCGCAGGCAGCGGCGCGGCAGAGGCTCATCGATGGCGAAGCGGCGGTTTTGTTGCAATCCGTTACCGATTGTAACTGCTTGACAGCACAGCGAAACTCCGCGTCAACGCGCGCTGTCTATACAACGTTGGTGGAATATTGCCAACCGTACAAGGAGACAGCAATGAAACGTCGTATTGCGATGCTCGCCGCAGTGTTCGTCGTTGGCGTTGGCGCGGCCACCGCGGCGTCGGCGCGTGATTCGTTCGCGATCTCGATCGGCGCGCCAGGGTTCGGTATCGGCTACTCCAGCCGTGGCTATGGCTTCGCGTACGCGGCGCCACCCGTGGTCTATTCGCCGCCGGCAGTCTACGCGCCCTATCCGTATTCGTACTACGCGCCCGCGGCGGTCTATGGCGGGCCTTACGTGAGCTACTACCGTCCCTACGCGCGCTACCGCTACTGGCACCGCTACTAACTGCCAGGTTTGTAGCTGATGCGGTAGATCGCTCCGGCGTAATCGTCGGAAACGAGCAGTGAACCGTCCGGCATGACGAGCACGTCGGCCGGACGGCCCCACGCGGTTTCGCCCTGCAGCCAGCCGGTGGCGAAGGGCTCGTAGCTGCGCGCGCGGTTATTCTCGATGCGTACCAGCGTCACGCGGTAACCGATTTTCTTGCTTCGATTCCACGAGCCGTGTTCGGCGATGAAAATCTGGTTGCGGTATTGCTGCGGAAACTGGCTGCCGCTGTAGAAGCGCATGCCCAGAGGGGCGACGTGCGGCCCGAGGAGTTGCGCCGGCGGTGCGAATTCGCTGCAGGCGCGTTTGCGGCCGAACTCCGGGTCGGGGATGCTGCCCGCGTGACAGTAGGGGTAGCCGAAATTGAGACCCGGCTGCGGCGCGTGATGCAACGTATCCGGAGGCAGGTCGTCGCCCATCCAGTCGCGCCCGTTGCTGGTGAACCAGAGTTCTTTGGTGCGCGGGTCCCAGTCGAAGCCCACGGAATTGCGCAGACCGCGCGCAACCACCTCCCAACCCGAACCGTCGGGATTCATGCGGGTAATGACCGCGTAGCGATCAGGGTCGGGTTCGCAGATATTGCACGGTGCGCCCACGGGCACGTAGAGCTTGCCGTCGGGGCCGAAGGCGATGAACTTCCAGCCATGCAGCCCATCGCTGGGAAAGCGGTCGCTGACCAACACCGCCGGCGGCGGGTTGGCCAGCCGGCTTTCGATGTTGTCGTAGCGAAGAATGCGATTGATGGCCGAGACGTAGAGCGCCTTGTCGTGAAACGCGACACCCACCGGCCGTTGCAGCCCGGTCGCGATGGTGGTTACGACGGCGGCTGCGCCGGGCCGGAAGGTCACCGCGTAGACCTTGCCGGCTTCCATCGAGCCCACGAACAGCGTGCCGTTCGCGCCCAGCGCCATCTCGCGCGCATTGGGTACGCGGGCGAGGAGTTCGATCGCAAATCCCGGCGGCAGCTTGATGCTGTCGAGCGGCAGCTCGGCGGCGGCGGCGGACAGCGAACCGGCAAGCGAGCCGGCCATGAGCAAGGTGGCGAAGCATGCGCGCATCGGAACCCCCGGCAAGAACGGCGCGGCGGGCGGCGTGCCATTGTCGATGCACGCGGCTTTGCCACAAACAATTGACAGCGGGCGGGGCGGTTTCTATCCTTGGTCCCCGCACCAAGCGATACTGCGCCATGAATGCCCGCGCCGCCACCACCGCCATCGCCCCGCAACTGGTCGGCTTTGACCTGATCCGGACGCTGGTGTCCTATGACACGACCAGCCGCGAGTCGAACCTCGCGCTCATTCACTGGATCCGCGACTATCTGGCAGCGCACGGCATCACCTCGCAGCTCACTTTCGACGACCAACAGCGCAAGGCCAACCTGTTTGCCACCCTGCCGGCGCAGGACGGCAACGTGACGGCCGGCGGCATCGTGCTCTCCGGTCACACCGACGTCGTGCCCGTCGATGGCCAACCGTGGGACACCCCGCCGTTCGACGCGACGCTCGTCGGCGAGCGGCTGCACGGACGCGGCGTCACCGACATGAAAAGCTTCTCCGCCATCGGGCTCGCGTTCGTGCCCGAGATGCTGCGTCGCGGGTTGGCGCGGCCGCTGCATTTTGCGCTTTCCTATGACGAGGAGGTCGGCTGCATCGGCGTGCGCCGCCTGCTCGCGGATGTCGTCGCGCGCGGCATCAAGCCCGCGGGTTGCATCGTCGGCGAGCCGACCGGCATGCAGGTCGTCGTCGCGCACAAGGGCAAGCGGGCGCACCGCTGTCGCATCCGCGGCCACGAGGCGCACTCGTCGCTGACACCGCTCGGCGTCAACGCGGTCCAGGTCGCCTCCGAGATCGTGACGTTTCTCGCCCAGATGGCGCGCCGCTTTCGCGAGCGCGGGGGATTCGACGCGGCTTACGACGTGCCCTACACGACGGTGCACGTGGGACTGATTCGCGGCGGCACCGCGCTCAACATCGTGCCGCGCGATTGCCAGTTCGACTTCGAGTTCCGGCATCTGCCCTTCGACGAGCCTGACGCTCTGCTCGCCGAGGTCAAGCGTTTCAGCGCGACGCTCCTGCCGGAAATGCACGCCGTCGATCCGTCGACACACATCGAGTTCGATCCCATCTCGACGCTGCCCGGGTTCGACTCCCACGGCGGCACCGAGATTGCCGAGCTGGGTAAGGGATGCAGCGGCGCGCAGGATTTCGGCAAGGTTTCGTTCGGCAGCGAGGCGGCTCTCTTCCACAATGCCGGCATTCCCTCGATCATCTGCGGACCGGGACGCATCGCGCAGGCGCACCAACCCAACGAGTGGGTCACGCTCGAACAGTTGGCCCTGTGCGAGGCGTTCATGCGGCGTCTGGCCGACCGCGTCTGCGTGGCATGAATCCGGCGCGCTCCGGCGCGCTTCCGAGCCGCTCCTTGCCCATGGCTGCCGCCGCCCCGGCACCTGCTCCGCCGATCGAGGTCGCCCTGCCGAATCTCGCGCCGCACGCCGCGGGCAACAGCGGCACGCCCTATGCGTGGACCTACCCATCGGACCGGCCTGGGCCGCACGTCCTGCTGCAGGCCCTGACCCACGGCAACGAAGTGTGCGGCGCGATCGCGCTCGACTGGATGTTGCACGAGCGCGTGCGCCCGGCGCGCGGGACGCTCTCGCTGGTCTTCGCCAACGTCGCTGCCTACGAGCGCTTCGACCCGACCGATCCGTTCGCATCGCGCTGCGTCGACGAGGACTTCAACCGTCTCTGGTCGAAAGAGGTGCTCGACGGTCCGCGTGACAGCGTCGAGCTAAGGCGCGCGCGCGAGCTGCGGCCCCTGTATGACCGCGTCGATTATCTGCTCGATCTGCATTCGATGTCCGAGTACTGCCCGCCCCTGGCGATGGCGGGCCGGCAGCGCAAGGGGCTGGCGCTGGCGCAGGCACTCGCCGTGCCCCAGCACATCGTGATCGATGGCGGACACAGCGCGGGGCGGCGCTTGCGCGATTACGGATTTTTCGACGACCCTGCGGACGCGCGCAGCGCGCTGCTCGTCGAGTGCGGGCAGCACTGGGAGGCGGCGGCAGCGAGCGTCGCGCGGCAGACCGTGCTGCGCTGGTTGCGCCACTTCGGCATGGCTGCCGACGCGTTTCTGGACGCGTACCTTGATCCTGCCCCGCTTCCGGCGCAGGCGTTAATCGAGGTCACCACCACGGTCACGATTGCCAGCGACGCGTTCGCCTTCACGATGCCGGTGCGGGGGCTGCAGACCATTGCCCGCGCGGGCACGACCTACGCCATCGACGGCGACGCCGAGATCCGCACCCCGCACGATGACTGCGTCCTGATCATGCCGACGCGGCGGCCGCGCAAGGGAGAAACGGCAGTGCGGCTCGGGCGCTACCGCAGCTAAGGCAGGCTGCCTTACCGCGGTTGGGCGAGGGCCGCCTCGGCGGCGTGCACGAGGTCCGCGCCGACGAGCGCAGCCCAGCGCTCGTACACCGCCCGGGATGCTTCCTTGAAGCGTTGCTTTCCGGAGGGCGTGAGCCGGGTCACGGTCACACCCTGTCGCGCAAGCTCGGCGAGCGCTGCCGCGTCCGCCTGCTTGCGCGCGAGCGCGCTGGCCTGGACTGCCGCCTCACGCGCCGCCTGGCGAACCAGATCGCGATCCGGATCGCTCAAGCCGTCCCACACGGCGCGATTGACCGCGAACAGCAGCGCATCGGCGTGCGCTCCCCAGACCAGCAGGTGCGGCAACCCCTCCGCGTAGAGCCGCGAAGTGCGGTACGCGGCAACGCTGGTCACTTCGCCGTCGAGTGCCCCATTGCGCTGCGCGACCATGGCCGCGGCGGCGTCCATCGTCGCCGGACGCACGCCCAGAGCCAGCAACGTATCGAGCAAGAGCGGCGTCGCGGCAACGCGCAGCAAAACGCCCTTGAGGTCCGCTGGCGCGTGCACCGCGCGGCGCGTCGCGAGCTCGTGGAAACCCGCGTTCGCCCAGGCCAGCGGAACCACGCCCGCGGCTTGCACGCTCTCGGCAAGCCGGGACGCGACCGCGCCCTCGAGGAGCCGGTCGAGCCCGGCGGCGTCCGGCACCAGCCACGGCAGCGCAATGAGGTTGAGCTCCTGCACCTGCAGCGCCCATGCCGCAGTCGAGCCGACGGCGAGGTCGATACGGCCGTCGCGCAGTGCCGCGAACTCCCGTGCCGGATCGCGTTGCGCGAGCGTGGCACCGGGAAACAGCGCGATGTTAAGGCGCCCTGCCGAACGTTCACGGATGAGCGCGGCCCAGATCTCGGCCGCCTTGCCCTGCGGATAGGCCGGCCCCAGCGCAGTCGACAGCTTCCATTCGCGCGCGGCTGGCGGCACGCCCTGTCCGAGCGCGGGCAGCGCGCACACGAGCACCCAGCCGAGTGCAATCGCAGCGACAAGCGCACGGCGCATGAGCGGAGAGATCGGCGGAGCGCGCGTCGGCGCGGGGGTCGGCACGCTTCCAGGGAAACAGACCATTGCGCGCGGCGCGCCCATTCACGGCGCGCGCAACGCCACCGCCGACCCCGCCTGCGGCGAGTGCGCCCGAACACGGGGCGCCAACGCGAGCCGCAGGCGGCGCATAGCGGGCTAGTGCTTGCCGGTCTGCTCCAGCATCTCCTGAATCTTGGCGTCGAAACTTGCGTAGGGCAGCGAGCCGACAATGCGCACGCCCTCGAGCTTGTCGTCCTCGATCCGCCCGACGACAAAGGACGGGGTGCCCTGCACGCCGGCGATGCTGCCCTCGGCGATATCCTGGTCAATCTGCGCCTTGAACTTGTCGGCCTCGAGACAGCTCTTGAACTTGGGAACACTCATATTGGTGCTCGCCGCGTAGGTCGCGAGGTTATCGGCCGAAAGCGACGCGGCGTTGGCGATCATGATATGGCGCATTTCCCAGAACTTGCCCTGCTCGGCGGCGCAACGTCCCGCCGTCGCGGCACGACGCGCGTTTTCGTGAAAGTCGAGCGGAAAATCGCGGCTGACGAAACGCAGCTTGCCGGTGTCGATGTAGTTCGACTTGATCTGGGCGAATGCCGTGTTATGGAACTGCTGGCAGTACGGGCACTGGAAATCGGTGTACTCGACCATGACCAGCGGTGCCTTGGGGTCGCCCATCGAGAAGCCGCCGGGGGAGAGCCGGTAGCTAACCTTGTCGTCTTGCGCCGGCGCCTGCTGCGGCCCTTGCATCTTCTCCAGCACCTGGCGGATCTGCTTGAGCTCGTTGATCATCTCCTGCGCCTGCTGGGAGGTGATCCCATCGGCCCGCGCGGCTGTGGCGCCAGCCAGCAGCACGGCGATCGCGAGCAGCGTGATCAAGGGCCGCCGATAACGGATTGCATCCATTGTCTTGCCTTCCTTTCCTACGGTAATTTTTGTCGCGCGAACCGACCGATTGGCGCGCGCGGCACTGCACTGACTGCACTGCCGCCGATTCGTTCCACGGCGAACGCGCCGCGGGCACGACCTGGATCATAGGGCGCAGTGGCGGGCGCCGCGGCGCTGCCTGATTGGAGGTTACTGCGGCCGAACAAACGGTTAGCGCAGCCGCTGCGCGCTACGCCGCCTGACCGTGAACACTGTTCAGGCGCCCGGGGCGCGCTTCGGCCACAGGACCAGCTGCGTGCAGCGGAACAGCGCCAGCTTGCGCCCGGTGGCGTGGTCGGTGACTTGCGCGTCCCAAACCTGCGTCGAGTTGCCGAGGTGCAACGGTGTCGCGACGCACGCGATCGTCCCCTCGCGGACGGTGCCCAGAAAGTTGCATTTGAGCTCGACCGTGGTGAAGTTCTCGGCGCCTGCGGGCAGATGCGCCAGGCAACCGTAACCGCAGGCGGTGTCCGCCAGCGCAATGATCGTGGCGGCATGCAGATAGCCGTTGGGCGCCAGCAACTCCGGGCGGATGGCAAGTTCGGCGGCGATGCGATTCTCCTCGACCGCGGTGAAGCGCACCCCGATCAGGCCCGGCAGGTGGCCGTCGCCGCGATGGGCGAACCGGTCCAGAGTCGCATCGGGACGCAGCGGCATCGGTGCTCAGCGCGGCTCCAGCCTTGCGGCGATCCACGTGGGTACCGACTGCAGCGCCGCGGCCAGGCCCGCCGGATCGGTCCCGCCGGCCTGGGCCATGTCGGCTCGTCCGCCACCCTTGCCGCCGACCTGTGTGGCAACGTGATTGACGAGGTCGCCCGCCTTGATCCGGTTGGTGAGATCCGAGGTCACTCCGGCGATCAGCGTCACCTTGCCGCCTTCGGTCGAGCCGAGGACGATTGCGGCCGACTTGAGTCGGCCCTTGAGTTGATCGAGGGTCTCCCGCAGAACCTTTGCGTCGGCGCCTTCGATCGTCACCGCCAGCACCTTGGCGCCGTTGACGTTCACCGCTTGCGCCGCGAGGTCACCGCCCTGGCTGGACGCGAGCCGGCCCTTCAGCCGGGCGAGCTCTTTCTCCAGGGTTCGCGTGTGGTCGAGCAGGTGTGCGATCTTGGCCGGCACGTCGGCCGGTGGCGCCTTGAGCGCCCGCGCGGCCGCGTTGAGCCGCGCTTCGGTTTCATGGGTGTAGGCAAGCGCACCCTCGGCCGTGACCGCTTCGATGCGGCGAACGCCGGCCGCCACGCCGCCCTCGGACACGATCTTGAACAGGCCGATGTCACCGGTGCGCTTGACGTGCGTGCCTCCGCACAGCTCGGTCGAGAAATCGCCCATGGTCAGGACCCGCACCTGATCGCCGTACTTCTCCCCGAACAGCGCGATGGCGCCGGCCCGGATCGCGGCCTCGTACGGCATGATCCGCGCTTCGACCGGATCATTCGCCCGGATCGCGCGGTTGACGAGCGCTTCCACCGTGCGAATCTCCTCGTCGGAGAGCGGCTGCGGGTGCGAGAAGTCGAAGCGCGTGCGGTCCGGATCGACAAGCGAGCCCTTCTGCGTGACGTGGGCCCCCAGCACCTTGCGCAACGCCGCGTGCATCAGATGGGTCGCCGAGTGGTTCCATGCGGCGCGCGCGCGCGCATGGCCGTCGACCCTGGCTCTCACGGTGTCGCCGACCTTGAGCTCGCCCGTTTTCATCTCGCCGTGGTGGCCAAAGACGTCGGGCTGGACCTTTTGCGTGTCGTGCACGGCGAACAGCGTAAGGCAGGCGCCGCTCTTCGAGAGCTCGCCGCGGTCTCCCACCTGGCCACCGGATTCCGCATAGAACGGCGTCCGGTCGAGTACGACCACGCCGGCCTGTCCGGTCGACAGCGCATCGACCGCGCTGCCGTCGCGGTACAGCGCGACGACGCGGGCGTCCTCGGCCAGGGTGTCGTAGCCGTCGAAGATCGTCTTGGAGCCGCGGTATTCGAGTCCCTCGGCCATCTTGAATGTCGACGCGGCGCGCGCCTGCTGCCGCTGCTTTTGCATCGCCGCGTCGAAAGCTGCCTGGTCGACACTTATGCCGCGTTCGCGACCGATGTCCGCAGTGAGGTCGAGCGGGAAGCCGTAGGTGTCGTAGAGGGTAAAGGCGACGTTGCCCGAGAGGACCGTGCTCCCCATCGCCTTCGCCTCGGCGAGCGCCGCATCGAGGATCTTCATGCCGTGCTCGAGCGTTTCGGCGAAGCGCTCTTCCTCGGCGTGGAGGACCTGCATGACGTAGTCCTGCTTTAGCGGCAGCTCGGGATAAGCCTCGCCCATCAGCCGCGCGAGGTCCGGTACCAGCTTGCTGAAGAACGGCTGTGTCTGCCCGAGCTTGTAGCCATGGCGAATCGCGCGCCGGATGATGCGGCGCAGCACATAGCCGCGACCTTCGTTGCTCGGGATCACGCCGTCGACGATGAGGAAGGCACAGGCGCGGATGTGGTCGGCGATGACTTTGAGCGAAGGCGAGCCGAGATCCTTCGTGCCTGTCACCTTCGCCGCCGCAGCGATCAAATCCCGGAACAGGTCGATGTCGTAGTTGCTGTGTACGCCCTGCAGCACGGCGGCGAGGCGTTCGAGACCCATGCCGGTGTCGACGCACGGCTTGGGCAGCGGCGTCAGCTGACCCTTCTCGTCGCGGTTGAACTGCATGAAAACCAGGTTCCAGATCTCGACGTAGCGATCGCCCTCGTCCGCAGAGCCGGGCGGGCCGCCCGCGACTTCCGGGCCGTGATCATAGAATATCTCGCTGCACGGGCCGCAGGGGCCGGTGTCGGCCATCTGCCAGAAGTTGTCCGAAGCGTAGGGCGCGCCCCTGTTGTCCCCGATGCGCACGACGCGTTCCTGCGGCACGCCGATGGACTCGGTCCATGCCGTGTAGGCCTCGTCGTCGGTGTGATACACCGTAACCCAGAGCCGCTCGCCGGGCAGCTTGTAGACCTTGGTGAGCAGCTCCCACGCATAGGCGATCGCTTCGCGCTTGAAATAGTCGCCGAACGACCAGTTGCCGAGCATCTCGAAGAACGTGTGGTGGCGCGCGGTGTAGCCGATGTTTTCCAGATCGTTGTGCTTGCCGCCCGCGCGCAGACAGCGCTGCACATCGGCGGCGCGGACGTAGCTGCGCTGGTCCGTGCCGAGAAAGACTTCCTTGAACTGAACCATGCCGCTGTTGGTGAACAGCAGCGTCGGATCGTTGCTGGGCACGAGCGGCGCCGACGGCACGATGGTGTGACCGCGCGCGGCGAAGTAATCGAGGAACTGACGACGTATGGCGGCGACTTGCATGGCGATCCGGGGGCCGGTGTCAGCGCTCACCGGCCGCGACGTCACAATAAGTGACGGTTCAAAATCAATATCTTAGCACAGGCACGCGACCGAACTGCGAATGCACGGCGGGCCTAATCGGGGGTGCGCCCGGCGCCGTCGTCGAGCAGGCGCAGGATCGCCGTCAGCGCAAAGCCGCGTGCCTGCAGGAAGCGCACCTGGCGGGCCTTGTCGCGCGCGTCGAGCGGCGGCCGGCCGAAGCGGCGTTGCCAAAGCGCGCGCAGCGCCGCCTCGTCATCGACCCCGGCAGCGGCGAGCGCGCTGTCGATGTCGGCGCGCCCAACCCCTTTCGCCCGCAGGGCCGTGGCGAGACGTCGCCGCCCGAAGGCGCCGCTCTTCGACGCCACCAGCGTCTGCGCGTAGCGGGCATCCGAGAGATAGCCTTGTGCGACCAGTTCATCCAACAGCGTGCGGACCTCGTCCGGCGGCGCGCCTTTGGCGACCAGCTTTTGTTGCAGTTCGGAGCGCGCGTACTCGCGGCGCGCCAACAGCCGGATCGCCCGGGTGTGTAGCGAAACGGCCGCCAAAATTCCGCCGCGTTATTCTTCGGCGGCCATGCCGTTGCGCGCCGGTCCGGGAAGAGGAACGCCCACCGCGGCGCGGATCTTCGCCTCGATCTCGGCGGCGAGCTCGGGGTGCTCCTTCAGATAGTCGCGGGTGTTGTCCTTGCCCTGGCCGATCTTTTCCCCGCGGTAGGCGTACCAGGCGCCGGATTTCTCGATGATGTTGTGCGTGACTCCGAGCTCGATCATCTCGCCCTCGCGCGAAATGCCCTCGCCGTAGAGGATGTCGAACAACGCCTCGCGGAAAGGTGGCGCGATCTTGTTCTTCACGACCTTGACCCGGGTCTCGTTGCCGACCACCTCCTCGCCGCGCTTGATCGATCCGATGCGCCGGATATCGAGTCGCACCGAGGCGTAGAACTTGAGCGCGTTGCCGCCGCTGGTGGTCTCCGGATTGCCGAACATCACGCCGATTTTCATCCGGATCTGGTTGATGAAGATGACCAGCACATTGGCGCGCTTGATGTTCGAGGTGAGCTTGCGCAGCGCCTGGCTCATCAACCGCGCCTGGAGGCCGGGGAGCTGGTCGCCCATCTCGCCTTCGATTTCCGCCTTGGGAACGAGCGCTGCGACCGAGTCGATGACGATGATGTCGACGCCGCCGGAGCGCACCAGCATATCGGCGATTTCGAGGCCCTGTTCGCCGGTGTCGGGCTGCGAGATCAGCATGTCCCCCACCTTGACGCCGAGCTTGCCCGCGTAGACGGGGTCGAGCGCATTCTCCGCGTCGATGTACGCCGCGGTGCCGCCCGCCTTCTGCACCTGCGCGACGACCTGCAGGGCGAGGGTCGTCTTCCCCGACGATTCGGGTCCGTAGACCTCAACCACCCGGCCGCGGGGCAGACCGCCCACCCCCAGCGCGATGTCCAGGCCGAGCGACCCGGTCGAGACGACGGACAGGTCGCTTTGCACCTGTGCCTCGCCCATCTTCATGATCGAGCCCTTGCCGAATTGCTTTTCGATCTGGGCCAGGGCCGCAGCGAGGGCCTTGCTCTTGTTGTCGTCCATTGCGTTCATTCCGTTGGCTTTGCCACTGTGTCCGGCGGCGGAGGTTGCGGTGCTCATGGCGGGCCCGATCATCTGGTTGGATGAGCCGATTATGGCATAGAACGATCGTTCGATGCCAGTGGTTTCGGCCGGTTAAACGAGACGGTCGAGCAGCCCTTTCAGGGCGATGCGCACCGATTCGCGCCGGACCCCCGCTCGGTCCCCTTGCAGGTGGTTGCGCACCGCGTCCGCCCCCCCGGGTCCAGCCCATGCGAAGCATACCGTGCCGACCGGCTTGCCGGGCGTCCCGCCGTCCGGGCCGGCGATGCCGGTGACCGCGACCGACCATTGCGCCCGGCCGCTGCGCAACGCCCCCTGCGCCATCGCGAGCGCGGTCTGCTCGCTTACGGCGCCGAAGCGGGCGAGCGTCGCCGCCGGCACGGCAAGCGCCTCGACCTTGGACTCGTCGGAGTAGGTGACAAAGCCGCGCTCAAACCACTGCGAACTGCCGGCCACCGCCGTGACCGCCCCCGCGACGAGGCCGCCGGTGCACGACTCCGCCGTCGCGATGCGCACGCGGCGCGCGAGCGCGGCGCGGCCCAGCGTGGCGGCCAGTGCGTAGAGATCGTCGTCGATGCGCATGCTGCCGGCTTATATCAGTGCCGCTCGCCGTCGCGGCCACGATACCAGTACTCGTGCGACGCCGAAAAGCCGAAGCGGCGGTAGAGCGCGAGCGCCGGTGCGTTGTCGGCAGTCACCTGCAGGTAGGCGCTCGCCGCGCCGCGGTAGCGCGCCTCGGCCAGGAGCGCCGCGACCACGGACCGGCCGAGGCCACGCCCGCGCCAGGCCGGCGCCGTGGCCACGGCGAACAAGCCGGCATGATCGTCTTCGAGCTTGAGCAGGCCGCAGGCGACGACCTCGCCGTTGCGACGGACGACCGCCCCGGCGTGCGGCAGCGGGTAGGTCGCCGCGCGCTCGACGAAGCGCGGTAGCGCTTCGTCGTCGATGTTGAGGACCCCCGCCGCCAGCGACTGCCATTCCGTCGCGGCGACGATCGCGGCCGGGTCCGGCGCTGCCGGCGAAGGCGCGTCGACAAGGCTCGCCTTCAGCACCAGCGTGCGCTCGAATGGCGCCCAGCCGTTGCGCTCCAGCCAGCGGTCGAGCCGCGGCGGTTGGGAAAACGGCAGCAGCCGGAATATTGCGGGCAGGCCCGCCGCGGCATAGAACGCGGCGCAATAAGCGATCTTCTCCTCCAGCGGCAGCGTCGAGGCGTAGAAGGCGTTCACGCAGCGCAGGCGCTTGGTGGGGCCCGGCCGGTAGCCGAGCAGCCAGCCGTCGTAGACGAGCGACTGGAAGGTGCCTGAGGCGTTGAGCGCGCGCTCCTCGATGCGGCGCGCGAGCCCCGCGGCGCGAGCGTTGCCGCTCATGCGAACACGCGCTGCCACAGCGCAAAGACCAGCAATGCGTAGAACGCGGCGACGATATCGTCGGCCATCACGCCGAAACCGTGATGCCACTCGCGGTCGATCAGTCGCGCCGGCGGCGGTTTGACGATGTCGAAAAAACGGAACAGCAGAAACGCAAAGCCTTCGCGCAGCGGATCGGAGCCGACGAAGAAGAGCACCAGCAGAAACGCCGCGACCTCGTCCCAAACGATCGCGCCGTGATCGGCGACGCCGAGGTCGCGGCCCGTTCGCTGCGCCGCCCAGACGCCGATCGCGAAGGCCGCGGCGACCGCCAGCAGGAACCCGAGGTCGCCGGTCAGCGCACGCAGCAAGGCGGCCAGCGGCAGCGCGAGCAGCGTTCCGACCGTGCCGGGTGCGATCGGCGACAGGCCCGTGCCAAAACCCAGGGCGATGAAATGCGCAGGGTGCGAGAACAGGAACCTCAGCGTCGGCGCTCTACGCATCGGCTCACGCGCGAAAGTGGTCGAACGCGGCCGGCAACTGCGCGAGCGCGCGGCCGTCTTCGTCGAGCACGGCGAGCCCGGCGCGTGGCTCGATCCTGCCGATGCGCACGAGCGGCACATCGAGCTCCGCCGCCAGAGCGTCGAGCTGCGCCGCGGACCGCGCCGGCGCGGTGAAGCACAGCTCGTAGTCGTCGCCGCCTGCCAGCAGGCAGGCGAGGGCCCGCGCCCGCTCGCTGCCGGCAAGGAAGCGCCCCAGCGTCGGCGAGCGCGGCAGCGCCGCAAGTTCGACTGTGGCCCCGACACCCGAGGCGTCGAGCAGGTGCCCAAGATCGCCGACCAGCCCGTCCGAAACGTCGATCGCGGATGTGGCCGTGCCGCGCAAGCGCTCCCCGAGCAAAACACGCGGCGCCGGCCGCAATAGCGCCCGGTTGCAAGCGGCGAATTCCACCGCGGTCAGCGCGATCTGGCCGCGCCGGTGCGCCAGCGCGAGCGCCGCATCGCCCAGCCTGCCGGAGACGAAGATTGCATCGCCGGGCTGGGCGCCGCTGCGGCGCAGCGCCTGTCCCGCGGGCACTTCGCCGAGGATCGTCACGCAGAGGTTGAGCGGTCCTTGCGTCGTGTCGCCGCCGACGAGATCGACGCTGAAGGCATCGGCCAGGGCGAAGAAACCGCGCGCGAACGCGGCGAGCCAGGCCGCATCGGCGTCCGGCAGCGCCCCGGCAAGCAGCGCCCAGCGCGGGGTCGCTCCCATGGCGGCCATGTCCGACAGATTCACTGCCAGCGCCTTGTAGCCGAGCGCTTCGGGATCGACGTCGGCGAAGAAATGCCGGCCGGCGACGAGCATGTCGACGGACACGGCAAGCTCGCAGCCGGGCGTGGGGGCGAGTAGCGCCGCATCGTCGCCCACACCGAGCACCGCGTGGCGCGCGGGGCGGCGGAAGAAGCGGTCGATCAGCGCGAATTCGGAAAGCACCGCCACGACGGCCGGGGAGTCGTTGTCTGCGCCGATGCGGGGCTTGCAGGCGGCCGGCGTCAAGTCGCGACGCGCGTCGTTCCGACCTCGGTCGCCCGGGTCGCGGCGGCGAGCTTGTCGAGCACGCCGTTGACGTACTTGTGGCCATCGGTGCCGCCGTACGCCTTGGCCAGTTCGACCGCTTCGTTGATCGCGACGCGATAGGGGATGTCCGGCGCGCGCAGCAATTCCCAGGTGCCGATCACGAGCACGCCCTTTTCGATGGGCGAGAGTTGCTCCGGCGCGCGGTCGAGGTACGGCGCGAAGGCGGCGAGCAGGGTGTCGAATTCGCCGGTGACACCTTGCCAAAGGCCGTCGAAGTAGCGCGAATCGCACTTGGCAAAGCCGCCGGCCTCGGCGAGCTGGGCGCGTATCGTCGGCGGCGGCGTCCCGGAGAGCAGCCACTGATAGAGCCCCTGCAGGGCCAGTTCGCGAGCGCGGCGGCGGCTTTTCATGCTTACTCGTCGTCGATCGCCAGGAGCACGTTGGCCATCTCCAGTGCCGCGAGCGCCGCATCGCGGCCCTTGCCGTCGGCGCGCGCCTTCGCTTGCTCGTCGGTGTCCGTGGTGAGGATGCCGTTGCCGATCGGGATGCCGAACTCGAGCTGGACGCTCGCGACGCCGGCAGCCGACTCGTTGGCAACGATCTCGAAGTGGTAGGTTTCGCCGCGGATCACCGCACCCAGGGCGACCAGCACATCGTAATCGCCGGTCTGCGCCATCCGTTGCAGCGCGAGCGGTGTCTCCAACGCGCCCGGCACGCTGACAACGGTAATCGCGGCTTCGCCGACCCCCGCCCGGTCGAGTGCCTGCAGCGCGCCCTGCAGCAGCGCCTCGCCGACCTCGGCATTGAATCGCGACCACACGATGCCCACGCGCAGGTGCGCGGTGTCGCCGCCGGGAATGATCTTGCGCAAGGCCATGGTGCGGGCAGAACGAAGCGGCGCGTCCGCGCAGGGCGGGCGGCGACTCTAGCGCCGCGTCGGCGCGGTCGCGGCCGCAACGTCATCGTGCCCGGTGACCTCCAGCCCGAATCCGGCCATGCTCGGCATCTTGCGCGGCTTGGCCAGCAATCGCATCCTGCCGACGTTGAGATCGCGCAGAATCTGCGCGCCGATGCCGTAATTGCGCAGGTCCATGCGGCTTTCGGTGGGCGCCTGGTCGGTCATGGCGCGCTGCCGCAGATCCAGGGCCGATTCGGGCCGGTGCAGGAGCACCAGCGCGCCACAGCCGGCACGGGCAATCGCCGCGAGCGCCGCGGGAATCGTCCACGAGTGCGTGCGGCTGCCGTAGTCGAGCAAATCGACGACCGACAGCGGCTCGTGCACCCGCACCAGCGTCTCGCGTTCCGGCACGATCTCACCGCGCGTCAGCGCCAGGTGCGTCGCGTCGGCCAGCTTGTCGCGGAAAATCACCAGGCGGAAATCACCCTCGGCGGTGCGGATCGGCCTCTCGCCGATGCGCTCGATCAGGCGCTCGGTCTGGCTGCGATAGTGGATGAGATCGGCGATCGCGCCGATCTTGAGGCCGTGTCGGTGCGCGAACTCGACCAAATCGGCCAGGCGCGCCATCGTGCCGTCGTCCTTCATGATTTCGCACAACACCGCCGCCGGCGAATGCCCGGCGAGGCGCGCCAGATCGCAACAGGCCTCGGTGTGTCCCGCGCGCGCCAGAACGCCGCCCTCCTGGGCGACCAGCGGAAAGATGTGCCCGGGCTGCACGATGTCCTCGGGCTTGGCATTCGGGGCGCACGCCACGCGAATCGTGTGCGCGCGGTCGGCGGCCGAAATCCCCGTCGTCACGCCGTGGGCGGCCTCGATCGAGACGGTGAAGTTGGTACCGTGCAGCGAGCGATTGACCGCTGTCATGGGCGCGAGCTGAAGCTGGCGCGCGCGCGCCTCGGTGATCGGCATGCAGATCAGGCCGCGGCCGTGCGTGGCCATGAAGTTGATCGTGTCGGGGGTGATGCAGTCGGCAGCGATGATCAGGTCGCCCTCGTTCTCACGGTCTTCCTCGTCGACCAGGACGGCCATGCGGCCGGAGCGAAGCTCCGCCACGATCTCGGGAATCGGGCTGAGCGCGCTGGGCGCCGCGGGCGCGGCAACCGACTCGCGGTTCTCGACGGCATGCAGATGCAGTGTCACGATTTTCCTGCTGCGGCGGCTGGGGTGATCATTATACTGCGCCGCGCACGCACCCCCGCGCGCGCTGCCTTCGGTTCACGCCTTGCGCGACCGTTTAGAACAGCGCCAGCGTCGCCTGCACCAAATCGCTGTTCGGGTCGCCGAGATCGGTCAGCACGCTGAAGTGGTGGCGGGCGGCGATCAACAGCGGGCCGTGGCGTCCGGGCGGATGGCACTCCGGCCAGCGTTCCGAGAGCAGCCACGACTGGCGCAGGAACTCGCTCGTCTCGTCTGCGCCCGCGGCGATGAGCAGCGGCACTGCGCTTTGCGGCCGGAGGTGGATCGGGCTTAGCGCGCGCGCTTTTGCCGCATCGAGCTTCAGGTCGCTGTTGAACGAGACCTGGACCAATGGCTCCAGGTCGAACACGCCGCTTAACACAACCGCGCCGGCCAGGCCCGCCGGCAGGCCAGGCGCCGCCCCGTCCGTCGCGACGAGCATCGCCGCCAGATGCCCGCCGGCGGAGTGGCCGGCGACGACCAGGCGTTGCATGGCAATGCCGTAGCGCGGGCCTTCACGCCGCAACCAGGCCACGGCCTCGCGGCATTGCTCGACGATCTGCGCGATGCTCACGTCCGGGCACAGATCGTAGTTGATGATCGCAACCCCGATGCCCGCGGCGACCAGCGGGGCGGCGACGAAGGAGTGGTCGCTCTTGTCCAGCGCGCGCCAGTAACCGCCGTGGATGAACAGCAGCGTCCCGCGCGGATTCGCGCAGGGGAAAAGATCGAGCGTCTGCTTCGGTCCGCTGCCGTAGCGAACGTTCAGCCTCGCCGCGAGACGCGCCCGCGCCGCCGCACTGTCCGCCGCCCACCGCGCGAACCAGTGCGGATGATCGGGAAACGCCGCACGCAGATTGTATTCGCGCTCGACAAATTCGGCCGGCAGCACGCTCATTGCGGCGCGATGCGCACGCTGATCTGGCCCAGGCCCTCGATCCGCCCGACGAGGAGATCGCCGGCGACGACCGGGCCCACGCCCGCCGGCGTCCCGGTGAACACGAGGTCGCCGGGAAGAAGCTCGTAGTACTGCGACAGGAAGTGCAGCACGTGCGGCACATCCCAGATCATGTCGGCGAGGTCGCCGCGCTGTCTCGGCTCGCCGTTCACCTCGAGGGTGATTCGCCCGCGCTGCGGATGCCCGACCTGGCTCACGGGAGAGAGCGGCCCGATCGGCGCGGCCTCGGCGAAGGATTTGCCGAGATCCCAGGGGCGTTTTTTCTCGCGCATGTCGATCTGCAGATCCCGCCGCGTCATATCGAGGCCGACCGCGTAGCCGTAGATGATCTCGTGCGCGCGCTCCGCTGCAAGGCTGACGCCGGCCGTCCCGATGGCGGCGACGAGCTCGAGTTCGTACTGGTAGTTCTTGGTCGCCAGCGGGTAGCGCACGCTGCCAACCTCCGGCGCCACGACCGGCACGATCGCGTCGGCGGGCTTGGTGAAGAAGAATGGCGGCTCCTTGGCCACGTCGCCACCCATTTCCTTGGCGTGCTCGGCGTAGTTGCGCCCGACGCAGTAGATGTGGCGCACCGGGAAGCGTTCGGCGCTGCCGGCGACTGGAAGCGACGGCCGCTCCCAGGCGGGAATGACATAGCTCATGGGTTTTCCTTCTTCGGCAACGATTGCGGGCCCTTCATTGCGCGTCGGGCTGCCGCTCCGGCGCCGCGGCGGCGAATGCGGGCAGCGCGTTGCAGGCCGCTTCGATACGCGTCAGCGTCGGGTAGGCGTCGAGCGGCATCGGCAAGCGCCGCGCGTTGGCAAGCTGGGGCACGAGACAGACGTCGGCGAGCGTCGGCGCCGCGCCGTGACAGAACGCTCCGGTTGCCGGATCGCGCGCGAGCTGTGCCTCCAGCGCCGCGAGCCCCAGATCGATCCAGTGCCGATACCAGGCGTTCTTCGCCTCCTCGCTCACGCCCAGCGTTTGCGTCAGGTACTGCAGCACGCGCAGGTTGTCGAGCGGGTGGATGTCGCAGGCGATCGCCTGGGCGATGGCGCGGACGCGAGCCCGCGCCTCCGCCGCGTGCGGCAGCAGCGGCGGGTCGCGATGGCGCTCGTCCAGGTACTCGATGATGGCAAGCGATTGCGTGAACGTGCCGCGCTCGTCCGCCAGCACCGGCACCAGCCCTTGCGCATTGAGCGCGCGGTACGGTTCGCCGCGTTGCTCCCCATGGCGCAAGTGGATCGGCACGTACTCGTAAGGCAGGCCCTTGAGGTTGAGCGCGATGCGCACGCGGTAGGCAGCCGACGAGCGGATGTAACTGTAGAGCTTCATGAGAAGGTGCCGGGAACCTCGGAGCGCGTGGGTCGCGTTTCGGGCCCGCGCAATGCCGCTTGGCACGGATGCCGCGCCTTGGCCGCGCCGCCTGTTGCGTCAGAAGGCCGAGATACCGGTCTGCGCGCGGCCCAGGATCAGCGCGTGCACATCGTGCGTTCCCTCGTAGGTATTCACCGTCTCGAGATTGAGCACGTGGCGGATGACATGGAATTCGTCGACGATGCCGTTGCCGCCGTGCATGTCGCGCGCGACACGCGCGATGTCGAGCGCCTTGCCGCAGGAATTGCGCTTCATGATGGAGGTAATCTCCGGCGCGGCCTTGCCCTCATCGCGCAGTCGGCCGAGGCGCAGGCAGCCCTGCAGCCCGAGCGCGATCTCGGTCTGCATGTCGGCGAGCTTCTTCTGCACGAGCTGGTTGGCGGCAAGCGGCCGGCCGAACTGGGTGCGGTCGAGGGTGTACTGCCGTGCCGCCAGCCAGCAGAATTCCGCCGCGCCCAGGGCGCCCCAGGCGATGCCGTAGCGCGCGTTGTTGAGGCACCCGAACGGACCCTTGAGGCCCTGCACGCCCGGGAGCAGGGCGGCCTCGGGCACGAAGACCTCGTCGAGCACGATCTCGCCGGTAATCGAGGTGCGCAAGCTGAACTTGCCTTCGATCTTGGGCGTGGACAGTCCGGTGGCTCCCTTGTCGAGGACGAAGCCGCGGATCACTCCATCGTCGGTCTTGGCCCAGACGATGAAGACGTCGGCAATCGGCGCATTGGAAATCCACATCTTGGCGCCGGAAAGCTGGTAGCCGCCGGGAACCGAACGCGCGCGCGTCACCATCGATCCGGGGTCGGAGCCGTGATTGGGCTCGGTCAAGCCGAAGCAGCCGATCGACTCACCGCGCGCGAGCTTGGGCAGGTAGTTGCGTCGCTGCGCCTCGGAGCCGTAAGCGTAGATCGGGTACATGACGAGCGAGCTCTGCACGCTCATCATCGAGCGATAACCCGAATCGACGCGCTCGATTTCGCGCGCGATAAGTCCATAGGATACGTAGTTGAGCCCCGCGCCGCCGTATTCGGCGGGCAGCGTTGCGCCGAGCAGGCCCAGTGCGCCCATCTCGGGGAAGATTTGCGGATCGGTCTTTTCGTGCCGAAACGCCTCGGTCACCCGGGGCATGAGCTTGTCCTGGGCGTAGGCATGGGCGGCGTCGCGCACCATCCGCTCCTCTTCGTGCAGCTGTTCGTCGAGGAGCAGCGGATCCGCCCAGCTGAAAGGCGGCTGCGTCAACGCTTTGGTGCGTTCGGGCGCATTCATGAGCGCGGATTATCGCCCCGGTGCCGGGGCGCGTCCATCGCTGCGATGCAACATCCGCGGCGTTCGCCGGTGACGCGCAGACCCGGCGGCGTGGCGCATGCGCTTGGACTCTCCTGCCGCCAAAGCCAAACGAAGGCGAGCGGCAACGACCGGTTCAAGGCATCGTATCGCGCGCAAGTGCCAAGCGCTGGACAGCAACGTGTCCTTCGCAACTTGCGCCACGCCCGCGTCGGGGCGGGGTGAGCAGGCGGCGCCCGGGCGTGTTCTAACCGTCTGTTCCGCCAGCGATACCTCATATCGGGCGGCTTTGCCTGGCGCCTGGCGGCGACATACCATGCAATTCGTCTGTGAGGGGAACTTGGCATGAATGACCGTGTTTTGCGCTCTTCGTTTGCGTCGCCCAAGGCGCCGGGTACCGGCTTTACCCTCATCGAGGTGATGATCGTGGTCGCCATCGTGGGGATCCTGGCGGCTATCGCCCTGCCGGCCTATTTCAAATTCATCGCGCGCAGCCGGATCATCGAGGCGACGACTGCGCTCGGCGACATCCGGTCGCAGATGGAAAAGTATTACATGGACAACCGCACCTATGTGTCGGGCGGCGCGTGCGGGGTCACGACCTACGCGCCCGACCCCATCGCCGCGTTCAACGGGGCATCGAAGAATTTCCAGATTGCCTGTCCCGATCCCAATGGGCTCAAGCTCACTGCAACGCAGTATTCACTGGCCGCCACCGGCCAGGGGCCGATGACCGGGTTCACCTTTACCGTCGACTACCAGAACAACAAGACCTCGGGAGCGTCCGTGCCGGCCGGCTGGACCCTCCCCGCCCCCAACAACTGTTGGGTCAACCGACCGGACGGCTCATGCGATTGAGCCGCACCATGGAGCGGGGTTTCACGCTGATCGA
>DASZIB010000092.1:0-1884 GCA_035937415.1 Edaphobacterium sp. (SeqCode) | reverse complement strand
ATCGGTGCGCACCGTGCGGCGCCACCAAGCGCGCTATGTGCAGGGCGGGATGGCGGCGCTCGGTCGCGAGGAAGGCTGGCGTCGCGGTCGGCGACGGATCTCCGGGCAACGTCTGCGCAGCATCGAGCTGCTGAAAAGCCGGGGGATGAGCAACCGGGCGGTCGCGCACCGGCTGGGGGTAAGCGAGAAGGCAATTCGCAAGCTGGTCGGACCTTCGAAGCCCGCCGAGAGCGCACAGCTTGCGTTCGCCGGGATGACGACCGCAGCGGCGGGGGCGCCGCCGGCGGCTGGCGTGCCGTCTGCAAAGTCGACCGACGATGATGCGGATGGCTCCGCGCCATCAGCGAAGGACGGCGTCGGCGATCCAATCAGCGCGGCTGCGGACGACGCCGAACCGGTGCCGATGAGCCTCGACCGCGACGCGAGCGATCGCAGCTTCGATCGGCAACTCGCCCATCTAGGGCTGCTCGATGATGCCGCACCGCTCTTTCGCGAGGGGGCCTCGGTTCCCGGTGTCGGCGTCCTGCTCGCTCTCCCGTGCCTGGTCGAGAGCGGGTTGTTTCGGATCAGCCGCAAGCTCTACGGTGAGATCGGTCCGGCCTTCTATGGCCTGCGCACGACCTTGCTGACGCTCCTGCTCATGGCGCTGCTGCGCATCAAGCGGCCCGAGCATCTCAAGGAACGCGACCCGGCCGCGTTCGGCAGGCTCCTCGGGCTCGACCGCGCGCCGGAGGTGAAGACGCTGCGGCGCCGGCTCACCCGCCTCGCGGCACACCATTGCGCCGAGCAGCTGGGCGCGGAGCTTGCGCGTCTGCGTGTCGATCAGCGCGGACATCTCATGGGGTTCTTGTACATCGACGGCCATGTGCGCGCCTATCACGGCCAACGCGCCATCGCATCAAAGGCTTACGTGGCGCGCCGCCATCTGGCCATGCCCGCCAGCACCGACTACTGGATCAACGACCGCTCCGGCGACCCGTTGCTGGTGGTGACCGGGGAGGTCGACGCGGCGTTGACGAAGGCCTTGCCCCGGCTGCTTCGCGAAGTGCGCGACGTGGTCGGCGAGCGACGGGTCACCATCGTCTTCGACCGCGGCGGCTGGAGCCCGAAGTTGTTCGACACGATGATCAAGGGCGGCTTCGACTTGCTGACCTATCGCAAGGGCCGGTGCCGTCGCATCAATGAGCGGCGGTTCATCGCCCGTCACGCCGAACTCGACGGATGCCGGGTGGACTATCTTCTGCACGACCAGCCCGTGCGCTTCCTCAAAGGCAAGCTGCGCCTACGGCAAGTCACGCGCTTGTGCGACGACGGCCATCAGACGCAGGTAATCACCAGTCGATGGGACCTGCGCGACATCGAGGTCGCCTACCGCATGTTCGAGCGCTGGCGACAGGAGAACTTCTTCAAGTACATGCGGGAAGAGTTCCTGCTTGATGCACTCGTGGATTACCGGATCGAGCCGGAGGACCCGACCCGCTCCATCCCCAATCCCGAGCGCCGTGCTTTGGATAAGGAGGTCCGTGCGGCGCGCGCCGATCTCGCCAAGTTCGAACGCGAATACGGTGCCGCCGCCGCGGACAACGCCGAGCAGCACAGGCCGACCATGCGGGGCTTCAAGATCGCTCATGGCACGCTCGGCAAACGGCTGCGCACGGCCCGCGCTCGCGTCGCCCGGCTCTTCGAGCAGCGCCGCGATGTTGCTAAGCGCGTCGAGGTCCGAGACCTCAGCGAGCGGGCCGTGGTCAAGCTCGCCACCGAGCGCAAGCACCTGACCGACATCATCAAGATGGTCGCCTATCAGGCCGAGAGCGATCTGGTAACGCTACTGCGACCTCACTACGCCCGTGCCGATCAAGAGGGGCGAACCCTGCTCCATGAGCT
>DASZIB010000091.1:0-37688 GCA_035937415.1 Edaphobacterium sp. (SeqCode) | reverse complement strand
GCTCCATTGCTGTTCACGCTGCCGCTGTTCATGTTCACGAAACAGCTGTATCGCAGCAAAGTACGGGCGCTCGCCGCGTACCGCGAGCGCGTCACGGAGCTCAGTCGGCAGGTCGAGAGCCGCTGGCTGATTCGTCGCGATGCGGGGCCAGCACCGGAGCAGGAAATGCGTGAACTGGCAGAACTGACCACGCTCGGGACAATGTTCTCGCGCATTGAGCAGATGCGTGTTGTCCCGTTCGACCTTCGTTCGTTTGGACAGCTCGTCGGATCAACCTTCGGTGCCATTGCGACGTTGTTGCCGCTATTGCACGCCAACGGTGATCTCGCCAACATAGCAGAGGCAGTCAGCAGAATATTCGGTCACCTGAGTGGCGGAGGATGAACTGGCCGAGTCGGCGCCTTCGCGCGGTGAACCCCTGATCGTTGACTGACCGGCTCCGCGGGATGCATAGCGCTGTTCGAATCGACTCCACGAACACGATGAACACCCTCGCCGTACGGCACCAGCGCAAGGAGGATTACCATTGAGTCATACGGGCTCATCAGGGACTCCAGGCATGCAGCCTGCAACACAAGCGGTGACTGATCTCGGATGAGCGAACCGGCCAAGGCAATTTTCTTGAGCTACGCCTCGCAGGATGCGGACGCCGCCAGCCGTATCTGCGACGCCCTGCGCGCGGCCGGGCTCGAGGTATGGTTCGACCGGAGCGAGCTGCGCGGAGGCGATGCGTGGGACGCGGCGATCCGCAAGCAGGTCAAGGAGTGTGGGCTGTTCGTGCCGCTCATCTCCACCAATACCGATGCGCGCAGCGAAGGCTACTTCCGCCGCGAATGGAACCTCGCCGTGAACCGCATGCTGGATATGGCCGAGGACCAGCCGTTCCTCTTGCCGGTGGTGATCGACGACACTCCCGAGCTGACGGCCCGGGTCCCGGACCGCTTTCGGGAGCGGCAATGGACGCGGCTGGCCGCCGGCACGGCGCCAACGGAATTCGCCGCACGCGTGCTGCGCCTGATTGCGGGTGAGCGAGTCGCGGAGGCAACCACACCGGCGAAGGCAAGGGCGTCGACAGCGAGCGATCCGGTACGTGCACACGAGGGCTTCGGGGTTGCGGTGCTGCCGTTCAAATACCGCGGCAGCGATGCCGATCTGACGGCTTTGGCCGAAGCGCTGTCCGTGGAGATCGTCACGGGGCTCTCCCGCTTTTCCTATCTCAAGGTAATTGCGCGTGGCTCGACGGCTCGCTACGCCAGTGGAGCGGACGACGTGCGGGCCATTGCCAGGGAGATTGGGGCGCGCTACGCGATAGAGGGGAGCGTGCACCAGGCGGGGACGAGCCTTCGCGTCGTGGCGCAACTCGTGGACACGTCCTCCGGCGCTCACCTCTGGGCGGAGACCTACACGCAGCCCTTTGCGTCCGAGCGAGTCTTCGCCATACAGGACGAGCTGGTCGCCCGCATTGTCTCGACTTGCGGCGATCGCTTCGGCGTGCTCGCGCGCAGCATTTCCGACACCGTCCGGGGCCGGGAAGCTGGAGAGCTCGATGCCTACGAAGCGCTCATGCGCGGCTTCGGGTATCACCACCGCCTGACCGCCACCGAGCATGCGGCGGCGCGCGAGGCCCTCGAGCGTGCTGTCGAGCGGGCGCCCGCCAATGCTGACTGCTGGGCGATGCTCTCGTGGATCTACGCCCACGAACATGCCCACGGCTTCAACCCCAGGCCAGGCTCGCTCGAACGCGCGCTTGCGGCCGCCCGGCGCGCCGCGGACATCGGCCCGTCCAATCCGCTGGCGCAACAGGCCCTCGCGGTCGTTCTGTTCTTCCGCAGGGAGACCGCCGGCTGCCTCAGCGCCGCCGAGCGGGCCATGGTGCTCAACCCACTCGACGGCAGCAACGAGGCCATGTTCCTGATCACCTTCACCGGCCACTGGGAGCGTGGCTGCGCCCTCATTCGTCGCGCCATGGAGCTAAACCCGCATCATCCCCGCTGGTTCGGTTTGGTCTTCGCCATCAACGAATACCGCAAGGGCAAATACCGCGCGGCGGTGGACGAGATCGTGAAGGCCAACGCCCCGGACGTTTTCTGGACGCACTGGTTGCTTGCAGCCGCCTACGGCCAGCTGGGTGAGCTCGAGGCCGCGAGCAATGCCCTGCGCGATCTGCGCGCCCAGAAGGAGGACGTCGCCCAGGCCGTGGGTCAACTTTTGGATAAATGGTTCGACCCGCAACTCGATGCGCACATGCTCGAAGGATTGCGCAAGGCGGGGCTCGCGATGGCATCGGCCAGTGCCCGGTGACACGGCCATGACCGCAAATCACTCGCGCTGCGCTCCGCACAGGGGCCTCGCGGCCCGTCGCCGACCGCGGCCGTTGGAGACTACAATCCGCTGATCGGCATCGACCCGACGGAGGACTCTCGTGAACCCGGCGCACGAAAGAGCGCTCGCGGTGCTCAATGCAGGACGCGAGCGCTTCGTCATGGATTTCCCGAACCAGTGGATTGCGGTGAATGCAAACGCCATCGTGCGCTCGGCTGCCCGCTTTGACCTGCTCCTCCTCGAGCCCGGCGTCGACGCCGAACGGTTCGTGTTTGCCTTCGTCGCAGTCGGCGCCTGGGCATGAAGAAGGTTTCCTTCCCGAATTCGGCGGCACTCGCCGCGACGACCGCGACGCCGCGCCCCGAGGGTGCGCTGGTGCTCATTGGAGTCGGCGCGAATTCGGATTACGCGTTTGGCTATGTATTGGTCGACAGCGGCGCGGACTACGTCGTGCTGCCCGAGAAAGCCGGGCTTCGTGCCGGCATTGCCTTGCCGCCGAAGCCGACGACGACGCTAAGCGGCGTCGGCGGCAGCGTCGGTGCCGCGCTCATGCGCGGCCTCGCGCTCGAGTTTCAGAGCTTGCGCATCGTGGTGGACGTGATGTTCGACTATTCGAACGGCGCGCCGCCGCTCTTCGGCCGGTCCGGCCTGCGGGCGTTGCAGGACATTGGCCTGGACCCGAGCGATTGGCACTGGAACCCCTAGGCGACTCGTGAACGCGCACATTCCCGCCGACATCGACCGCGACGAGAAGGTCCACATCCAATCGCGTCGGCGCAAATTCGACATCCCCGAGAACGCGCCGATGCTCGGCATCGCGCTCTCGGGTGGCGGCATCCGCAGCGCGACCGTGAGCCTCGGCGTATTCCAGTATCTTGCCCACGAAGAAAGGCGCGCTCGCCACCGCAGCGCCGCAGCCACCGGACACGCCGCCGCGCCGCCGCACCAGGAAGAGGGCGCCGCAGGCGCAGCCGCTGCCCACCCGCCGCACGCGGAGCAAGCTGCGCGCGACGCGGCGGGCGAGAGGCCCACCTCGCGGCTCCTCTCGCGCATCGACTATTGCTCGTCGGTATCAGGCGGCGGTTACTTCGCCACGTTCTTCGGCAGCCTCTTTCTGCCCGGGAGCGAGCGCGCCAAGGGCGCGCTGGTAACCCCCGAAATCATGGTGGTCGCTGTCAGCCCTGCGGCCGCGCCGGGCCGCAGCGAGTGGGAGCTCGCTGCCGAGCGCGCGGCCGACGTGCTTTGCGATACGAACTTCGACGGCAGCCGCATGACGCCGATGCGCTGGCTGCGCGAGAACGGGCGCTACCTGGCGCCGACGGGGGGCGGCGACTATCTGTACGCGGCCGCCGTCGCGATCCGCAATTTCTTTGCGCTGCATTACGTGATTGCGGTGTCGCTGGTGACCATCTTCCTGCTCTTCGCCGCCGCGCGCGTGTTCGGTTTCGCGTACGACTTCGACTTCTGGTTCGCAACCCTCGAGACCCGCTTCCTGCCGCAGCCGGGCGCGGATTTCTGGCCGAGCGTGTGGTGGATTCTGCCCTTGGCGTCACTCTCCCTCATCGTCGTTCCCCTCGGCATTGCGTTCTTCCTCGCCCAGACGGAACGCTGGGGCAAATCCCTGCGCCTGAACCTGCCCCTGATCACGGGGCTCGTCATCGCGGCGCCGTGCCTGGTGTATGCGGCCACCGGCGAGGCGCCGCCGCTGACCTGGCCGACCGCCTGGCTGCAGGCGGTCGCCGCGGCGGACTTAAGCCTTCCCGCGATCGCGCGCTGGGACGTGGGACGGCTCGCCGCCGCGTACATCGCGCTCGCCGCCGTGCTGGCAGCCATCGGTTACGTCACCGCGCGGATCATCGCCCGCTGGCCGGTACGCGCCGGCGATGCGCAGACGCAGCGCGCGCGGGCGGGCGAGCCGGCCGCAACGACGATCACGCGAACGAAGCTGTCGCAGTGGCTGGTGGCGCCGCTGATCGTCACGCTGACGCTCTGCGCGTTCGCGCTCGTCGACACCATTGGCCAGACCGTGTACGCGCTGTGGACCGTCGGCGCCCACCAGAAGTGGCTCGCCGGCGGAGGCACGATCGCGGTGCTGATTCCGCTCCTCAACAAGCTGCTGCCCCTCGTCACCGGCTCCGGCGACCCCGCAACCAAGGCCTGGGTGCGCATTCCCCTGTCAGCACTCGCGTTCGTCGCCGGCGTGGCGCTGTTCGTCGCCGTCGCGAGCCTGTGGTCGGTACTCACCCACGCACTCGTCTTCCAGGGCGACCGTCCCGTCGGCGATCCCGGCTGTGTGATGCTCATGCCCGGCGACAAGGAGTCGCGCGACGTGGCGCTCGATGCGTCACAGCGGATCGTCGTCAGCATACCGCCCCGCGACGTGACCTGTGATCCCGGAACTGAACCGGTACTGCCCGAGACCTGGGCGTGGCTCTTCGCGCCGCTCCTCCTGATCTCGGTGCTGACTGGACACGGTGTGGGCTTCATCAACCTGTCCTCGCTGCAGCGCTATTACGCGGGCCACTTGACGCGCTCGTATCTTCGCGCCTCGCTCTTCGCCGAGGATCCAGACGCCGAGCGCGACGTGCGCAGCGCCGCGCGCACGGACGACATCACCGTCAAAACCT
Organism: Edaphobacterium sp. (SeqCode); assembly: GCA_035937415.1. GTDB lineage: Bacteria > Pseudomonadota > Gammaproteobacteria > Burkholderiales > Casimicrobiaceae > PALSA-1003. Next base: position 32,739 of record DASZIB010000091.1, on the reverse strand, counting down.
ACTACCATCAGAGCTCGCTCGCGCCGCTGCACTTCATCAATGTGACGCTCAACCAGACGGTGGCGAGCGGCTCGCAGCTCGTGCAGCGCGACCGGAAGGGTATGAACGTCGCGATCGGCCCATACGGATTCACGATCGGCAACCGCAGCTTCGTCGGCTGGAAGCTGGCGGAGATGGACTACCAGCTGCAGCGCAGCCCCGCGACGGTGATCGGCAAGCCCGACGATTCCGCGTTGCCTCGCTACCTGCAGGGTACGAAGCTCGTCGTCGAGCCGCTGTCGATCGGCAACTGGTGCGCGATCTCCGGGGCGGCCTTCACCACCGGCCACGGCAAGGGAACCACGCTCGGGCTCTCGTTGCTGCTCGCGCTCACCAATGTGCGGCTTGGATATTGGTGGGATGCCGAGGTCGAAAGTCCGAAGCCGAGCCGCCGGGCGCCGCACGATTCGCGTTTCATCCAACTCGTCTCCGCTGTCTTCCGCACCCAGAGCTTTCTGCTGAACGAGCTCTTCGGGCGGTACTACGGCACGCGCCGATCGCACTGGTACCTTTCCGACGGTGGCCACTTCGAGAACACCGCCGCCTACGAGCTGATCCGTCGCCGCGCGCCGCACATCATCGTCCTCGACAATGGACGCGACGCCGACTACGCCTTCGAGGACATCGCCAACCTCGTGCGCAAGGCGCGGATCGATCTCGACGCCGAGATCGAGTTCCTGACATCGCTCGAGCTCTCGGAGTTCGTCGACGCGTCGGTGCGCCAGTACTTCGGTACGCCCGAAGAGTTCAAGCCGGGCCACGCGGGTCCGGTGTACGCGACGCTCGCGCACATCCGCTACAAGGACGCGCCGCAGGGGCTGCTGCTGGTGCTCAAGCCGCGGGTCGCCGGAATCGAGCCGCTCGACATCCTCAACTACAAGCAGGCGAGCCCCGATTTCCCGCAGCAGTCGACCACCAACCAGTTCTACGACGAGGCGCAGTGGGAAAGCTATCGGAGCCTCGGCTATTGGATCGCGCAGGAGATCTTCAGCGAGCGTGCGCCGGCGTCGCCGGACAAGTGGGTGCCGAGGAAAATGTTTGCATGAAACGCGGCGTCGCAGCGCCGCCTGCCTGCGCGCTCGGCTTGCCTTCCACCCTTTGATCGTGTGATAGTCGGCCCTTGTCGACTGCCTGGGGAGCGGTGTATGCAGCGTGCATTGTCAGTCCTGTTCGGCGGGTTCCTGCTTGCGATCGGTGCGGCGGCTGCCGCGCAAAACCAACCCATCACGGTGCGGCCCGAGAATGTGCAGTGGACCGACTTGAAGGGGATGGCGGGCTGGAAGCAGGCAGTGCTGGCCGGCGATCCCGAAAAGCCGGGGCCTTACGTGCAACGCATCAAGATCCCGCCCAACGCGCTCGTCCCGCCGCATTCGCACCCGGACACCGAGAACATCACGGTATTGACGGGCGTGTTTGGCATCGGCGAAGGCTCCAAAGTCGACAAGCACAAGGGACAGGTGTTCGGCGTAGGCTCGTTCTATCTGTTACCCGCCAACACGGTTCATTATGCGTGGGCCGGTCCGAAGGGCGCGATCCTCCAGATCCACGGTGTCGGGCCATCCGGGATGACGATGGTCGAGTCTCCGAAGCAATAGCCTCGGGACGCATCGACTAAGCGGCGTTGCGCAGAAAGGCGCTCGAGCAGCTTGTGTCCATGCCGGTCGCGGTCCACATGCAGCCGGGTGCGTCGCCCGGCACACCGTGCGACGCACCCCGCGAGCTGCAGCCACAAGATCAGAGCCCGGCATTTATCGGCAGATGCTGCTAGCGCTTCAAGCAGGCCCCTCTGTCCACCGCAGGGTGACAAGGAACAGACACAGGATCGCTGTCGGTCGACACGTTCCCTAGCTGGGCAACCGTCATCGTGTCGCTTGCTGAACCTGCGGCGCCACGTTCCGCGTGCTTCAAGCACGCGCCTCGATCCAATGAGGGGTGGCAGGGAAGGGAAAAAGGATTGGAATAGGCGATCGCCGCGGTAGCTCCTGGCTGGTCGTCATTCATTCCAGCCGCGCTCACGCCTGACATGACCAGGACGCAGGCTGCAGCGGCGAATGCGGCAGCGGCATACTTCGTGATACATTTGGCGTACATAGCAGACTCCCTTTCCGACCGTTGTTCGTCAAACGAGAGATCTCTTCCCGCCTGACGCCGAAGAAATCGCTCCGGCGGCAAAGAACCCGTCGCGGCGCGCTGTCGAGCGGACTTCTCTCTCGCCTTCCCGGGTTCTGGCTACACTGTAGACGTGCAGCCCCTGCTCGCGCACGCGAGAATTCGTCAGTAGTGCTGTTGACTATTCACAGTCAACATAGTCGCTCTCGAGAGGGACGCAAAATGCGGCCAGCAGCGCCGGCTGCCCTGCCCAGGTAGGGCCCGGTAATTAACCGACGGAGGGGTCGATTGAAACCCGATTGGCGTGGCGTATTCCCCGCAGTGACGACGCAGTTTCGCGAGGATCTTTCGCTCGACATCGACGCCACCGCACGCGTCATTGAGGGCCTGATACGCGACGGCGTGTCCGGCCTTATCGTCTGCGGCACCGTGGGCGAGAACTGCTCGCTGGCCAGGCACGAAAAAATTGCGCTCATGGAGGCAGGCAAAGCCGTCGCACGCGGCCGTGTGCCCATCATCAGCGGCATCGCCGAATTCACCGCGGCCTTCGCGATTGACATGGCAAAGGAGGCCGCGCGCATCGGCCTCGATGGCGTCATGGTGATGCCGGCGCTGGTCTACGCTTCAAAACCGCACGAGACCGCGGCGCACTTTCGCAGCGTCGCGAAGGCGACCGATCTGCCGGTGATGGTCTACAACAATCCGCCGATTTACAAGAACGACGTCACCCCGGAAATCCTGGCCTCGCTGGCCGACTGCGAGACCATCGTCTGCTTCAAGGAGTCCTCCGGCGACACCCGGCGCTTCACCGACGTTAAGAATCTGGTCGGTGATCGCTTCGTGCTGTTCGCCGGGCTCGACGACGTCGTGGTGGAGAGCATTCTGGTCGGCGCGGTCGGTTGGGTCTCGGGGCTGTCCAACGCGTTTCCGCGCGAAGGGGAGACCTTGTTCCGGCTGGTCAGCACCGGCCGCTATGCCGAAGCGATGAGCCTTTACCGCTGGTTCATGCCGCTCCTCCATCTCGATGCCCGCCCGGACCTCGTCCAGTGCATCAAGCTGTGCGAACACATCATGGGGCGAGGCACCCATCGCACGCGTCCGCCACGGCTGCCGCTGACCCCGCAGGAAGCGGCCGAAATCGAAGCGATCATGAAGCACGCGCTGGCCACCCGTCCCCGATTGCCGGAGGTCGGGCTCCTCCAAGCGGCATGACAGGGGAGTGGCGGTTGCCGCAATCGCGCCGGCATCCCGCCGCCGAGCAGCGTGCGCCCGGCTAGACCAGGTTGCGCCGCAGCGCGAGCAGGCGCTCGAAGACCGCGGGATAGCTGCGCAGTCCGTTGTGCTCGTATTCGTTGGTGAGCCAGACCTTGAGGCCGGGGATCGCCGCGGCGGTCCGCTCCGAAAGGGCGCGCGGAACGTACATGTCTTCGGCATAGATCGCCGCGACACCCGGAACCGCGTTGCGGGAAAGTCGCGCCGGATCGTACAACGCCGGCCAGCGCTCCTCTCGCGCGAGCAGCTCGGCAACCTCCCGCAGCGGGCGCAGCCCCGGATAGTCCTCGAACATCCACGGATAGATCATTTCGCCGGTGAACGACGGTGGCTTGCCCGGCACCCAGTCCATGTCGGGGAACTCGCCGCGCACGCGCTCGGCCGACCAGCGGGAGGCAGCGCCCTGCGTGTAGCACATCTCGTGCAGGGCGGCGAAGATCGGGTTGGTCTCGAACGGTTGTGAATTTTCCAGCGCACGGAGAAACGGCAGGCTCAATTCGTCGCCGCTCACGCCGGTGCAGAAGGCGCTCTCCAGCAGGTAGTGGAGATTCTCCATTCCGTCGTCGAACCCGAGCATGAAGCCCGCCTGTTGAAAGCGACGCACCGTGAGACGGCCCCCGGTAGGCAAGGCGACGTCGTGCCGGTGGAGGTGCTCCAGGATGCGGCTGCACAGCTCCTGATCCGCCGGGTAGCGGGCAAAGAAATTGCGTGTCTTGCGCCGGACCTCGGGGTAGGTATGGCGGTAATAGTCGTCGGCACTTCCGTCCAGCGGCGGCACGCCGCCCGTGATGAAGACTTCGCGCAAGCCCTGCGGCTGGGCGGACAGGTAGTGAACGGCGCAGAATCCACCATAGCTCTGGCCGAGCACGCTCCAGGGTTCCTCTGCGCCGACGAGCTCGCGACGGATCAATTCGGCATCGCGCACGATGCTGTCGGCGCGGAAATGCATCAGGTAATCTGCCTGTGCGCGCGCATTGCCGCGCCTCGCAAGGGTCTGCGGCAAGACGACGCTGCTGCGCCCGTTGCCCCGCGAATCGAGAAGCAGCACGTCGTAGTCGTCGAGCGCGCGCTTGAGCCAGCCCGAATTGTTGAGGGGTCGGGGCCCGGGGAATCCCGGCCCGCCTTGCAGGAAGACGAGCCAGGGCCGGGTCGCGGCGGGTTTTTCACTGTTCTTAACCGCGCGTGCAAAGATCGACAATGGCTCACCCGACGGCCGGTCATGGTCGAGCGGCACGGTGAATGCGTAGTCGGTCAGATCCATGCCGTGATGGCGGACGGTGGCAAGCGTGCGCATTGCTGTCATGAACTTTCCTTGTCGTTATCCCATCGCAATGGGTTCTTTGGCTGACGGACGCCTCTGCCGGGCTGCAGTCGGAAGGAACTGAACCGCTGCGGACGAAAGGGCGTGAGATCGAGCGGCGAGGGCTTCCCGGACATCATGTCGGCGACCAGGCGTGCCGTCGCGGCAGCCTGGGTGAGGCCAAGGTGGCCATGGCCGAAGGCGTAGATGACGCGCTTGTCCGCCGCTGCCGGCCCGATCGCGGGCAACGAGTCGGGCAACGAGGGGCGAAACCCCATCCACTCGCGCCCGCCTTCCGTGCGCAGCCCGGGCATGAAGCGTTTGGCCTTGGCGAGCAACGCTGCCGCGCGCGCGAAGTTGGGTGGCGCATCGAGCCCGGCGAACTCCACGCCGCCACCTACGCGCACGCCGAAGGCGAGCGGGGTCACCACGAAGCCATGGCCGCCGAAGGTGAGTTGGCGCTTGAGGTCGAAGGCGCCCACCGGTAGCGTGACGTTGTAGCCGCGCTCCGTCTCGAGCGGAATGTCATCGGCGAGCGTGCGCGCGAGCCGGTGCGACCACGCACCCGCGGCAACGACCACGTGACGCGCATCGAGAGTCTGCCCATCGCGCGTCTGCACTTTCACGCTGTCGGCAGCGGATACAAGCGCGACCGCGTCCGCGCGCCGGATGCGGCCGCCGAGTTCCTCGAAGTGCCGTGCCAGCGCTTCGGTCACCCGCAATGGGTCGCTGACCGTCTTCCAGGCGGGCACGAAGGTCGCGGCCACCAGCTTGGGACTCAAGCCTGGCTGCAGTTCGGCGATCGCTTGCGGGCTATTCAAGTGCGTGAAGGCGATGCCGTGATCGCTGCGCGCCCGCCACGCGGGCTCTGCCGCGCGCAGCTCGGCCTCGCTCTCGTAGAGGTGCAGGACCCCGTCGCTGCGCAGCATGTGGCTGGCACCGGCTGCTGCGAGCAACAACGGTGTTTCAGCGGCCGACAGGGCCAGCAGTTCTGCCTGCGCGACGGTGCTGGCGCGTACGCGAGCGGGCCGGCTTGCGCGCCAGAAGCAATACAGCCATGGAATCAGGCGCGGCAGGTAGCGCGGACGGATCGCCAGCGGGCCCAGCGGATCGAGCAGCCACCGCGGCGCCTTGCGCAGGATACCCGGCGAGGCGAGCGGAAGGATGTCCGAGAATGCCAGCGCTCCGGCGTTGCCGCGGCTCGCCTGCGCCGCCACGCATTCGCGGTCGAGGAGCAAGACCTCCCGCCCTTCCTGGCGCAGGCGCAGCGCAATGGCCACGCCGACGATGCCGGCGCCGATCACGATGACGGCGCACGCACTTTCCGTCGCCAGCAATGGCGGCAGCGGCGATGCGGGCAGGTTCATGCGCGGTGGCGGATCAGGCGCGGTAGGGGCCCGTGCCGGTTGCAATGCGACCACGCGCGCGGATCACCGGACGATCAAACCAATCCCCACGCAAAGGTATCCGCGGAGTCGAATATCAGGCTCGCGTCGAGTGTTACGTGCGCGCGGCCGTGGATCCGCGGCAGCACCGCATTCGTGGGTACGTCCGGAAGCGCAGTCGCCGGGCGCGCGTAGTGTCCCGTGAAGACGCTGCCGATGATGCTCTCCTGGCGCCAGGGGGCTCCGGGTGCAAGCTTGCCCTCGGCGGCGAGGCACGCGAGCTTCGCGCTCGTACCGGTACCGCAGGGCGAGCGGTCGTAAGCGCCGCCCGGACAGAGCACGAAGTTGCGGGCGTCGTTGCCCGGATCGGCCGGCGGTCCGAAAAGCTCGACGTGATCGACCTCTGCACCCGCACGTCCGGTGACGCCTTGTTTTCGAAGAGCGTCGCGCACACGAGACGCGAACGCGGTCAACTCGCCCGCACCGCCGACTTCGAGCGGCAAGCCATGGTCGCTGCATAGAAAGAACCAGTTGCCGCCCCACGCTACGTCGCCATGCACCACACCGTGACCGGGAACCTCCACACTGACCCCCGCCGCATGCCGGTAGGCCGGCACGCTGGCTACGGTCACGGTGCCGTCGCCATGCAATGTCGTGGTGACCCTGCCGACGGGCGTCTCGATACGATGCTCGCCGGGCTGCACCCGACCAAGGTACGCCAGCGTCGCGACCAGGCCGATTGTGCCGTGGCCACACATGCCGATGTAGCCGACGTTGTTGAAGAAGATCACCCCACAGGTACTGGTGGAGTCGAGCGGGGCGCACAAGACGGCTCCCACCAGCACGTCCGAGCCGCGCGGCTCGTTGACGATTGCCCTGCGCCAGGCATCGTGCTTTTCGCGGAAACGGTCCCGGCGCTGCGCCATGTCACCGGCACCGAGGTCGGGGCCGCCGCTCACGACCACGCGCGTAGGTTCACCACCGGTGTGAGAGTCGACGACACGAGTTGCTGCGGTTGGATGGGAGGTCACGACGTGAAGCAGCCGACAGTGCAGGGCTCCGATTATAGTCGACTGCCCGGCACGACACGACGCAGCCCGACGCCAAACGGGTGCTGCCTGCGCAGCTCGTGCGGACTTGCCTCGCTTCAGGAGGCCACGTTGCCCTGGAACAGGTCGTCGGCCGCGTCCGCGCCATCCGCCGCGATGGACCATGACTCGTAGACGGCCTGCGGGGGCGCCTTCCAGCGGAGCATCCAGATATCCGGCCGCTGAAACAGCAGCTCGCCGCGTTCGCCACTCGCGCCCGTCAGGAGAAAGCCCTGTTGCGATTCATTGGGCAGGCCGCAGAAATGGATGATCGGGTTCCAGTGCTCCAGATGCGAGTGCGCGATTGCGAGAGCCTGGTCGAGGCCGCGGTGCGCGTTCTCGCGCAGGTTGATCGGCTGCCTTGGCCGTTCCGGAAAAAGGCCGGCAAGCTGGGTCCACGCGGCCTCCGCCGCAGCGGTCCAGTCGGCAAAGCAAGAGTCGCGCTGTTGGACGCGGCAGCGCGCCGCGCGCTCACTGCGGGACAGGACGTGTCCTTGGACGGCCACCAATTGCAGCGCGTCAGGGGCGCCAACGCCATAGCAAGTCTTGCGCACGACCGGCGCCCCGTGCGCGTCGGACCCGATTGTCAGATAGGTGTGCGTCCTCCGGTCGGGTACGAACTCATACCCGAACAGGCCGGCTTCAACGATTGGCAACAGGTCGAGACTCATTCCCGTTGGCAGCGGATAGTGGGACGCAGCGGCGACGAGATGACCCCGAACAAGCGGCAGGAGATGCTTTGCTTCCGAGAGTCGCGGGCACAGGAGACTGGGCGATGAAGGCCTCCGGCGGCTCGAGCCGGCGGTTGCTTGCGGAATTGCGCGGCACCCCTCGCTCTCCGGGACTGTTGAATTGCCCTCCGGCTGTTCAAACCGGCTTCGCTTGTCGTCGCAGTCTTTTGCATCCACCGGCGCGCTGCCGGCGTCTCCCTCGTCCCGCAGCGGCGGCGACGCCTGGGCCCGGCGGCTGGACTCCTGCCTGTTGATCGCCGCGTACATGCAGGCAAGCACCGCGCCGAACGCACCGTGCGAGACGATGCCCAGCCAATCGCGCTGGTCCACGAATGGCGAGAAGGAGGAGAAGCCGTAGAAATTGATGTAGTAGAGCGCAAGCCCGTACAACCCGCCGATCACGATGCCTTTCGCCGCGTCGACCCGCGGCATCACCAGGGCCAGAAAGGTGCCGTAGACAATCGACAGCACGAGATGGAGCAGGATCGCCGCCGCCACGATCCGTCCGTCGAACGTGTCCGGGGGCGACAGCGCCTTGGGCCCCAGCACGATCGCGCCCATCATTCGCAGCGGCACCCACGGCGAGACACCTCGTACGGCCCAGGTTAGACCGATATCGAGTGCTGCGAAGACCAACGCCGCGATGACGCTTGCGCACACGGCAGCGCGCCAGCTGAATGCTTCGTGCAACTGCAAACTTGCGACATCGCTGTCTTGAGGTTGCGACATAGGATCTACGTGTTCCGTACCCATGGTGGTTACGAGCGTGATGCCTTGCACCCCGCACCGACAGGCTTTCTGCCAGTCAGTTGCAACGCGATTGGCGGGGCGGTGAACAGGTGCCAATCTAGCCCTGTCAGAAGTAGCCTACAATGCGAATATTCATGCTCTTTTAGGCGGTCGTGGCGTTGGTGGTACGCGATGCTCCTCCAATGGGAGCCCGCGTAGGAGCGCACAGCGGCAGTCTGGATACGCCACGCAAAAGATCCGCAGCGCACGGAACGGAACAGCGTGGTGCGCGAGTTCTTCCGGAATGCGCCTTGCCTCTTCCTTGTCTGGCACGCGTCGTGACGCGCACTTTATTGGCGCGCGACCGAGAGTTTGAGTGCGAACGCATGCGCGCGGCAACCTCACGCCGCGCGCTGTGCGAAGGAAGCTGGCACCGGGTTGCTAGCGATTATCCGTTGGCAACTGCCGCTCCGCCTTTCGCGCCCTGCGCAGGTATCCTTGCGCGGTGGCGCCGAGGATCAGCGCTCCGCCCAAAAGCGCCAGATGGGCAAGTGCCAGGCCAATGATGCAACAGGCAAGCGCGACGCCGCACAAGCGCTGCGCCCCGTGTCGAAACGCCAATGGCGTCGAGAAAATCACCGAGCCTTTTCCGGCATTGGGCTGCGCCATGGCGCGAGCGGACAGCAGACCCTGGGTATTGAGACCCACCGTGCACGCGACCGCGACGATATAGCCGCCGCCAAGGAATACGAAAGCGGTGCTGCCGAGCTGGTACGCAAGCAAGAAGACGATTCCGGTGAAAAGGATCTTGGCCAGCACGTACTGGGGCGAGGAGCCACGGCGAAGAATGCTCCAGTCTTCGGCACCGACCAGGCTTTGCGCTTCATTGGCGGCGCGCGTTGCCATTGCGACCCGGTGATTGGCGAGAAACAGCGCCAGCCAGGCGAGGGCTGCAACCCAGGGATCGAACGGCAGTTGGCTCTCAACGAGCAACGCGAGGTAACTTTGCAAGGCGCACCCCCCAAGCGATTCGCCGGCAGAGGGAACAACGTGGACGCGGTTCTTTTAGGGCGCCACTTCGAAGGCTTCGTGCGAATCGGTGTCGAAGGCGAGACCCTTGGGCAGCGGCACGATGGCCGACTGCACCGAGCCGCCTGCGACGTGAATTCGATTGTCCAGGGCCGCCATGATGCACTCGTGTCGCGGCAGGAGCATGGAGGGCAACTGCCACCACGTGTCGCTTGCCGGGTCGTAGGCCTCGAAAGCGCGAAACGCCGCCAAGTATTTCTCGTCCTGCACTTCACCGCCGGCGACAAAGATGATGCCGTTGAGCTGCGCCGTGTTGAGCCCGCTGCGCGCGGTCGGCATCGGGTTCTTGGTCACCCAGGAGTCGGTCGCCGGATCGTAGGCTTGCACCAGGTTGATGTTCCCCGGAAAGCCGATGATGAACGCGCCGCTCAACCGCCCGCCGATGACATAGATCTTGCCATTCACGGCCTCGCCGCCCATGTGATTACAGGGTGTCGGCAGCGGCGCGCGGGCGCGCCAGCGGTTGGTGGCTGGATCGTATTCTTCGACGGTGCCGAGGGAGCGCTGCGGCTGGCGCGGGCGTATCGTGGGCGTGCTCGCATCGGACGTGGCCGCGGCACCGCCGATGACGTAGCACTTGTCACCAACCACTGTTGCGACGCCGCCGCCGCGCGCCGTAGGCATCGGCGCGAGTGCGCGCCACCCATCCGTGGCCGGGTCGTATTCCCACGCGTCATTGACGGGGTTCCAGCCGGGTGGTCCCGATGGTGGAAGGTCGAAGCCGCCAAAGAGGTACATCTTTCCGTTCAGCGCCACGACGCCCGCGTGATGGACGGGGTGCGGCATCGGCTTCTTCGGCGTCCACGCGTCGCTGGCGGGATCGTACGCGAACACGAGCCCGGCCGGCTTGAATCCCGGCAGCAGCCCCTGCGTCGCGTAGAGCTTGCCGTTGATTGCCGCCCCCAGCAATTCCCCGGTCGGCTGCGGAAATGGCGCGAGCCGGATCCACTTGCCCTGAGGCGGCCCGGCGACGTTGCGTTGCGACCCCGGCGCGCCAACCGGTTGGGCGCGCACACCGCACCCGTTAAACACCCCCACGATGCCTTCAGCGGCGGCCGCGGCCACCAGCCCCAGGCCGGAAGCGACGAAGGTTCTCCTGCGCATAGCGGTTGACCTCCCTGTGCAGGCGGTCCGGTAGCGGGTGCCGCCGTTGTTATTTTGCTCGCGTGCTTCCAAGGAGCGCCCGCGCGCCGAGGTGGCGCCGCCCCAAGCTCATCGGGAAACGAACTTACTCTGCCGACGTGGCTCGCGCAAGCACGCGCTGGCTCGCAGGCGCGGCGCAGCGCAACCGCCGGGCATTGGCACTGGATCGCGTTTCCAATCCGCGGCAAGCTCCGCTGCCCGATGCGACGGAAGCGGTTGTTGCGCGCAATTGCTTGCGTTTCGTGCCACAATTTTGCGATCCGCACACCACGAGCTCCTGTCGTTTCACGGAAGGGTCAACGTTTCGACGCAGCTGAAGCTTGCCATTGCAATGCCGAGCGCACGATTCGGGGCAGTGCCGCCTATTCCGTCTCGGCGTCGTACCGCGCCGCGCGTTTGGGCGAGCGCTGGCGCATGCTTGGCGCGGGCGCGTCGGCGTGGCCGATCGGTGCGGGGACAAGTATGCCTTCGCGCCCTGGTGGCCTTCGGCGTGGGATGCGCGAGCGCTGGCGTTGCCGCGGCGGCCAATTGCCAGCTGGTCCAAATCGCCGACCTGCCGGTTCGTCTGGAACGCAACCATTTGCTCGTCGACGGCGCTATCAACGGCAAGAAGATCGGTGTCATGCTGGATACGGGGTCGGTAAGAAGCCTGATCCTGCGCTCGGCAGCGGAACGGCTGGAACTCTCGCTCCAGGATGTCAGGGATTTGCGGATGTTCGGCGTGGGCGGCGAGCTTCGTGTCGAAGCCGCCTATGTCAACGAGTTCATGGTCGGACAGGCCGTGCGCAAGAATTGGCGAGTGCTGGTCGCCGGCGACCAGGAAATCGCCGGGTCCGCATTCATCCTCGGCGAGGATTTCTTCCATCAGGTCGATATCGAGTTCGATCTCGCGCACAATGCGGTGCGACTCTACCAGCCAAGGGATTGCGCCGGTGCGAAGCTGGCGTATTGGGCGACCGGCGGCGCGGGCGAAGTGGATATCGAGGAGATCGACGATGCCCATCCTCAGATCATCCTCACCGTGCTCATCAACGGCCAGCCGGTGCGGGCGCTCCTCGATTCCGGTGCGGGAGGGTCGGTGCTGAACAAGGCTGACGCGGCGCGGTTGGGCGTCACGCCGGAAACACCGGGGGTCGTGGCCCTTGGTGGCAGCACCGGCTTGGGTGCGAATACGGTCGACAACTGGAGCGGTCCGTTCGAGAGTTTCGCCATCGGCGACGAAGTCATTCGCAATACCACGCTTGGTTTTGCCGACTTGTGGAAGGACGGGAGCTACACCATGGGCGAGAGCCGCATCCCCAAACACCCGTCGGGGCTGATGCTGCTTGGCTTCGACTTCCTGCGTGCGCATCGCGTGCTGGTCGCCCACAGCCAGCGCAAGATCTATTTCACTTACGTTGGCGGCCCCGTGTTCCAGAGGACCCCGGCGACGCCGGCGCCGACCGCGGATGCGCCGCGCCGCGAAGGCGAGTCCAAACCGGGAAGCGGCGCAAACTGAACCGCGCCGCGAGGCGGCGCGGTCCCCGGCGAGCGAAGCCGGCACCGTTGGTAATCCGACAGCTTCCGCGCTGCGCGCGGCGGAGCATCGACGCTGCGCTAGTAGCGCTTCGTCAGCGTCATGATTTCTCCCTCGCGCTTGATGTCCATGCGCCTGAGGAAGCTCATGCCGAGCAGGGTGACCGGCAGGCCTTCACCGTCCATCACGACGGCGTCGACGCTGTTCACCGTGACCTCGCCCACGCGCACGGTATCGAGCTTGAGGTGGTAGGCCGGTGCGCTGCCATTGGCCGTATTCATCAGCACCCGGGTGCCCTTGCGGTAGTCGAGCCCGAGGCGGCGCGCTTCGCTGGCGGGAAGCGAGATCATCGTCGCGCCGGTGTCCACCGCGAATCGAATCGGTATCCCATTCACCTGGCCGTCGGCGTAGAACTGGCCGTGCTCGTCGGCAGTGATCATCACGGCCGGAGCCGAGGATGCCCGCATATGTCCATGGCCGAGCCCGAGTGTGACGCGCTCGCCGTGCAAGTCAAAGGTGGCACTGTCGCTCGCCACGGCGACCAGCACGACTCCTTCGGCAGTCTTCTGTCCCACCGCGAGTGTTTGCAGTGCGCCGCCGTCGATCTGCACCACCGCCTTGTTGGTAAACAGGCCAACAACTTTGACGTCCATGGCGCAGGCGCCGCCCGAGAGCAGCAGGCCAAAAAAGATCGATGCAACCGGGGGGCGCCAATCCATGCTGAATCTCCGCGGATGATTCCATCGCAATGGTGACCCAGTATAACGAAAGTCGCCAGCGAACGGCGCCTGCCCGCGACAACCGCCGCTGGACAAGGCGCGGGGCCAATGCGATGATTTTTGGTCCCGCCCGCAGTCCCATCGGGAATTGCCATGCCCAGCCTCAACCTGCACGTCAACGGCGAAACCCGATCTGTCGCGGTGCGCGACCCGGATGAGCCGCTGCTCTACGTGCTGCGCAACTCGCTGTCGCTGACCGGCGCGAAGTTCGGCTGCGGCCTCGGCCAGTGCGGCGCATGCACCGTGCTCGTCGACGGCGATGCGGTGCGCTCCTGCATGCTGCCGGTGTCCCGGGTCGGGGACAGGAAGGTGACCACGATCGAGGGCCTCGGCACGCCGGAGAAACCGCATCCGCTGCAGGCGGCGTTCGTCGCCGAGCAGGCGGCGCAGTGCGGCTATTGCGTCGCCGGGATGGTGATGAGCGGCGCCGCGCTGCTCGCGCGCAAGCCCCAGCTCACGCGCGAGGACGCGCAGCAGGCGCTCGCCGGCAACCTCTGCCGCTGTGGCACGCAGCCGCGAATCCTGCGTGCGCTGCTGCGCGCGGCGCGGGGAACGCCGGCATGAGCGCGGCGCTGTCCCGCCGCGAGTTCCTGCAGGCCGGCGGTGCGCTCGTCGTTGCCTTCACGCTCCCTGCCGGGGCATTGGCGCAGCGCGCCCCGCAAGCCGACGCGGCGCTGGGCAAGACGCTCGACACCGGCGCGGTCGATGGTTTTGTCGCGGTCAACGCCGATGGCTCGGTGACCATCTACTCGGGCAAGGTCGATCTCGGGCAGGGGCTGCGGATCGCGATCCCGCAGATGGCCGCGGAGGAACTCGGCATCGGCGTAGACAGGATCGTTCTCATCGAGGGCGACACCGCGCTCACGCCCGACCAGGGCGCGACCGGCGGCAGCAGCGGCGTCATGCGCGGCGGCGTGGAGATCCGGCAGGCGGCGGCGACCGCGCGCGAGGCGCTGATCGGGCTCGCCGCGGCGCGAACGGGCAGGTCCGCCAGCGAATTGGATGCAGCAGGCGGCGAGGTCCGACCGAAATCCGGTGGCGTCGGCATTCGCTTCGGCGATCTCGTCGGCGCCAAACACTTCGGGCTCAAGGTCGACCCCAAGGCAACGCTGCGCGATCCCGCGTCGTACACGATTGTCGGCAAGCCGCTCGCGCGTCCCGACCTGCCAGGCAAGGTTACCGGCCGACACACCTACGTCCACGATTTCAGGGTCGACGGAATGCTGCATGGTCGCGTCGTGCGGCCGCCGACGGTGGGAGCGAAGCTCATCGAGGTCGACGAAGCGTCGATCAGCGCCATCGACGGAGCCCGCGTCGTGCGCAGCAAGGATTTTCTTGGCGTTGTCGCTACGACTGAATGGGACGCCGTGACCTCGGCGCGGCTGCTCAAAGCGCGTTGGTCGGAGTCGGCGTCGCTCATCGGTGCCGCGGCCGTCCGCGACTGGCTGCGCGCGGGCCCGTTCGAGGGTGAAGAAACCTTGGTCAGGAAAGGCGATGCCCGGCAGGCACTGGCCGGAGCGCGCAAGGTCGCCGCCGAGTTCTACTGGCCGCTGCAGTCGCATGCGTCGATGGGGCCGTCGTGCGCGATCGCCGACGTCCATGATGGCAAGGCGACGGTGTGGTCGGCATCGCAAGCCACCCACCGCTTTCGCGAGACGATCGCGCAGGCGCTGGGCTTGCCGAGGGACGCCGTGCGCGTCATTTATCTCGACGGCTCCGGCTGCTACGGGATGAACGGCCACGACGACGCGGCGGCCGACGCGGCGCTGCTGTCGAGGGCCATCGGACGGCCGGTGCGCGTGCAGTGGTCGCGCCAGGATGAGCATGGCTGGGATCCGAAAGGTCCGCCGCAGCTGCTCTCGCTCGAAGGCGCGCTCGGCGACGATGGCAGGATCGCCGCATGGCGCACCGAGATGTGGATTCCGAAGGCGACCGCGAGCCTGCCTAACATGCCGTTGTTGGCTCTCGACGCCGCCGGCATCGCGCAGACGCCGGGGATCACCACCGGCCTTATCAGCCAGAACGGCGACCCCCCGTACGCGGTGCCGCATCAGGAAGTCGTTGTGCACTGGCTCAAAACCGCGCCGCTGCGGCCGTCGAACATCCGCGCTCCGGGCAAGGTCGCGAACTGCTTCGCCGTCGAAAGCTTCACCGACATGCTCGCCGCCGCGGCACGTCGCGACCCCGTCGAATTCCGCTTGCAGGGTCTGTCCGATCCGCGCGGCATCGAGGTAATCCGGCGCGCAGCCGCGCTGATCGGCTGGCAGCCGCGAGCATCTCCGGCGCCGCTTGCGAACGGCACCGGGCGCGGGTTCGCCTACATGCACTACAAGCACAACGAGAGCTACGTCGCGATGGCGATGGAGGTCGAGGTCGATCGGGCGACGGGCGCAATCCACGTGCGCCGCGTCGCGTGCGCGCACGACTGCGGCCTGGTCATCAACCCCGGCACGCTGCAGGCGCAGATCGAGGGCAACATCGTGCAGTCGCTCTCGCGCACGCTGCTCGAGGAAGTCGCATTCGACCGCGCGCGGGTGACGAGCGTCGACTGGGCGAGCTATCCCATCCTCAGGTTCCCCGAGGTACCGGAGATCCAGATCGATATCGTGGACCGTCCGCGGGAACGGCCGCTCGGCGCGGGCGAGGCTTCTGCCACGCCGGTGCCCGCGGCGCTTGCCAATGCCGTCTTCGACGCCGTGGGATTGCGGCTTACCACCGTGCCGTTCACGCGCGAGCGCGTGCGCGCGACGCTCAGTTGAGGGAGAGGGGGCGCTAGCGTTCAGTTGACGGAGCCTCGCGGCCGCAGCAGAGCGTTCCGAAACCGTTGCCGCTCCGCGATGCATTCACCGACCCCTGCCGGGCCGGCTTGTCGTATCAGTCCGCGCTACGAAGTGGCTTAACGGACGCTACCTTCGCCGCCAGGGTTTCAAAAGTCACCGCGGTTGGGCAAGCTGCAACCGTCGCAACCCAAGGAACCAAGCGCCATGCAACGACCGCTCGACCGCCTGCCTGTCTTCGTGATCTCCGGCGCGGTGCTGGGACTCTGGCTCCACGGTCCGGTGCCTCAGTGGCCGCATTACCACGACTTCGCCGATCAACGGGTCTTGCTCGGCGTCGCGCATGGCGCCGACGTCTTGTCCAATCTCGGCTTCGCGATCGTTGGCTTGTGGGGCCTGCATCAGCTCTGGCCTGCGCGGCAACAGCCCGAGCTCGCTCGCGGCTGGCCCGGCTATCGGCTGTTCCTGATCGCGCTGGTGCTGACCGCGCTCGGTTCGGGTTTCTACCACCTCGATCCCGACAACAGCCGGCTCGTCTGGGACCGCCTGCCTATTGCACTGGCCTGCGCGGGGCTGCTCTCGGCCGTCTATGCCGAATCGAAACCGAATGTGGATGGTCGCAGCCTCACGGTGCTGATGTCCTTGGCCGCGGTCCTGAGCGTGGCGTGGTGGTACGTCACCGAGCAGAACAGTGCGGGCGATCTGCGGCCGTACCTACTGCTGCAGGCGTCCCCCCTGCTGCTCATTCCGCTGTGGCAGGCGATCCACCGCGCGCCGCGCGCCGACCGCGTCGCCTTCGCCGTGGCCATCGGCCTCTACGTTGCGGCGAAGGTGGCCGAAGTCCGCGACCACGAGCTGCTACAGGCGCTGGGCTGGATCAGCGGCCACACCATCAAGCACTTGCTGGCGACGGCCGCTGCCGCGGTGCTTGCCGCCCGCCTGGTGATGCGCGTGCGTCACGCGGCGGCGGGAAACCGGGAGCCGCGACCACGTCCTGCCACCAATCCGTACGGAATGTTCGGTACGTGGCATTGAAGGTGGAAGAGCAATGCCGCCCGGCATCGCCTGCGGGCGGCGAGTGCGCGTGCGCGCCGCACGCGCGGTGGCGGTGTTACGTCAGATCGGCGCGCAGAAGGCCACGTGGCTCGGGCCGATGCCCTGCGGCACCCACGCCCGGTTCTGCATCGCCCGCCGCACGGACAGGTCGATGGTATGGCGCTGATTCGCGTCCTGCCGATTGTTGAAGAACTTGTACACCGGCAGCGTGTTCGCCGGGCAGAAGCCGTTGACGTCCGGCAACAGCACGTAGAACGCGGCCGAATTCTCCAGCGCCCAGACGCCGGACCAGTGGGCAAGGATGTACTGGCACTCGAAGGCGTTGGCGGTGAAGTAGTGCGAGTCGATGAGCCCGGCGGCGTAGAAGCGGCATACGGGCACGGCGCCGAGTGGTGCCAGGGTCTTGTCGGTCCAGGCGTAGAAAAGCTCACCGGTGCGCTGGAACACGCTGTTCAGCACGAGGTCGATGAAGCTGATCTCGGCCGGGTTCGCCGACATCAGGTAGTGATCGCGGTCGCTGCGATAGTATTCGATGACCGGTACCGTGCCGGGCGGAGCGACCGCGTCGCCGGGGAAGGTGCTCTGCAGCGCGAGGCCGGCATCGAGCAGCCCCGAGCCGCACGCACCGTTGGCGCACGCGGTGCCGAAGGCGAAGTTGCGCGCCGCGCCAGTGATGATGTCCAGGACGCGGCCCGGTGTCAGATTGGCATTGCGCGCAATCATCAGCGACGCTACGCCGGCGACGTGCGGCGCGGCAAAGCTGGTTCCGATCGCAAACTCGTAATCGGGATTGCCGGGTCCGGAGGTGCCATCGTTGCCGGTGGACAGGATCCAGTCGGAAACCACGCCGTCGCCGCCGGGCGCGGAAACATCGATGCGCCGGCCGAAGTTCGAATAGCTCGCGATATCGCCCTGCCGCGTGCTCGCGCCGACCGCGATCACGCCGCTGCAATTGGCGGGAGCCGAGTTGAGAGCATCTTCGCTGAAATTGCCGGCCGCAACGGCGACCACGACCCCCTGCGCCAGCGCGGTGTTGATCCCGTCCTGCAAAGCCTGCGGACACGGGGTGTCACCACCGAGGCTCAAATTGAGGACGCGCGCCGGATTCGGATTGGGAGGCGCACCGGCGACCGGAGCGCCGATCGCCCACAACACGCCGTTCAAGACCTGGTCGAACGTACCGCCGCATTGGCCCAGCACGCGCACCGGGAGAAGCATCGCGCTCCAGTTCATGCCGGCAATGCCGACGCCATTGTCGGTGTCGGCCGCGATCAGCCCGGATACGAAAGTGCCGTGGAAGAAGCTCGCCTGGCCGGGGATTCCGGGTCCGCACTGGTTGTCGCTGGTGCCGTCACCGGGATCACTGGCACCGGCAACCCCGGCGATGAAGTCGTAGCCGGGCAGGAAGCGGCCGGCGAGATCGGGATGGTCGGTGACGCCGGTATCGATCACCGCGACCGTCACGTTGGGAGTGCCGGTCTGCAGATCCCACGCCGCGGGCGCGTTGACGCCGCCGATGGGGTCGGTTAGCGCCCATTGTTCGCTGAACAGCGGGTCGTTCGGCACCCGGCTTGGAAACGCACGCCGCACCGGGTCCGCATACTGCACCGCGCTGTCAATCTGCAGCCGCTGCGCCATTTCGGCGAGCATGTCTTCCGGCACCGCCTGGCCCAGCGAAAGCACCCAGACATTGCCGATTTGGCCGGCGACGGTCACCGGCAGGCCGACCAAGTCGGTCCAGCGGGGCAACAGCGCACTCCAATCGGGCGTGACGTCGCCGACCAGCCGCACCATGAGCTTCTGGCCCTGGAAGGGGCTCAACTTGGGCGCCGCCTTGGTCGCCGTGGGTTCGATCGTCTCCGCCCACAGCACGCCGCGATCGTCGCGCAGGCGGCGCAGCGTGGCGGCAACCGCCGCACCGCTCAACGGTTCGGCCAGTGCGAACTCCAAGGCCCCGGTCCGCGTGGCGCCGGTCCACGACAGCGGCATGCCGATGAGAGTCGTCAGCCTGACGAGCGCCGCGGGTGGCAACTGACCGGGCGGCGCCAGGTACGGATGCAGCATGACGCGGATGCCGGTGACATCCTGCGCCGCGGCTGCGGCCGCGAATGCGGCGAGGAGCAGCGCGAGGCTCAATCGACACAGCGATCGTTGCAACATGGTTGCTCCAAGAATCGTGGGCGCTTCAAGGGCGTCCGGCGCCTTGTCGGCAGGCGCCGCCCCCCAAGCAGGTCCGGCCCATCCTACACAATGACAATGGAATTGTCAGCCCGGATAGCGGGCAAAAGGCCCCGTTCGGCGTTTGCCGTCAAGTAACGCCTTTGTCAGCACCCAGCACTATCCCCTTGGCGCCTGCGCCCGCAAAAGATCAGCTTGCCGCCGCGTGCTCAGGCTTTAGGGCGTCCTGGAACGGCGAGAGCAATTTGACCATTTGCGCAAAAATGCGCGGATTCGCGGCGATGACCCGGCCGCCGTAAAGAAAAGTCCCTTCGCCCTCCAGATCGCCGACAAGTCCGCCGGCCTCGACGATCAGCAGGCTGCCGGCGGCGACATCCCAGGGATTCAAGCCCACTTCCCAGAAGCCGTCGTAGTAGCCCGCGGCGACGTAGGCGAGGTCGAGCGCTGCTGCGCCGGGACGGCGAATGCCCGCCGCCTCGAGTGTCATCGCCCGCATCATCTGCAGGTAGAGGTCGAGATTGATGCCGTCGCGAAACGGGAAGCCCGTGCCGATCAGGCACTCCTTCAGATGCTGGCGCCGCGACACGCGGATGCGGCGGTCGTTGAGAAACGCACCGCGGCCGCGCGTCGCGGTGAACAGATCGTTGCGGACCGGATCGTAGATGACCGCCTGAGTGATCTGCGCCTTGTGCTGCAACGCGATCGAGACGCAGTACTGCGGGAAGCCATGCAGGAAGTTGGTCGTCCCGTCGAGCGGGTCGATGATCCAGATATATTCGGCGGCGGCGTTGGCGCCTTTGGCCGTGCCTTCCTCTGCTAGAATCGCATGATCCGGATAGGTCGCGTGCAGCGTCTCGACAATCGCCGCTTCCGCGGCGCGGTCGACTTCGCTGACGAAATCCTTGGGACCTTTGGCGGTCACCGTGAGCAGATCGAGGTCGCGGGCGCCGCGGTTGATGACGCTGCCGGCGCGACGCGCGGCCTTGACTGCGGTCATGAGCATCGGGTGCATGATCGCCGGAGTCTCTCAGGGATTGCCGCGGTGGATGGGGCTGCGCGGCGCCGGTTGCGGCGCGCGCTCGCCGCAGCGCATGCCAACTCGACATTCTACCTGCATTTGTCCGCGGCCTTCGCCGCTCCCCGCGTTCGCCCGCCTCGATGCTGACCGCAGCGCTTGACCGCACCCGCGTCGTGCTCTGCGCGACGAGCCACCCCGGCAACATCGGCGCCGCCGCGCGGGCGATGCGCGCGATGGGCCTGTCGCAGCTGGTGCTCGTCGCGCCACACGCGTTCCCGCACCCGGACGCCGATGCGCGCGCCGCCGGCGCCAGCGAGTTGCTGCGCGCGGCGGTGGTGGTGCCGACGCTTCAGGAAGCGCTCTCCGGCGCGACGCTGGCGATCGGTTTTTCGGCGCGGCCGCGCGAATTCGCCGGCGCCGCGCGGTCGGTGCGCGTCGCGGCGGGGGAAGCTGTCGCGCACGCGGCCGTGGGCTACGTGGCGCTGGTATTCGGCGCCGAAATGTCGGGGCTGTCGAACGCCGAGCTCGCGCACTGCCAGATCGTGGCGACGATTCCCGGCGCGCCGGGGCAAGCCTCGCTCAACCTCGCGGCGGCGGTGCAGGTCGCCGCCTACGAGCTGTTTGTCGCCGCACACGGCGAGCAGGTATGGGCGGCGCCCCACTTCGAACCGGCAACGCTCGACGAGATCGAGGCGCTCTATGTCCGCGCCGAACACACGCTCGTGGCGATGCGCTTCCTCGATCCGCGCCAGCCGAAGCGGCTGCTCGCGCGACTGCGCCGGCTCTTCGCCCGCGCCCGCCTGGAGAAGGAAGAGGTCAATATCCTGCGCGGCATTCTCGCGCGCATCGACCAGCTGCTGGGCCGCTTGGCGCCGTGACCGACACGCCGTCGCCTCCGGGGCAAAGCGAACCGGCCGCAACCGAGTGCCGCAACTGCGGCGCCGTCGCGTCCCGGACGTATTGCCCGAATTGCGGGCAGGAGACGAGCCTCAAGCTGCCGACGGTGCGCGCCTTGCTGCGCGAAGCCGCGGGGCGCTATGTGACATTCGACGGGCGCATGTGGCGCACGCTTTTCGCGCTGCTGTTCCGCCCGGGTTTTCTGACGCGCGAATATTTCGCCGGCCGCCGCCGGCGCTACATCCGGCCGGCACGCCTGTTCCTGGTGCTCTCCATCGGCCTCTTCGCGCTGCTGCGCTTCGAGGGCAGGGCACCGCAGATCGTGGACTCCGAACTCACCGCCGCCCAGCGCGCCGAAATCGCCCGCGAGGCCAACGAAGGCGGCCACACCGGCTTCAGCCTCGACGAGGACCTCAACATCCACCTGGACACGGAAGGCGGCACGCGGCTTGAAAATCTACGCGGCACCTGGGCGGAGCCGCTGCGACAGCGCGCGGACCTTTTCAACCGGCTGCCGCGGCAGGAAAAGCTCGACCAGGTCTTCGCCGGCGTGATGCGCTACGGACCGTACGCGATGTTCGCCCTGCTGCCGCTGTTCGCCGTCCTGGTCGGGCTCGTCTATGTCGGCCGCGCCCGTCGCTATCCGGCGCGGCCAAGGCGCTACGCCGCGCACCTGGTGTTCGGCGCACATAACCACGCGTTTCTGTTCCTGATGGTCGCCTTGTTCGTCCTCGCGCCGGACGGCGCCCTGCGCGCCGCGCTCGCGGCATGGGCAATCGTCTACCTGTTGCTGTCGATGCGTAAGGTCTATGGCGGCCGCTGGTCGGGCGTTTTCGTGCGCGCGGCCATCGTGTTGCTGCTCTATGTCATGTTCTTCGCCGTGGTTGTCTCCGGGCTCGTCATCGCGGCCATCATGCTGCGTTGACCGCGACTTTCCCTAATAGTAGAGTAATTCGCTCGGATATGAAAAAATGACGCCATGTTCAGCCGACTTCGTGAAGACATCCGGGTCGTCTTCGACCGCGACCCCGCCGCCCGCAGCACCTGGGAAGTTCTCACCTGCTATCCGGGGCTGCAGGCACTGACCTGGCACCGCTGGCTGGCTAACCCGCTGTGGCGCGGGGGCGCGCGCTGGCTGGCCCGCTGGCTGTCGCACTGGAACCGCTGGCTGACCGGGATCGAAATCCACCCCGGGGCCACTATCGGCAGGCGCGTGTTCATCGATCACGGCATGGGGGTCGTGATCGGCGAAACCGCCGAGATCGGCGACGATTGCACGCTCTATCACGGGGTCACGCTGGGCGGCGTCAAGTGGGAAAAAACCAAGCGCCACCCCACGCTGGGCCGCGCGGTCGTGGTCGGCGCCGGCGCCAAGATCCTGGGCCCGGTGTTCGTCGGCGACGAGGCCAAGATCGGCTCCAACGCAGTGGTCGTACGCGACGTGCCGGCCGGCGCGACCGCAGTCGGGATCCCGGCCCGGGTCGTCACCGGGGACGATGCCCTGCGCCGGGAGCGGCAGGCGGCCACGATCGGGTTCTCGGCGTATGCGATCAGCGCCGACATGAACGACCCCATGGTCCAGGCCGTGCACTCGCTGCTCGACCACGCCGCCGCGACCGAGGAAAGGTTCAATAAAATCATCGCCCTGCTGCAGCGTGGCGGCTTCGATTGCGAGGACGCCAAGGCTACCGCCGACCTGTTCGACCCGGAACGCATCAACCGCATGCTGGAATGAACCAATCCGGCCTTTAGTTGACTAAATTGATCGGGAATTATAGACTGTTGGGCGTTCCCCGGCCTTGGAGCCGGGTGGCGCAACGGGACGGGCAACCATGCGACTGACGACGAAGGGACGTTTCGCCGTGACGGCGATGATCGACGTGGCCATGCATAACGGCGAGGGGCCGGTGACGCTCGCTGGCGTCGCCGATCGGCAGAAAATCTCCCTGTCGTACCTGGAGCAGCTGTTCGGGAAGCTCCGCCGCCACGGCCTGGTCGACAGCGTGCGCGGCCCGGGCGGCGGCTACAACCTTGCGCGCGCCGCGAACAGCGTGTCGGTGGCGGAAATCATAACCGCGGTCGACGAGCCCATCGATGCGACGCAATGCGGCGGCAAGGAGAATTGCCAGGACGACAAGCGCTGCATGACCCACGAGCTGTGGGCGAACCTCAATACGCACATCTTCGCCTACCTAAGCTCGGTGACGCTCGAGCAGCTCGTCCGGCAGCAGGACAAGCAGGCGGTGGCGGTGCTGCAGGACCATCGACCAACGCCGGGCAAGAAGCCCGAGCCGGCGACGGTTGTTTAGCGGGCGCCGACTGACGCTCGATGCGAAAGCGACGATGAAGACACCGATCTATCTCGATTATTCCGCCACCACCCCGGTCGACCCGCGCGTGGCGGCGAAGATGATTCCGTATCTGACCGAGCATTTCGGCAACCCGGCGTCGCGCTCGCACGCGTTCGGCTGGGAAACCGAAAAGGCCGTCGAGGAAGCACGCGAGGAAGTCGCGCGCCTGGTCAACTGCGACCCGAAGGAGCTCGTCTGGACCTCGGGCGCGACCGAGGCGATCAACCTGGCGCTCAAGGGCGCGGCGCACTTCTACAAGGACAAGGGCAAGCACCTGGTCACGTTGAAGACCGAGCACAAGGCGACGCTCGATACGATGCGCGAGCTCGAGCGCGAGGGCTTCGCAGTCACCTACCTCGATGTCGAACCGGACGGCCTGGTCGACATCGAGAAGTTCAAGGCGGCGCTGCGTCCGGACACGATCGTGGCCTCGGTGGTGTACGTGAACAACGAGATCGGCGTGATCCAGGACATCCCGGCGCTGGGCGAGATCTGTCGCGCGCGCGGCATCATCTTTCATGTCGACGGGGCGCAGGCGACCGGCAAGGTCGCGGTCGACCTCGCGGCGCTGAAGGTCGACCTGATGTCGTTCTCCGCGCACAAGACCTACGGCCCGAAGGGGATCGGAGCGCTGTTCGTGCGGCGCAAGCCGCGGGTGCGCATCGAGGCGCAGATGCATGGCGGCGGCCACGAGCGCGGGATGCGCTCGGGCACGCTGGCGACGCACCAGATCGTCGGCATGGGCGAGGCGTTCCGGCTGGCGCGGCTGGAGATGGCGACCGACAACGAACGCATTCGCATGCTGCGTGACCGCCTCTGGCAGGGCCTGTCGCGCATCGAGGAAGTCTACGTCAACGGCAATGCGGAGCGGCGTGTGCCGCACAACCTGAACGTGAGTTTCAATTTCGTCGAAGGCGAGAGCCTGATCATGGCGATCAAGGATGTCGCCGTGTCCTCCGGCTCCGCCTGCACCTCGGCCTCGCTCGAGCCGTCGTACGTGCTGCGCGCGCTCGGACGCAGCGACGAATTGGCGCACAGCTCGATCCGCTTCACGGTCGGGCGGTTCACGACGGAGGAAGAGATCGACTACACGGTGGAGCTGGTGCAGCGCAAGATCGCCAAGCTCCGCGAATTGTCACCCCTGTGGGAGATGCACCAGGAAGGCATCGACCTCGACAGCGTGCAATGGGCTGCGCACTAAGGCGCATACCCCGAGGAGAAGCAGCATGGCATACAGCGAAAAGGTACTGGATCACTACGAGAACCCGCGCAACGTCGGCTCGTTCGCCAAGGACGAATCGGGTGTGGGCACGGGCATGGTCGGCGCGCCGGCCTGCGGCGACGTGATGAAGCTGCAGATCAAGGTCGGCCCGGACGGCCGCATCGAGGACGCCAAGTTCAAGACCTACGGCTGCGGCTCGGCGATCGCGTCGTCGTCGCTCGTCACCGAATGGGTGAAGGGCAAGACGCTCGACCAGGCGACGAGCATCAAGAACACGCAGATCGCCGAAGAGCTGGCGTTGCCGCCGGTCAAGATCCACTGCTCGATCCTGGCCGAAGATGCGATCAAGGCGGCGGTGGCCGACTATCGCAAGAAGCACAGCGGCGAGTCCGCGAGCGAGGCTCACCCCGTCGCGCAACCTGCGGCGGCCGACTGACCGCAACGGCAAACGCATGATCACTCTGACCGAGAGTGCGGCCAAGCACGTCGCCGGGTTCCTGACCCGGCGCGGGAAGGGCGTCGGCTTGCGGCTGGGCGTGCGCACGACCGGCTGCTCCGGGCTCGCCTACAAGCTCGAATACGCCGACGAGATTCAAGCCGACGACCATCGCTTCGACAGCCACGGCATCACGGTCGTGGTCGACCCGAAGAGCCTGCCGTACCTCGACGGGACCGAACTCGACTTTGCCAAGGAAGGCTTGAACGAGGGGTTCAAGTTCAACAACCCGAACGTGAAGGATGCGTGCGGCTGCGGCGAATCGTTTAACGTATGAGCCGATTCCCTCCCCCTCGATCGAGGGAGGAGGGTGAGGGCAGGGGTGATGCGAATGCCCGCACCTGCCCGGTGCCTCCCCCGCAAAAGGGGCGGACGACAAGAATGATCGATTTCTCCCTGGACTACTTCGCGCTGTTCGGCCTCCCGCCGCGATACACCTTCGACCCGGCTACGCTCGACGCGGCCTACCACGCCTTGCAGCGCGCGGTGCATCCGGATCGCTTTGCCGCCGCCGGCGAGACCGAGCGCCGCGTGGCACTGCAATCCTCCGCGCGCGTCAACGAGGCCTATCAGGCGCTCAAGGATCCAGTCGGCCGCGCCCAGTACCTGCTGTCGCTGCATGGCATCGACGCGCTGGCGGAAACGAACACCGCGCTGCCGGCGGAGTTTCTGCTCCATGAGCTCGAGCGCCGGGAAGCCGTCGCCGAAGCGCAAGCCGCCTCCGACACGCGCGGCCTCGAGGCGCTGCTGCGGCAGGTGCACGCCGATGCCGACGCGCTCGAGCGCGTACTGGCTGATCGCCTCGAGGCCGAGGCGTGGCAGGACGCGCGCGACGCGGTGCGCGAGCTGCGCTTTCTCACCAAGGTCGCCGGCGACATCGAGGCGGCGATCGCCGCGGACGAACGCTGATGGCGCTGCTGCAGATCGCCGAGCCCGATCAAGCACCCGCGCCGCACCGCCAGAGGCTTGCGGCCGGCATCGACCTGGGAACGACCAATTCACTGGTCGCGACCGTGCGCCGCGGCATCCCGGTGGTCCTGCCCGACGCGGAAGGCCGGCCGCTGCTGCCGTCGATCGTGCATTTCGGCAGCGACGGCGTCGCCGTGGGTTACCCGGCGCAGGACGCGCTGGTCGACGACCCGCAGAACACGATTGTGTCGGTCAAGCGACTGATGGGCAGGGGCCTTGCCGACCTCTCCGACGCGAGGCGCTTTCCCTACCGGTTCATCGACGCGCCCGGCATGGTGAAAATCGAGACCTGCGCCGGCGTGCGCACGCCGGTCGAGGTGTCGGCGGAAATCCTGCGCAGCCTTCGCGTGCGCGCCGAGGCGAGCCTGGGCGGCGCCCTCGCCGGCGCGGTGGTCACCGTGCCCGCGTATTTCGACGACGCCCAGCGCCAGGCCACCAAGGACGCCGCGCAGCTCGCCGGCTTGAACGTGCTGCGCCTGCTCAACGAGCCGACGGCTGCGGCGATCGCCTACGGCCTGGACAATGCCGCGGAGGGTATCTACGCGGTCTACGACCTCGGCGGTGGAACCTTCGACGTGTCGCTGCTCAAGCTCTCGCGCGGCGTGTTCGAAGTGCTGGCGACCGCCGGCGACACCACGCTCGGCGGCGATGACTTCGACCATCGCATCTACTGCTGGGCGCTGGAGACCGCGCGCGTGGGCCCGGTATCGCCGTCCGACACGCGCCTGCTGCTGCTCAAGGCGCGCGAAGCGAAGGAAAACCTCACCACGCACGCCTCGACCCCGCTGCTGGCCACGCTGTCGACGGGCGAGCGCATCGACCTGACGCTCAGCACAGCGACGTTCACGGCAATCACCGAGACGCTGGTGGGCAAGACCCTGGGCCCGGTCAGGAAGGCGCTGCGCGATGCGAAGCTTACGCCCGCGGCGATCGACGGCGTGGTGATGGTCGGCGGCGCGACGCGGATGCCGCAGATCCAGAAGGTGGTCGCGGAATTCTTTGGCGCGCCACCGCTCAACAATCTCAATCCCGACCAGGTGGTGGCGCTCGGCGCCGCCATCCAGGCCAACGTGCTGGCGGGCAATCGCGCGGCCACCGAGGATTGGCTGCTGCTTGATGTCATTCCACTCTCGCTCGGTCTGGAGACGATGGGCGGCCTGACCGAGAAGATCGTGCCGCGCAATGCCACCATACCCATCGCCCGGGCGCAGGAATTCACCACTTTCAAGGACGGCCAGACCGCCATGGCCCTTCACGTCGTGCAAGGCGAGCGCGAGAAGGTCGCCGACTGCCGGTCCCTCGCGCGCTTCGAGCTGCGCGGCATTCCGCCGCTCGTTGCCGGAGCGGCGCGCATCCGGGTGACCTTCCAGGTCGACGCCGACGGCTTGCTCTCGGTGACCGCGCGCGAGCAGACCACCGGCGTCGAGGCCGCGATTACCGTCAAGCCGTCCTACGGGCTTGCCGACACCGACATCGCCCGCATGCTCGAGGATTCGCAGGCGCACGCCGCCGACGACATGGTCGCCCGCGCGCTTGCCGAGGCGCAGGTCGAGGCCGAGCAGATTCTCGCCGCGACGCAGAGCGCGCTTGACGCCGATGGCGAACTGCTCGACGCGCGCGAGCGGGCGAGCATCGACGCCGCCATGGCAGCGCTGCGGCAACACCTGCTAAGCACCGACCGGCACGCGATCCATGCGGCGGTTACCACGCTCAACCGCGCGACCGAAGCGTTCGCCGCACGCAGGATGGATCGCAGCGTCGCCAGCGCGCTCACCGGGCGCAGCGTCGATGCGCTGGCGCGCGACTGACGCATGGCCGAAATCGTCGTCCTGCCGCACGCCGAGCTCTGTCCGGAGGGCAAGACGTTCGCAGCGACCAAGGGCGAATCGATCTGTGACAATCTGCTCGATAATGGCATCGAGATCGAGCACGCCTGCGAGAAATCCTGCGCCTGCACGACCTGCCACGTGATCGTGCGCGAGGGCTTCGATTCGCTGCCGCCGTCCTCCGAAGACGAGGACGATCTGCTCGATCGGGCGTGGGGTCTCACGCCGCTGTCGCGGCTCTCCTGCCAGGCGAAGGTCGGCGACACGAAGCTGGTGATCGAGATCCCGAAATACACGATCAACTACGCCAAGGAAATCACGAAATGAAATGGACCGACAGCCGCGAGATCGCCATCGCGCTCGCCGCTGCGCATCCCGCCATCGATCCCGACCGCGTGCTGTTCACCGACCTGCGAGGCTGGGTGCTCGAATTGCCCGGCTTCGATGACGACCCGAAGCATTGCGGCGAGAAGATCCTCGAGGCGATCCAGATGGCCTGGATCGACGAAGGCGATTTCGATGCGGAATGAGGGGCGACCAAGCTAGCGAAAAAGATTCAGGATCGCGTCGAGCCCGCAGTGATCGATCGCGTACGTCGCGGCCGCCCGGACCGCCGGCTTGGCGTGATAGGCGACACGGATGTCGGCACGGGAGAGCAGCGGCAGATCGTTGGCGCCATCGCCCACGGCCACCGTGAGAGCGCCGTCGCCGCCGAGCTCGCGCGCCAGGCGCGCGAAATACTCGGCCTTCGCTGCGCTGTCGACGATGTCGCCGACCAGCCGCCCGCTGAGCTTGCCGTCGACGATCTCCAGCGTGTTGGCAAGCGCGTAGTCGAGACCGAGCCTGGCTTTGAGCCGCTCGGTAAAGAACGTGAAGCCTCCCGACGCGAGGAGCGTGCGCGCGCCGGCAGCCTTGAATCCCGCGAGCATGCGCTCGGCGCCGGGCGAGAGCTGCAGGCGCTCGGCGTAGACGCGCGCGAGCGCGCCCGCGTCGAGACCGGCGAGCAGCGCCACCCGGCGCGTCAGGCTGGCGCGGAACTCGATCTCGCCGCGCATCGCGCTCGCCGTGATCGCCGCGACCTCGTGCTTGATGTCGGCCAGGTCGGCGATTTCGTCGATGCATTCGATGCTGATCAGCGTCGAATCCATGTCCAGTGCCAGGAGCCGCACCCGTCGCAGTCTCTGCTCGCCGGGCACGAAGGCGAAATCGATTCCCGCGCCGGCGCAGAACTCGGCCACGCCGTCGCGTTGGCGCGCGGGCGACAAGCGGAATGCCTGCGTGGCGGCGCCGGTCAACGCCTCGATCGCGTCCGCGGCAGCGAGGCGAGCGAGGTGCTTGATCGCCGGCGTGCCGATATCCGGCGCCTGGAGCACCAGATCCACAGGCACGGCATCCGCAGGGACGCTGTTGGACATGATCCGAAGTCGGTAGCATCCGCGCGCAGCGCCGGTCTGCGACGGCGCGGCGCGAGGCGTAGCGACTAGCGCGCCTTGGCGCGTTTGCCGCCGGGGGCGCGACCCCCGCGCTGGGCGCGACCGCGCGTTTCGCCGCTCGCCGCCGCTTCGCCCGCCAGCACGAAGTCGATCTTGGTCTGCTCCAGATCGACGCGCGCCACCTTGACCGTGAGCCGATCGGCGAGCCGATAGGTCTTGCCGCTGCGCTCGCCGATCAGCGCATGGTGGATGGCATCGAAATGGAAGTAGTCGCTGCCGAGCTCGGTAACGTGCACGAGGCCGTCGATATTGAGGCCGTCGAGCGTCAGGAACAGGCCGAAGTGGGTGACGCCGCTGACGGTGCCGGCGAAGGTCTCGCCGACGTGATCCTGCATGTAATAGCACTTGAGCCAGTTTTCGACGTCGCGCGTGGCGTCGTCGGCACGCCGCTCGGTGAGCGAGCAATGCACGCCCAGTTCCGGCCACGTCGCACCGCCGGGGTGATAGCGCGCGTCGGCGAGACAGGCCTTGAGGCAGCGATGGATCAGGAGGTCGGGGTAGCGGCGGATCGGCGAGGTGAAATGCGTGTAGGCGTCGTAGCCCAGGCCGAAGTGGCCGACGTTGTCCGGGCTGTAGCGCGCCTGCTGCAGCGAGCGCAGCAACACGGTCTGCAGCAGGTTGAAGTCGGGCCGATCGCGGATGCGCTCGAGCAGCGCCGCGTAGTCGGCAGAGGTCGGATTGTCGCCGCCGGAAAGCGCGAGCGCGCTGCTGGCCAGAAACTCCTTCAGTGCCGTGAGCTTTTCCGGGGTTGGGCCCTCGTGCACGCGAAACAGCGCCGGGTGCTTCTGCGCCAGCAGATAACGGGCGGCGCAGACGTTGGCGGCAAGCATGCATTCCTCGATGAGCTTGTGCGCCTCGTTGCGCGGGACAGGCACGATCGCGGAAATCTTGCCGTTAGGATCGAATTCGAGCGCGAGCTCCACGGTTTCGAAATCGATGGCGCCGCGGCGGGCGCGCGTGGTGGCGAGCAATTTGTACAGCGCGTGCAGGTCGGTGAGCCGCGGCAGCAGCGCCTTTGCCTCGGCTCCGCTCGCGTGCGCGGGCTGCGACAACCAGTCCCAGACCTGGGTGTAGGTGAGCCGGGCGCGCGAATGCATGACCGCAGGGTAGAAGCGGTACTGCCCGATATCGCCCTTCGCGTCGATCGCCATGTCGCAGACCATGCACAGGCGGTCGACGGCCGGCTTGAGCGAGCAAAGCTCGTTCGACAGCGCCTCGGGCAGCATCGGTATGACCCGGCGCGGAAAGTACACCGAGGTGCCGCGCTCGCGCGCGGCGGCATCGAGCGCGTCGCCGTCGCGCACGTAGTGGCTGACGTCGGCGATGGCGACGACGAGCCGGAAGCCCTTGCCGGCGCGCTCGCAGTACACGGCATCATCGAAGTCGCGCGCGGTTTCGCCGTCGATGGTCACTAGCGGCAGGCGCGTGATATCGGCGCGATCCTTGCGCTCGGTACTGCGCACTTCTGCGGGCAGGCGCGCGGCGAGCCGTTTGGCCGTGGCGGAGAACTCGTGCGGCAGATCGTGCTTGCGCAGCGCGATCTCGATCTCCATGCCCGGGTCGGCGTAGTTGCCGAGCACGCGCACGACCTTCGCCAGCGCCTCGCGATGCGCCGCCGGCTGCTCGATCACTTCGGCGACGACGACCTGGCCCGGCTGCGCGTCGCCACGCAGGTCCGGCGGCACGAGAATGTCCTGATTGATGCGCTTGTTCTCCGCGACCAGGAACCAGATGCCGCGATCCTCGTAGAGCCTGCCGACGATCTCGCGGTTGGCGCGCGCCAGCACATCGACGATCGTTCCCTCCGGCCGGCCGCGCCGGTCGACGCCGACCTGTCGCGCCGTCGCCCGGTCGCCGTGCAACGCCTTGCGCATTTCCGTCGGCGGCAGGAACAGGTCGGGGCTGCCGTCGTCGGGGAGCAGAAAACCGAACCCGTCGGGATGACCCTGGACCGTGCCGGTCACGAAGTCGAGCTTGGCCACTACGCACAGCTCGCCCTTGCGATTGGTCATGAGCTGGCCGTCACGCTCCATCGCGGCCAGCCGTCCCGCGAAAGCCTCACGCTCCGCCACGCCGTGGACGCGCAACGTGGCGGCCAGCTCGTCGGCACGCATCGGCGTGCCGCGCTCGCGCAGGAATTCCAGAATGCGCTCGCGCGTTGGAATGTCCACGTCGCCGCGCCGCGGCCGCGCTGATCGCGTCAGCGCGCCGGGTGTGATGGCGGAGTCTTTTCGGCGCAGGTTCTTTGACAACGCAGAGGCTCGCTCTTAGAATTGCACGCTTGCCCAGATGGCGGAATTGGTAGACGCACTAGGTTCAGGTCCTAGCGGTGGCAACACTGTGGAGGTTCGAGTCCTCTTCTGGGCACCATGATAACATTCCAGCAACGTCCAAGGCAATCCAGTCTAATATCCTAAGCCAGCGTTAATGCTGGCTTTTTTGCCTCCGCCTGTTCCAGGTAAGTCCACGTAGATGCGTTTGCAGCCGGTTGTATTTGGGGGTATCTTTGGGGGTACCAAAATATGGGGTGGGGGTATCTAAGTGGCCTTGACTGACACGGCGGTTCGCAACGCCAGACCGAGGTCCAAGCAATACAAGCTTGCCGATGCAGGAGGAATGTACATCCTCGTTGCTCCATCGGGAGCAAAGTATTGGCGCTGGAAGTACCGTTTTGCCGGGCGCGAGAAAGTGCTCGCCATCGGTGTATACCCTATCACAAAACTCGCCGACGCTCGCGTAGTTCGCGATGCAGCGCGACGGGATCTGAGCGAGGGTGTTGATCCTAGCGCTGCGCGAAAGGCGAATCGTGTTGCCGCTCGGGTGCGTGGCAAGAATACGTTCGAAGCTGTCGCCCGTGAATGGCACGGGAAGATGGTTCATGCGTGGTCACCCGGTCACGCGAACAAGGTGTTGACTTCGCTCGCGGACAACGTCTTTCGGGAGCTGGGTTCACGTCCGATAGACGAGATCACGCCGCCGGAACTCCTCGCCACGCTGCGCAAGATGGAAAGGCGGAACGCGCTGGAGCAAGCGCGGAAGGTAAAGCAACGTTGTGGCATGATCTTCCGCTATGCCGTCGCGATCGGACGTGCGGAGCGCGATCCATCCCAAGACCTACGCGGGGCGTTGAAGACCCGGAAGGTAAGGCACTACCCATCGATCCCGTTCTCTGAGCTGCCGTCGTTGCTAGACGCCATCGACCAATCCGGAGCGACGTTGCAAACGCGCCTCGCTATCGAAGGGCTGCTCTATTGCTTTGTCCGAACGAACGAGTTG
>DASZIB010000090.1:0-108726 GCA_035937415.1 Edaphobacterium sp. (SeqCode) | reverse complement strand
CGCCGGGCGCGCAATCCGCAGCCAGAACGAGCGCAACGATTCGCGTGCCCGCGCCGGCGTTCCCTGCGCGAGCGCGCTCGCCACGATCGCGGCGTTGAGCGCGCCGGCGCTCGTCCCGGAGAGTTGCGCGATGCTGACGCTGCGACTGGCGAGCAGCGCATCGAGTACGCCCCAGGTATAGGCACCCCAGGATCCCCCGCCCTGGAGCGCAAGACCGATGGGCTTGCGCGCCGGCAGGGGCGGAGAATGGGTTTGCAGGATTGCAGTTGTCATAGGTCCCGAGTCGACTCCGGGTGGCCCGAAGTCGACGCCATTATTGAGAGTAAGTGGCAGCTAACCCACGTCAGTCACGCGATTTCACCCGCCGCCAGAGCCAAGCTCCAAGGCCCTGAAATGACTGGATAATTAGCTTAGCGAGCCACGACGATTTGCCTTGCATGGCGCTAATGTTGCTGCAATGCAGCATGGCAAAGTAGCTCGCCATCGTTCGCAAATCTAATCATATAATCCGATGATTAACATTGATTTCTACGATGGAACCTTTACCGAATGATGCATTGCACAATACAGATTGGCCACCCTGATTGTGGCTTTGGCAAGCATTGGAGAGGAATAGATGAGGCTTGCCGCGAGCAGGCTTCTTGCCATGCGGAAAAGCTTGCGACTTCTAGGTTGGCCGGCCGGTACGGATCTCGGGCAGCCGCGCCCGGCGCTATCCGACCAGGCGCAAGCCCCTGCCCTCTGGGACCGCGCGGGTCCATACCGAGCCCCGCATCCATGCCGACAACTCAGCCGCGCCGAGGGGTCGGCTAAGCCAGTACCCCTGCGCCATGTCGCACCCCAAGGCGCGCAGCTGTTCGAAGGTCGCTTCGTCTTCAACCCCCTCGGCAACCACGGCCAGGCCCAAGTTGTGCGCAAGGTCGATGGTCGAGCGCACGATGACGGCATCGCCTCGATCGCTGGCCATGCCCATGACGAAGGTCTTGTCGATCTTGAGCTCGTGCACGGGCAGGTGGCGCAGGTAGGCGAGCGATGAATAACCGGTGCCGTAGTCGTCGATCGCCAGGCGGCAGCCGAGTGCGTGCAGCCGCTTCAGGTTCTCGATCGCGTGCGCGGGGTCATCCAGAATCGCGCTTTCGGTGATCTCGAGTGTGAACCAGCGCGCGGCGCAGAAGCTCTGCGTCAGCAGCGCGGCAAAGCGCTCGGGCAATTCCGTATCCATGAGATCGCGTGCCGACAGGTTGATCGAAACGTTCATCGCCAACCCTTCGGCGCGCCAAGCGGCGCACTGCGCCACCGCGTGGGCGAGCACCCATCCGGTAATGGCCCTGATGTAGCCGGTGTGCTCGGCGAACGGAATGAAGTCCAGCGGCGGCACGACCCCGCGTGTAGGGTGCCGCCATCGCACCAGCGCTTCGACATAGTTCTCGTGGGCAGTGCCGAGCGGAATCTTGGGTTGATAGACTAGCTCGAGCTCATTGTTGTCGACGGCCTTGCGCAGATCGGTCATCAGCGACAGGCGCTCGCTGCTGTGCTGATCGTAACGCTCGTCCCACATGGCGATGCCGAGATTCTTGCGCTTGGCCGCGTACATCGCGATGTCGGCACGGCGGAGAAGCGTCGCGCTTTCCTGGCCATGCTCAGGGTAGGCGGCGATGCCGATGCTGGTCCGCACATCGACCAGGTGTCCGTCGAGCGTCATCGGCTCCTCGAGGGCACGCACAATGTCGGCGGCAACGCGCTCCGCGTCGGCGGCAGTGGCCTCGGGCAGCAGGATCGCGAATTCGTCCCCGCCGAGGCGCGCAACCGTATGCGTGGCCGACCGGCCCACGGCGCACTGGACCCGGGCCGCGACCTCGCACAGCAGCATGTCCCCAATCGGGTGCCCGAGCGAGTCGTTCACATCCTTGAAGTGGTCGAGATCCATGAGCAGCACCGCGAGCCGCGTGCCCATCCGCGCGCCCGATGCCAGCGCATGGTCAAGGCGCTCGGCATAGAGCGCACGATTCGGCAGCGCCGTCAGCACGTCACGATACGCGAGGTCCATGATGCGCGATTCGCGCGCGACGAGGCCATCCTGCATGGTGCGGAAAGCGCTGGCCAGCGCGCCGATCTCGTCGGCATGGGGGGTCGCCGGAATAGCCGAGTAGTTCCCGGCAGCGATGCGGCGGGCGACTCGAGCCAACTCACGCACCGGCCGCACGATGCCGCGCGCGATCATCAGGCTGGCGATGACGGAAACGACGACGGCAAGCAGTGAAATGAGCGCGAGCTGCCGCTGCAGGCGGTGGAAAGGCTCGAGCGCCGAAGACAGCGGTCGTTGCAACACGGCGACAACCGTTTCACCGGCGCGCGCCGGCAGCGGCAGCACGCGAGTCACCGCGACGTCGTTGCTCGCTGGGTTGGCCGCGTCAGCGCCGCCTGCGAATGCGTTCGCGCCCAACTCCTGGGGCAGGTTCCCGCGATCGAATTCGAGCAGCGTACTCGCCTGCACGCGCCAGGCATCGTTGCCCTGGCGACTTAAGAAAGAGACCTGCAATCCGGTCAGCCGGTACAAGTCGTCAGCCAGCGCATCGTTGACGCTGAAGCCGACCGCGACCCATGCGATCGGCAACGGCGCGAGCACCGGTACCAGTGCGAGCTCGTAGAGCCGGCCGTTTATCAGTACCATTGCGGCGCCCTGTTGCGCGGATTCGGCCCGGGCGAGCAGGGCTGGAAACGCAAACGTCGTCCCCGTGGTAGCGCCCAGCGTGTCGGCGATCACGCGCTGGTCGAGGCCGACCAGCATCATCACGTCGGCATTGATCCGCTCGCCGTGATTGGCAAGCACCGACGTGATGGTCTCCGCATCCCTGGTCGCGATCGCTTCGCGAAACGCGTAGTCGGCCGAAAGCAGTCGCGCACCCTGCGCCAGGCGCTGCGTATCCTGCTCGAGCAGACGATCGAACACGCGGGCACCGGCGGCAAGCTCGTCTCCCGCCGTCTTGCGCGCCGACGCCATGCCCACGGTGTTGATCAGGACGAAGCCGCCGACCTGCACCACGACGATCAGGAGCACGAACAGCGCAATGATCCGAGTCTGAAGGCTACGTGGTTGCATGGGAAGGAAAGTGCGCGCCGCGCTGTTGGCGCCGGTGCCGCGTGGCGGCACTTGGCGCGACGCAGCGCGGTTGTGTGGTTGATGCCGCGTCCGCGGCAAGTCCGCCGCAGGCGAGCAGCGCCCCCCCGGGTAACGGTTTTAGTTTCCGTAAATCAATGGGTTGCAGAAGGTAAGCCACTTCTTGAATCCCCGCCCCGCGTTGCTGACACGCACGTGTGCGCTTCGAGCCGTACCGGAATCTACTGTCAAGCAAGTTCCTTGCCGTCGTGCTATAGAGTTGCCCGGAATTGTGCCGCCAACGGCCGATGACCTTTTTTTCCTTCTCCTGCTGTGCCCGCCACGCGACCATCGCGCTCCTGCTCGCCGGCACCAGCACGTCGGCCGGCGCCGAATGGCAGCTCGATGCCGACGCGGGAGCCGTTTACGACAGCAATGTGAATCGCGCCTACGAGCGCGCGGACGTCCGTGCGGACACCGCGCTCATGCTGAACGCCGCGGCCGGGTCGTATCAGGCGTTGGGCGGCGCCGACGGCCTGACCCTCAGTGCCGGTGCCCGCAGCGAGCTCTATGGCCGCTTCCACGGTCTCAATGTGCTGGGAGTTGCCGGTACCGCAGCGTACCGACATAAGTTCGGGCTCGGCTACGCCGCGCCGTGGATCCTGCTTTCCGCAACCGCCGCGCATGACGACTATCGCGGCAACATCCGCGACAGCGACCGCGTCACGCTGCTCGCCGAGCTGGGCCAGCGCTTCACGGCGGACTTCGACGCCGCATTCGGTGCGGCCTACCAGCGGCGCTATGCGCAAAACAACATCCCGGTTGTGCCCGGCATCTCCGGCGAGGTATTCGATCTGCGCGGACTGGACGCCCATGTTCGCGCGGGCTACGCGATCAGCGATCGACTGCAACTCGGCGCCGAGTTGGCCGTGCGCCGCGGCGACGTTGTCGCGTCGACGCGGCCTGATGCGCAAATCTTTCTTGTCTCCTCCGCGATTGCGGCGGATCCGACATTCGGACCCGACTTCTTTGCTTACCGTTTGCGCGGAACGACCGACACCGCGAGCATCAACGCCAGCTGGGCGCTTGACGAGCGGTCATCGTTCAATCTCGCGTACGCCGACGAGCGCACCGCCGCCGCGGGCGGCATCGTCTATCGCAGCCGCAGCGCGAATGCCGTGTTCGTGTGGCGGTACTGAAGGAGCTGCTACTCATGCGCATGTTGACGTTTTGTGCGGTAGGCCTGCTCGCGACCGGTGCAGCCCACGCGCAGACCGCCGAGATCGCCGTGTCGGTGACCGACGAACTGGGAAAACCCGTCGCCGACGCGGTTGTCGTCGCCGTGCCCGCGGACGGCAACCTCCGTCCGCCCGCGAAGTCTACCGACCACCCGCGCGGGGTGATCGTCGACCAGGTTGACAAGGAATTCGTTCCCCGGGTAACCGCGATTCTCGTCGGCACCGCGGTGACCTTCCCAAATCATGACAACGTGCGGCACCAGGTGTACTCGTTCTCGCCGGCCAAGCGCTTCGAGTTGCCTCTTTACGCCGGCGTGCCCGCGGCGCCAGTCGTGTTCGACAAGCCCGGCGTGGTCGTGCTCGGTTGCAACATCCACGACTGGATGATCGGGTACGTGTACGTCTCGGAGTCGCCTTACTTTGCCAAGACCGGCAGCGACGGGAAGGCCCTTCTGGCCAACCTGCCGCCACGCCTGTATGCGCTGCGGGTCTGGCATCCGCAGCTCGAGCTCGCCGAGGAGACCACCCGCAAGAACGTCGACGCATCGCAAGCCCGTCGTGTCGACGCCGCATGGGAACTCAACCTCAAGCGCGAGGTGAAGGTGCGCCGGGCACCGACGGCGGAGAAG
Source organism: Edaphobacterium sp. (SeqCode) (assembly GCA_035937415.1). Classification (GTDB taxonomy): domain Bacteria; phylum Pseudomonadota; class Gammaproteobacteria; order Burkholderiales; family Casimicrobiaceae; genus PALSA-1003. Next base: position 103,762 of record DASZIB010000090.1, on the reverse strand, counting down.
CGCGGGCGGTATTGAGTGGAACCCGATCTGCATTGGCAGTCGCTGACGGAGCTGTCGCATTTGCTCGCGCGGGGCGCGGTATCGGCGCGCGAAATCGTCGCGGCCTATCTCAGCCGCATTGCCACGCTCGACAATCGCTTGCACGCCTTCGTCGATGTCTATCGCGACAGCGCGCTGGCGGCGGCCGAGCGCGCCGATCGTGAACGCCATGGGGGCGCGCCACTCGGCCCGCTGCACGGTCTGCCCCTGGCGATCAAGGACCTGCTGCACATTCGTGGCCGCGTCACCGGTGCGGGTTCGAAGACCCGCCCCCATGGCGTTGCCACAGACACCGCGACCGCTGCCCAGCGCCTGATTGCGGCCGGAATGATTCCGCTGGGCAAGACGCACCTGGTCGAGTTCGCGTTCGGCGCCTGGGGCCGCAATGCGCCGTTGGGCGCGCCATGGAACCCGTGGGATACGTCGCTGCACCGCGTCGCGGGTGGGTCCTCCAGCGGCTCCGCTGTGGCGGTTGCGGCGGCGCTCGCGCCCGCCGCGATCGGCTCCGATACCGGCGGATCGATCCGTATCCCCGCCGCGCTCTGCGGGATCACCGGATTCAAGCCAACCTATGGCGTCATCAGCCTGCATGCCGTGTTTCCGCTGGCGACGACGCTCGATTCGCTCGGTCCGCTCGCCCGCAGCGTCGACGACGCGGCACTGCTCGCCGGCGCGATGGCGGGTCCCGATCCGCGCGATCCGGCGACGCTCTCGGCGCCGCAAATCGATTGGTCGGCCGTGCGCGCCGCCGGGCGTGACCTGCGTGATGTCCGCATCACGGCGCTTGCGGTCGAGCAATTTCAGTGGCCGGCCCTGCCGGATGTGCTCGCCGCCCGCGCGGACGCGATCGCGACGCTGCGCACCCTCGGCGCAGACGTCGAGGAGGCGGTCATTCCGTTCGATCTCGAGGACGTGACGACGCGCACCGGCAAGATCATTGCAGCAGAGGCTTATGCGTTGCACCGCGCGTATATCGAGGACGAGGCGCTCGAGATCGACCCCTGGGTGCGCCAGCGAACCCTTGCCGGCAAGGCAATCAGCGCCGCCGATTACAGCGCTGAACTCGCAGCGCGAAAACGCACCGCGGCCGACTTCGACGAATGGATGCACGGCCGGGACGCACTGTTGACGCCGACGCTGCCCATCACCGCGCTGCCGATTGCCGACGTCGACGAGGCGACCTCACCGCACGCCACGTTCACGCGCGCGGTCAATTATTTCGGCGCCTGCGGCTTGTCGCTGCCGGCAGGAGCGTCGACCGGCGGTTTGCCGATCGGGATGCAGTTGATCGGCCGGGCGTTCGCCGATGCGACGCTATTGCGCCTCGGGCGCGCGTTCCAATCGATGACCGACTGGCATCTGCGCCGGCCGGATCTGTCGGCGTGGGAGTGACCCCGCCCCCACCGGCAGCGTGACTCGCGCGAACGCGAACCGGATTGGTGCGGCATCACCGCCTATTGCACTGCAGCAAGGCAGGGCACAGAGCCGCACGCACCGGTATAGCTCGATAAAGATCTGTTTTTTAAAGAGATGCTTTCCGGCCCCGACTTGGCATGGCCCTTGCGGAGGTTTCGGCATTCGTTTGGGCTGGCAAGAGGTTGCTGACGGGCACGGACATCATCGAGGACTTAGCCCAACTCGCCGGAGCATTAGCATTGCTCGCGTCGTACAAGATCGGACGCGGCGGCGGATGGACGCGAGCGCGGCAATGGCTTGCGCGCGGTGTCACGGGCAGGCCGTGCCACCCGCGCGCCGCGAGCGGCAGGGGTTCGCGGCCTTCGCCGGGCCCTATCGAAAACACGAAGCGCTATCGCCACCGGCTGCGGATGGCCGTCGTGGCGCTGTGGATCGCACTGCTGCTGTCGCTCGTCGGCTATATCGAGTTTCGAGGCGAAGCTGGATTGGCCGATCTGGACGCGGTGGGCTTCGCCATCGTCACCGAGTAGTCGCGGTACGCTGCGGCAAAAACTGCGTCCGCGCCGCTTGCCGGCGCCGCCGTTTCTGCGCCCCTTGACCCACAGCGCGGCCGGGGGCCTACAGGGCGAGCGCGACTCGGGTCCCCTGGTCGATCGCGCGTCGGGCGTCGAGCTCCACGGCGACGTCCGCGCCCCCGATCAGGCTGGGCTTTATTCCCGCCGCCTCGAGGTCGGCGACCAGCTCGCGCTGCGGCTCCTGCCCGGCGCAGACCACCACCGTGTCCACCGGGAGCAGCTGCCGCTTGCCATCGGCGTTGATGTGCAGCCCGGCGTCGTCGATCTGCACGTACTCGACGCCGGCCATCATCTTCACGCCGCGTCGGCGCAACAAAGTGCGACGGATCCAGCCAGTGGTCTTCGCCAGCCCTTCGCCGACCTTCGCGCTCTTGCGCTGCAAAAGCCACAGCTCCCGCAGCGGCGGGGCGTCGTGTGCCGGCTTCAGTCCGCCGCGGCTGGCGTACTCGCTGTCAATTCCCCACTCGTCGCGAAACGCCGCGATTGCCCGATCATCGGCGCGGCCGTCGCTCAGGCGGCCGTCGACGGCGCTGCCAGCCGTGAGCAGCTCCGCCACGTCAAAGCCGATGCCGCCGGCGCCGATGAGGGCGACTCGCCGGCCGGCGCTTATGCGCCCCTCGACAATCTCGACATAGCCGGCAACCTTGGCGTGATCCAGACCGGGAATGGAAGGACGCCGCGGCACGATGCCGGTCGACAAGACCACGGCGTCGAATCCGCGCAGATCGGCGACGCCGGCGCGACGATTCAGACGCAGCTCGACGCCAAGCCTCTCCAGCCGCGTCTGGAAATAGCGCAGCGTCTCGGCGAACTCCTCCTTGCCAGGAATGCGACGGGCGAGATTGAACTGGCCACCGATCTGTGCCGCCGCTTCGAACAGCGTCACCTTGTGGCCACGCTCCGCCGCCGTCACCGCACAGGCCATCCCCGCCGGTCCCGCGCCGACGACTGCGACCGTTCTTGTCTTCAGCGCGCGCGTGGGCTTCAGTTCCGTTTCGCGGCAGGCGTATGGATTGACCAGGCAGGTCGCCGTCTGCCGCTCGAAAATCTGGTCGAGGCACGCCTGGTTGCAGCCGATGCAGGTGTTGATCTCGTCGGCGCGGTTCTCCGCCGCCTTTTTCACGAATTCCGGGTCGGCGAGAAATGGCCGCGCCATCGACACCATGTCCGCGTCGCCCCGCGCCAGCAGCATTTCGGCGGTGGCGGGATCGTTGATGCGATTGGTGGTGATCAGCGGAATCCGCACGTCGCCCTTGAGGCGGCGCGTCACCCACGCGAATGCCGCGCGCGGCACCATGGTCGCGATGGTCGGGATGCGCGCTTCGTGCCAGCCAATGCCGGTGTTGATTATCGTCGCGCCCGCCGTCTCGACCGCCTGGGCGAGCGCGACGATCTCGTCCCAGGTGCTGCCGCCTTCGACGAGATCGAGCATGGATAGGCGGTAGATGATGATGAACCTCGGTCCGACCGCGTCGCGCGTGCGGCGCACGATTGCCAGCGGAAAGCGGATCCGGTTGAGAAACGAGCCGCCCCATTCGTCGCGGCGATGGTTGGTCTGCGGCGCGACGAACTGGTTGATGAGATAGCCTTCCGACCCCATGATCTCGACGCCGTCGTAGCCTGCTTGCTGCGCCTGCCGCGCACAGCGCGCATACGCGGCGATCGTGCGCCGGATGCCCCAGCGGGTCAGCGCGCGGGGGCGAAACGGCGTGATCGGCGACTTGACCGACGACGGCGCGACCGACAGCGGGTGATACGCGTAGCGTCCCGCATGCAGGATCTGCAGCGCGATCTTGCCGCCGGCGGCATGCACCGCGCTGGTGACGATGCGATGCTTGCCGGTCTGCCACGGAAAGGAGAGCTGCGCTGCGCGCGGCTCGAGCCGTCCGGCGAAGTTGGGCGCGATGCCACCGGTGACGATCAGTCCCGCGCCACCCTTCGCCCGCGCCGCGTAAAACGCCGCGAGCTTGTTGAAACCGTCCGGCGCCTCCTCGAGTCCGGTATGCATGGAGCCCATGAGGACCCGGTTGGCCAGCGTGGTGAAGCCGAGGTCCAGCGGCGCCAGCAGGTGCGGATAAGGCGGCATCGAGGGAAAATTTCGGGCAAGGCCTGCAAGCTTAGTCGATTCTCGGGGGCTGCGGCCGGGGACTGAACCCGTTCGGCCGCGGCGTATCATGCTTGAAACCGAGGGAAGCCATTCGCAGCAGCGATTGGGGAGCGGCCATGTGGGGGAAGAGTCCAGTCGGCATCTTGCTGGGTGCCCTCGTTTGCGCAGCGAGCGCAACCGCGATTGCGGCTGCGACCCTGCACGTCGGCTCCAAGCGTTTCACCGAGTCCTACATCCTCGGCGAGATCATCAAGCAAACGGCGGAGACTGCGGGCGAGACGACCGCAGCACACAGCCGCGGATTGGGCAACACTGCAATCGTGCTCAACGCGCTCACCACGGGCAGCATTGACGTCTATCCCGAATACACCGGCACGATTGCCAAGGAAATCCTAAAGCTCGACGTCGTGCCTCCGCTGGCCGACCTGAACGCCAAGCTCGGCGCGATGGGACTCGCTGTGGGCGTTCCGCTCGGCTTCAACAATACCTACGCTATCGCGATGCGCGCCGAGGATGCGCGCCGCGACAACATCGCCAATCTATCCGACCTCAAGGCACATCCCGGGCTGCGGCTGGGGCTGTCGCAGGAATTCATCGGCCGTGCCGACGGCTGGCCGGGGTTGCAGCGTGCCTACGCGCTGCCGTTCGCCACGCCGCGCGGCCTCGATCACGGCCTCGCCTACGAGGCCATCGCCCAGCAGCAGGTCGACGCGATCGACATTTACTCGACCGACGCCAAGCTCGACAAGTATGGCCTTACGGTGCTCGCGGACGATCGCGGCTATTTTCCGCGCTACGACGCGGTGCTGCTCTATCGCGCCGACTTGCCGCAGCGATTGCCGAAGGCCTGGGCTGCGCTCACGCGGCTGGAAGGCGCGATCGACGACCCCACCATGCGCAAGATGAACGCCGCCGCCGAACTGGACGGCAAGGACTTCGCCGCGATCGCGGCGGCCTTCGTCGCGCAACGTACCGGTCCGGGCTCGGCCGCGGCGGCGAAAGCGGTTGCTGCGGGAGATTTCTGGAGCAAGCTCTTCGGGCCGGACTTCGCTCAGCTCACGCTCACCCATTGCGCACTGGTGTTCGTCTCGCTTGCGGCCAGCATCGTGATTGGCATTCCGCTCGGCATTCTGGCCGCGAAGCGGCCCGCGACCGAAGGCGTGATCCTGGGCGCGACGGGGGTCGTGCAGACGATTCCCTCGCTCGCCCTGTTGGCCGTACTCATTCCGCTGACCGGCCGCATCGGGGCGGTGCCTGCTTTCATTGCGCTCGCGCTGTACGCACTGCTGCCGATCGTGCGCAACACGCACGCGGGCCTCACCCAAATTTCCCGGGGCATGACAGAGGCCGCGCAGTCGCTGGGCATGCGCGCGGCCACGATCCTGAGCAGGATCGAGCTGCCGCTCGCCGCCCCGACCATCGTCGCCGGCGTCAAGACTTCGGCGGTCATCAACGTCGGCACCGCCACGATTGCCGCGTTCATCGGTGCGGGCGGCTACGGCGAGCGGATCGTCACCGGACTCGCGCTCAACGACCACGGGCTGCTGCTTGCCGGCGCGATTCCGGCCGCGGCGCTGGCGCTGCTGATCGAAGGCGGGTTTCGCTGCGGCGAGCGATGGATGATTCCCGCAGGCTTGCGGCGATTGCCCTCACCGTAGAGCCTCGCTGCGCCGCAGCGCTCGAGCCGCGCCCAGTTCGCCGCGGCACGGCCCCGGTCATGCCCGCCCTGCCCCGGATCCGGCCCTTGCCGCTGGCGGCCCCAAAATGGCGAGTATGTGTAGGCGTTTCGCCTACAAACCTTCGGGCAGTGGTAGCATCCCACCCGGGAATTTGGCACCGGGAGCCGCAATGGATCGCCGCCTGGAGTGGATTGTTGGCAATGGCGCATTCGCCGCTGCGCTGTATTTAGCCCTGGTCGACCAGGTCGACTGGATCCAGTACGCCCTGGCCGCGGTGGTCTGGTGGCTGCTCGTGAAAGCGGTGTGGGTCACCTCCGACGGCGCCGCCGCGCGCCGCACCGCGCCGAACGCAGTCCCACCGCTTTGCGCAATGGTGTACGACCTCGGCGTCCTCGGCGCGCTGTTTCTTGCGCATTGGCACTGGACCGCGTTCGCCTACGCGGCAACCTGCGGCTGCCTCGCGCTCATCGACGCCCGCAGGACGAGCCGCCCCTAAGGCTTCGCCGGGGAGCGGCCGGTCAGCCGCTACCCGGGAACGGATGCAACGCGCGGCGATTGGAAGTCTCATGCGCAACAGCGCGGTTGAACGTCATGCCGGACGACTGTCAGCGCGCGCGGCGCACGGCGGCGCACTGCTCGTCGTCGCCCTGATGGTCGCCTGCGGCGCTATAAAACCCGCCCCGCCGGTTGCGGCGCCGCAGTCGGGGGCGCCGCAAGCCGATGCCGCGACGGGAGCGCCGGTAGCGCCTCCGCCCGCCGCAATGGAGAGTGCCCCAGCTGCGGCTGTGACCGCGCGACCCCCGGCTGCCCCGCCAGCGACCAAGACTCCAGCTCCGGTTGCCGGAGCTCCCGTGCCCGGGGCGCAGCCGGCAAAAAAAGCAACCGGTTCGGTGGGCACCGCAAAGCCGACGCCGCCGACATTGGACTTGCAATCGCTCGAGACGGAACTCAAGCAGACCAAGGCGATCGGCGTGATGACCAAGATCGCGCTCAAGAACCAGGTCGACGACCTACTCAATCAGTTCCGCGCTTTCTATGCGGGCAAGCTTAAGACCACTCTCGCCGAGCTCCGGCGGCCGTACGATCTGCTGGTCCTCAAGGTGCTCTCGCTCCTGCAGGACAGCGATCCCTCGCTGGCCGCCGCGATCGTCGCCTCGCGCGAAGCGATCTGGGGCATTCTTTCGGATCCGGCAAAGTTCGCAACGATCTGATTCCAAGCAGGAGGAGCAATGAGCAAGAGTTTGATGGGTCGGCCTCTGTCGCTGTTGACGGTTGCGTTCATTGCCGCGCCTTGCCTCGCTGCCGATGACGCAGCGACCCGGAAGGATCTGTTCACCGTAATTACGTTGCAGGGTTTGCCATGCGGGGAAGTGATCCGCGTCACGACGCAAGGTGACAGCGACCACATCGCGTCATGCAAGGATGGCAACCGCTACCACGTTTTCCTCAACAGCCAGGGCCGCGTGGTCGTGGAGAAACAATAACCGTCCGCTGTCGGCGAACGACGGCAACATCGACCATCGCCTGATGGAACCCCATCAACAGGACCGCGACAGGCCCAGGCGGGAAACTCCGCATCGGCTGCGTGCTGAGCTCTGACGCAGGCGACGCAGGCGAATTTCCCGCCCAATGACCTCGATCGACCTGGACGAAGTCGAGTGGACTGCCGTTCGCGCGCAAGGCGCGGGTGGGCAGAACGTCAATAAGGTCGCAAGTGCCGTGCATCTGCGCTTTGACGTTCGCGCATCGTCATTGCCGGAACCGGTGAAGGAGCGCCTTTGCGCGCACAAGGATCAGCGCATCACCGCCGATGGCGTGATAATTATCAAGGCCCAGCGCTATCGCAGCCAAGACCGGAATCGCGAGGACGCGCTGGCACGCCTGCAGGCGCTGGTCGACAACGCGACTGCCGCACGACCCCGGCGTAAGCCGACGCGGCCGACCAAGGGCTCGCAACGCCGTCGCGTCGACAGCAAGGTCAGGCGCGGGCTGGTGAAGGCGGCGCGGCGCAGAGTTGTCGAATAGTGGGTGGGACTTCGTCGCGCTCGGCCGCCCGTTCGGGAAGCTCGTCATTGGCCTCGATGGCCCGGGAGCAGTGCTCCACTCCTCCGTGGCCCGTTTCCCCGCTGCACGCGTTCGCCGCGCCCCCGCAGCGCTTGGTTGCCTCGCTTACCGGTTCAGACGCACTGGAGACAAGTACTGCTGTCGGTACGTTTCGAAGGGGACCGTGTCGGCCGCCTCGATCCGGCGCTGTTCGGCAACCGATTCTTCGGCCAGGCGCGCGAAACGCTGCGCGACTTCGGGGGACAGTGGCAAGCCAAGAATTGCCTCACGATGCGCGCGCGATTGCGCCAGAACGAAGGCGACGTAGGAATTGCCGTGGCTTTCCATCGCGCGGAGCACGCGTGCCGAGGGCGTCAAACCAGGCTCGCGCAGCGCCGCGACCGCCGCGGCGAGCGCATCGCGATGCGCGGAGCCACCATTGGCTTGATCGAGCGCCGTCGCGATCGGCGCGCAGTCGGTGAGTACCTCGCTGCCCCACTCGACAAGTCCGACTTTTCGCGCGTTGCGTCTGAGCCGCAGGCCCGGCTCGCGGCCGCGCGCGGCGACGTGCTGCTTGTTGCTTATGATGTCGGCGAGTTCCTGCGGCGTGTCCGGCGGGCTGTCGCAGAGCTGGCAGTGCAGGAGGAATACGTCGAGAAAGTGCGCCGTAGCAGCACTGATCCCGATCGGCTCGAAGGGGTTGAGGTCCAGCAGTCGCACCTCGACGTACTCGACGCCGCGATCGCGCAGGGCGTGCAGTGGGCGCTCGCCCGGCCGGATGACGCGCTTGGGGCGAATGGTGCCGTAGAATTCATTTTCGATCTGCAGCAGGCTCGTGGCGAGCTGCCGGTACCCGTCGCCGTCGCGGATGCCGATTGCCTCATACGGCGGATACGGCTTGGTGAGCGCCTCCTCGAGCGAGGCTGCGTAGCTGCGCAGGTCGTTGTAGCTCACCGCGAGCGCGGACTGCGCGTCGCTCTGGTAGCCCAGGCGCCCCATGCGCAACGATGTCGCATGCGGCAGATAGAGTGTGTCGCCGCTCAAACGCTGCAACTCGTGGGCCCGCCCGGCGACGAAGGTCGAGCACACCGCAGGCGAGGCGCCAAGAAGGTAGAGCAGCAGCCAGGAGTGGCGGCGGAAGTTGCGGATCAGCGCGAAGTAGTCTTCGTTGGAGCGCGCATCGGGCAGCGAGAAGTTGTAGTGGATGCCGGAGATCGTCTGCATGCGCCGGCCATAGCGATGCGAAAGTCCCGTGCGATACACGGTCTTGGCGCGGCCGACGTTGGAGGTGCCGTAGCGGCCGATTGGAATGGCGTCATCGGCGGGTAGCCGGCAGGGCATGCTGGCGCCCCAGAGCAGCTCGTCGCCGATCGTGCGATAGACGACCTGATGGATCTCGGTCAGCTCCTTCAGGCAGGATTCGGCGTGGGTGTGCACGCCGGTGATGAGCTCGAGCTGCGACTCGCTGAAATCGGTGGTGACATGCGGGTGCTTGAGCGCAGATCCCAGCGCGGCCGGATGCGGCGTCGTGGCCAGCGCTCCGTCGGGTCGCACGCGCAGGCTTTCCTTTTCGATTCCGCGCCGCAGACCCCGCAGCACCTCGCGCGACAGCGCGCCGAGGCGTTCCTGGCAATGCATGGCGGATTCGGCGGACATCGAATGGTTCAGCGACGCGGACGCGCATTGTATAACGCGTCCATGTTGCACTGCGATCCGCGCCTCCCCGTCAACGCGACGCGTCGCCCGGGCGTTACAGGACCAAGCGCCTCAACGGAGACTCTGCCCATGAAGACCCTAACTGCCGGCTTGCGCACGTCCTTGCTTCGCTCGCTCTTGCTCGTCCTGGCTCTACTCGTCGCACCGGCGGCCTCCACCGCCGCGGTCTTCGTATCGGTGGACATCGCACCGCCGGCGCTGCCGGTGTACGTGCAGCCTCCGGTTCCCGGGCCGGGCTACATCTGGACCCCCGGATACTGGGCCTACGGTGGCGACGGTTACTACTGGGTGCCCGGCACGTGGGTGCTCGCGCCCTACGTCGGCGCACTGTGGACTCCCGGATACTGGGGCTGGGGTGGCGCGGCGTTTATCTGGCACGGCGGCTATTGGGGACCGCACGTGGGCTTCTACGGCGGCATCAACTACGGCTTCGGCTACTTTGGCGTCGGCTATCACGGCGGATACTGGAACCGCGGCTCCTTCAACTACAACACCGCAGTGACCAACGTCAATGTGACGAACATTCACAACACGTACAACCAGGCTGTCGCACAGAATACCGCGGTGACGCGGGTGAGCTACAACGGCGGGACCGGCGGCCTCGCGGCGCAGCCGACGGCCGAGGAGCGCCTCGCCGAGCGCGACACGCACCGGCCGGCGACGCAGCTGCAGGTACGACACGAGCAACTCGCGAGCACCAATCGGGCGCAGCTCGCGTCGGTGAACCGCGGTACCCCGTCGCTGATGGCCACGCCCAAGGCGGCGGCGTACAAGTCGCAGGTTGCGGGCACGACCGCGGGCGCGCATCCGCAGGCCGCACGGCAACCGCAGCATGCGGCGGGCGTGCAAAGCCAGCCCCATCCGCAGGCGCATGTGCAGAACGCGCCGCACCCGCAGGCCCAGCATCACGAAGAGGGCCACCCGCGCTAATCAGCGCGCAGCCAAGCCTGGACGCGCGGGTGCTTGAGGGCTTCGCGGTCGACGACGAACTCCGGCGCACGACGGCTGTGTACCGCGACGATGCTGCGCAGCCCGGTCGAGGCCATGTTGTGAAAGCACTCATCGGTCCAGCACAGCGAATGCGGTGTCACGATCACGTTGTCCATCGCCAGCAGCGGGTTGGCGGGGTCGACCGGCTCGCGCTCGAATACGTCCAGCGCCGCGCCGGCGATGCGCCCCGCCCGTAGCGTCTCGATCAGCGCCTGTTCGTCGACGATTGGCCCCCGCGCGACGTTGATGAGATAGGCTTCCGGGCGCATCAGCGCCAGCTCTCGCGCCCCGATCAGATGGTGCGTGCTGTCAGTAAGCAGGCAGCAGACAACGACGAAGTCGGCCTCGCGCAGCAGGGTCTCGAGCGCGACCTTGCGCGCGCCGAGATAGCCTAGCTCGATGTCGTTGGCGAAAGGGTCGGCAGCAACGAGTTTCAAATCGAACGTGCGCGCCATGCGGAGCAACTCGCGGCCGATGCCGCCGGCGCCGATGACGCCGAGCGTGCGCCCGGTCAGCCCACGCCCCATGTTGTCCATGCGCTCGTGCCAGCGCCCCGTGCGCGTGAGTCGGTCTTTCAGGAACAGCTTCCCGGCCAGCGCCAGGATAAACGTCAGTGCGGTGGTCGCCACCGGTCGCGGCATTGCGGTCGGCGTGTTGGTCACGATCACGCCAGCCTTGGTCATGGCCGGGACGTCGACCGCATCGTAGCCGACGCCGTGTCGCGCGACGACGCGCAGGCGGCAGTCGCGACCCGCCACGGCCGCCGCCGGGACGCGCGCAATATTGACGTAGAGCGCGTCGTACCGCGCGGCGTGCTCGGCATCGATCGCGGACACTACCTGCGGAAGATATTCCCATTCGATGTCGGGCACCGCCTCAAGGATGCCGAGCGCAGCGCGCCCGAACGCGGGTTCCCCGCGCGTGTCGAGAATGTCCCGGGTCAGTCCTACGCGAAACTTAGCAGTCATGGTTGTTTTCCTCGCGCAGCCAGCGCGGCACGCAACACGTCCAGCCCGTGGCGGAGCGCGGTCTGCAACAACAGTTGGTCGATGCCGTACGCCATCAGCCGGAAGCCTCGGGCGGCGTAATCGCGCGCCCACGCGTCGTCGATCGCAAGCATCGACGGCGTCTTGCCGTGCGTCGCGCAGGCGCGTAGTACGCGCTCGACGGCTGCGAGATAGGTTGGATGCTGGAACTTGCCGGGGATTCCCAGAAAATTGGTGAGGTCGAACTGGCCGATCCACAGCGCGTCGATGCCCGGCACGGCCGCGATCGCCTCGACGTTGTCGAGGCCTTCGGCGGTCTCGACCTGGGCGATCACCAAAGTGCGCGCGTGCAACGCCGCGATCTTCTCCGCAACGTCGCCACCCTCGTAGTCGTCGTGCGCGAAGCCGAATGCTGCGCCGCGGCGTCCCTGCGGCGGATAGCGCGTGCAGGACACAATATATTCCGCCTCGGCGCGGGTGCCGACCATCGGCACCATCACCCCGAGCACGCCGATATCGAGCGCCCGGGCGATGAAGTGGTACTCACCGCGGGGAACCCGCGTCATCGGCACGAGGTCCAGCCCGCGGCAGAGCGCGATTTGCGTCTTCAGTGTTTCGAAGCCGAGTCCCGTATGCTCCATGTCGTAGAGCAGAAACTCTGCGCCTGCGTTGCTGCAGATCTGTGGCAGACCCGGCGCCAGCAGCTCGAACACCATCGCGCCGGCTGCCGTGCCGCCGTTTTGCAGCTTCCGCTTGATCGGGTTGTCGCGCATGGCTACCTTGGCAAAGCACGGGAGCGCGGGATCTGCTCGCGCATCTTTAGCAGGATCGATACGGTTCGAGTTGCAGCGATTCGACCTGCGCGCCGAGCATCACCAGGCAACCCGTGCGACGGGCGAAGCCGTCCTCGGAGAACTCGAACACAAAGGTTCGGCGCACGCGAGCGATGCCGTCGGCGTCGCGCGCGAGGCGCAGTCGCGCGCCTTGCACCGTGTCATCGAGCAGCTGCAGCCCGAGGTCCTTGCACGCTCGCCGGGCGACATGGATCGCGGCTTCGCGAGCGCGCAGCGCATCGAATACAAACCACACGGCAGCGGCGGTCAGCAGGAGCAGAAGCGTTTCCGACATTGGGGGGTCTTGCGGTCCGATCCGGGTAAGGATAATTCAAGCGCCCGGCTCGCGCTGCTCTCCTTGCCACCCGACGGCGAAACGGCTGAGCCGTCAACGCTTTGCATTTGCCTTTGGGCGGGAGCGCGCAGCGGGCGGGCGCCGGCCAGCGGCAACCGGCGCCGGGTCCCGGCGGTGCGCTGGCCGCAACCGTACGCGCGGCGCTGCAAAGACCAGCGGCCCCGCGGGCTAGGCCTGCGGGGCCGGGGTTGCCAGAGCGCGAACTACGCGGCCTTGCTGTAGCTTGTCGCAGTCTTGGCCATGCTCGCCGCGTTGGCAGCCGCCGCACGCGCGGCGGCGTCGGCGAAGCTCACCACTTCCTTGGTCGCCCTCGAGAATTGATCGAAAGCCGCCGTCGTCGCCGCAAGCGTCGTCTCGAGCACGTTCAGCGCGGCTTCCGAGCCAGCGGGCGCATTCTTGCCGGCCTGGTCGACCCACGCGGAGACACCCTTGGCGTACGCGGCCCAGGCATCTTCGGCGAGCGCCGAGAACGCCGCTTGCCCTTCCGACCCGATGCCGTAGACGCCGCGCGAGTATCCGAGGATGGTTTCGACGCCGGCTGCGGTCACTTCCGCATTCAGCGCCAGCAGCGACGGCACGTCCTTGACGCCGGCCATGGCGGTGGCGTTTTTCGCGCCGCCGACAAGTGCGCTCTTCGCGGTGTTCAGGTTAAGCTTCGCCAAGCGCTCGATCTTCTCGAGCGAAAGCTCTGCGAGCTTGACCGCATTGCCGTAACCGGTCCGGTAGATCTCGGTGAGCGATTCGATCTTGTGCATATTCATACCTTTCGTTGAAATTGACCGCATGAAATATTCGTTGCCGCACAGCGCCACCCGATCCCCTCCGCTGGCTCGGGCTTGATACGCGGCGCTACACCGAGCCGTGGATTGCTGCATTGCACAACGCACGTTTAAGACGGCGAACCGTCATTGTCAAGGATTATTTGTGCAGTGCAATACAGCGCTGCAGCGAGGCGGGGCGCGGGCGCGCTCCTGCCCCTCGGCACTCCTCCTGCGCCGGGGCCCAAGGCGCGGCGCCAGCCACAAGGACGCTGCCGAGGTAATCGCCGCCACCGGCGCCCGCGGCGGCCACGGATCATGACCGTCGCCACGCTCATCGACCTGCTCAAGCGACGCCTCAAGGCGCACGGCGTCACATACGCCCAGGTGGCGGCCCGATTGCACTTGAGCGAGGCCAGCGTCAAGCGCATGTTCTCGCGCCAGGATTTCACACTGCAGCGCCTCGAAGACGTGTGCCGCGTCATCGACATCGACTTCTCCGAACTGGCGCGCGAACTGGCGGAGGAACAGCCGCGCGCGACCCATCTCACGGAAGCGCAGGAAAGAGAAATCGTCTCCGACCCGAAGCTGTTCCTGGTCGCCCTGTGCGCGGTCAGCAACTGGACGCTCGAGCAGATCGTCGACACCTACAGCATCGATCGCGTCGAGTGCATCGGTTATCTGGCGCGACTGGACAAGCTAGGGATCATCGGCCTCGCCCCGGACAACCGCATCCGGCCGCTGATCGGCAGCGCGTTGACCTGGCTTCCCGACGGCCCGTTCCAGCGCTATTTCCGCTCGCGCGTGGAGGCCGAGTATCTGAGCAGTCATTTCGATCGCTCCGACGAGCTGTTTCTGTTCCTCAACGGAATGCTGTCGACCAAGTCCACCGCCGAGCTGATCGCGCGACTGCGCGCAGTGGCGACTGACTTCGCCGAGATGCATCGCGACGACCGGGCGCTGCCGCTGGGGCAACGGCACGGAACGAGCGTACTGCTGGCGACACGCCCGTGGGAGCTGCGAGCGTTTCGGGCGCTGCGGCGCGACGACCGCTCGCCAGTCCCGGCGGGACGGCTGTTGCACCCGGGAATGGGGGCTGAAACGAAGGCGAAGAAGCGCCGCTGACGTAGCGGCGGTTGCGACTTCGGGTAGCGCGGCGCGCCACTTTCCGCGGCGTGCTGGACGACCCGCGCGGGAACTCCGAAAGTGCTGCGGCGGGCATCTGCCCGCCCCACGGAGCCTTCCCATGTTGCACATTTCGACGCGTGATCTGGTGGCCGGCGCAACGGCGGCCGCCGGTCTCAGCGGCTGCTATGTCGTTCCCATCGCGCCGGACGGGACGCCCATCTATCCGGCGCCAGTGCCCGCCCTCGTGGCACCCGCGGCTGCCTACCCCGTACCGGCACCCGCCTATGCGCCACCGAGCGCGCCCATTCCTGCCGCTCTGCGCGCCCGCCTCTACCCGTCCAACGACCTCGCCGCGGAGGGCGGCATGCTCACCGGCACCGTAACGAACATGATGACTGGCAAGGGCGTTTTTCAACTCGACTATCGCGGTGAGCTGTTGTCGGGAGAAGCGACCCGCGTGCGCGGCGACGAGCGCAGTGGCGTCGCCAACGCCTACGGCTCGCGCGGGACGTTCATGAACTGCAGCTATCGCATGACGACGCCGTACCAGGGAACCGGCACGTGCACGATGTCGACCGGCGCGCTCTACCAGGTACACATCGGCGGCTGAAGCAGCAGGCGACGCGGGTCGCGGATCGCGGTCCGGCCATTCGGGTCAGCGCCCGCACGCCGCCCATGGTCACGGGGTCGTGGCGGCGCAATGGCCCGCGCCGCCCATGGCGGTGCTTGCGTCTACGAAAAGCGGCTCGGCGGCTGCCAAGTCGGTAGGCTCGTGCCCGGAATGCGCAGCATCCGCATCATGCGGATCGCCGTCTCCCGTCCTTTGTAGTAACCCGGCAGCCGGAGCGTTTCGGCGAAGCCAAGCGAGCGGTAGAACGCGTACGCCGCTTCGTTCTGGGCGCGCAGCTCGACGTGAACCAACGCGATCCCGGCCGTTGCCGCAGAGGCGAGCAGCCAGCTCGCCATCCGCCGGGCAATGCCGCGCCGCTGACAAGCAGGCCGCACCGCGAGCAGCACAAGATGGGCACGCTCAGCGCCGAAGGTCATGATCGCAAAACCGATCATGCACTCGCCGTCACGCGCGGCCAGCGTGACCGTCTCGGGATCGTCGATCAGCTGGCCGATTCGCTCGCTGCGGTATTGCCAGCCGAGGCCAGCCTCGATGAGGTCGCGCGACATCGAAGCGATCGCGGACGCGTCGCTGCGGCAGGCCGGTTGCAGGGCGATATCCTGCGAGCTCACGGAGGCGATTCTGCCACGCCGCCGGTTGCAGCGGAACCTGCGTCCTCGCATCATGTCGTATGGCACTCGACTCGTCGCCTTCGATGCGATCCTCTGTTGCTGCCCGCGCGCGGCGGCTCTCGCGCCGCGAAGCCCTCGCGCTGCTCGGTGCCTCGGGAGCGGCGCTGGCTGCCGGCCTGACACCGCGGCTGGGCTGCGCTCAGTCGACCAGCGGCGGCGCGCTGCCTGCGTGCATCGCGCGCCCCGAGCAGACCGAAGGCCCCTTTTTCGTGGATGAAGCGCTCAACCGGTCGGACATACGCTCCGATCCGCGAAGCGGCGAGATCAGGGCGGGGGTCGCATTGCGGCTCACGTTCCAGGTGTCGCAATTGAGCGGCACGAGCTGTGCGCCGCTGCCGGGTGCGCGCGTGGATGTCTGGCACGCCGATGCGACAGGCCGCTATTCTGACGTGCGCGGCAGTGGCTTCGGAGCGTCGACCGCCGGGCAGCAGTTCCTGCGCGGTTACCAGCTCACCGATGGCGCGGGGGCCGCACGGTTTCTGACGATCTTTCCAGGCTGGTACGGCGGCCGGGCGGTGCACCTGCACTTCAAGATCCGGCCCACGCCGGCATCGGCGCCACGCCTTGCGGTCACCTCGCAGCTCTATTTCGACGAAGCGCTGGCCGCGCGTGTTTTCGCGCTGGAGCCGTACGCGGCCCGGGGACAGCGGTGGTTGCGCAACGACGAAGACGCGATCTTCCGCGATGGAGGCAGGCAGTTACTGCTCGCTGCTGAGCCGGACGGTCCGGGTTACACCGCTTCGTTCCCCGTCGGCTTGCAAGCCTAGCCCGGCTGCGGCTGCGCGCCTATTGATCCGGCTTGGCGCCGGAAACCTTGACGATCCGCCCCCACTTCGCGATGTCGTCGACGATGTATTTGCCGAACGCGTCGGGCGTCATGACCATCGCGATCGCGCCCTGCTCCGCCCATTCGCGGCGCACCTCGGGACGGCTCACGATTTGGGTGATCTCGGCGTTCAAGCGGCCGACGATTGCCGGCGGCGTTCCCTTGGGCGCCACGACGCCCAGCCAGATCGTTGCCTCGTAGCCGGGCACGCCCGCTTCCGCAACTGTCGGCACCTCCGGGAGTACGGTCGAACGCGTCCGGCCGCTTGTGCCCAGCGCGCGGACCTGCCCCGCCTTGACGTGCTCGCTCATCGTCGTCACGGCGTCGAACATCATCTGCACCTGGCCGCCGATGAGGTCGGTGCGCGCACCGGAGCTGCCGCGATATGGAACATGCACAATGTCGACACCGGCCATCGCCTTGAATAATTCACCGGCCATGTGATACGGCGTGCCCGGCCCGGAGGACGCATAGTTGAGCTTTCCCGGCTGCGCCTTGGCGAGGGCGATGAACTCGGCGAGCGTCTTCGCCGGTACCGACGGATGCACGACCATGACCAGATCCGAGTAGTTGATCGGCGCCACCGGCACAAAATCGCGCAGCAGCGCGAAGGGCTTGCTGGGAAGCAGCGACTCGTTGACGGTGTGGGTATTGGAGATCAGCAGCAGCGTGTATCCATCCGGCGCGCTCTTCGCCGCCGCGTCGGTACCCACCACGGAGCCTGCGCCAGGGCGATCGTCGACGACGAACGGCTGGCCGAGCGCTTCCTGCAGCCGCCGCGCCACGAAGCGCGCATAGACGTCCGCAGGCCCGCCTGCCGCAAAGGGAACGATGATCTTCACCGCCCGCGCCGGATATTGCTGCGCGACCACCGAGGCGGGCAGAAGCGCCACACCAAGCAGAGCCGCCACCTGGCAGGCCAAGGATCTGAAGCGCAAAGCCGCCGGCGACATCGCTTCCTCCGCAGCGCCTGCATCGCGGCGCTGGGCGCGAATCTACCCTAAGTAGAGCCCCCGCAGCAATGCGTGACGTTAGCCATCTGGGTTCTCCTGCGAAGGTGAAAACAAGAACGGGCCACGTTGATGGCCCGCCGATTTCCTGCGCCCGTCCCGTCCGGAACCGGGCTCGAGGAATCCTTACTTTGTCGTTATGGTGTCTTGCCCGGTGCAAAAAGCTGTAGGGATGAGTCGCCAGTCAAGCCTGATCGCTTGTCTTCGCTACGTGGCCGCATTCTGCGCTGCCCGCCATCCGGGTAAATCAGCGCTTGTCTGATTCTGCTGTAGGACTGCGGCGAAGAGGCTGCCTTGCACCGCCCACGCAGCCTGCGCCCCAAGCGAACCGATTGCGGCGCGCGCTGGCTCCCGCCGCCACCTTGGATTTAGTCTTGATTTGGACTATAATGAATAAATAGTCTTATTTTGTACTAAACACGGAACCCCCGCAAGAGCGCTCATGCCCCGACCCGCGGCTCGCACGCCCGCCAGGAGCGCCGCCAAGACTGGACTCGCTCCCGAGCGATTGTCCGGCCCGGCGTTGCGCACGTTCTTCCGCATCGCGGATGCCTGGAGGCTCTCCAGCGAGGAAGCGCGCACGTTGCTGGGCAGCCCGCCGCGCTCAACGTATTTTGCGTGGAAGAAGACCGGTCACGGGCAACTCGCGCGCGACACGCTGGAGCGCGTCTCGTACCTCTTGGGGATCTACAAAGCCTTGCAGATCCTGCTGCCCGATGCCGCAGCCGCCGACGCCTGGGTGCGCAAGCCCAACGCCGCACCCCTGTTCGGCGGCAGACCGGCGCTGCTACGCATGCTTTCCGGCAACGTCGCCGACCTGTACGTCGTACGCCAGTATCTCGACGCGTGGCGCGGTGGCTGAGTCAACCCAGCTCGCCGAACCGCGCCTGCCGGTCCGGCGGACGCGCTGGCGCCCGAGCCATCGCGTGGTTCCGAGCCGCTTTCCGCCGATTGGTCTGTTCGACCGCGTCGCGAATCCCGACGACCTCGAGGCTGTCTTCGAGCTTGAGGCGATGACCAACGACCGCCTGCGCGAGGAGGCGGGCGAGCTGGCGCGGGTTCCGAGGGAGGACCGGGTGAGCGGCCCGGGCACGACGCCGATCATGGCCGCATTCACGCACCTCAATCCGGAGGGCAGCCGCTTTTCGAACGGCTCGTTCGGGGTCTACTACTGTTCGCAGCGACTTGAAACCGCGCTCTTGGAGGTCCGGCATCACCAGGAGCGCTTCCTGCGCCGCACCCGCGAAGGACCGCTGCGGCTCGAGCTACGACTCTACCTTGCCGACCTTGATGCGCGCCTCATCGACGTGCGCAAGCTACCGGAGTGCCATCGCCCCGACGACTACCGCCCCGCGCAGAAGCTGGGCCTGGCGCTGCGCGATCAAGCCCGCGACGGCGTGCTCTACCGGAGCGTGCGCCACCACAGTGGCCTGTGCGCCGCAGTATTCAAGCCGCGCCTGCTTCGCAACTGTCGCCAGTCGAAACACTATGCATTCCATTTTGACGGCAGCCGCGTCACCGCCATCGACGAACTGGAGCACGTGTGGACTGCGCGGTAGGCCGCGATCGGGGTCGCGGCCGACGCGCCGGCGGCGGCCGGCCGCTGGCACGCAAGGGTCGACGCGAACATGACGCCCGCGCCGGCGGGTACAATCCAGCGATGGCTGGGCCCGCCCCGCATTCACGACGAAATTGTGGCGGGCCGCGGGTCGAGGTGGGCAGCGACGCCGCGCTGCCCGAACCGGGGCTCGCTGAAGCGACCTTATCCGCTGCGCACATTCGCTTTCTCCAGGACCGCCGCCAATGAGCCGCAAACACGAAAACCTCCTCCGCGCGATCTTTCAGGACCCGGTCAGCGGGAATATCCAATGGCGCGAGGTGGAGTCGCTGCTGCACCATCTCGGCGCGACGACCGAGCCGTTGGCGAAAGCACGCCTGCGGGTGCACCTCAACGGCGTCGAAGGGACGCTGCATCGCCCGCATCAGGGCGACGCGCTCGGCCGCCAGGACATTCTGCACATCCGGGAATACCTGTCGCACGCCCGGGCCACACCTTCCCAGTATGAAGCGATTCGCAAGGGATGATGCATCCACTGAGCGCGTTCCGACGCCGGCCGCGAGGGCCAGCGCGGCCTCTGCCGCCACCTGCCCCAGGTGACCGATGGAGAGAGCCATGTTCGTGACACCTCTGTATGCCGGCCTGCTGACACTGTGGTTCTTAGTCTTGAGTTGGCGCGTCATCCAGCGCCGGGGTGCCGGCATCTACCTCGGCGACGGCGGCGACCCGGCAATGCTGCGCGTCATCCGCGGCCACGCCAATTTTGCCGAGTATGTGCCGCTGGCCCTGTTGCTGATGGGCATGCTCGAAATGAGTCGCTTCTCGATCTACGTGCTCCATGCCCTGGGCATCGTGCTGCTCTGCGCCCGGCTGCTGCACGGCTACGCGCTGTCGTTCACCGCCAAGTTTCCATTCGGGCGCCTTTGGGGCGCAACGCTGACGTTTGGCGTGCTGGCAATCGAAGCGGTGCTCTGCATCTATCAGGGTATCGTGGGCCAGTGGATATGGTGTTGCGTGCGTTGAAGCGATTCCCGCAAGCACGCGGCTGCAGCGCAGAAATCTTTCACCGGGACAATGCAGATGGTCGATCCGAATCACGAAATCACGGCCGATGACCGGCCGCCATTCCGGCCCGGCAGGCCGCAGGCGCGCTGGGGATTTCCGCTGCTCGTTGGCGCGCTGCTTGTAGCAGCCGGCGCACTCTACTATTTCTGGCCGCGCCCGGAACTGAGGCCAGCGACGCCGGTTCCCGAGCTCAAGCAGCCCGCCGCCCAGGCGGACGCCGAGCCGCGCATCGAGCATCCGCTCCAAGCACCGACAGCGCCTCCCGCCTCCCCACTGCCGGAGCTGGCCGAAAGCGATACCGCCGTGCACGAGGCGCTCGCCAGTCTTGTCGGGAACGCGACACTCGAGCAGCTGCTTCAGCCGCAGGGCATGGTCCGTCGCGCCGTCGCAACCATCGACAATCTGCCGCGCAAGACCGTCGCCCAGCGAGTGCTGCCGTTCAAGCCGGTGCCGGGTCCGTTTCGCGCTACGGGGCCAGAGGGCAACGTGGTCGTGGCGGCCGACAATGCGGCGCGGTACACGCCTTACGTGCGCGCGTTCGAAGCGCTCGATTCGGCCAAGCTGGTGACGATTTATGTTCACTTCTATCCGCTGTTCCAGCAGTCCTACGCCGAACTCGGTTACCCCGCCCGCTACTTCAACGATCGCGTCTTCGAGGTCATCGACAATCTGCTCGCGACGCCCGAGGTAAGCGGCCCGATCGTGCTCACGCAGCCGAAGGTCCTCTATGAGTACGCTGACCCAGCGCTGCAGGATCTCTCGGCCGGACAGAAGATGCTGCTGCGAATGGGTCCCGAAAACGAAGCCAGGGTCAAGGCCAAGTTGCGCGAGCTCAAACGGGCGCTGACGCGGGGATTGTAAGGCGGGCGATCATTTTCGATTTCGCGTCTTTCCTCGCACCCCTCAAGTCGGCGCTGGTCACGCCGCTAGCCGTCACGGCGCTGCTTTTTTTTGCCGCGCTCCTTCTCGCCGAAACCGCCGTGCGGCTGCTCCGGGCGCCGCGCGTCGCCGCGCTCGTCCTCGCCGGCGCACTGCTCGGCCTGCTGCGGAGGAGTAACCAAGCCGCGGCGAACATGCCGCTGCCGAGCGTGCTGCTGGAAGCGCTCTCGATGGTTCTGCTGTTCGAAGTCGGTCAGCGCGTGCCCCTGGGCTGGTTGCGTCGCAATCCGTGGTTGCTCGCGGCCAGCATTGGCGAGTGCGCGGTCGTCTTTGCGGTGATCTACGCCGTGCTGGCGATCGGTTTCGCGGTCCCGCCGATAGACTCTGCCTTCGCCGCCGTGATCTGCATGACCGCTTCCCCTATCGTGGTGATGAGCATAAGCAAGGATCTGCGCGCGCGTGGCCAGGTGTCCGAGCGGGCGTTACTGTTCGCCACCCTCTCCAGCGTATACGCCGTGCTGCTGGTGCAATTCTTCGTCGCCGGGTACCGCGCTGCCGCGCGGGTTGATCTTGCCTCCGTCCTGCAGCCTATCTTGCAGCTTGCGGGCTCGTTTCTTCTCGGCGCGCTGGCTGCGGGCGCGCTGCGTCTCTACGCGATGATCACGCTCGCCCGGCACGCGCTGCTTACCATCGGCATCATATGTTGCTGCGTGCTCCTGTATGCGTACGCGCTGCCGCTCGGCTTGTCGCCGATTCTGGCCGCGCTGTTCTTCGGCTTGATCGTGCGCGGCACCGACCGCACCCACGCCGTCCTGTCGCACCAGACGTCGGAAACCGGTGCGCTGCTCACGCTGGCGTACTTCGTTCTCGTCGGCGCAACGCTGACCTGGATAGAGTCGTGGACGCTGCTGGGCGTTGCTGCCGCGGCGGCCGCAGCGCGCCTGTTGGCCAAGGTGGCAGCCAATGCCGCCTTCGCGTTGCCCTCTGCGCTCAGTCCTGCCAAGGGCGCATGGGTCGGAGTCGCATCGGCTCCCTTGTCGAGCCTCGCGCTGACGCTCATTGCCAGTGTTGCGCAACAGCCTCAACTCGTGCGTGCCGCGGAGATCAGCGCCGCCGTCGTGCTGTTCATGGCGATCCTTGGCCCGATCCTCACCGAGCTCGCGTTGCGCCGCAGCGGCGAGCCCACGAGTGACCAGCGGTGAGCGACGCGCTCGAGTTCAGGTCTTCGCAGCCGCTCACCCTCGGAGTCGAGTTGGAGCTCCAGCTCGTCGATCGCCGCGACGGCGATCTGACACGCGCGGCGACCGACCTCCTGCCGCTGGTGCAAAAGGTGCATCCGGAGCTCGACGTCAAGCTCGAGATCACCGAGAGCATGATCGAGGTCGCCACGGCGGTCCAGGCGACGCACCCCGGCGTCCTCGCGGACCTGCGCTCGCTGCGCGACGCAGTCTGCGCCGCCGCCGAACTGCTCAACGTTGGTGTCTGCGGCGGCGGAGCGCATCCGTTCCAGATTTGGACGGAGCGACACATCGCCGATGCGCCCCGGATGCGCTACATCTCCGAACTGTACGGCTACCTCGCCAAGCAGTTCACGGTGTTCGGACAGCACGTGCACATCGGCTGCCCCGACGCTGACGCCGCGATAAGGCTTGTCCACGGCCTGGCGCGCTACGTGCCGCATTTCATCGCGCTCGCTGCAAGCTCGCCGTTTGCGCAAGGTACCGATACCGCCTTCGACTGCGCGCGCATGAACGTCGTCGCATCATTCCCCTTGAGCGGGCGCATGCCCTTCGTCCGCGATTGGGCCGAATTCAACGCCTACTTCGCCAAGATGCGTTCGACGGGCGTGGTCAGCAGCATGAAGGATTTCTACTGGGATATCCGGCCGAAGCCAGAATTCGGCACGGTGGAGGTGCGCGTCTTCGACACCCCGCTGCGCGTCGAACGCGCGGCCGCGTTGGCGATTTACACGCAGGGCATCGCGCGCGGGATTCTCGCCCAACCAACCCTCGATATGACCGAGGACGCCTACCTCGTCTATGGCTTCAATCGTTTCCAGGCGTGCCGCTTCGGTCTGCAGGGCGAGATCGTCGATCCGTTTACCCTGAAGCGGCGGGTGCTCGCCGACGACGTGCGGGAAACGCTCGCGGCCATCCGGCAGCATGGTCGGCCCGAGGACGAGGAAGCGTGGCGGGAGATCGCCCGCTGTCTCGATGCCGGGAACGACGCCGCCTGGCTGCGCGAGCGATTCGCCGAGTCCGGCTCGCTGGGACGCGTTGTCGGCGTGCAGATGGAGCGCTTCGCCGGCAAGCTTTAGCCGCGCGCGCCGCTGCGATGCGGCCGCCTCAAGGGTCGAATAGCGAGGGCGTCGTTGCCGCGTGTTCCACGGCGCCGGCCGGCGTCGCCGCCGCGGCCGCCGCTTCGGCGCGGCAAAGACCACTGATCCGCACCCCGAGCAGGCGGATGCGTCGTTCCAGCGCCACGCGCCTCAGGCACGCGCCCGCCGCACGCCGAATGGTCGCGGCATCCTGCGTCGGCGCGGCGATGGTCTGGTCACGGGTGACGGTCTTGAAGTTGTCGTAGCGCAGCTTGAGGCCGATGGTTCTTCCGACATAACCCTTGCGGCGCAGGTCGTCGGCAAGGTCTTCGCAAAGCTCCGTGAAGATACGTGCCAGCGCGTCGCGGTCGCGCTGTGCCGACAGGTCGCGCTCGAATGTCGTCTCGCGGCTGATCGTGACCGGCTCGCTCAACGTGCTGATCGGGCGCTGGTCACGGCCGTTGGCTGCTTCGTGCATCCAGGCACCGCGGCTCGCGCCGAAATGATTGATCAGCCAGCCGCGGTCAGCAGCGGCAAGCTCGCCGATGGTCACGATGCCGAGCGCATCGAGCCTTGCCGCGGTTTTGGGACCTACGCCGTTTAGCTTGCCCGCCGGGAGCGGCCACACGCGCCGGGCAAGGTCGCCGGCGCTGAGGAGCGTCAACCCGTCCGGCTTGTCGAGCTCCGATGCAATCTTCGCCAGGAGCTTGTTCGCCGAGATACCGATCGAGCACGACAAACGGGTTGCGGCGCGCACCGCGTCCTTGATCGCATGCCCGATGCGTCGGGCCCGCTCCGCCGCCGCCACCTCTGTCTCCGCTGCCAGGGCTATCGCATCGCTTAATCCGACCATGGTCAGGTCGATGTAGATCTCGTCGATGCCGCGGTCTTCGACCTGCGGCGCGAGCGCATCGACGGCGGCCTTGAAGCGTCGCGAGTATTGCCGATAGGCATCGAAATCGGCCGGCAGCAACACCGCGTCAGGGGCAAGACGCGCCGCCTTCATCAAGCCCATCGCCGAATGCACGCCCAGCGCGCGGGCTTCATAGGTCGCGGTTGTGACCACACCGCGCCCGGCGTAGTCGCGCAGCCGCGTGAACTGGCGCAGCGTTGCCTGGGTGACCGGATCCGCGGTTTCGGTCGGCTGGTTCGAGCTGCCACCGCCGATGACGACGGCCCGGCCGCGGAGCTCCGGATAGCGCAGCAGCTCGACCGACGCGTAGAACGCGTCCATATCGAGATGTGCGATGAGGCGTTCGGTCATGATGGCGTTTGGACGCCCGCCTCGGACGTACGCACCAGTGTACCCGACGCATTGCGCGCCGGGGTTGCAGTTCCTTCTAGGGCGTGGCTCGCGCCGTATTCGCCGCTCGGGTCCGGGGCGCGAACGCAACGGTCAGCCGCGGGTTGGCCGCCGGCAGCGCGGCTGTGGCGAGGCCTACGTCGAAAAGTTCATGCAGCGCCTGCCGATAGGCGGCGCCGCCCACCCGCATGCTGTCGTTGTGGGTGGCACCGGACACGAGCAGCAACCGCTTCGGCTCCGGCGCGGCGGCGTAGAGTTCCTCGCTGAACCGTGCCGGGACAAAGTGATCGCCGGCACCGTGCACGATGAGCACCGGCATGCGCAACGCGGCGATCTTGTGCACCGAATCGAACTTCTGCGACATCAGCAGCTGGACCGGGAGCCATGGATACGACAGCGACCGCGCGATATCGGGAAGGGTCGTGAACGACGATTCGACGATGACGCCGCTGGCTGCAGGCGCCGTTCCCGTCTGCGCCGCGCTGGCGCTCAGGCGCGCGGCGAGATCGACGGCGACCGCGCCCCCGAGCGAATGGCCGTAGATGAACCGCCGCGTCGCGTCGGGCTGCAATTCGGTGAGCCGGTCCCAGGCCACGCGCGCGTCTTCGTAAACCGATTGCTCCGAGGGCAGATCGCCGTCGCTCTTGCCGAAGCCACGGTAGTCGATGGCCAGCACCGAGAATCCGAAGGCGTGCAATTGCTCGATGCGGCTGGTCTGCCCGGTAAGATTCCAGCGCGATCCATGCAGATAGAGGATGGCCGGCGCGCGGGCTGCCGCGGCGGGCCACCACCAGGCGTGGATGCGCTGTTGCTTGCCCGCAGCAGAAACCGCCAGATCGGTTTCCTCGATGCCTGTGGGTAATCCGCTGAACCAGCTTGCATTTCCCGGGACGACGCGGAAGGTCAACTCCCGCTCCTTTTCGGCCAGCTCACCACAGCCGGCGACGACCAGCAGGGCGACCGCCGCGGAGGCGGTGGCCAGGCGCAGTGCGTGGCCGCGAAGGCGGCCTGAGGAACGGTTCCACATCGCTGGGGTGTCCTTACCGCAACCGTCCAGCAACGACCGTGCCAGATACGGGAGCCAGGTACTGACCAAGGACAATGGCGCCGGGTTCCGCCGCCTTGCACCGCGGCGGCGAACGCCGGCCGAGGTGACTCCCGCCGCGAGGGCCACGGGCTATCATTCCCGGATGCGACCGCAGTTTGCGCCCGACCGCGCGCGTGAAGTCGCCCGGCAATTCGATCTGCGGAGCCTGGCACCGGACTTCTACGCGGATCCTTTTCCCTATTATCACGCGCTGCGCAAGCACGCGCCGGTCAAGCAGCTGCCGGATGGGTCATGGCTGCTGACGCGCTACGACGACATCCTGCCCGTCTACCGCGATTACAAGGCGTTCAGCTCCGACAAGAAAAAGGAATTCGGGCCGAAGTTCGGACCTTCGGCCCTGCTCGAGCACCACACGACCAGCCTGATTTTCAACGACCCGCCATTGCATACCCGCGTCCGGCATGCAATTGTCGGCGCGCTATCGCAGCGGCATATCGCCGCCATGGAACTCGGCCTCGTGCAACTGGTGGATACGTTGCTGGCAGCGATGGCACGCCAAGGCACCGTCGACCTGATTGCGGACTTCGCCGCGGCGATCCCGATCGGGATCATTGGCAACCTGCTCGGTATTCCCCACGAGCAGCGGAACCCGCTGCGCGATTGGTCGCTCGCCATCCTCGGCGCGCTCGAGCCCGTGCTTACGCCGGAGCGCGCGACGGCCGGAAACGCGGCCGTCACGGACATGCTGGCGTACCTCAAGATACTGGTCGCCGAACGCCGCGCGCATTTGCGCGACCCCAACGTCGATGTATTGACGCGTCTCATCCTCGGCGAGGACGATGGCGAGCGCCTGACCGAGAATCAACTGCTGCATCAGTGCATTTTCCTGCTCAACGCCGGTCACGAGACGACGACCAACCTGATCGGCAACGCCTTGTATGCCCTGACCGCCTGGCCGGAGCAGCGCGCGCAACTGACCGCCCGTGTGACCGAGGCCGGTGCCGTCAAGGTTGCGGTCGAGGAATTCCTGCGCTTCGAAAGCCCGGTGCAGCTCGGCAACCGCATCACGACGCGGGACGTGGTTGTTGGCGGCATCCGCCTGCCGCCGGAATCGCGGATCACCATCGGCGTTGGCGCGGCGAACCGCGATCCGGCGCAGTTTGCCGATCCGGACCGGCTCGATCTCGCGCGCGAGCCGAATCGGCACGTCGCCTTCGCGTTCGGCATCCATACCTGCGCCGGGTTGAATCTCGCGCGGCTCGAGGCGCAGGTCGCACTGGCGCGCTTTCTCGCCCGCTTTCCGAACTACGAACTCGCCGGCGAACCCGTCCGCGGCGGCAGGGCGCGGTTTCGCGGTTTCCTGCACCTGCCCGCGCGCGTCGCGCCGCCGCCGCGGCAGTGATACCCTGTTGCGATTGACCCTGCCTGCGCTGCGTCTCCCACCATGACCCTCCAGCCACGCCTGCCGCTCCTTATTCTGATCCTCACGCTTGCCGCTTGCTCGCCCGCACCGGCGCCGCCGAATCCGAGCGGCACTGCGGCGCCGGTCGCAGGACCCCCGGCCCAGGCAGCGCCGGCGCCCGGCGGCCCCCCCGTCGCGCACGGCGACGGCATCGCCTGGCGAAAGGGCGACGTCGACGCCGCCTTTACGGCGGCCAAGGCGGACAACAAGCCGCTGTTCCTGTACTGGGGAGCGGTGTGGTGCCCGCCCTGCAACCAGGTCAAGGCGACATTGTTCAACCGCCAGGACTTCATCGAGCGCTCGCGGCATTTTGTTCCGGTATACATCGACGGCGACAGCCCGAGCGCGCAGAAGCTCGGCACGCGCTTTCACGTTAGCGGCTACCCGACGATGATCCTGTTCCGGCCCGACGGCAGGGAGGTCGTGCGCCTGCCGGGCGAAGCGGACCCGCAGCAGTACATGGACGTGCTGACGCTGGGCATGAACGGGGCGCGGCCGGTCAAGGACACGCTGGCTGCGGCGCTTTCCGCAAGCCACACGCGCGATGAACTTTCAGCCGACGACTGGCGCATGCTCGCCTACTACTCGTGGATCACCGACGAGGACCAGCTGATACCGGAAAAGAAACTTGCGCCGACGTTGCAACGTTTGGCGCGCGCCTGTCCCGCCGAGCAGAAGGAAGCTGCCGTGCGGCTCGCGCTCAAGGCGCTGGCCGCGGCGGCGACCGCCAAGGGCGCGAAGGCGGTGCCCGAAGCATCCGCCAACGCGCAACTCCTTGCCGTGCTCGCCGATCCGGTGCTCACGCGCGAGAACTTCGACACGCTCACCGAATATCCGGGCCCGATCGCGGCGTTTGCCACGGCCTCGAACACGCCTGAACGCGAGCATTTGGTCGCGGCCTGGACCGCGGCACTGGAGCGACTGGGGGCCGACGCAAGCCTGTCAACGGTTGACCGCCTGGCGGCGGTCACGGGCGAGGTCGCGCTCGCGCGGCTCGACGCCAAGGACGGGCCGCTGCCGGCGCCGCTCCTTCAAACCGTACGTGACGAGGTGGCGCGCGCCGATCGCGAAACCACGGACCCCTACGCGCGGCAGGCGGTGATCGATGCCGCCACGGACGCCCTCCTTCAGGCCGGCTTGCTCGACGCAGCCGAGACGCTGCTCAAAACCGAATTGACGCGCTCGCATTCGCCGTATTACTTCATGGTCGATCTCGCCGAGGTGGCCAAGAAGCGCGGCGACAAGGCGGGCGCGCTCGACTGGTACGCGCAGTCGTACGCGGCCGCGCAGGGTCCGGCGACGCGGGTGCAGTGGGGGACACGCTACGTCAACGCGCGAGTCGAGCTCGCGCCGCAAGACGTTGCCGGCGTCGAGAAGGCGGCGGCAAGCGTGATCGGCGAACTCGACCCGACTCCGGACACCTTTTATGGCCGCAACCTGCGGGCACTGGAGCGCATGGGTAAAAAGCTTGCCGAATGGGGCAAGGACCCCGCGCAACTCGCGGCGCTTGCCCGCGTCCGCGGCCAGATGGCGGGCGTGTGCGCGAAGCTCCCTACAGGCGATCCGGCGCGCGCGACCTGCAGTGGCGCGTTGCGGCCACACCCGCTCAGGGTGTAGCTACCGATCGCATGGCAGCTAGTGCCCGGCCTGGCGCCGCTGCGCGAGATCGATATCGAGATACTTCCAGTACGTTGCGAATACCGGCGGCCGGAAACCGAGCAACCACGGCTGCACGAAGTCGTTCTCAAGACGAAAGATCACCGGCAGCTCGGGCATGTAGGTCCGGGCGAGTTCGGACATCTTGCGTGCCGCCGCAATCTGCTCTGCCTCGGTCGCACTGCGGAGAAACTGCTCGGCGGCACCGTCGTAGGCAGCGAACTTAAAGCGACTGATGTTGATCTGCTGCGTTTGCTTGCCATAGAGCTGCAGCAGCTCGGGCCATCCCGATGGCGAGCCGCCGAAACCGCCGAAATACATCTGGTATTCGCCCTTCTCCAATTCCTTGATCGCGTCTTGGAACGGCGTCACATGAAAATCCACGCGCAGCCCGACCGCATCCATGCACTTCTTCGCCAGCGTCTCGATCTCGCGTGATATCGCGCCGGAGCGCAGCGTCACCGTCACGGTAAGCGGTCGGCCATCCGGAGCCTTGCGGTATCCGTCGGCGTCCAGCTTGCCGTAGCCGAAGTGCTCGAGCAGCGCCTTCGCCGCCGCCGGGTCGTACAAGGGCCGCCAGGGCCTGGTCGGATCATGGCCAGCCACGCCGGGCGGCACCAGCTGATTCGCCGTCAGCGCCTGCCCCGAATACACAACCTTGACCAGGGTTTCGGTATCCATCGCCAGGGCGATCGCCCGGCGCAAGGCGATACGGTCGTTGCCCATGCCGCCGATGACCGGATCGGCAACGTTGAAATAGAGCGAGAACACGTACGGTTCGGTAAAAACGTGGCGTGTCACGCCGCGCGCCGTGTATTCGGGTTTGAGCTTGCCGTCGGCGAGCAGGCGGTTGGCGATCTCGCCGCGAAGGGGAATGTAATCGAGCCCTCCCTGCTCGAATTGCAGCAGCATGGTGAGATCTTCGTCGATGAAGTTGACTTCGACTACGCCAACCTGCGGGAGCGGCTTTCCCTGCATGCTGCGCACCAGTCCTGCCAGCGCCGGATCATCGCTCTGCGGAAAGCGGACGTCTCGGTAACCCGGATTGGCCTCCAGCACCAGGCGCGAGCCGCGTCTCCATTCGCGCAAGCGGAATGGACCGGTGCCTACCACTCGAGTGCGAATATCACCGCCGGCCGCCTCGACAACTTCGCGGGCCACCGCCCCGACGAACGCCAGCAAGTCCTCGATGTTGGGGTAGTTGGGCTCGTTCAGGCGGATCTGCACGGTGTAGCGGTCGAGCGCGCGCAGGCCCTCGATGGGTCGATCGTAGTCGAATCTCGAGTCGGTCCGCGCCGCGTCGACGACCGCACGGGCGCCGACGATGAGGTCGGCGAGCACGGGGTTGCCGCCGCGGCGCAGGTTCGGGTCCATCCAGCGCTTGTACGAATAGATGTAATCGGCAGCGACGAGCTCTCGCGGCACACCTTTGAACGCCGGGTCGTCGGTGAAGAAGATGCCGGGCTTGACGCGCATCGTCCACGTCCTGCCGCCATCGGTGATTTCAGGCAGCCCGGCCGCCGTGACTGGGGAGAGTCGGGTCGGTGCGCGAAGATAGCTCCGCTCGTAGAGTGGCTCGAAGATCGCGATCAACACTTGGAACGACGGATTGTCGCTGAACTGCTGCGGGTCGAGGGTATCGATATCGAACGATGCGACGCGCAGGATCTTGGCGGGATCGGCAGCGAACGCAGCGACGCTTTGCGCGATCGCCACCCCAAGCAGTATGCGCAAGGCAATGCCCACGGCTTGTCGGCCCATCCCGCCCCGATCGCGCTCGCGCCACTCGACGCGGCGCGATTATGCAACAAACGGCGTCGCCCGTGCTCCGCTTCCGTCGGCTATGATGGGTGCCCCGAGCAAAAAAGGAACCACGATGAACCGGGCCTTCGTCCATGCTGCGCTGCTCACCGTGCTGTTCGCGTCTGTGGCCACGGCGACTGGCCAGGTCCGGATCGGCGTGACCGTGTCGGCCACCGGGCCGGCCGCGTCGCTCGGCATCCCCGAAAAGAACACGCTGTTGTTGTGCCCGAAATCGGTCGCCGGCAAGAGCGTCGAGTACATTCTGCTCGATGATGCCACCGACACGACGACCGCGGTGCAGAACACCAAGAAGCTCATCGGCGAGCACAAGGTCGACGCGCTCATCGGCTCGACGACGACGCCGAACTCGCTCGCCATGATCGACGTCTTCGCCGAGGCGGAGACGCCGGCGATCTCGCTTGCGTCCTCGATTCGCATCATCGACCCCGTCGATGCGAAAAAAGCCTGGTCCTTCAAGACGCCCCAGACCGACGTCATGATGGCCGGAGCGATCCTCGAGCATGCCGCGGCGACTGGCATCAAGACGCTCGGGTACATCGGCTTCAACGACGCGCTCGGCGAAGCTTTCTTCGCCGAGATCGACAAGGCCGCCCGGGCGCGCAATCTGCCGCTGCTGGCGAACGAGCGCTACGCCCCGAAGGACGCGAGCGTGACGGGCCAGGCGCTGAAGCTGATCGCGGCGAAGCCCGATGCGATCATCATCGGCGCGTCGGGAACACCGGCGGCTCTTCCCGCGAGTGCGCTCGTTGAGCACGGCTACAAGGGCAGGCTCTACTTCAATCACGGTGTCGCCAACAATGATTTCCTCCGCGTCGGCGGCAAGGACATCGAGGGGGCATTCGTGCCGGCGAGCCCGGTTATCGTGGCGAGCCAGCTCCCCGACACGCATCCGGCGAAGCGGCGCGCCGAGGAGTTCACCCGCCTCTACGAGGCCGCCTATGGACCCGGCAGCGTGGCAGCATTCGGCTCCTACGCTTGGGACGCCTGTCTCGAGCTCGCCAATGCGCTCCCGGTCGCACTCAAGAGCGCGCCACCGGGCACGGTGGAATTTCGTCGCGCACTGCGCGACGCGCTCGAGAATACGAGGAACCTCGAGGTATCCAATGGCGCGGTCAACATGAGCAAGACCGACCACCTCGGCTTGGACGCGCGGGCGCGGGTGATTGTGCAGATTCAGAACGGCAAGTGGGTCCTCCGCCAGTAGCCGGTTTCAGCCGAGCTTCGGCGCCGTCGCCTTAAAGCTTTCCCGTTCGGCAAAGGCCGCGTGCGCGCGGGCGACGTTGGGCGCCGCGGCGAGCAGCGACTTGCCTTCCGGAAACTGCGGCAGGTAGAAGATAATCGGCGCCAGCAGCAGATCGGCGAGGGTCACCGTGGCACCGGCGAGCAAAGTGCGGGGCCCATAGGCCAGGTCGAGCACCTCGAGCTGCGACCTGATCTCAGGCAGCGCCTTGTCGATCACCCCCCGCTCGGGCGCGCCGTCCGCTCCCTTCGGAAACACATACTGCAGAACGTAGCGGCGGATCATGGCGTCGTAGATGTGACAATTGATGAGGCTCACATACTGTTCCATCCTGGCGCGCGCCCACGGATTGGTCGCAACCAGCGAAGGTCCTGCGAAGCATTCGTCGATGTAGCGGACGATGGCGGTAGTCTCGTAGAGCGTGAAATCGCCATCACCGAATGCGGGCACGCGGCCGAACGGGCATATCGCGCGGACCTTTTCGCTGTGCGGCGGGACCGGCTCGTAGGCGTAGGCGACGCCCTTCTCCGCAAGCGCCATGCGCACCGTGCGCACGTACGAGCTCCGCGGATCCCCGTACACGGTGATCGTCGCGGCGCTTCCGCGCGGATCGATCAGGTCGACGAGTTCGCTCAGCACCGAGTTCCAGCCACTGTTGTGTCCGTCGCGCGCTTCCGGTGCCGGGAAGCCCGAGTGGAGCAGCCGAACCTCGGTCTCGACGCCGTGCTCGCCACGGCGCTCATCCAGGGTCACGGTGACCAGGGTCTCACCCATCTCGCCCATCTGCTTGCCTTCCCACTTCCAGGTGAAGACCAATCGCTCTGCCGGCTTGATTTCGCGGTATTCGCCGCCGACCGCTTCCGGCGTGCCGGTACGCGGTTGCATCGTCACGCGGTAGCGCCCGCCCACGCGCGGGTCAAGCGAGACCTCCGTGATCGTGAATCCGCGCGGCCTGAACCACTGCCTGAGGAGCTCGGGCTTGATGAAGGCATCGAAAACCTTCTGCCGCGGAGCGCGAATCGTCCGCGCAATGGTCAGGTCGAACGTATCTCGGGCAGTCATCGTTTTCTCCTTTGGGGTCGCGGCTCTTCGAGGAGCGCAGCGAGATCATCCAGCCGCGTCTCCCAGAAGTACCGATAGCGTTCGATCCAGCTCGCTGCGGCGCGCAGCGGATCAGGACTAAGCCGGCACACCCGCCATTGGGCGTCGACGCGCCGCTCGATCAGGCGGGCGTGCTCCAGCACCCGCAGGTGCCGCGAGACCGCCGGCAGCGAGATAGCGAACGGTGCGGCCAGATCGCCAACCGCCGCTTCGCCGCGCGCGAGACGCGCCAGGATGGCGCGCCGCGTCGGATCGGCGAGCGCGGCGAAAGTCTGGTCGAGATCCGCAGACCGTGAGCGGCGCGATTGAATGGCGAGGTGCGGCATGTGCGGCACGTTAGTTCATCTGTATTTAACAGTCAAGTTAAATACAGATCAAAGCAAAGCCGCCGGTCGCAGTACGCGACCCGGCGGCTCGCGGGCGCTGCGGGGTTTCCGATCAGCCGGTAGGCGGGGCCATGAGTGGAGCGTCCGGCGGCGGACCGTAGGGCGGCGGACCGTAGCGCCGCGGTGCGTAGCGCGGGCCCGCGGGTACCTGGTTGCCCTTCGCGTACATGCACTGCAGATACGCCGCGTCGTAACGCCGCTGCATGCCATAGTAAGAATATCCGGCGGCGTTGGCGCCTGCTGCGCTGCCGAAGAGCAAACCCGTGCCAGCGCCGATCGCCGCGCCCGGACCCGCCTGTCCCGTTGCCGCGCCGATGATCGCTCCGGCAGCGGCGCCGATAAGTGCGCCGCCGGCGGCGTTCGCCGTGGCGGTGTCCGCCGCGACGCGGTCCGCACCCGGTCCCAGGGAATATTGCGCGTAGTCTCGGCACGCCATGTCGTCGGCGCGGAACTGATCGAAACTCTTTGCCGAGCCAGGCAGCGCCATCACCGCCGGAGCAGTGGGTGCAGTCACGCAACCCGCCAGCGCGAGCGCCCCTGCCACGGCGGCGAAATGTAAGCGCATGCTCATGCGTGCCTCTCAGCGCTGGGCCGGCTCGGCCGGGCCCGGTGCGCCTTGCGGAACGACGCGCAACCAGCCCTTGGCGCACGCAGGCACCTGCGGGTAATAGCCCGCCGGGTCAGGGCAGTAGTAGGAATATTCCCCAGTGCCGCTGCCGCTGAAGCGACGCTCGGTGTACCCCGGCTGCTGCTGAGGGTACGCCGGCTGCTGCTGGATGTACGCCGGCGCCGAGTCATCATAGTACGGGGTGGCGTCCGGGTAGTAGTACGGGTACCCGGAGTAATACGCCGGATAATAGGGATAGTAGTAGCCGGGCCACCATCCGTATCCCCCCCACCACGGGCCGCCAAAGCCGACGCCGACGAAGACCCGGCCGCCGCCGTGCCACCCGCCGCCGTGCCAACCACCGCCCCCGCCGCCGTGCCAACCAGCCCCCCCGCCGCTGTGCCAACCACCGCCCCCGCCGCCGTGCCAACCACCGCCCCCGCCGCTGTGGCCCTGGGCCTCGGCGAGTCCGATACCGCCGACCAACGTTGCGGCGGCAAGTAGAATCATTGCAAATCGTTTCATGGCATCTCCTATACGCATTGCCATTAGAGTAGCCCCGCGTCGCGGAGTTCGTCTAGTAAAGATCTCGGCCGCGGCCGATGCCAAGCTAACAGGCGCCGGGACGCTGATCATCCCTGCCTGCCGCCGCGGTCGATGCACCGCGATTTGTTAGAATCCTTCGCTGGGGACTTCCGGAGCAAACCATGGCTGAACCAATCGGTTCGCGTG
Organism: Edaphobacterium sp. (SeqCode); assembly: GCA_035937415.1. Taxonomy (GTDB): domain Bacteria; phylum Pseudomonadota; class Gammaproteobacteria; order Burkholderiales; family Casimicrobiaceae; genus PALSA-1003. The sequence goes on along the minus strand of DASZIB010000090.1, from coordinate 68,821 downwards.
CCAGCGACACGAAAATGGACGCGACCTCGCTGTATCGCGAGGAAATCTATACCGACCGCGCGGCGGGCACCCTGCGCGTTCTGGTGCCCGTCAAGGTTGACGGCACGACCGACAACGCGCGAGCGACGATCTTCGTGGGCGAAGCCCAGATTCTCACCAACATGGGGCCGCTCCCGATCAGTTTCGAAGTCGAGGCGCGAACGCTCGCCGAGGCCGTCGAGAACTACGGGGAAGCGGCCAAGAGCGGCGTGGAGCGCGCTGTGCGCGAGTTGCAGGAGATGCGGCGCCAGGCCTCGTCGTCGATCGTCCTGCCCGGCGCCGGCGCAGCGGCCGGGCTCGGCGGCGGATTGCCGCCCGGGGGGCTCGGAGGCGGCAAAATCAAGCTGCCATGACATGGCGATGGTCGTAAGAGCGGTGTTCGCGTGCGGTCCGATCGTAGCCGAACGCTCGTCCGATCTCTTTTAACGCCGCGGACCCGCCGCCGGTTGACCGGACCGGTGCGCGCGCTTGCCGTGGCGGCCTTTCTGGTTGCATCGTGCGCCGCCGTGGCGGACGAAATCAAGGTACTTTCCGCCGGTGCGGTGCGCGTGGCGCTGCAGGAACTCGCTCCCGCATTCGAGCGCGCCACGCACCATGGCGTCGCGATCACCTACGGCACGGCGGGCACGTTGCGGGCGCTGCTGGCCAAGGGAGCGAGCGCCGACGTGGTCGTGCTCCCCGCGGAAGGCATTGGGGAAGCGGAGGAGCGCGGGTGGGTGCGCGCCGGATCGCGGCGCGATCTTGCCCATGTCGGCATCGGCGTGGCGGTGCGGAAGGGGGCCCCGCTCCCGGATATCTCTACCCCGGAGGCGTTGAAGCGCGCGCTACTTGCCGCAAGCGCGGTGGCCTACGTCGATCCGACGCGCGGCACCAGCGGCCGGCACGTCGACTCGGTCGTGCTCCCGGCGCTCGGCATCGCGAACGAAGTGCGGACCAAGGCGCGCTTGCAGAGCGAAGGCAGCGCGGCCGAGTTCCTGCGCCGCGGCGAGGCCGATATCGCCATCCAGCAGATCAGCGAATTGCTTGCCGAAGACGGTGTGACCGTGGTCGGGCCGTTGCCGGCGCCATTGCAGAAGATCTCCACCTACAGCGCAGCGATCACGACGAATGCGCTGGCGACGGGCGCTGCGCGCGAGCTGATCGAGTTCCTGAGCACACCCGCGAGCAAGGCGGTGTTCAAGGCGAAAGGCATGGACGCCGAGCCCGTCCCGTAGGGACGCCGTGGCCTCGACTCGGCTACAATGGGCTCCGGGAGTAATGCATGAAGTTACCCGCGCCGTCCATCTTTGCGCTGGCCATCGTCGCCGCGCTTGGCAGTGTCCCTGCCGCGGCGACGCTGAACATGCACGAAGGCCTGTGGGAAACCACGATCACGGCGGACGGGCAGGCGCAGGCTGCGAACGCCAAGTGCTACACGCGCGCCGACATCGCCGAGATGGAACGCTTGCTGCAGGGCAAATCGACGCGCGTGGACGGGATTTGCCGCTACGCGGACTTCACGCAATCGGGCAACAGCGTCAACTACACAATGACCTGTCGCCTCGGCGACGACGAGCAGACCAGCGCCGTTTCCGCAACGTATCGGGGCGACTCCGCCACCGGCACTATTCGCTCCGCTGGCGTCACCGTGACGGCTTCGAGCCGGCGTATCGGCAGTTGCACGGAGAGCTCGTTCGCGAGATAGCGCGCCGGTCGATCGCACCGAACCCCGCGAACCGCAGCCTCGATGTCCGAAGACACGCCGCAGGGCCTCGCGCGCGGGCTTACCCATTACGGCGACGCTGGCTTCGCGCTCTTCCTGCGCCGCTCGTTCGCCCGCTCAATGGGCTATTCGACGGCCCTGCTCGGACAGCCCACGATAGGCATCGCAAGCTCGGCGTCCGACCTCAATAACTGTCACCGGCATTTCCCCGAGCTGATCGAGGCGGTCAAGCGCGGCGTACTCGCCGCCGGCGGGTTACCGCTTGCCTTTCCGACGATCTCGCTTGGCGAAGTCTTCCTGCATCCGACGAGCCTGATGTATCGCAACCTGATGGCGATGGATGTGGAGGAAATGTGCCGCGCGCAGCCGCTCGACGCGGTCGTTCTGGTCGGCGGCTGCGACAAGACAGTTCCGGCGCAATTGATGGGTGCCGCGTCGGCCGGCGTGCCGGCGATCGGGCTGGTTGCCGGACCCATGTTGACCGCGCGGCACGGCGGCGAGCGGCTCGGGGCGTGTACCGACTGTCGGCGTTTCTGGGCAAAATTCCGCGGCGGCGAAATCGATCGCGCCGCGCTCGATCGGGTCGAGGCGCGGCTTGCGACCACCGCCGGCACCTGTGCAGTCATGGGCACAGCGAGCACCATGGCCTGCATCAGCGAGGCGCTGGGCGTGTTGCTGCCCGGAACCGCCGCGATACCCGCGGTTCACGCCGACCGGCTGCGCGCGGCGGAAGCGACGGGCCGCGCCGCGGTGTCGCTGGCGCATTCGCGGATGACGCTGGATCGCGTCGTCACTCCGGCCGCGATCGAGAACGCGCTGCGGGTCCTGCTTGCAGTCGGCGGATCGACGAACGCCATCATCCACCTGACTGCAATTGCCGGGCGCCTCGGCATCCGGGTTTCGCTCGCGCGCCTCAACGAACTGTCCGAAACCACGCCGGTGCTGGTCGATCTAAAGCCAACCGGTGCACACTACATGGAAGATTTCTTTGCGGCCGGGGGCATGAGCGCCGTGCTGCACGAATTGAAGCCCTTGCTCGACCTTGACTGCATCAGCGTCACCGGCGAGCGCCTGGGCGATCGACTTGCCGCGCCCCCCGATGGGGTCGATCGCGCAATCATCCGTCCACTCGGCGCGCCATTGCATCCGGTTGGAGGACTGGTGGCACTTTTCGGCACGCTCGCGCCAAACGGGGCCATTCTCAAGCGCTCCGCCGCCGATGCGAATCTTTTTGAGCGCACGGGCCGCGCCGTCGTTTTCACGTCGCCCTCCGACCTCGCGGCACGCATCGACGATCCGGCGCTCGACGTCGAGCCCGGGGATTTTCTCCTGATGCAGAATGCCGGGCCGAAGAGCGGCTACGGCATGCCCGAAGCCGGGTACTTGCCGCTACCGGCCAAGCTTGCCCGCGCCGGCATCAGGGACATGGTCCGTATTTCCGATGCGCGCATGAGCGGTACCGCGTATGGCACGGTCATCTTGCACGTCTCGCCCGAAGCCGCCGCCGGCGGTCCGCTTGCATTCGTCGAAACCGGCGACCGCATCCGGCTCTCCGTGCGCGAACGGCGCCTCGACCTCGAAGTCGATGCGGCCGAACTGTCGCGGCGCAAGTCGCAGTGGCGAGCGCCGCCCTTGCCCCGCCGCGGCTACCAGCGTCTCTATGCCGAACGTGTATTACAGGCGGAGGACGGGTGCGATTTCGACTTTCTTCGCGCCTGATACGAGCGCAAGGCGGAGCAGCAATTTCAGAGATCGTCCTACACGCAAATCAGACGGCAGCCGATTTCCGGCGGCGCGATGGGTGGGTAGATTAGAGCCACCCAACTGCATCGGGAGCGTGTGATGAGTCGCCGTCTAAGAAGCGCAACAGAAAGGCTGCAGCGGGCCCGCAACTTCGCGGCGGGCCTACTGATCGGAAGCGCCGGCGTCACTCCGGTATTCGCGGCAACCGATATCGCGATCGATGACCTGAGCCGGCCTCTGCTCGTGGGCTCGCTCATCCTGCTGGCCATCGGTTTGGGGCTCAAGGCGAAACGCCGCAAGGCTGCGCCGATCATCGCGCCACCCGCGCCGCCGCCAGCCTTCAGCGAGGGCATCGGGCGTTACCGGCTGCAACTGGGACGCGGCGACGCTGACTAGTGCAGGCGCTGGCGTACCTTGCGGCTGGCCTCGCGTCTCTGCGCGCGACGCTCGGCACGGTTGACGCCCTCGCCGCTGCGCCGCGCCTGCCAGAAGCGCTGGATCAGGACCGCGGCGATCGGTAGCTCGTCGATCATCCCCAGGCGCTTTTCCTCGGTATCGACCCAGTCGAGATATTCCGGATCGTGGTCGCCGTAAGCGAGTGCCTCGATGGGCAGCATCCAGTCGCGTGTCTGCTCGCTCGCGTAGATCGGTTCCCAGGATTCCTCGCGCAAAAGCACGCCGGTCATGTAACCCTCGCACCAAGCGCTGGCCTCGGGAGGCGCGGCTTCCTCCTTCCGAGCACCTTCGACCTTCACGCCGGCGCGACCCTTGATACCCTCCTCCGGCCGATAGAGAAGCGGCTTAAAGCGGGTGGGTGAATCGGTGAGCGTGCGCACGATGCCGTTCTGCAACCGCAGGATGAGTGCCAGGATGCGCTCGGCCTGCTCATTGTCCGCGAATGCAGGCGCGACGCTGCGCTGGCTGTCGCTCCATACGACCGGCAACCACTCGGAGGGCTGGATCAGCTCAGGCCCGCTGACGATAGCCGTGAGAAAGCCATCGAGCATTTCCAGATCCATGCAGTCTTGAGGCACGGCATTGGATCCGAAGAATGCTTCGAGGGTATCGTATTCGACTTCGGCGAGCGGTTCGTCGAGTTTGTTCGATTCAGCCATGATTGTCTTAAGCGCAACCGAGCCGGTAATGATCGCCCGAGATGCCCCGGAATGCAAATTGGCTCCTGCGCGGCCGTTGCCAGGTGGCGCGGGCAGCGCCAGGCGGCGTGGTTCAGCGCAACGCGTGGCTCGCGTTCAACGCCGCCGCGAACACCAGCAGCGCACCCGCCTGATGCGCGGCGGCGAGTGCCAGCGGCACCCCCAGCAGCAACGTCGCAATGCCGAGCGCGATCTGGATAACGAGCAGCGCCAGAAACAGGTCGGCCGCGCGCCGTTGCAGTCGGCCGATAGTCGCCGTCCGGTGTGCGCGCCAGGAGAACCACGGCACCAGCAACGCTAGCGCCGCCGCCAGTAAGCGGTGGTCGAACTGCACCGTTGCCATGTTATCGGTGAAGTTCCGATACCACGGCTCGAGGCTCAGGATCTCCGGTGGCACCCAGTTTCCGTTCATGAGTGGAAAGGTGTTATACGCAAACCCGGCGCGGGTGCCGGCGACGAGCCCGCCGGCAAGAGCCATCAGGTAGACCAGTCCGGTGAGCAGGTAAGCGAAGTGGCGGAGCGCGGCGCTGCCGGCGTCGGCCGGCCGCAAGCGTGTGAGCGACAGCGCGGCCCAAAGCATCGCCCCGAAGAGAGCGAAAGCGAGACCGAGGTGTGCCGTAAGGCGTAACTGCGACACGCGTGGATCCGCAACCAGACCGCTTTGCACCATATACCAGCCGAGCGCGCCTTGCGCGCCGCCGAGCACTAGGATCGCGCCGAGCGCGCCGGCGTAGCCCTGGGGAATACGGCGGCGGACCAGGTACCACAGATAAGGCAGCAGGAAGGCCACCCCGATCGCCCGGCCCAGCAACCGGTGCGCGTACTCCCACCAGAATATGCGCCTGAACGCATCGAGACCCATGTCGGGGTTGAGCTGTCGGTATTCCGGCGTGGCGCGATACTTGGCGAAGGCTTCGGCCCAGTCGCTGTCGGACAGCGGCGGCAGCGTACCGACGATGGGCTGCCACTCGGTGATCGACAACCCGGAATGCGTAAGCCGCGTCACGCCGCCGACCACGACGATTGCAAAGACGAGGGCACAGCAGATGAAAAGCCACCTCGCGATTGCGCTGCGGTCGCGGGCGATTGCGGCCACGCCTCCGGTCTCGGCCACCGGCAGCGCCGGCGGTGCGTGATCGATCAGCTGCATAGAGCTCTTATCGAGTCTCTCCCGACGCTGCGCCGAGGTCCTCGACCCACACCGAGATCAGGATCGTTCCAGCGTGCTCGAACGTTAGCGACAGCGGGAAACGCTCGCCGGCCTTCAACGGTTGCTTGAGGTCGAGCAGCATCAGGTGATAGCCGTTGGGCCTGAGTTCCAGCCTGCCTCCGGGCATCACTTCGACTGACGGCACCGCGCGCATCTTCATCAGGCCGCCTTCGAGGGCCATCTGATGCAGCGCGACACCGGCTGCGATCGGCGTCGACGCGCGAACGAGCCGGTCGGCGGTGTTGCCGAAGTTGTCGACCGTGAGGAACACGCCGCCGACCCTCGCCCCCGGTGGTGTCGCACGGGCAAACGGGTGGTCGATCCGCAGCGAATCGGGGCGGTATTCGTGCGCGGCCAAGGCCGGCCGCACCACCAGCCCGGCAGCGACGGTCAGTGTTATCCAAGCCCAACGCTTTGTCATTGACGGCTCCCGCTTGCCTGAGGACCCAATCGGCAACGCCTGGCAAGCCAGCGGCGCCGGTGAAGCCGGTGCGGCCCGTGACGGGCGAGTATACCGTGTCGGTTGCGCGGTGCCGGTTGACGCCGGGGAGCCGGACACGGTTGAATGCGGCGTCGCCAACGGTTCGAAACGCGAAGCCCTTCCCGCCGCTCATGCTGCAAACAAAGCCACTCTCGCCCGGTTTCGGGCTGGAAACCTCGGCTGTGGATATCTCGCGGCCGCTGGCGGACGGAGAGTTCGCCGCCCTCGAGCAAGCCCTGTTCCGCGGCCAGGTGCTCGTGCTGCGCGGGCAATGCCCTACTCCGGAGCGGTACGTCACCTTCGCGCGCCGCTTCGGGCCGCCCGAGCCGCATGTCATCGACCAATTTCACCATCCCGACGATTCGAACATCCTGATCCTGTCCAACCGGACCCGGGGTGGGCAGCCGGTCGGGCTTGCCGACGCCGGGACATACTTTCATACGGATTACTCGTACCTGCAGATGCCGGCGCGGGCGACGATGCTGTACTCGATCGAAGTGCCAAAGAGCGGCGGCAACACCTTGTTCGCCAACCAGTACGCCGCGTACGACGATCTGCCGGACGCGATGAAGCGACGCATTGACGGGTTGGTCGGCATTCATCACTACGGCAATCGCAAGATCGCGGACGAGATCAGCCGCGTCGCAGCCTCGCCGCTGACGGCGGCGCAGAAGGCGAAGATGCCTCTGATCACGCATCGGCTGGTCCGGCCGCACCCGGTAACCGGCCGCAAGGCGCTCTACGCGGTCTCGGGCAGTTCGTACGGCATCGTCGGCATGCCCGAAGACGAGGCGGTCGCCCTCCTCGACGAGCTCGCCGCGCACGCCACGCAGTCCAAGTACGTCTACAGCCTCGCGTATCGGGTCGGCGACATCGTCATCTGGGACAACGCGTCGCTGCTGCACTCCGCGACGCTGGTCGCTGGCGACGATCCGCGCACGCTGTGGCGGATTACGATTCTGGAACATCTACCCGGTCTTGCCGCGCTGGACGTGCTGGCGCCGGCCTTCACGCGCTCTTGATCCAGCAGCACCTTGTCGGCCGACCGGTCAGCGGGTCGGCTTTCGCTCCTCCGGCGGGCGAACAGCGCGGAACATGCGCAGCAACGCAACGTCGTAGGCGATCTTTACCGCACCAGCGATGCAGAGCGGCCAGCCGAACGTGGAGACGCCAAGCAGGTAGCCCGCGAGCAGGGGGCTCGCCGCTGCAGCGAGGCTGCGCGGGACCGCGGTGATGCTCGCCGCCGCCGGCCGCTCCGGCGCCGACACGACGGCCATTACATACGAACCCCGCGTCGGAACGTCCATCTGCGATAGCGCACTTCGCGCCAGCAGGAGCACGATCACCCAGCCGAGCTGGGGCACGAACGGGATCAGCAGCAGCATGAGGTTGGCGGGCAAATGCGTGAAAACCATGGTGTTGACCAGCCCGATCCGCTTCGCGATGCGCACCGCGACGACGTACGAAAGAGCCGAGAGGATTCCAGCCCAGAAAAAAATAATGCCGGCAGCGGTGGTCGATAGCTCGAAGCGCTCGAAGAGCCACAATGCCAGCATCGACTGCACGACGAAGCCGCCGCCGAATGCGTCGAGACTGAATAGCGCGGCGAGCGTGAGCACGATGCGGCGCGATGGGCCGAGCGGCGTGGCAGGCGCGTGCTCAGCCGTCGTCAGGTGCACGGGGAGTTTGCGGTAAACCCATCGCGTCCCCAGGCCGATGAGCCCATAGAGTACAAACATCGCCTGCAATGCGGGCTTCATTCCGGCGTAGCCTCGGCTCACCACCAGGTCGGGAAGCCCCGCGAAGAGCGCCCCAAGCGCAACGGCCAGCGCTCCCGTGAGGCTGTAGCGCGCAAACAGTGCCGTGCGTTCATGGTCGGCGGCAACCTGCGCTAGGACTGCCTGCTCGAGCGGCAGGAACACGCTTACGTCGCCGCTCGACGGATTGAGCGTGCCTATGACGGCGACGACGAGCAGCGGCCAGAAGTCGCTCACCGCGGCGAAAGCGAAGCCCGTCGCCGCCATCAGTATTGCCGCCGCGAGCAGCAACGTGCGATAGCCGAGCCGATGCGCGTGCATGCCGACGAGTAACGCGAGCGCAGCGGAGCCGAGCAGCGTGCCGGTTGCAATGGCACCCACCTGGAACGGCGTGTAACCCAGGCCGATCAGGTACACGGGCAGGAGCAGGCTCACGTAGCCGTCGGCGAACCCTCGCAAACCGCGCGCCAGCAGCACGCGGCGTATCGTCCCGGTGATCATTTCGGCGCCCGACCGTAGCTGAAATCGGTGAAGACTGTGACGCTGTCCGCCTTGGTCCACACGCCGACTGCGCCGGCGCCCCCGATGTGGCTATCTTCCTGCTCGATGTACAGCCTGCCGTCCAGCGTTACGGCGATGCGGGTGCCATCGAATTCGATGCGAAGGGCGTGCCATTGATTCGTTGCGACCGGCGCGGCGACGTATTGAATCGTGTTGCGCCGACCCTGCCGGGTGTAATAGAGCGCGACGTTGTTCTCCAGCGCATTGGCCCGGGCCACGTAGTAATTGGCGCCGTCCTTCCACCGCCAGACGACGCCGCCAGCCTGATCGTCATTGCCCGCCAGGGGCTTGAATTTGACCTCGACATAGCCGTCGGCGAATGTCGCCGCGTCCCTCACGCACCAGGGAAAGTCGCCGCGTGCGCTTTGTTTGAGCACCTTCCGCGCGCCGGGCACACCCGTTTCCATGGCCACCTCCCAGTGATAGGAGCCCCCGCCCGTGACGCCCGCAGTCCATCCCGCAGGTAGGGCGCCAACGAGGTCGGCGTCGAAGTTGCTGGTTTCCGCGAACGCCGCGGTCGCGGCGAGTCCAGTGCGCGTGGTTGGCTTGGTCATTGGCAAGTCTCCTCCGGGTCCGGGGCGACCGCGCGCGGGAGGGACTGCTCGATCCAATGCACGCTCCCGCTTTGGGTCGTCGAACCCAACGTCAGGAGCAGAGCTTGGCCGCGATGAAAGCGTCTTGTGAGGACGGGGAGTCTGCTCGCAATCCCCGCGGGTTTAATCTAGCACAGCGTCGCGATAGACGCCACCGTCAGGGGTGACGTGACGGTCTTGCACGCCGATCAAGCGAGGATGCGCGTAGCCGATCGTGGGCGAGGCTAGCGGCGCGCGCGCGGAAGCGCTCGCAGCGAACCGCGCGGCGGAGGAGCCGGCGGCGCGCCGTGGCGCCGCCGGGCCGTGGCCATGAGCTCGGTGGCCGCTCAGTAGCTGCTGCGCGCTCGGCCCGAAGATGCCGCTGCGGGCGCGGGCGCCGCCCCGGGGCCGCCACCGCCCGCGTTCGTGCCAACCACGGTTCCGGGCGAACTGCTGACACCGCCGTAGCTGAGGTAGCCGCGCATTTCGCCGACAATCTCGTCGACGTTGGCCGGGCGATAGCCGGACGAGCCCGCGACCGCCGCAACCGGCTGACAGCTTTCGACGTCCGCAACAAGCAGGTACTCGTTGCGCCGTCGCAGTCCCTCGCGCTGCGCCGCCCCCTGGTCACTCATGTCGACCGGGGGCAAAGAGTTCTGATACAGCAGGTGGTCGCCCCGATCGAGCAGCGTGTAGCACGTGACCGCGTTCGCGGATGCCGCCGCGGCGGCGGTCACCAGTCCGGCGGCGAGGATAAGCAGTGTGCGCATGATAGGCCTCCTGTCGCCGCATTATGGCCACCGTTGCGCTACTTGCGCAACAGCGCTATTCCCCGATTGAGTCCCTCCAAGGTCAGCGGGAACATGCGCGGGCCAAGCGCGCCCAGCACGATCTGGGTCGAGCGCGTGTAGCCCCAGCTCCGCTCGGGCTCCGGATTGAGCCAGATAGCATGGCGGTAGGCGTCGACGAGTCGCTTGAGCCAGACGACGCCCGGCTCCTCGTTGCTGTACTCGACGCTGCCGCCGACCTGCAGCAGCTCGTAGGGACTCATCGCCGCATCGCCGACGAAGATAAGCCGCCAATCGGGACCGTGCTTGTGGAGGATGTCCTGTGTCGCGATGCGCTCGTTGCGTCCGCGGGCGTTGTCGCGCCAGACGTGATCGTAGACACAGTTGTGAAAGTAAAAGTACTCGAGATGGCGAAATTCGCTACTGGCCGCGGAGAACAATTCCTCGCAGGCCTGGACGTGCGGATCCATTGATCCGCCGACGTCGAGGAACAGAAGCACCTTGACGCGGTTGCGCCTCTCCGGAACAAGGTGCAGGTCCAGCCAGCCGGCATTCTTCGCCGTGCCCTCGATCGTTGCGTCGAGATCGAGCTCCTCGGGCACGCCCTCGCGCGCGAAGCGGCGCAACCGGCGCAGCGCCACCTTGATGTTGCGCGTGTTGAGCTCCACCGAGTCGTCGAGATTGCGGAAGGAGCGCTCGTCCCAGACCCTTACCGCGCTGCGGCTGCGTCCGCCTTCCTGGCCGATGCGGATACCTTCAGGGTTATAACCGTACGCCCCGAACGGGCTCGTGCCCGCGGTGCCGATCCACTTTGCGCCCCCCTGATGGCGTCCGCGCTGCTCTTCGAGGCGCTGCCTAAGCGTCTCCAGCAGCTTTTCCCAGCCACCTACGCTTTTGAGGCGCGCCTTCTCTTCCTCGCTCAAGCTACCTTCGATTGCCTTCCTGAGCCACTCCTCGGGAATATGCGCGCGCAAGTCGAGGATGCCGTGGACATCGTGAAAGTACGCACCAAACGCGAGGTTAAAGCGATCGTAGAACGCTTCGTCCTTTACCAGGCAGGTACGCGCCAGGAAGTAGAAATCGTCGATGCTGTTGGCAATGACGTTGTGCTCGAGCGCGTCGAGCAGCGTGAGAAACTCGCGGGTCGAGACCGGCAGCTTCGCGGCCTTGAGATGAAGAAAGAAGTCGATCAGCATCGCCTAGCTTCGCCGCCGATCCAACAGAAAGCCGATGTGCCGTTTCACCGCCGGCCATTCGCTTTCGATGATGCTGAACACGACCGTGTCCCGGTAACTTCCGTCTGCAGAGATCTGGTGATTGCGCAGGACGCCGTCCTGCTTCGCGCCGAGCCGCGCGATCGCGTCGCGCGAGGCCCGATTGAACCAGTGTGTGCGGAACTCGACTGCGATGCAGCGGAGCTCCTCGAACGCGTGCGTGAGCAGCAGGAGTTTGCACTCGGTGTTGATCGCCGTGCGCTGCGCGCGCGCCGCGTACCACGTATGCCCGATCTCCAGCCTGCGGTGGAGTGCGTCGACGTTGAAGTAGCGCGTGCAACCAACCACTTCGTCGGTGGCGTTGTCGCGCACCGCGAACGGCAGCGCGCCCAGGTCCTCTCGCATCTTCAATGCGGCCGCGACGTATGCCTCCGCCTGATCGGGCGCCGGCACCGACGTGTACCAAAGCTGCCACAGCGCGCCGTCCACTGCGGCGCGTTGCAGATCCGCCGCGTGCGCGCGGGCGAGCGGTTCAAGCGTCGCGTACCGGCCCTTGAGCGTGACCGGTTCGATGAAGCGCTGGATCATCGTCCGGAGCGTGCCATGAATGCCACACGCTCGAACAAATGCACATCCTGCTCGTTCTTGAGCAGCGCGCCGTAGAGCGGCGGAATGATGGCTTTTTTGTCAGGACTGCGCAGCGCTTCGGGAGGAATGTCCTCCGCAAGCAACAGCTTGAGCCAGTCGAGGAGCTCGGAGGTCGACGGTTTCTTCTTCAGCCCAGGCACCTCGCGCAGCTCGAAGAATGCTTCCAGCGCCTCCTTGAGAAGTGCCTTCTTCAACCCGGGAAAATGCACGTCGACGATCCGCGCCATCGTCTCCTTGTCCGGAAACTTGATGTAGTGGAAGAAGCACCGCCGCAGGAAGGCATCGGGCAGCTCCTTTTCGTTGTTGCTGGTGATCACGACCAGCGGCCGCTGCCGCGCGCGGATCGTGACCTGCGTTTCGTAGACGTAAAACTCCATGCGATCGAGCTCGCGCAGGAGGTCATTCGGAAATTCGATGTCGGCCTTGTCGATCTCGTCGATCAGGACGACCGCAGGGGTCGCCGATTCGAAGGCCTCCCACAGGACGCCGCGTTTGATGTAGTGCGCGATATTGGCGACATGTTCGTCGCCAAGCTGCGAGTCGCGCAGCCGCGAGACCGCGTCGTACTCATAGAGACCCTGCTGCGCCTTGGTCGTCGACTTGATGTGCCATTGCAACAGCGGGCGGCCGATAGCGCGCGCGACCTCTTCGGCCAGCATCGTCTTGCCGGTTCCCGGCTCACCCTTGACCAGCAACGGCCGTTGCAGCGTAACCGCGGCGTTGACCGCGAGCATCAGGTCCGGCGTAGCGACGTAGGTGTCCGTGCCCTCGAAGCGCATCGACTCTCCTCTGCAGTCCATCCTACCCCATGACGTACCGCAACGACCAGAGCACCACCATGCCGGCGGCGATGGTCAACATCGCGCTTCGGCTCCACCACGCTACGGCGCCAGCAACGAGCGCGGCGATCAGTTTGGCGTTCTCGAGATCGATGCGCAGCACTCCCGGCGGCATGAAGACAACCGCTGGCACGACAATCGCGGTCAGCATCGCCACCGGAACGTGCTTGAGTGCGTTCCGCAGCAGCGCGGGCATGTCGCGCCGCGCAAACAGGGCAATGAACGACAGTCGCGCAGAATAGGTGACCGCTCCGACCACGAAGGTCAAAAGCCAGATTGTAAGTTCCCTACTCACGCTCGCCCATGGCCCAGTCGCCGAGCACTCCCGCGGCGATCGCGAGCAAGCCGCCGCCCAGCAGCGACAACCGCAGCGGCATCGAGTCGAGCGCGATCACGGCGACGGTCGCCACCGCAAAGACGAGTATCGAAACGCGGTCGCGCAGCAGCGGCACGAGTACCGCCAGAAAACACAGCGGCACGACAAAATCGAGCTGCCATGAGGCGGGGATGACCTGCCCCGCGGCGACGCCGGCGAGCGTGGCGATCTGCCACGTCAACCACAGCAGCGCCCCGCCACCGAGGAAGTACGATGCGTTGCTGCGCACGTCGTCGGAATTCTGGAACCGCTGCAGCGAACCCGCGAACGCCTGATCGGTAAGCACGAACGAAAGAAGGTGGCGCCAGCGCCAGTCGAGCGGCCGCAGGTACGGCGCCATCGCAGCGCTGTACATCACCAGGCGCAGGCTGACCACGACGCACGAGAGCAGGATCACCGGGAACGGCGCACCCGCCGCGAGCAGCTGAACGGCGATGATCTGCGCCGCGCCGCTGAACATGATCATCGACATGGCGAGCGCGGCGACGGGCGACGCACCGACTGCGATCGCGCCAATGCCGCAGACGATCCCGAAGGGGACGATGCCGATCAGCATCGGCGCGATATCGCGCGCACCTTCGAGGAATGCGGGCCGGGAAAAGTGCGGGCGCATGACTGGAAAAACAAAGGGCCCCGGATTCAGCCTGCGCCACTCGTCTGCGCGAGCCCCGCGTCGATGATCAGATCGTGGCCGGTCATGCCTCGCGCCTCGTCGGAGGCGAGGAACAACACGCCGCGCGCGATATCGTCGCCGGAAAGCCGGAACTTAAGGCATTGTTGATCGAGGAACTCCCGTTCGAGCTCGGGCGTAATCCATAGTGCGCGTTGCCGCGGCGTGTCGATTGCGCCCGGAGCCAGCGAATTCACGCGGATGTTGTGCGGCCCGAGCTCGCGCGCCAGGGTGCGAGTCATGCCGTGAATTGCGGCTTTCGCGGCCGTGTAGGCCGCCATGCCGGGGGTGCCGCGCATCCACGACACCGAGCCCAGGTTGATGATCGAGCCGCCGCCGGCACGGGCCATGCCGGCCGCGACTGCCTGCGCCGCAAAGAAGTGGTGGCGGAGGTTGACCGCGAGGCAATCATCCCAGTATTCCGGGGTCACGCTCTGGAGGGGGTGTCGGTCGTCGCGGGCGGCGTTGTTGACAAGCACCGTGATCGCACCCCAGTCCGCGGCGATGGCGTCCAGCACACGGCGCAGCGCGGCGATGTCGCGCACATCGCAGGCGTAGTAACGGACTGCCGCGGGGGCCAGCCGCGCCGCCAGAGCGTTCGAGGGTTCGTCGGCAACATCGCAGAACGCCACCCGCGCCTCCTGCTGCGCGAAGTGGGCGACGATGTCGGCCCCGATCCCGGACCCGCCTCCCGAGACGAACACCACGCGTCCGGCAAGGCTGGGATAGCGCGCAACGGGGGTAGCCACGATAAGTTGACGATCGCGGGCGAAGCGGACCCATCTATAGCACGGAGACGACTTCGCTGTGAAGCACGGCTACAATAGTTGTCGCCTCGGGCTCCCGCGCCGCGGCCCCGGTGGGCGACGCCTGTGCAACGGGACTCGGTAGCGTAAAGGGAAGCGATGGACTTACCCGTCAACCAGTTCAAGCGCGCGATCGCGTCCAGCAGAACGCCCATCGGTGCATGGCTCGTGAGTGGCGCGCCGTCGACGGCCGAAGCGCTCGGCTGCCTCGGTTTTGATTTTCTCGTCGTCGACATGGAGCACACGCCGATCGATATGCAGCAGATGGTCGGCATCCTGCAGACCATCGCGGGCACGCCGGCGCAGGCGATCGTGCGTCCGCCGTGGAACGACATGGTGATAGTCAAGCGTGTGCTCGATGCGGGTGCGCAGAGCCTGCTGTTCCCGTTCGTGCAAAACGCCGAAGAGGCGCGGCGTGCCGTCGCCTATACCCGCTATCCACCGGCGGGCGTGCGCGGCGTGGCGGCGGCGCATCGCGGCAGCCGTTACGGCACGATCCCGAGCTACATCACGCGTGCCCACGAAGAGATCTGCGTGATCGTGCAGATCGAGACGCTGTCTGCGTTGGGTGAGCTCGAGGCCATCGCGGCGGTGCCCGGAGTCGATTCGGTCTTCATCGGTCCGGCGGATCTCTCGGCGTCGATGGGTCTTCCGGGCGACATGGGCAATCCGGCGGTGCAAAACAAGCTCTCCGACGCGGCGCGCGCCTGCAGGCGACTTGGCAAGCCCTGCGGCATCGTGGGCGCGAATCCGGACATGGTCGGCAAGTTTCTTGGGTACGGGTTTTCCTGGGTCGCCGTCGGTTCCGACCTCGCCATGCTCGTCTCCCGCGCGCAGGAATTCCTGGGCGCCGTGCGCAAGACTGTCGACGGAGCGCAGGCCAAGGCCTGACGCGCCGCGGGTCATAATGACCGCTACGCTCGAATTGCGCGCGGGCGCGGCGCGGACGCTGCTTGCGCCGGAGATCGGCGGCGCCATCGCGGCGTTTGAATGGAACGGCGAGCCCATACTGCGGCCGACCCCGGGGGATGCGCTCGCGGCCGGAGAAGTGCGCCGGTTTGCCTCCTATCCGCTGCTGCCATTCTCCAATCGCATTGCCGGCGCGACGCTGCACTGGAACGGCGTCGCGTATGCGCTGCAGCGCCCTCTTGCCGACGAGCCGCACGCCATCCACGGCAACGGCTG
The DNA here is from genome assembly GCA_035937415.1 of Edaphobacterium sp. (SeqCode). Taxonomy (GTDB): domain Bacteria; phylum Pseudomonadota; class Gammaproteobacteria; order Burkholderiales; family Casimicrobiaceae; genus PALSA-1003. The sequence goes on along the minus strand of DASZIB010000090.1, from coordinate 53,076 downwards.
GCGCCGCCCCTGGCGGGTCGTTGAACATGTATCAGCACGGGCGACGCTTGAACTCACCCACACCGCCGCAGGGCAGAGCGGGGAAGAATGGCCGTTTGCCTATCGCGCGCGGCAGACCTTCGAGCTCGCTAGCCGCACGCTTGCCTTAACCCTCGTGCTCGCCAACACCGGCGCGGCGCCGTTTCCCTTCGGCCTCGGATGGCATCCGTTCTTTCCGCGCAATACTCTGACCACGCTCCGCTTCGCGGCCAGCGGCGTCTGGCACACCGATTCCGCGCGGCTGCCGACACGGCTCGCGCCGGTGCCGTCGGAATGGGAATTCGAGAAACCGCGTCCGCTTGCCGCGACGGCGCTCGACAATTGCTTCGCCGGCTGGCGCTCGCCGGCAACGATCGCCTGGCCAGACCGCGGCCTGTTGGCGGAGATCAGCGCCGACGCGGCGTGCGCGTATCTGGTCGTCTATGTCCCGCGCGACGCGGATTTTTGCGCGGTGGAGCCGGTGACGCACATGACCGATGCGTTCAACCGGGCCGCGGCGGGCGCGCCGGCCACTGGCACCCGCGTGCTCGCGCCGGGCAGCACGTTTTCTTGTAGGATGCGCATTTCCGTCTCGCTCGGTGCCGACGATGCGGTCGCCGTTTGAGTGCGTGCTCGACGTCAAGGCCAGCCTGGGCGAATGCCCGACATGGTCGGTGGACGAACAAGCGCTGTACTGGGTTGACATCAATGCGCCATCGCTCAATCGCTTCGATCCGCACACCGGCGACAATCACGCGTGGCCGATGCCGGCGGCGATCGGCTGTTTCGCGTTGCGCGAAGGGGGTGGGTTCGCTGTGGCAATGCGCGACGGTATCTGGTTTGTCGATCCCGAAGGCAAACCCAGGCGCAAGATCGCCGATGCGCCCTACGATCCAGCGCACCATCGTTTCAATGACGGTCGCGCCGATCCACAGGGGCGCTTCTGGGCGGGCAGCATGAACGAACAGCGCGACGCCGGTACTGGAAAGCTCTATCGCCTCGATGCCGACCTCGCACTGATACCCATGATCTCGGGGATCACCATCTCCAACGGCCTGGCATGGAGCCCGGATTCGCGGACGATGTATCACGCCGATACGGCGACGCGAACGATCAGCGCCTGGGACTTCGACCCATTGACCGGCGACGTTGCCAATCGCCGCATGTTCGCGCAATTCTCCGCCGCCACCGATTGCCCCGACGGCGGCGCGGTCGACCGCGAGGGATGCTACTGGAGCGCGTTCTATCGCGGTGGCAAGGTGGTGCGCATTTCGCCGCGCGGTGAGATGCTCGCGGAGTTTCCGCTGCGCGCGATGTGCCCGACGATGTGCGCGTTTGGCGGCCCGGACCTCAAGACGTTGTACGTCACGACTGCGCGCCAGCGGCGCGACGCTGAGGAATTGTCGCAGCTGCCACAGTCCGGCGGGATCTTCGCCATGCGCGTCGACGTGCCTGGAATGCCGGAGCCGATGTTTATCGGCTGAACTCACATTCCCTCCACGGGTGTGGATGGAACCGAACCGACGATGCAACTCGATACGACTGCGTATATCCGTCTGACCGCGCCGGACAGCCTCGGCATGTCGGCGTCCGGCGCAGCGTTTGCCACCAGCACCGGCGATGTGCTTGAAGTCGCCTCTTTCGGACCCGGTGTATTTCGCCTGCGCGTCGGCGCGAATACGCGCCCCGACTATGGGCTGGTGGTGGGCCGCGCACAGCGCTGTGACGTCACGCAAACCGAGCCGGGCGTGTGGTCGTTCGCCACGGGCGGCACGCGACTCGAGCTGACCGGCGATCCGCTGCGCCTTCGGCTGTTGCACGACGAGCAGCCGCTCATCACGTCGATCACCGACGAGCACTTCCGCGGCTTCCCGCGGCTACCGGTGATCGGCCGCACGCGAGCCGGGCAGCAGTGGATCGCCGCCTTTGCTCTGGCGTCGGGCGAACCGGTCTACGGATTCGGTGAGAAATTCGGCCCGCTCAACAAGCGCGGGCAACTCGTGACCTCGCAGGTCGAAGACGCGCTCGGTGTCAACACGGGGCTCTCGTACAAGAGCGTGCCGTTCTGCTGGGGACCTGGAAACGCCGTGACCTCCAAAGGCGGCGCCTGGGGCGTTTTCGCCAACACCTCGGGGCGGGTGACCCATGGCGTCGGCTATCCGGAATGGTCGCATCGCTCGTATGCGCTGGTTGTCGACGACGAGGCGCTCGATCTGTTTCTGATCGCAGGGCGCGATCCGGCGCAGGTGCTCGACCGCTATACGACCTTGACCGGTCGCGCACCCGACGTGCCGCTGTGGAGCCTGGGCTTGTGGATGTCGCGGGCATATTACCGCACGGCGGACGAAGCAATGGCGGTCGCCGAGGAATTGCGCACGCGCAAGATCCCCTGCGATGTGCTGGCGCTCGACGGCCGCGCCCTGTGGGAGGTGCAGACCCGCTTCGATTTTCAGTGGGATACCGCGCGCTACCCCGATCCGGGCGCGACGTTCGCCCGCATGAAGCGCCACGCCCTGAAGATTTGTGCATGGGAGTACCCGTACGTGTCGGTTCACTCGCCGCTGTTCGCCGAACTTGCCGCCAAGCGCTTCCTGCTGACGACCGCCACGCGCGAACCCTATGTATTCAGCTGGGACACCTCGCCGGCGACTTCGCCGTTTTCCGGCGCGTTCACGCCGCTGCCCGATTCGGGGATCGTCGATTTCACCAATCCCGCCGCCTGCGACTGGTGGCGCGACGCTCACGAGCCTCTGTTCAAGGCCGGCGTCGACGTAATCAACAGCGATTTCGGCGAACAGGTACCCGCGGACGCCGTTGCGTTCAACGGTGACCGTGGCGCGCGTCTGCACAACGTCTATCCGCTGCTGTACAACCGCTGTGTCTACGAAGCGACCAAGCGGTTCACTCCCGTCGAGGCGCAACCGCCGATCGTGTGCAGCCGCGCGGGTTGGACCGGCAGCCAGCGCTATCCCATCCACTGGGGCGGCGAACCGCAGAGCGACTGGGAAGGCTTGGCCGCAAGCATCCGCGGCGGGCTGTCGTGGGGCATGAGCGGCGGCCCCTACCATGCCAGCGACATCGGCGGCTTTTACGGATCGGAACAGCCGTCGCCGGAGTTGTATCTGCGCTGGCTACAGATGAGCGTGTTCAGCTCGCACATGCGCTTGCACGGAATCGGCGCGCGTGAGCCCTGGGCGTTCGGCCCCGAGACGGAAGCAGTTGCGCGGCAATGGATCGAATTTCGCTACCGCCTGCTACCGTACCTGAGGTCGGTGATCGCGCAGGCGACGACAGCCGGCATGCCGGTGATGCGCGCGATGCCTCTGGCGTTCCCCGGCGTCGCGCTAACGCGCGGATACGAAACGCAGTTCATGTGCGGCGATGCCTTGCTGATTGCCCCGGTAGTCGCTCCCGGCGGCGAGGTCGAAGTCGCGTTGCCGCCCGGTGCCTGGTACGACCTCGCCAGCCGGCAGCGCCTGGCCGGGCGGCAGGTAATCAAGTACCGCGCGACGTTGGACAAATTTCCCGTGTTTGGGCGCGAGGGCCATACACTGCCACTCGGGCCAGTCGTTCAGCACACCGGCGCGATCGACGCGGCGAAGCCGCTTGCCGCACTGTATCTCTTCGGCAAACCCACCCAGCCGCTCGATGGTTTTGCGCAGGCGAGCATTGTCATTTCCGACGGCCGGGTGAAGGTCGCGGCAGCGCCCGGGGTGAAAGTCGAAACCTTCGGCGATGCCATCGGCATCGCGATCGACAGGTCGGAATAGCAAGAACCCTTCATCGCCATGACCGCGTTACCCACGATCGCCGTGACAATCGGCGAACCGGCCGGCATCGGCCCCGATCTGTGCGTGCGTCTGGCCGAGCGCGCGTGGCCGGCGCGGCTGGTGTTTGTCGGCGACATCGAGCTGCTGCGGGAGCGCGCGCGACGGCTGGGCGCCGGGGTTTGCTTCGGCGCGTACGTGCGCCGCGGGTCGCCGGCCTCGGGAATGCTCGAAGTCGCGCATTTTCCGGTGGCGGCGCCAGTCGTCGCGGGACGACCGGACCGCTCCAACGCGCGCGCCGTCGTGGCAACCCTTGAGGCGGCGATCACCGGCGCTCTATCGGGGGAATTCGCGGCAATGGTCACCGCCCCGGTGCAGAAAAGCGTTCTCAACGATGCGGGCATCGCCTTCACGGGTCATACCGAGTTCCTCGCCGCGCGCACGCGGACGCCCCACGTCGTGATGCTGCTCGTCGGCGGCTCCTCCGCACAAACGCTGCGCGTCGCCCTCGCGACGACGCATCTGCCGCTTGCTGCCGTGCCGGCAGCGATCACGCGCGAATCACTGACGGCGACGCTTGCCGTCGTCGCCGCCGATCTTGCCGGCAAGTTCGGCATCGTGCAGCCGCGCATCGCGGTATGTGGTCTGAACCCGCATGCCGGCGAAGGCGGCCATCTCGGTCGCGAGGAGATCGAGGTCATCGCGCCCGTTATCGCGTCGTTGCGCGGCTCCGGCCTCGATCTTGCCGGGCCACTTCCCGCCGACACGGTGTTCGTGCCGGCGCACCTGCGCGAGTACGATTGCGTGGTCGCGATGTATCACGACCAGGGGCTGCCGGTGCTAAAACATGCGAGTTTCGGCCACGGCGTCAACGTCACTCTGGGCGTGCCGATCGTACGCACCTCGGTCGACCACGGCACCGCACTCGACCTCGCAGCGAACGGCGCAGGCGCCCGCGGCGCAGACCCGGGTAGCCTGTTCGCGGCGGTCAATCTGGCCATCGAACTGGCGGGGAAACGCCATCATGCATGACGACTACCTACCGCACGTCCGTGGGGTCATCGAGCGCATCCGCGCCGACGGCTTCTACAAGACCGAGCGGGTAATCGCAAGCCCGCAGTCCGCGCAGATCCGCCTCGCCGATGGCCGGGAGGTGCTCAACTTCTGTGCGAACAACTATCTGGGCCTCGCCAATGATCCGCGGCTCATCCAGGCTGCGCAGGATGGACTCGTTGCAGACGGTTTCGGCATGGCCTCGGTGCGTTTCATCTGCGGCACCCAGAGCGTGCACAAGGAGCTTGAATCTGCGCTGTCCGCCTTTCTCAATACCGACGACAGTATCCTCTACTCGAGCTGCTTTGACGCCAACGGCGGGCTGTTCGAGACCCTGCTCGAGGAACAGGACGCGGTCATCAGCGACGAACTCAATCATGCCAGCATCGTCGACGGAATTCGGCTGTGCAAGGCCAGGCGATATCGCTATCGCAACAACGACATGACTGACCTGGAAGCGAAGCTAATCGAGGCGGACGACGCCGGAGCGCGCTTTAGGCTCGTAGCCACCGACGGCGTGTTCTCGATGGACGGCATCGTCGCGAATCTGGCCGCGATCTGCGCTCTCGCCGAGCGGTACCGAGCGCTGGTGATGGTCGACGATTCGCACGCCGTCGGATTCATCGGCGCGGGCGGGCGTGGAACCCCTGAGCTGTGCGCGGTCAAAGGGAGAGTGGACATCCTCACCGGCACACTTGGCAAGGCTCTCGGTGGCGCATCGGGTGGCTACACCGCCGGCAGGAAGGACATCATCGCCCTGCTGCGGCAGCGTTCGCGCCCGTATCTGTTCTCCAACACCTTGGCGCCTTCCATCGCGACCGCCTCGCTCAAGGTGCTTGAGCTACTCGTCGGCGCCGAAGGCTCAGTGTTGCGCCAGCGCGTGCGCGCAAACGGCGAGCGCTTCCGCCGCGACATGACCGCTCTGGGATTCGAACTGGTCGCAGGAGAGCATCCGATCATTCCGGTTTTGCTCGGCGATGCCGCGCTCGCGACCCGCATGGCCGACGCGCTGCTCGCGGAAGGGGTGTATGTGATCGGCTTTTCGTATCCGGTCGTGCCGAAGGGCAAGGCACGCATCCGTACCCAGATGAGCGCGGCGCACACGCCGCAGCAACTTGACCAGGCGGTGGCGGCGTTCGCGAAGGTCGGCAAGGAACTGGGCGTTATCCATTAATCGACAGGACGCGGCGAATGAAGGCTTTGGCAAAACTCGAACGTGCACCCGGGCTGACGCTGACCCGCGTCAAGAAACCCGAAGTGGGCCACAACGACGTCCTGATACGCATTCGCAAGACGGCGATCTGCGGCACCGACCTGCATATCTGGAACTGGGACGATTGGGCACAGAAGACGATTCCCGTGCCGATGCAGGTCGGCCACGAATACGTGGGCGAAATCGTCGAGATCGGGCAGGAGGTGCGCGGCTTCAAGGTCGGAGACCGCGTTTCGGGCGAAGGCCACATCACCTGCGGTTACTGCCGCAACTGTCGCGCCGGGCGACGCCATTTGTGCCGCAACACCGTGGGTGTGGGCGTGAACCGCGAAGGCGCCTTCGCCGAATACCTCGTGATTCCCGCGTTCAACGCGTTCAAGATTCCCGACGACATCGCCGATGACCTGGCGGCGATCTTCGACCCTTTTGGCAACGCCACCCACACCGCGCTGTCGTTCAACCTCGTTGGCGAGGACGTCCTCATCACGGGCGCCGGCCCGATCGGCATCATGGCGAGCGCGATCGCGCGCCATGTCGGCGCGCGGCACATCGTCGTCACCGACGTCAATGACTACCGGCTGGCGCTTGCGCAACGCATGGGCGCAACCCGCGCCGTCAACGTAGAGCGCGAGCCACTGCGCGAGGTCATGTCGGACCTGCGCATGACCGAGGGGTTCGATGTCGGGCTGGAGATGTCGGGCGTGCCGCTCGCGTTTGCCGACATGCTCGAGCACATGAACCACGGTGGCAAGGTCGCTCTTCTCGGCATTCCGCCGGCACAGATGGCGATCGACTGGAACCAGGTCATCTTCAAGGGCCTGGAGATCAAGGGGATCTACGGGCGCGAGATGTTCGAGACCTGGTACAAGATGGTGGCAATGCTGCAGAGTGGGCTCGACCTGTCGCCGATCATCACGCATCATTTCCTCGCCGAACAGTTCGAGGCGGCATTCGCGACGTTGCTCTCCGGCCAGAGTGGCAAGGTCATTCTCGACTGGATTTAGGCCTCTTTCGCATACGGCAGCCGAAGCTTCGCCAACTGCCGGGAAAATCAACCTGAGCCCCGTTCAGCGTCACGTCGCGCGCAAGCGGTTTAGCCAGAATTTCCTGGTTGATCCGCACTACATCGAGCGCATCATCGCCGCGGTCGACCCGCAGCGCGACGACAACATCGTCGAGATAGGACCCGGACTCGGAGCGCTCACCCGGCCGCTGCTCGACCGGGTAAGCCGGCTTACAGTCATCGAGATCGACCGCGACCTCGCCGCGCGCATCGTCGACGAGTTCCCTCCCGACCGCCTGGTGCTCCACAACGCCGACGCCCTGAGCTTCGACTTCGCTGCGCTGGGCAGCGAGCTGCGTGTGATCGGCAACCTGCCGTACAACATCTCCACGCCGCTGCTGTTTCATCTCTCGCGCTGCGAGGCCAGCCTGCGCGACCTGACAGTGATGCTGCAGCGGGAGGTCGTGCAGCGCATGGCCGCGGCGCCCGCCACACCGCAATACGGCCGACTCACCGTCATGCTGCAGACCCGTTTTCATATCGAACGCCTGTTCACCGTGCCAGCGGGGGCGTTTCGCCCCGCACCGAAGGTCGAGTCCGCGGTCGCGCGGCTCGCGCCGCTGGGCGCCGCCCGGCCGCGCGTCTTCGATGAAGCGTTGTTTGCCGCGATCGTCGCCGCCGCATTCGGACAGCGGCGCAAGACACTGCGCAACGCCTTGCAGCACTGGGCAGCGCCCCGCGATCTCGAGCAGGCGGGCGTGGCTCCGGGCGCCCGGGGGGAGACGCTGGCGGTGGGCGACTTCGTGCGCCTGGCTAATGCGCTTGCCTAGGCTTCGCCTGGCTCGCCCCAACCCCGGTCCGGGCGTTGCCGCGGTGCCACCACGCGCACGATCTTGCGCCGGCTTCTGACGCCCTGCACCAGGGTTAGCGCGTGCTTCGGCACCGCGAACGCTTCGGCCAGGAACGCCAGCAATGCGGCATTGGCCTTGCCCTCGACGGCCGGCGCAGCCAATTGGATCCTGAGGCAGTCGCCGTGCACGCCGGTGACCCCGCTGCGCTTCGCGCCCGGCCGGGCGTGAATGGTGAGCGTTATCGAACCGTCGGCGCCGATGCGCCGCCACGGCCGCGAGGAATCAGCGGAAGAACTGGACAACCGTCTGTTCCAGCCACGCCACCGGCAGCATCAGCACCAGTTGCGCCAGCACAATGACGATCAGCGGTGACAGGTCGAGCGCACCGCCGAGCGGCGGCACGACGCGCCGCACCGGAGTGAGCAGCGGAAAGGTCAGTGCATTGAGCACGCCCGCAAGCGGCCCGTCCGGCGCGACCCAGGAAAGCAGCGCCTGCAGGAACACCGTGCCGATGACGATCCAGAGGGTGGCCTTGATCAGCTCCACCACGGCGAGCGCGGCGACCAGGCCCGCTAGGCCGCCGGAGAGTGCCGCGCTCCCGAGCGCCATGAGCGTGAACAACCACAACGCCTGCAGGAGCCAGGCGATCACGAGCGACGCCCAATCATAGCCGCGATATCCGGGCAGAACCCGGCGCAGCGGCTTCACCGCCCAGTCGGTGAGTGCGGCCACGGCACGGCCCAGAGGATTGCGGAAAGGTGCGCGCAGGCACTGCATCAGAAAGCGCAACAGCACCGCGTAGACGAGCAGGCCGAATACGATGTTGATCAGAAAGCGGGCAGCCTCGTAGAGCATTACGCCTCATCGCCCAGGATATCGCCGAGTTCCTTCGCGCGCAGCGCGGCCGCCTTGACTGCGGCGACAATGGCCGCCTTCACTGCGGCCTCGTCGAGCACGGCGAGCGCGCGCTCGGTCGTGCCGCCCTTCGACGTGACTTGCGCCCGCAGCAATGCCGGCTCGGAATCACTCTGCTCGGCCAGGCGCATCGCGCCCGAGAACGTGGCGTACGCGAGGCGGCGCGCCTCCGTCGGGCTGAACCCCAGCTCCCGCGCCGCCTCCTCCAGCGCCTCGAGAAAGTAGAAAACGTACGCGGGCCCGCTGCCGGAGACAGCCGTCACAGCGTCGAGTTCGTCCTCGCGTTCGCACCATAGCGTGCCGCCGACTGCCTCAAGCACCGCCGCGGCGCGCGCGCGGCCTTCGCTGTCGACGGCGGACAGCGCGTACAGCGCGGCAATTCCGGCGCCGATCAGCGCCGGTGTGTTCGGCATTGCCCGCACCAGCCGTCGGTAACCCAACAGCCAGCGGGACAGATCCGCCAGCCGGATGCCGGCGGCGATTGTCAGGACGACTTGGCGCTTGAGCAAGGTCGCGAGCTCGCGTGCGACGATGCGCACGTTATGCGGCTTGACTGCGATGACGACCACGTCGGCGCGGCCAACCGCCGCCGCCTCGACTGCGGCGAATGTCGCCACGCCGAAGCGGGCCGCGACCGTGGCCCTCGCCTCGGCGTCGATTTCGACCACCGCCAGCGCTTCGGAGACGTAGCCGCGCGCGATCAGCCCTCCGAGCAGGGCACGGGCCATATTGCCGCCACCGATTATTGTGATGTTCATGCCGCTGCGTCCTCCCGCGCCGGATATGCCCTTTCGCCGAAGAGCGCGGTGCCGATGCGCACCAGCGTCGCACCCTCCGCGATCGCCGCCTCGAGGTCGGCCGACATGCCCATCGACAGCGTGTCGAGCGCGAGCCCGTCGGCGCGCGCGGTATCGAACAACTCGCGCAGAACGCGAAATTGCGCGCGCTGCTGCGCGCTGTCGGGGGTCGCCTCCGCGATGCCCATGAACCCGCGCAAGGCGATTCGCGGCAGCGTGGCGATCGCGTGCGCCAGCGCCAGCGCCTGCGCGGGCGCAACGCCGCTTTTGCTCGTCTCGCCGCTGATATTTACCTGCACGCAGACGTTGAGCGGCGCCGCCCGCGCGTCGCGAACGGCCGCGAGCCGCTCAGCGATCTTGATCCGGTCGACGCTTTGTACCCAGGTGAAGCATTCGGCGGCCAGCCGTGCCTTATTGCCTTGCAGGGGCCCGATCAGATGCCACTCGATGCCGGGAAGAGCGGCAAGCTCCCCGGCCTTGGCGATGCACTCCTGCACGTAATTCTCGCCAAACGCCCGCTGCCCCAGCGCGTAGGCGACGCGCACCGCAGCGGCAGGCTGCGCCTTGCTCACGGCGAGCAGGGTCACGGTCGCTGGATCGCGTCCGGCACGCCGGGCGGCGACTGCGATCCGGGACCGGACTGCTTGCCACGCCTTCTCGTCTAGGCTCATAATCAGATGACGCCGGCATAGCGAGCCGCGGCTGTAACCCACAACTCGTATCCGGGTGAACAAGATCGCCCTGGCTTGGCGCGGCGGTCACCCCACGTTACCCCGCTGCCCGCGTCAGCCCGCTGGGATTATAAATGGACATTGCCGAACTATTAGCGTTCGCAGTCAAGAACAAGGCCTCGGACCTGCACCTCTCGGCAGGTCTGCCGCCGATGATCCGCGTCCACGGCGACATCCGGCGGATCAACCTGCCGCCCATGGAACACGAGGACGTGCACGCCATGGTGTACGACATCATGAGCGATGCGCAGCGCAAGATGTACGAGGAGATGCTCGAATGCGACTTCTCGTTCGGCATCCCCAATCTCGCCCGCTTCCGCGTCAACGCGTACAACCAGCAACGCGGTGCCGCCGTGGCGTTTCGGACTATTCCTTCGAAGGTGCTTTCGCTCGAAGAGCTCGCGACACCGAAGTCGTTCGCGGAGATGACCGACCGGCCGCGGGGGCTGATCCTGTGCACAGGGCCCACCGGTTCAGGTAAGTCAACGACGCTGGCGGCCATGACCGATCACGTCAACCAGAACCAATACGGCCACATCCTCACCATCGAGGACCCGATCGAGTTTCTGCACGAGTCGAAGAAGTGCCTGGTCAATCAGCGCGAAGTCGGGCCTCATACGCTGTCGTTCGCCAACGCGTTGCGGGCCGCGCTGCGCGAAGACCCCGACTATATCCTCGTCGGCGAAATGCGCGACCTGGAGACGATCCGGCTGGCGTTGACTGCGGCGGAAACCGGCCACCTGGTCTTCGCCACCCTGCATACGAGCTCCGCCGCCAAGACGATCGACCGCATCATCGACGTGTTCCCCGCAGCGGAAAAGGACATGGTGCGAGCGATGCTGTCCGAATCGCTGGTATCGGTAATCTCGCAGACGCTGCTCAAGACGAAGGATGGGCAGGGCCGCATAGCGGCCTGGGAAATCATGGTCGGGACGCCGGCAATCCGGAACCTCATCCGCGAAAACAAGGTTGCGCAGATGTACTCGGTCATCCAAACCAGCCAGGCGGCCGGTATGCAGACGATGGATCAGTGCCTCACGGAACTGGTCCGGCGCAACCAGATTCAGCTTGCCGAGGCGCGGCAGCGCGCGGTCAACAAGGACCTTTTCGGCGGATAGCCGGACTGTCTTGGGAGTCGCTCCATGGAACGCGAGACCGCGACCAAATTCATCCACGAGCTGCTCGATCTGCTGGTCAAGCAGAAGGGCTCGGACTTGTTCATCACCGCCGGCTTCCCGCCGGCGCTCAAGATCGACGGCAAGATCGCGCCGGTATCGAAGACTGCGCTTACTCCGCAGCACACCATCGAGCTGGTACGCAGCGTGATGAACGACAAGCAAGCGATGGAGTTCGAATCGACCAAGGAATGCAACTTCGCCATCGCTCCGCCGGGAATCGGCCGCTTTCGCTGCAATGCGTTCGTGCAACAAGGTCGTGTGGGAATGGCGATGCGGACGATCAATATCGTTATTCCGACGTTCGAGGAGTTGAACTTGCCGCCGGTGCTCAAGGATGTGTGCATGAGCAAGCGGGGGATCATGATGTTCATCGGCGCCACTGGTGCCGGCAAATCGACGTCGATGGCCGCGCTGCTTGGGTATCGCAACGAAAACAGCTATGGCCACATCATTACGATCGAGGATCCGATCGAATTCGTGCACGAGCACAAGAACTGTATCCTTACCCAGCGCGAGGTCGGGGTAGATACCGACAGCTGGGAAATCGCGTTGAAGAACTCGCTGCGGCAGGCGCCGGACGTGATCCTGATCGGCGAAATCCGCGACCGCAACACCATGGACTACGCGATCGCCTTTGCGGAGACCGGGCACCTGTGCTTGGCGACACTGCACGCAAACAGCACCAACCAGGCGCTCGACCGCATCATCAATTTCTTTCCCGAGGAACGCCGCGCGCAGCTCCTTATGGACCTGTCCCTCAACATCCGTGCCTTTGTCGCACAGCGACTGATCGCACGCCGCGACGGTCGCGGGCGCGTGCCGGCGGTGGAGGTGATGCTGAACTCGCCGCTGATCTCGGATCTCATCTTCAAGGGCGACGTCTCCGGCATCAAGGAGATCATGAAAAAGTCGCGCGAACTCGGCATGCAGACGTTCGACCAGGCGCTATTCGACCTGTACGAGGCCGGCATGATCAGCTATGAGGATGCGCTGCGGAATGCCGATTCGCTAAACGACCTACGCCTGGAGATCAAGCTGCACGGCAAGGATGCCAAGAATCGCAACGTGATGGCCGGCATCGCCAACATGGACATCGTCCAGTCGTAGCCCTGCCAGCCGCACCGGCCACGCCGCACGGCGCGCGCTGCGCGTGGTAGTCTAGCCTCTCACCCTGCCGTCCCCAGGGGGACGCCCATCATGGCCGGCCTCGAGCGCGATACGCCCATTCCCACGGAGATCAAGCTGCATCAAGCTTCACGCGCGATGGAGCTCAGCTTTGCGGACGGAACGAGCTTCCGCATGCCCTACGAATACCTGCGCGTGTACTCCCCCTCGGCCGAAGTCCGAGGGCACGGTCCCGGACAGGAAACGCTCCAGATCGGCAAGCGCGAAGTCACGATCACGGACGTTGAGGCGGTAGGCCACTACGCGATCCGACCGAAGTTTTCCGACGGGCACGAGACCGGCATCTACTCGTGGGAGTATCTCTACGATCTGGGTGTGCGGCAGCAAGAGCTCTGGGAGCGCTATCTCGGGCGCCTTGCGGGAGCCGGGGCGAGCCGAGATCCCGATCCGAACACGCCGACTCCGGCGACTGCACATGCCTGCGGGCATCATCGCTGACGCCGGCGCTCCTGGCGCTGCAATGAACGAAACGACCGATTTCGGCTTCGAGCGAGTGCCTCCCGCAGACAAGGCGCGGCGCGTGCGCGGCGTGTTCGAGTCGGTCGCGGCGAAATACGATCTGATGAACGATCTGATGTCGGCAGGGCTGCATCGCGCGTGGAAACGCTTCGCAGTTGCCGCGAGTGGCGCCCACGCCGGCAGCGAGGTTCTCGACGTGGCCGGTGGCACCGCCGATCTGACGCGACTGTTCACCGATCGTGTCGGGCCAACCGGGCGCGTGGTCCTGACCGACATCAACGCGGCCATGCTGGGTGCAGGGCGTGACCGGATGCTCGATGAGGGCCGCCCGGTGTCCGCAATCCAGTGCAACGCGGAGGCGCTGCCGTTTCCCGCGCGCCGTTTCGATTGCGTCTGCATCGGATTCGGGCTGCGCAACGTGACGCGCAAGGCTTTAGCGCTGAGCGAGATGCGGCGCGTCCTGCGGCCAGGCGGTGTCGTCCTCATCCTCGAGTTCAGCAAGGTGGCAGAGCCGCTGCGGGCAGCGTACGACTGGTACAGCTTCAATGTCCTGCCGCACCTCGGCAGGCTCGTCGCCGCCGACTCGGCGAGCTACCGCTATCTCGCCGAGTCCATCCGCATGCACCCGGACCAGTCGACGCTCAAGGAGATGATGGAAAAGGCGGGCTTCGAGCGCGTGGAATGGTTCAATCTGAGCGCCGGCGTTGTCGCTTTGCACCGCGGCTACGTCTTCTAGGGGCTGCGTGTTTTCCCCACTCGGCATCGCCAACCGCGCGCTGGAGCGAGAGCGCTGGGCGCGTGACAAGCTGGCCGTTCACGCCGGCCGTGTGGTACGCGTGGACATCGGCCCGGCGCGGGAGACGTTCGCCCTCGACGCCGAGGGACGACTGGACGAGACCAAGGCCGCACCCGATTTGCAGCTCACCATCTCGCCACTGCGACTCCCCGCGCTGCTGGCGCAGCCCGAACGCTGGGGCGAGCTCGTCGTCGCTGAAGGCGATGCCGCGCTGGCCGCTACACTCTCCGAGCTCGCGCTTACGCTGCCGTGGTTCGTGGAGGCGCTGTTCGCAAAAGCGTTCGGGCCGGTTGTGGGCCAGAGGGTCGCCGACATCGGTCGGCGCTTGCTGGCACTTCCGGACTACGCTGCGCGGCGCTTTGGCGATAGCGTGACGCGCTACGTCGGCGAGGAAGCGCAGCTCGCGGCGGGTGTAGTCGAAGCCCGGATCGTCGCGAGCGAGATCGCCACGCTAGCCGCACAGGTGGACGCACTTGCTGTGCGCGTCGATGCGCTGGGCGCTATGACCGCGACCGGCCCGTCGCCGGCCAAGGGCGCGGCGAGAACCAGGCGCGGTTCCCCCCGCTAGGGCTCGGCCGCCGGAGTCGCTGGTGGCCAGCTGAAGACCTGCATCGACGGCGGGCCGAGCGGATCGGTGTCCGGATCGATAGCCGAGATTCGCAACACCTGCTCCTTGAACCACCGATGGAAGGGTTGCTGCGCATCGGCATATGCTCTTGCGGCCGGCTCGAGATCGTCGAGTTCGGTGACAACGATCACTTGCGCTCCGAACGGACCCGGCTGGAAATGCCAGGTTTCGCGCCGGACGCCGAGCCCGGCATAGAACTCGTGCGCTTCTCTTTGCCGCGAGCCGGCCAGGTCGCGCGCGAACGCTTCAACGTCCGGCTCTTTGCTGGGAAGCACTGGAAACGCCCTGACAACAAGATGCATGGTGCGTCCTCCCAATGCAGCGCCGAAGCGGGCGTCTGGCGGGCCCACCCGGCGGCAATCCACTTGCTTCGCCAGCCTCGGCGAAGGCGCCCTGTCACGCCGCGCGTACTCGCGGTCTCACGCTCAGCGCGGCAACCGCCACAAACACGAGCAGCGCGAGCACGCCCACTGCGGCTTCAATATACAGCATCCCGGCCGTTCCCCAGCGTGCCGCAGCCCAGCCGTCGGCTGCCGTCATGTAGCCGATCGGTATGTTGGACAGCGACGCGAAGAGGTTGTACTTGGTGGCCGCCGCGCCGAGACCGATCGCTTCGAGCGCAACCGCAGAGAACGCGGCGTAGGTTAGTCCGTTGATGAACGCATAAGTCAGGGTGAATGCGATATACATGGTCTCGGTGCGCGGCGCCAGCGCCATCGCGACTGCACACACTGCCATCAGCACACCGTAGAGCGCGTACGCGGCCTTGCGATCCATGCGGTCGCAGACGTACCCGCCGACCAAGCATCCTGCGGCCGAGACGATTCCGTTCAGCACACCGGTGACGAGCGCGACCGTGTCGGCGCTCGCCTGCCAGTCGCCGGCGACCGCAGACCAGAGGTTCGACGCGGCACCCGTCCCAATGGGCAGAAAGCAGATCAGCAGACCGAGGAAGCCGCGGCGCGATCGCGCGACCCGCCAGAGGTCCTTCGCCACGTTGGCAAGCGTCTGGTAATACTTTGCCTCGCGCGGAGCGCGGGGCGGCTCGGCGACAAATGCAAGTGCCAGGCAGCACGCGAGAGAGACCGCCGCCAGCACTGCCCCTGGCATCCACGGCTCGGGCAGCGCCTGCGCCATCCACAAACCCGCGCCGCCCCCAAGCCCGAGGCCCCCGAGGTTGCCGGCCTGGAACCATCCCGCCGCGCGGCCTTTCGCTTCGTCCGGGGTGGTGTAAGCCATCAAGCTCTCGACGGACATGGCGAGAAATGTCACCGCAACGTTCGATGTCAGCACGGCGACCGTGAGTAACGGCAGCGCGCCCTGGGTGGGGGGAACGGCACCGGTGGCGAAGATGCCCAGCGCGCTCACGACCGCAGCCAGCAGATACCATCTCTTCCGCGAAAGCGTCGTGTCGGGGATCGGCGCCCAGACAAACTTCCAGCTGTGCGGGAGGTAGCTTATCGCCACCAGCGCCGCGGACTCGTCAATGGGGACGCCGGCCTGCGTGAGCAGATAGACAACCGTAACGGTGAGGTAGCCCGCCATCACTCCGAATGGGAGGATGAGGACTAGGAAAACGACGGAATGCGGCGAGGGTGGCGGGGCGACGAGCCTGAATGCCATCACGGCATTCTAGCGCCACCCCGACCAGACGCCGGGCGTCTTACTCCGTGTACTGGGACTTGCCCTCGCCGAAGGACCAGTTTTCCCAAGCAACCTCGACCAGATTGAGGAACAGGTCTTGCGGCCGCAGGCCGGGGTCGCGCGCCAGCAGCTCGGCCGCGCGCGCGAAAAAATCACGTTTCTGTGCCGGCTTGCGCCCCCCGCTCAACGTGATCTGCACCAGCACGACATCATCGGTCCGGTCGATGCCGAGATAGTTTGCATCGTAGACGAGCCCGTCGGCATCATGCTCCGTGATGATCTGGAAGCGGTCGTGCTCGGGCACCGCCAGGGTCTCGATCATGGCGCGATGGATGCCGTCGCCGATGGCACGGCGATAATTGGCCGGCTTGCCGGCGCGAAGTGCGATGCGAACGAGAGGCATGCCCGGTGCGGCCGCTTGGGAAGCCCGACCCGAATCTACGCGCCCGGCGCAAGCGGGTCAAAGGCATACCTTACAATCGCGGGCATGCGCTGGCTTCGCCTTGCAAAAATCTGGTTGATCGCGCTCAAGTACGGGCTCGACGAGTTCCTGCTCGGTCATGCGCGATTTCGCTGGCTGCGCCCCACCGCGCGGGCGCTCACCTTCTGGCGCGACACGTCGGCGCCACGCGCAGTGCGCCTGCGGCTCGCGCTGGAGGACCTCGGACCGATCTTTGTCAAGTTCGGCCAGGTACTTTCGACGCGGCGCGACCTATTGCCCGCCGATATCGCCGAAGAGCTCGCCAAGCTGCAGGATCGCGTACCGCCCTTTCCGACCGAGCAGGTGATGGCAACCCTGGTCCGTGTCTACGGCAAGCCGGTTGCCCAGGTCTTCAAGGCATTCGCGCCCGAGCCGGTGGCAAGCGCTTCCGTGGCGCAAGTGCATTTTGCGAAGCTTCCCGACGGCACGCCAGCTGCAGTCAAGGTGCTGCGGCCGAACATTGCGGCGACGATCGAGAAGGATCTCGCCCTCATGCAAATGGGCGCGTGGCTGGTGGAGAAGCTCTGGTCGGACGGCAAGCGCCTCAAGCCACAGGAGGTCGTCGCCGAGTTCGACAGGACGATCCATGACGAGCTTGATCTGGCGCGCGAAGCGGCCAACTGTTCGCAGCTGCGGCGCAATTTTCTGCATTCGTCACTGTTGATCATTCCCGAGGTTTACTGGGACTGGTGCAATACCGAAGTCATGGTGATGGAGCGCATGTCCGGCATCCCGATCAGCCAGAACGAGCGCCTGAAGGCCGCAGGCATCGACATTCCGCGCCTTGCGCGCGCTGGCGTCGAGATTTTCTTCACGCAGGTATTCCGGGACGGTTTCTTTCACGCCGACATGCATCCGGGGAACATCTTCGTCGCCACCGATCCGGCCGATTTCGGCAAGTACATCGCGCTCGACTTCGGCATCATGGGCACACTCTCCGAGACCGACAAGAGTTACCTGGCACAGAATTTCCTGGCCTTCTTCCGGCGCGACTACCACCGCGTAGCCACCGCGCACATCGAGTCGGGTTGGGTCCCGCGCGAGACGCGGGTCGACGAGCTGGAGAGCGAGATCCGCGCCGTGTGCGAGCCGATATTCGACCGGCCGCTGAAAGAAATCTCGCTGGCACGCGTGCTCGTGCAGCTGTTCCGCGCGTCGCGTCGCTTCAACGTCGCGATCCAGCCGCAGCTGGTGCTGCTGCAAAAGACGCTGCTCAACGTGGAGGGTCTCGGACGGCAGCTCGATCCCGACCTCGATCTCTGGGTGACCGCCAAGCCTTTCCTCGAGCGCTGGATGGAAGACCAGGTCGGCTGGCGTGCGCTCGAGCGCCGGCTCCGCGAGGAGGCACCGTTCCTCGTCACCATGCTTCCGCAGCTGCCACGGCTGGTCTACCAGAAGCTCTCCCGGCCGACGCCGGTCTCGGATCAAGCCCTCAGGGATCTCGCCGCCGCGCAGCGCGCGCGCAACCGCTGGCTGGCCGTCGTGGCGGCCTTGCTGGCAGGCGTCATCGCGGTTCTCCTCTGGCAAACGCGATAGCGGCACCCCTGCTCCAGGGTGCGCGCACTCGCCATCGCCCCGAACCGTGTACCAGCACGCGGGCGAGCGCGTTTTCTGCAATAATCATTGCCCATGCCTGATTCCGCGAGGCAGTTCGCGTGAAGATGGTGAAACTGATCGTCGCAGGAGCGTTGCTTGCCATCGCCGCGGGTTGGGTCAACGCCTCGCCCGCTCCGGTATTGGTTCTGCCCCTTTCCGGCGCCATCGGCCCGGCTACCGCCGATTTCGTGACTCGCGGGCTGACACGCGCCGAGCGCGAAGGCGCGCAACTCGTCGTCCTGCAGATCGACACGCCCGGCGGGCTCGACACGTCGATGCGCGAGATCATCAAGGCGATCCTGGCCTCGCCAGTTCCAGTCGCAGTTTTCGTCGCGCCCAGCGGGGCGCGCGCCGCGAGCGCCGGAACCTACATCCTCTACGCGAGCCATATCGCGGCGATGGCGCCAGGAACCAATCTCGGCGCCGCTACGCCGGTGCAAATCGGCATGCCGTCGCCCGCAGCGTCGCCGCAACCACAAGCGCCCGAAAAAGACAAGGCGGCCGACGAGTCGAGGGCGCCCCAGGACACCCTGACCAAGAAGCAGACGCACGACGCTGCCGCGTACATCCGCGGCCTCGCGCAATTGCGCGGCCGCAACGCGGAGTGGGGTGAGCGCGCGGTGCGCGAAGCGGTCAGCCTGTCGGCGGATGAAGCGCTGGCGCAGAAGGTCATCGACATGACCGCGCGCGACATACCGGAACTGTTGTCCCGACTCGACCGCCACAAAGTATCGACCGCCGCCGGCGAGCGGGTGCTCGCGACAGCCGGCGCTGCAACGCTGATCGTGGAACCCGACTGGAAGAGCAGGTTCCTCGCGGTGATTACGGATCCCAGCGTCGCGTTGATCCTGATGATGCTTGGCGTGTACGGATTGTTCTTCGAGTTCGCCCATCCGGGGCTCGTGCTGCCCGGCGTAGTGGGCGCGATCTGCCTTTGCGTTGGCCTGTTCGCGCTGAACATGCTGCCGGTCAATTACGCGGGATTGACCCTGTTGCTCCTGGGACTGGTATTCTTAGTCGCGGAGGCGTTTCTGCCCAGCTACGGATCGCTGGGCGTGGGCGGGATCATCGCCTTCGTCATTGGCGCCATCATGCTGATCGACACCGACGTACCCGGTTTCGGAGTTCCCTATTGGCTGATCGGTTCGCTGGCGTTTCTGTCTGCCGCGTTCATCTTCCTGGTCGGCGGATTGGCGCTCAAGGCGCGCCGGCGGCCGGTGGTCACGGGCCACGAAGAGCTCATTGGCAGCGTGGGCGTCGTGCTCGAAGATGCGGGAACCGACGGGTGGGCGCGCATCCACAGCGAGCAATGGCACGTGCAGAGCCCGTTGCCGCTCAAACGCGGGCAGGACGTTCGAGTCACGGCGCGCAACGGCTTGGTGCTGACCGTGATGCCGCTCAACGAAGTCGCAGGGGGGTAACCATGATATTCGGAATGGGATTTGGCACCGTCGTCATCATCCTCCTCCTGCTGATCGTCACCTCGTGGCGCATCCTGCGTGAGTACGAGCGCGGCGTCGTGTTCATGCTCGGCCGGTTCTGGAAAGTGAAGGGACCGGGCCTGATCCTGATAATCCCTGTTTTCCAGCAATGGGTGCGCGTCGACCTGCGCACGATCGTGATGGATGTGCCGCCGCAAGACGTGATTACCCGCGACAATGTCTCGGTCAAGGTCAACGCGGTCGTGTATTTTCGCGTTGTCGATCCGGCTAAGTCGGTGATCCAGGTCGCGAAGTTCCTCGAGGCGACGAGCCAGCTGGCGCAGACGACCCTGCGCGCGGTGCTCGGCAAGCATGCACTCGACGAGCTGCTCTCGGAGCGGGAAAAGCTCAACCTCGACATTCAGCGGGTGCTCGACAGCCAAACCGACGCCTGGGGCGTCAAGGTGTCGACCGTCGAAATCAAGCAGGTCGACCTCAACGAGTCGATGGTGCGGGCAATCGCGCGGCAGGCCGAGGCCGAGCGCGAGCGGCGCGCGAAGATCATCCACGCCGAGGGCGAGTTGCAGGCGTCGGAAAAGCTGCTGCAGGCCGCCCAGATGCTGGCGCAGCAGCCGCAAGCGATGCAGCTGCGTTACCTGCAGACGCTCGGCAACATTGCCGGCGACAAGAGTTCCACGATCGTCTTCCCCGTGCCGTTGGAGATCCTATCGGCGCTCGGCGCCAAGACCCAGGGAGCGGGCTGACGAAGCCAGGCGACAAGCAGCCGGCGCTTCGGACTCCCGCGTTCCGCCGGGCGCCGTGGCGGCGCTGAGCCGCCGCGCAGGCCGGGAAGCTATTTCCCTGCAGGCGGTTTGACGCCGACCGTCGTTTCGTTCCACACGAGCGCCACATCCGACTGACGCTTCGCCAAACGCTCCAGCGCGTTGCTCTGCTGCCTGCTCCGCACGCAGCCCTGCAGCGTGACGAACTTGCGCATGGTTGTCACCCACACGCTGCTGTCGCGAAAGCGCTTGTCGCCGCGGATCGCCGCAATGACGCGTTCATTGATTTCCGGATCGCGCTTGTAAGCGCCGCCGCATTCGCAGCTACCGGCGAGGCAGCACGAAGTGCCGCGTTCGGCGCGGCCATGTGCCTGTACGCGCATCTCCTGCTCGGTGAGTACCGGCGGCTTCGCGCTCGGGCAGCTCGCGAAGCCGTCCGTCGCCTGGGCAAATGGATCGAGCTGATACGTGCGTGGCTCTTCTGCGGTGGCGTTGACCAAACCGAGCACGCCTGTGAACGCAACAAGTATGTGTAGTCGCATCAGCCGAATCTTAACGGCGCGGAAATTTCGGTTATTTTGCTACAATCCACCGATATCCGCGAGGGGGCGCGGCTGCCAATGGCGCTGCTTGAGATCGAGAACGTCACCCGCCGCTTCGGCGCTTTCACCGCGGTCGACAAGGTCAGCATCGGCATCGAGGCCGGCGAGTTCTTCACGCTGCTCGGGCCCTCCGGCTGTGGCAAGACCACGCTGCTGCGCATGATCGCCGGCTTCGACCTCCCGGATGGCGGGCGCATTTTGCTCAACGGTGCAGACCTTGCCGGCCGGCCGCCGGAACAGCGCCCCGTGCGCACCGTTTTCCAGAGCTACGCGCTCTTCCCGCACATGACGGTGGAGGGAAACGTCGCGTTCCCGCTGCAGATGGCGAAGACGCCTGCGGTCGAGATTCCCGCGAAGATCGCCGCCGCGCTGGAAGATGTGCGGCTGGTGGGCTTCGGCAAGCGCTACCCCCACGAGCTATCGGGCGGCCAGAAGCAGCGAGTCGCGATCGGCCGGGCACTGGTTACGCATCCGACAATGTTGCTGCTCGACGAGCCGCTGGCTGCGCTCGACGCGAAACTGCGCGAGGAAATGCAGCTCGAGTTGATCAACCTGCAGAAGGAGGTCGGCATCACCTTTGTCTACGTGACGCACGACCAGACCGAGGCGCTGGCGCTCTCGCATCGCATCGCGGTGATGAACAAGGGCCGCGTCGAACAACTCGATGAACCGTCGAAAATATACAGCTTTCCAAAAACCCGCTTTGTGGCTGACTTTATCGGTCAGTGCAACCTGTTCTCCGGGCCCGTCGCGGCCGGCGGTTACGGCGTGGTTACGCTCGACGTGCCCGCGCTCGGTCCGGTGCGGGTCGCGACCGCATCGAAGCTGCCGCCCGGCAGCCCAGGCACGATCGCGCTGCGGCCGGAGAAAATCCGCATCCAGGCCGACGCGCCCATCGACACGCCCGACAATCACTATCGTGGCACGGTCGCGGATCTGCTGTACATGGGCGACGTCACCGTATACAAGGTCGCCACCCCCGGCGGCATGCGCGTGGAGGCGCTGCTTGCCAACTCGCAGAGTGGACGCGCCAAGTTTTTCGAAGTCGGCGACGCGGTCGATGTGAGTTGGTCAGTCGACGCGGGCCACTTCATCGAAGAGTGAACGGCAAACCCAAACCCGTCGCGGCGGCAACTGGGTCGCGCTTCGGCAGATGGCTGGTAAGCGGCCCGCCGCTCGTCTATCTGCTGCTGTTCTTCGCGATCCCGTCGCTGATCATGGTCCTGGCGTCATTCCGCACACCGGGCGAATTTGGCGGCCTGGCGCCGCTCTTCGAGGGAGGCAGGCTCGATCTCAACCTCGACAGCTACGCGCGCTTCTTCAGCGAGACGATCTACGCGCAGATCTTCCTGAAATCGGTGTGGTACGCGTTATTCACGACCCTGTTCTGCCTTGTGCTTGCGTACCCCCTGGCGACGTTGATCGCGAAGAGCCCCAAACGCTTTCGCGATTTATTGTTGTTGCTGGTTATTCTCCCCTTCTGGAGCAACTTCCTGATCCGCGTGTACGCGTGGATGATCATCCTGGGCCCCAATGCCGCGCTGGCGAGAACCGTCAACGGCGTGCTGGCCTGGTTCGGACACGAGCCGGTGCCACTGCTTTTCAGCTCCTTTGCCGTTCTGGTGTGCCTGGTCTATGTCCACCTGCCGTTCATGGTGCTGCCGCTTTACGCGAACCTCGAGAAGCACGATCAGGCGCTGCTCGACGCGGCGCAGGATCTCGGCGCCAACGCCTGGCAACGATTCTGGCGCATCACCTTTCCGCTGTCGCTCCCGGGCGTGTACGCTGGCGCGGCGCTGGTATTCATTCCCGCGCTGGGTATTTTCGCCATACCCGACATATTGGGTGGCCCGGAGGACAGCCTTATCGGCAACGTCATCAAGCAGCAGTTCCTGGAAACGCGCGACTGGCCATTCGGCAGCGTGCTGTCGATCGTGCTTACGGTCGCCGCATTAGCGCTGGCTGGCCTCGCCGCGTGGGTTGCGCGCGGCCGCCTCGGGGCGCCATCCTCGACGAGGGAAGCGCGTGCGTAGGCGGCCCTTGGGACTGTGGAGCGCAGCGGTCGCAGGATACGCGTTCCTGTACATCCCGCTTGTCATCGTCGTCGTCTATTCCTTCAACAATTCGCGGCTGAACGCCGAATGGGTGGGTTTCACCCTCGACTGGTACGACCGCCTGTTCCACAACCAGGACATGCTCGCCGCCGCGGGCAACTCGCTTATCATCGCGCTGACTGCGAGCGCGGCGTCCACGGTACTCGGCACGATGGCGGGGGTCGCGTTGTACCGCTTCCAGTCGCGCCTGCTTTCGCTGCTTGTGCTCGCGCCGATTGCGATTCCGGAAATCCTGATGGGGGTCAGCCTGCTCATTTTCTTCGTGCTCCTCAACTTCACGCTGGGACTGTTTTCGGTCGCGCTGGCGCACATCGCGTTCTGCATCGGATTCGTGGCCATCGTCGTGCGGGCACGACTGGCCGGTATGGATGAGACGCTGACCGAAGCGGCGCGCGATTGCGGCGCTTCGCCATGGAACGCCTTCCGCTACATCACACTGCCGCTTATCATGCCGGGCGTGATCGCCGGTGCGCTGATGGCGTTCACGTTGTCGATCGACGACTTCGTGATCACCTTTTTCACCGCCGGAGCCGGCACGGTAACGCTGCCACTGCAGATTTACTCGATGATCAAGATCGCTGTGACGCCCGAAGTCAATGCAGTGTCGACCTTATTGATGCTGCTGACGCTGGCGCTTATCATCATCGCTTCCAAGCTCTCGCCCAGCCTGTTCCGCTCCGAAGAGGGGGTTGCATGAAACGAATCCTTGCCTTGCTCGCCGCCCTGCCCCTCGCAGCGCTGGTCGTCACTCCGGCGGCAGCCAAGGACGAATTCCATCTCTATAACTGGAACAATTACATCGCACTCGAGACGATCAAGCGCTTCGAGGACTTCTGCCGGTGTGCGGTCATACAGACCTACTATTCGGACAACGAGGAGCTGCTCGCCAAGCTCGCCGCTGGCGCCAAGGGTTACGACCTGTTGGTGCCGACATCGAATGCGGTCGAGGCGCTGATCAGGGGCAAGCAGCTCAAGCCGCTCGACAAGTCACAGTTGCCGAACCTGAAGAACATCAATCCGATCTATCTCAATACACCGTTCGATCCCGGCAATATGTACTCGGTACCGTACGCGATGTCGACAACCATCATTGGCTACAACGACCAGAAGATTAAGGAGTTGGGACTGCCCACCGATACATGGGCGGTGATCTTCGAGCCGAAGTATCTGGAGAAGGTGAAGGGTCGCGTGACAGTGCTCGACAGCGCAAACGAACTGTTCGCGGCCGCGCTCAAATACCTGGGCTACTCGGCCAACGACGTTGACGAGGCGCATTGGAAGGACGCGGCCAACGTGATCAAGAAGGCCAAGCCGTACTGGGCCGCATTCAACGCCTCGTCGTACATCAAGGAACTTACTGTCGGCAACATCTGGCTGGTGCACGGATACTCCAACGACATCTTCCAGGCAAACCTCGATGCGCAGGCGGCCAAGCGACCGTTCCGCATCCTGCAGGGAATGCCCCGGGAGGGTGCGGTGCTTGCGGTCGACAACATGGTGATTCACAAGGACGCGCCGCGACCCGACTTGGCGCTCAAGTTCATGAACTTCATGCTCGAGGGCAAGAATTCGGCCGAACTCACGAACCTGATCGGCTCAGGCAATCCGAATCTCGACGCGGTCAAGTACATCAAGCCCGAGATTCTCAAGAATCCGGCGATCTTCCCCGACAAAGCGGTCGAGGCGAAACTCGAGCAATTGAAGGATCTGACTGTGGCCCAGCGTCGCCTGCGGAACCGCATGTGGACCGAGATCAAAGCGGGACGCTGACCCCTAAGCTGCTCAACGGGCAACCGGCGGAGATGCACGACTTGCAACGCGTGCTCGAGGCCGCCGCCTCGTATGCCCCAGGTGTCACGGGAGTCCCGCCGGACTACGCCGAGGCACAGAGCTGCGCCGCCTAGATCAAATGCCGCCCTCCGCCCTTCCGCCGCGTGAACCAACCCGTCTACCACAATATCTGGCCACGCTGTATGGGTTGATGATTGTCTATGCCAGCCTCGAGCCGTTCGCAGGCTGGATGGCGCCATTGCCAGATACACCGTTCTTTCTGTTCGAACCGTGGCCGCTGCATTTCACACGCTTCGATATCGTTGTAAACGTGCTGGCGTATGTGCCTTTCGGGTTCCTGCTTGCGCTTATTGGCGCGCGACGGCGATCGGGGGTCCGGTTGGCGGCGGCAGTCGGCGCCGGGGCAATTCTCTCGTTTGCAATGGAATCGACGCAGATGTTCCTGCCGACGCGCGATGCGAGCAATGTCGACGTGCTCTCCAACAGCGTCGGTGCGGCAGCGGGCGCACTGGCCGCGTTCGTGTTTAATCGCACGCCAGGTTTGCGCTCCCGCATCGCCCGCTGGCGATACCGGACCTTTCTCGGCGGACGCAGCGGCGACCTCGGTCTCGCGTTGCTCGGCGTGTGGCTGCTATCGCAGGTCAATCCGGCCATCCCGCTGTTCGCCGCCACCTTCGACCCCTCGCTTGAGCTCGCGCGCGATCTCGCCGGAACGCTGCTGCAGGCCGCGCAGAGCGCGTTTAACGTCATTGGAGTCGGCTTGTTCCTGGCGCTGCTCCTGCGGCAGCGGCGCCACCTGGGTGCCGCCGTGCTCTCGTTGATCGGTATCGCGCTGCTCCTGAAGGGCGCTGCTGCGCTGCTGTTGCTCAAATCGGCGTCCTGGGCGTTCTGGCTCGAGCCGGGTATAGCGCTCGGTGTTGCCGCGGGCGCGCTGGTGCTCATGCTCGCGATCTGGCTGCCGCGTCCCGCGCGCACGACCCTGTGCGCGATTGCGCTGCTATCTTCGCTTGTCGCACCGCTGCTGGCGCCGGACATGTGGCGAGTGCGCGTGCCGCTGGCGCTATTCGACTGGCCGTACGGTCAGCTGCTCAACTTCAACCGTTTGACCCACGCCGTGCTAGTCATCTGGCCGGTGCTCGCGAGCGCTTATCTGCTGTGGCTCGCGGGCCAGCCGGGCTGGGGCCAGCGCGGAAGCCAGAGCGACGCGGACGATCGCGTATAATTCATCGCTCGCGCGCTACTGTTCGCGCCGTCGCGATGAGTTACTACAAGCGCCACATTTTTTTCTGCTGCAACCAGCGCGAGCCGCCGGAAGCGTGCTGCAACAATCACGGTTCGCAGGACATGCAGGCTTACGCCAAGCAGCGCATAAAGGAATTGCGCCTCGACGGCAAGGGCAAGGTGCGCGTCAACAAGGCAGGCTGCCTGGACCGCTGCGACGAGGGCCCGGTCATGGTCGTCTATCCCGAGGCGGTTTGGTACAGCTACGTCGACAAGGATGACATCGACGAGATCATCGACTCGCACGTCGTCCATGGCCGAGTCGTCGAGAGGCTGAAGATTTGACACGGGGGGAAAGCCGCACCACTATTGCCGGCCCCGCGGGCGTGCTCGAGGTGGCGCTTAACCTCCCCGCGCAAAACCCCTCCGGCATCGCCCTCGTCGCGCACCCGCACCCGCTGCAGGGCGGCTCGCTCGACAACAAGGTCGCGCAAACGCTCGCCAAGACGTTCGCAGCGCTTGGCTACGCCAGCATCAGGCTCAATTTCCGCGGTGTCGGCAAGAGCGCGGGGACTTTCGACGACGGCGTTGGCGAGACCGACGACGCGCTCGCCGCACTGGCATTCGCCAGAAGACAATTCAGCGCGCTTGCGGAGGCGCCGCCGGTGCTGGCGGGCTTTTCGTTCGGCACCTACGTGCAGACGCGTGTCGCCCACAGCATCACACCGGAACGGCTGGTGTTGATAGGCCCCGCAGTGAATCGCTTTGCCGCAGACGCGGTGCCCGCGGATACGATCGTAATCCACGGCGAGGAAGACGACGTCGTTGCGCTCGCCGACGTCTTTGCCTGGGCGCGACCGCAGCAGCTGCCAATCGTCGTCTTCCCGGGTTGCGGCCATTTCTTTCACGGCCGGTTGCCGCAGCTGCAACGCGCAATTACGGGAATGTGGCGGCGATGAATGCCAACGATGCGCCGGTTTTATCGGTATCCGGACTGCGCAAGTCCTATGGCGACAACGAGGTCGTGCGCGGCCTCGACTTTGCCATTCGCCGCGGCGAATGCTTCGGCCTGCTCGGGCCCAACGGTGCCGGCAAGACCACCACGCTGCGCTGTTGCCTTGGATTGATCGATCCGAACGCCGGCACGATCACGCTGCTCGGCCTGCCGGTGCCAAAGGCGGCGCGGGAGGCGCGCATACGCGTCGGCGTCGTGCCGCAGATGGACAACATCGATCCAGACTTCACGGTCGTCGAGAATCTCATAATCTACGGCCGCTATTTCCGAATTCCCGACGCGCTGATCAACGCGCGCATTCCCCGTCTACTCGAGTTCGCTGGCCTCGCCACGAAGGGCGACGCGAATATCCGCACGCTGTCCGGCGGCATGAAGCGACGCCTGACGCTTGCGCGCGCATTGGTCAACGATCCCGAGCTGTTGATTCTCGACGAGCCGACGACGGGCCTCGACCCACAGGCGCGGCATCTGATCTGGGACGGGCTCCGGCAGCTGCTTACCTTGGGCACTACGATACTGTTGACGACGCACTTCATGGACGAGGCCGAGCGGCTCTGCACGCGGCTTGCCGTCATCGACCACGGGCGGATGATCGCGAGCGACTCGCCGCGGGCACTGATCGCCGCGCACGTCGAACCCGAGGTGATCGAGGTGTACGGAGACGAAGCGCGGGCCTGGGCCGCCGCGCGTGGCGAGAAACTGGTCGATCGGCTGGAACTCGCGGGCGAAACGGCATTCTGCTATGCGCGCGACGCGGCGCCTTTGCTCGCGGACCTCGCTCATACGCCGGGCGTGCGCTATTTGCATCGCCCGGCAAATCTTGAGGATCTGTTCATCAAGCTCACCGGCCGCGACCTGCGCGACTGAAGCGAAGTTGCGGATCACCCCACCGAAGACCCGAAACGCGGCGGTGCCGGCCGACACGCCACTGCGCCGTGTCAGGAACGCAGCGTGGCGACCAGCCGTGTCGGGTGCCGCAACAGATCCAGAGCATCGAGGATGTCGATCGCGACCACGGCGGCGGCGGCGACGGCTTCGCCAGCGCCACCTTCCTGCTGTATGAGCGCGACCCCGACCGCGGCGGCGGCGAGCATCTTCCGGTCATTGCGCCCGTTCCCGACCGCGCACACGGCTTGCGCGCCGAGCTCCTGTACGTAGGCGAGCTTGGCGTCTGCCTGCGCTAGCAGTGGAATGATGGTTATCTTGACCGGCAATCCGGAAAGCTCGCTTGCGGCGCAACCGAACGTATCGGCCGTGACAACGTGAATCTCGACCTGGTTGGCGAGCGCCGCGAGCGCTTCGCGCACACCGGAAATCAGCTTGCCGTCGATGGCCAGCGTCCCGTTGTAATCCAGGACTAGATGCTCGAGTTCGAGATCGCGAAATCCCGGGATCACAACTGTGAGCATTGGCAGCCGAGCGCTGTCGCGTCACGCAGTCTTGCGGGCCGTGTCCCGAGACGTTGCGGTTAAACCCATACGTCGCTCGCCGCCGTGAGTGTGCCACCGGCCTCGCCCGTGTTCACGACTCCGCGCGGCTCGATCAGAAGGGCGTGGCATTCAGCAACTGCTCGCGTAATGTGTTCCTTTCCTTTCGGGATGACGAACATCTCGCCGGCGCGCACCGTGACCGCGCCGTCACGAAAGGCTATTTCCATCTCGCCCTCGAGGACCAGAAATACTTCGTCGGTATGCCTATGGTCGTGCCAAACGAACTCGCCCTGAAACTTTACCAGCTTGAACTGATAGTCGTTCATCTCCGCCACGACGCGTGGCGACCAATGATCGTCGAACCGGGCGAGCTTGGCGGCGAGATTGATCGAACGATATGCGGTCATCGGTCTCTCCGCAGGCATATTGATGGTCGGGCTGTCGCGTTGGCGCCGGCCGGAAACGATACTCCTTTCCGCGGCCGGCCGCATCCGGCGCGCGGGGTCCGGGTTATACTCGCGCTGGATTCTCGCCCACGCATGTTCTCCGCCACGCTGCTTCACTCGCCAGAATTGTCGGTGCGCTGGATTCCGGTCTGGCGACGCAATCTTCTGGTATGGCGCAAGCTTGCGATTGCCTCGGTGCTTGGCAACATTGCCGACCCGCTCCTGTACATGCTGGCGCTAGGCTACGGCATTGGCGCCTTCATACCGGAGATCGGCGGCATGAAGTACATCGCGTTTATCGGCACCGGCATGGTGTGCCAAAGCGCGATGTTCACCTCGTCGTTCGAGGCGATGTACTCCGCGTTTTCGCGCATGCACGTCCAGCGGACATGGGAGGCGATCATCAACACGCCAATCTCCCTCGATGATGTCGTGTTCGCCGAATGGATCTGGGCGGCGTCGAAGAGCGTGATGTCGGTGCTGGCGATCCTCGTGGTAATCATGGCGCTCGGCTTCGGCCACTCGTGGCTTTCGCTCTGGGTGTTGCCACTGGGGTTCGTCGTGGGCCTTACCTTCGCTGGCTTCGGGTTGCTGATGAACTCGCTTGCCCGCAACTACGACTTCTTCACGTATTCGCTGACGTTGTTTCAGACGCCGATGCTATTGCTCTCCGGCGTCTTCTTCCCGGTGGATCAGATGCCGGAAACGCTGCGCAACATTGCGGTAGTGCTGCCGCTGTCGCATGCGATCGACATCGCGCGGCCGCTGCTCGCCGGCAAGGTTCCCGACGCGGTCGTGCTCCACCTATTAGTGCTTCTTGGCTACGCCTGCCTCACGTACTACATCGCGCTGGTCCTGACCCGCCGACGCCTGCTGAAGTAGCGCGGTCCCATGCTCTGGATCAAGTCGCTGCACATCGTATTCATGGTCACCTGGTTCGCCGGGCTGTTCTACCTGCCGCGCCTGTTCGTGTATCACGCATTGACGGCCGATGCGGTCGGCAACGAGCGGTTCAAGCAGATGGAGCGCAAGCTCTACTACGGCATCATGACGCCGGGCGCGGTGCTGACGATCGCTTCCGGGCTCTGGCTTTGGCTGGGCTACGGAATTACCGGCGGCTGGCTGTACGCCAAGCTGGCGCTGGTCGCCATTCTTGCCGCCCACCACCTTTGGCTGGGGAAGCTCATGCGCGAGTTCCGGTCCGACCGCAACCGGCACGGCGATGTGTTCTACCGCTGGATCAACGAGATCCCCGCCACTCCGGCGCTGGTCGGTATCGTGCTGCTGGTCGTCCTCAAGCCCTTCTGACAGGCCCCGTGGAAAGCTACTTCGCGCCCTGTCCACGTGGGCTGGAGAGCGCACTCGTTCTCGAGATGGAAAAATTGGGGGCGGGCGACATCGTGTCGTCCGAGGGTGGCATTGCGTTTGGTGGCCCGCTCGATCTCGCCTACCGCGCCAATCTGGAGAGCCGGCTTGCGAGTCGCGTGCTGTGGCGCGTTGGCGGCGGCAGCTATCGTGACGAGCGCGACGTCTATGCACTGGCGCTCGATCTCGATTGGCCGCGCTGGTTCCGTTCCGACCGCACGCTGCGGGTCGACGTCGCCGCGACGCGCTCGCCGCTGAAGAGCCTGGAGTTCGCGACGCTGCGAATCAAGGACGCGGTGTGCGATCGTCATCGCGCAAGCTCCGGGAAACGACCGAGCGTGAGCAAGGATCATCCGGATGTGCGTATTCATGCCTATCTCACCTCGGACCAGGCGACGTTCTACCTCGACACAACCGGGGCGCCTCTGTTCAAACGCGGCTATCGTCGCGAAACCGCCGAGGCACCGCTGCGCGAAAATCTCGCGGCAGGGCTGCTGCAGCTCGCAGGCTGGCAGCCCGGCGTGCCGTTGCTCGATCCGTTGTGCGGCAGTGGCACGATCGCGATCGAGGCGGCGTTGATCGCGCTCGACATGGCGCCCGGCCTCAAGCGCACCTTCGGCTTTCAGAAGCTTGCGTGGTATGACGGCCCGGCGTGGCAACGGATCAAGCAGGCCGCGCAGCGGCGCATGAAAGCTCCCGCACCCGCGGGCATCTACGCCAGCGACGACGATGCGGGGGCTGTCGCGAACTGCGTCGCGAACCTCGTCGCGGCGGGCGTCGGCGCGGCGGTAGCCGTGGAGCGTGTCGATGCGCTTGCCCGCGCGGCGCCGGCGAGCACGGGCATCATCGTCTCCAACCCGCCCTACGGCGTGCGCCAGGCCGACGCTGCGGGGCTGGCGGCGTTCTATCCGCGCTTGGGCGACGCGCTGAAACAGCACTTTGCCGGCTGGACCGCCTATCTTTTTAGCGGCGATCCGCGACTGCCGAAACTGATCGGCCTCAAGGCCAGCCGGCGCACACCGCTCTACAACGGCGCGCTCGAGTGTCGGCTGTACCGGTATCTCCTGGTTGCCGGATCGGCGCGCCCGTCGCGTACACGGTGATAAGATACGCTTCCGCTGGTCGTTCGAGTCCGGGAAATTGCACCATGATGCTGCCTAGCCGCCATTACGAGTCCGAGCATACGAAATTCATCCGCGAGCTGATGCAGCAGCACCCGGAGCTGGCGCAGAAGCAGCGCGAAGCACGGGCAATCTGGTGGGACAAGACGCCGCGAGAGATCTCCGAGGAGCACGCGATGGATCAGGGTCGCGTAGCGCAAACTCCGTACGTGTATTCGCCTGAATAGCGCCCACCGCGGCAGGCCGACTGCTTTCCGGCCGCCGGCGCCGCTTCTCCGCGCGCCGCCGACCCGGCAACGACCCTAGACAGCAGGCTGCACGAGACCGTGTATGAAGTAACTCGGCGTCTGCACAATCGTCGCCCTCCAGCCCAGCTCCCCAAGCCGGGCGACAAGCGCTTGTGGTTCCCAGAACCGCTTGACGATACGGAACTCGCGGCCGTCGTTGAGCTTGCGCGTGACGATGCCCGACTCCGGACTCGGCAGCACATGATCCTTCGCCGTCGAGGACGGGTCGAACGCGGAATCGATCAGATACACGGCGCCACCGGGGGCGAGCGCCGCGGCGACCTCATCCCAGAACGCATCAAAGCGAGAGTCGGGAACGTGCGACAGCCAGAAGCTGAAGAACACGGCGTCGAAGCGCTCCGGCGGACGCCACGAGAACACATCGGCCTGGACGTATGCGACGTTTGGCGCAGCGACGCGACCACGATTGAGCGCGAGCACTTCGGGCGACGCGTCGACGGCGGTTATCCGCGGGACACGCGGGGCGAGATGACGCGTGAACAATCCCGTGCCACAGGCGAGCTCGAGCAGCGTGGTTGGGCGGCGCGTCGTCAGCCAAGCATCGAGCGCAACCTCGACGGTCGCGACTTCCGCTCGCCAGCGTGCATTGAACAGCGGGCCCCGGTCGTAACGGCCACTGCGGAACCACCACTCGTCGTATTCTCCGGAGCGGGCTCGGTAGTAGTCGATCTGGTCCTGGAGAATGTCGCCGGCAGCCATTGCCGCGATGATAAGGGCGGCAGGCATCGCGCGGCAATCGGAAACCTGGGCTTGAGCATCGCGAATCGTGTGAAACAAACCATCGACCTTACAATGGCGCTCTCGCGCAAGCCTCGAGAATTTGACAACCATGCCCGCTGATCCACATGACGTCGCCCGCCAGCTGGGGCGGGACCAGGTAGTTCCCGGAAGGCGGCTTGGCGAACGTGTCGCGGCGGCTGTTCTCGTCATCGCGGCGTTGGCAATCGCAGGCACGTTTGCATGGCAGCAGCGCCACGCTCCAACGCGCGTTGCGGACCCGAGCGTGCAGGTGCCGGCGGCTTCCATGCCGATTGGCGCAGTCGACGCGCCGCAATCCGAGTTGATCGTCGCCACTGCAGTTCGTGTTTCCGGCTGGGCACTCGACTCCGGCGGGATGCGCGGCGTGGAGATCCGCCTCGACGGCAAGGCTTACCCGGCGCGATACGGCATTGCACGGCCAGATGTCGCGCAAGCCAGGGTGGGGTACCCTGACTCCGTAGCGCCCGGCTTTGCTTTCGAGGGTGATTTCGCGCCGCTTACCGCGCAACGTCACGAACTCGTCATCGTCGCGGTTAATCGCGCCGGCAAGGAGACCGTGCTCGCGCGCAAGGGTCTGGTTCCGCCCGCGGCCTTCGAAGAGTGGCGATCGCTATACAGCCAACGACACGCGGACCAGACTCCACCCTTCTATGTCATTCCCGCGCTCTCCGGCATCGGCCTCGGGGGAGCGAACGAACTTGACACGGCTTATACCGGATATCTTTCCCCGACGCTTGGGGTTGGCATGCGTGTGCCGATACTCTATCTGCGCACGACCCTGGGATCTGCGCAGGATTGGGCCTTCGACCCGGATTGGAACATCGAGCACCGCTGCGGTGCAAAGCGCGTCGCCGAGGACTCGCTGGCCACGACCATGACTTACGCCATCGCGCACAAGTTGCCAGTCCTGTTCACGCTGAATGGCGGCGTCTGGGCCAGCGCAGCATGCGATGCGCCCGACTGGGACATCAGCGATCACCTGGCACAGGACGTCGCGAACTGCCAGTGGAACAATGAAAATCAGGTGATGCCCCACGACTATTTCAAGCACCTGCCCGGTGGCGCTGACGCGCCGGACCTGGCGCGGACGCTCACCTTCAACGTCTATGCCGCACAGAATCGCCACTACAAGCGCCGCAACCTGCAGTCGGCGGCCCGAATCGTGATGCTCTTCGCGCACGAGCATCCCGAGCTGTTCATCGGCATCGCCCTCGATGCGGACACGTACCTCAATCCATTCTTCGATGAAAAGCAGTGGTACGACTACAACCCGGGAACACTTCGACAGTTTCGCGAATGGCTCAGCGGCAGCGGCCCCTATGCGGGCAGAATTGCGCCGGGCGTGCCGGATCTGTCGCGCTATCGACGCCAACATCCCTTCTCACTCGCGGAGGTGCGCAAACTTTCGGGCAAGCCGTGGCGTACTTGGCAGGACGTAGATCCGCCACGTGCTTTCCCGCGTGAGGGCACGCCGTTCTGGCAGGACCCGTGGACACACGAGTGGGAAGTATTCCGCCGTCACCTGGTGCATATGCATTACGACGATTTGTCGCAATGGCTTGTCGAAGCAGGGGTCCCGAAGGCGCGAATCTATTCATCGCAGGGATTCATTGCTCCCTATCCGACCGCGTTTCCTTTCGCGTTGCACATCGACAGCCCATCGAAGAACTACGACACCGGTGGAATGTCGGTCGAGGGTGCGATTCCGCGCAACGGTCATCTCGGCGCAATCGTCTATGGCCAGAGCGCCCTCAACGATATCCGGGTTGAGGGCGATGCAAATCTCTTTGCAACGTTTCATCAGATGGATCCTGGTTGGGCAGTGGGAGAATTCAACACCGCTGATTTCCGTACCGCGAACGAGCTGCCGTCCTACGCCATGGGCTACCACGCACTGCGCGAGATGTTCAATTACGGGGCGCGATTCGCATCGCCGATGGCGTGGAACGGTTCCAACGGCATAAACGCTGGGCAACCCGGCTACGTGTCGTTCACCGCATGGCGCAATACGCCGCTCGAGGATGCGATGCGCGACTTCGCCGTAGCGCACGCCTTTGTCCCCGTCGGCACGCGCCTGTGGACGTTTGGTTCGTCGCAGTACGCCGACCCCGATGGCTGGAGCGCTGTGGCGGGCGGCAAGCTGGCCGCCGGCCCCGGTTTCATCGACGTTACGCCGCGGGATGGCGAGGCGGCTTTACTTTCACCCGCACCGCTCGTGCTCGCGCGCAGCGAAACCGATCTGCTGGTGCTCGGCTTGGAGCCAGCCGCCGTTACGGCCGTGGAGGTCGAGGCACGCACGCCTGCCGGCGCTTGGGTGACGCTCACCGCGCGTCGCAGCGCTGCCGAACTGGACTCAACGCGCGCCGGACTCTCGGTTCCCCTGAGGTGGCCGCATTCGCTTGCGTCCACCGACCAGATTCGGGTGCGGCTGCATTTCCGCGATGCCGCGACCCCGCTGCGTATGCGCCACGTCGCGCTCTATCCGGCGGTGGTCAGCGCCCGGGGCTCGCACTAGGGAGTCGCCCGCGCTCGTGCCGGCGGATTGGCTACGCTTACCGCCGCGTGGGCTTGCGCAGCAGAACCGCCGCTTCCTGAGCCAATTCCCTGCGCAGATCCGCAGACAGGCTGGCGTCAGTCTCGTCGACGATCGACCACGCCCACGCCGGAATCGCGTCGGGCGCGAGCCCGGTGCCCAACCTGAGATGGACCGCCGCCTGGTCGCGCAGCCCCGTCGGCGAGACGTTCAGCGCATAGGTGATCATTTCGGACCAACCCTGTTCGCCCCTGACGCGATCGAAATACGTCCGGGTGAACATCCACTTGTCGTCGAGTTCGCGGTAGATCGCGGCATCGGCGGGCAGTTCCCGTCGTTGGTAATCCTCGACCATGCGCTGGATGAAACGCAACCCAGGCGCCAGCCTTTCCGCGGCTGACGCCTGCGCGAGGATTCTTCGGTACGTGAACTTCAAGAGCGCGTTACCTGCCTCGAACGGTTCGAAGAAAATCGCCCAACCACCTGGCGCAAGGGCCTGGAAGCAGGACGCAAGCACGCGTTTCGGTTCGAGGATATGGTGCAGGATCGCGGCGCCGACGGCCAGGTCGGCAACCGCCGGTTGGTACCGCGCTGCCATCGCGTCGACACAAACCAGGCCAAAGCGCTCGCCCCCGTCGCTCCGTCGGCACAAAAAATCGCGAAGAATCGCAAGCAGCTGCGGGCTGATGTCAGTGGCAACGATCTCGGCGTTCGGGAAGCGGTCGGCAAGGGGTATCACCGAGTTGCCTGACCCCGATCCGATGTCGATGATTCTTTTCGGCGCATCCGGGTTGCCGGCCGCGGCGAAAGCGTTGCCAAGCAGGAAGTTCCAGTATCCCGTGTCGAAATAGCTCTTGTGATACTGCTCGGCGTTTTCCAGGAATTGCGCGGTCACGCCGACCTTCGTCGCACCGTGGAAGCTCTCGGGCGTATAGATACCCTCGAAGGCGGGCGTTGCGACGCCGAGGTCGACAAGCGGCTCGCCAAAGACCGATGCGAGGTCCACGGCTCAGCCAACGCCGCTAGCGCTCATCGAGCCGCACTTCGACGTACGCACGGTCGCGCGTCTGGCGCACCCAGTCCTGGAACGCCTCGTCGGACTTGCGCTGGCGGATGGCCAGCTGCGCCTGCGTACGCTCCCGATTGATCGTCACGTCCTGCTTGCGACGACCGAGCACCTCGATCAAGTGCCAGCCGAAAGGTGTACGCACGGGCGCCGAGAGCTGGTTGATGGCCAGCTTGTTCATCGCATCCTCGAACGCTGGCACCGTATCGCCCGGGCTGATCCACCCCAGATCGCCGCCCTTGGCCGATGTCGCGTCCTCGGAATTGAGCTTGGCCATCTCGTCGAATTTGGCGCCGGCCTCGAGCCTATCCCTAAGACGGTCGATTTTGGCCTTTGCGTCGGCTTCGGAGGTGACCTCGTTGACCCGGATCAGGATATGCCGCGCATGCGTCTGGTCGACCATTGCTGGCTCGTTGTGGCTGCGGCGATCGAGCAGCTTGACGATGTGAAATCCGGCGGCGCTGCGCAGCACGGGAGACACATCGCCGACCTTCATGCCGCGTACCGTTTCCGCAAATATGGTCGGCAGGCGCGCCCCCGGACGCCAGCCGAGGTTCCCTCCTGATAGCGCGTCGCCGGCGTCGGAATAGCCGGCGGCAACCTGACTGAACTCCGCGCCGCCAACAATGCTCTTCAGCGCATCCTCGGCGCGGCGCCGCTTCGCTTCGATCTGCTCGGAGCTCGCCTGCTCCGGAATCAGGACCAGGATATGCGCCAACAGGTATTCCGCTTCACCCCCGGTTTGCGCCTTGACCGTGGCGAGATAGTTGTCCACCTCGGCGTCGCTAACGGTGATTTGCTGTTCTACCTCGCGCTCGCGCAGCCGCTGCATCACGATTTCGTTGCGCACGTCCTCGCGGTACTTGCTGTAGGGAACGTTGTCCTTGGCCAGGGCCTGGCGCAGTCCATCGGGCGTCAGCTTGTTGTCCTCGGCGATCCGCTGGATCGCGCGGTCGACCATCGTGTCATCGACCTTGATGCCGTTCTCCTTGGCGAACTGGAGCAGCGCACGCTCCGTGATCAGCCGTTCGAGCACCTGCCTGTCGAGGACATCGGCGTCCGGCAGCTGCACCTTCTGCTGCTTCAACTGCTGCAGGACGATGCGTCTGGCGTCGTCGAGCTCGTACTGCGTGATGGCTTCGTCGTTGACCACGGCAATGACGCGGTCCAGGGTGACGGAGCGTTGTGGCGCCGTCGCCCGTGCCGGCGACGTGTTTTGCGCCGAGACAACCGCGCTCGCCAGGGCCAGCGCTGCAAAGATAAAAATTCGGACAGACATGTTCAGAATCCCGGGAAGTATTGGGCCGCCGCGCCGCCGCTGGGTTGTAGGCTTGGATCGTTGCCGGTCAGATAGCCGGGCACGTTGCGCTTGAGAACGTCGATCGGATTCGTACCGAGGCGCGCCAGCCCGTTCAACTCGAACTGCACGAACACCGAACTGCTCGTCGTCTGCGTCTCCGTCGTCAACCGCTGGCCGACGATGCGGAGCGCCCAGCAGCCGCCATTGTACTCGACGCCGATTACGCCCTGCAGCGTCTTGCCGTCGACCAGGGAGTAGTTCCAGCGCCCGATCAAGGACCAGTTGCCAATCGGCCATTGACCCGAAAAATCGAGCTGCTTTATTTGCGAGATGTTACCGGTGGGGTCTACCTGCTGGCGGTTATAGCTATACGTCGCATTGAGCACCTTGCCGGGGGTGGGCTGCCAGCGGATGCCGAAGTCCAGCTCATTGGTCTGCCGGTGATTGACGTTGACTTCATACGAGCCAGCCGCGGTCCAGTAGTCCGACAGCCTGACCTCGCCGGTCAGAAGCACATCGGACGTGTTGGCCATCCGCGGTGGTTCGGTGAGGGTCACGCGCTGATCCTCGAAGTAGTAGCGTTGGCCCACCGCGAAGCGCAGCCGTTCTTCGCCGTTCGCCGGATCCAGCAGTCGCGTCGTCGCGGCGAGCGTCAGTTGGTTCGCATCGCCGATGCGGTCGCTGCCTAGATAGCGGTTTTCCGTGAACAGTTGCGAGAAGTTGAAGTCGTCGATGGCAGTGTCAAACACCGGAATCTGGCTCTGCTGGCGGTAGGGTATGTAGACGTAGTAAGCGCGGGGCTCCAGCGTCTGGACGAAGTTGCGTCCGAAATATTCGGCGTCGCGCTCGAACACGAGCCCGGCATCGACACTGCCGATCGGCAACACGCGGTTGATATGCGTGTCCGTCGCGGTCGGGTCCTCGAGATCGTAGTGCGTCATATGCAAACCCGCCCGCGCGGTGAGGAACCAGGCGTTGCCGCGCTGGGTCCAACTTGCGGTCGGGTATAGCAGCACCCGGTTGGCATTGATCAAGGGCGGCGATTGACGGAAGCGCACGTACTCGGCGTTGCCGGAAAATTCCAACCCCTTCCAGGCGACCGGGTCCAGGAGCGCGATGATCTGCGGCTCGCGGAAGTAGGGTGGCGTGATCGGATTATTCGGGTCCTGCAGGGTCTGGTAGGCCTGCATTCGCGCCAGGATCGAGAACGGCCCCTGCGAATAGGCGAATCCGCCCTCGCGCGGAAGATTGGTCTGCGAGGTGATCGCCAGCCGGTCGGATAAGTCCGTGAAGTACGCGTCATCCGAGACCTTCTGCAGGTTGAGGTAGCCGGCGAGACCGGGCAGGAATGAGAAGGTCTGGTTGTGCGTCCAGGACAGGCCGTAACGAGTCGTGTCCGTGATGCGGTCCGGGAGCACTTCGACGTCGACTTCGCCGGCGATGCCGGGAAACAGATAGCGGAACTGGTCGTTGATCTGCAATCCGCGGCGCGTCATGAGTCGCGGCGTGAGCGTGGTGTCGTAGTTTGGCGCGAGATTGAAATAGTACGGCTGTGACATCTCGAAGCCGCGGCTCGACGACGAACCGAAAAGCGGCGTTAGAAACCCCGATTTGCGGTCGTTCGACAACGGAAAGTCGATCCACGGCGCATACAGGATCGGAGCACCCCTGAAATATATCGTCGCGTCGTGCGCCGTGCCGACCACTCGCGACCGGTCGAGGTCGACGTCGGCCGACCGTAGATACCAGTCGTCGTTGCCGGCCACGCAGGTCGTGTAGCTTGCGTCCTTGATTTCATAGTGATCCGGACCGTTGAACAGAATTTCCGTCGCGCTGCCGCGCGAGGCATTTTCGCCGACATGAAACTCGGGCGTAGTAAAGAAGCCTATGTCGGTATGGCGATTGAATTTCACCTCGGGACCGGTAATCCAGTCGATACCGCGCCGAAGCGTAACGTTGCCCTTCCCCCACATCTCGTCGCTGTCGACGTCGTACCGTAACCAGTCGGCTATCACGGTCTGGGTGCGAGTTCGCAATTCGGCATTGCCGCTCGCCTCGATCCACTGCTGGCTGATGCCCTCGAGTCGATCCGCGCGCAGAAAGACCGCCTCGCGATTGCTCGGTGTCGTGCTCGTCGGCACGGGCTTGGGCGGCGGCGGTTCGAGCATCGGCGAAGGTTTGAGTCGGGGTGGAGGCGTAGCGGCTGCGTCGTCCGCCGTCTGCGCCGAAGCGCCGCCGGACGCAACGAGGAAGACGGTGGCGAAACAGACGAAGCCGGAGCAACGGAACATCGGAGGGCGGGCGTGCCGAATGCTAAAATGTCGCATTCTAGTGTACCGCGTCATTGATGGGCGAACCGCCAAAACCGCACGGCGCGACCGGCGAGGGCTCCGACAGCCGCCTCGACGCACTGTGCGCCTGGCTGGCCGACGTCCTGCCGGCGCCGATGGCCGCCATCGCGCCAGCGTCGGCCGATGCGAGCTTTCGTCGCTACTTTCGGGTACGCCTCGGCGCCCCCGCCGCGTTTCCCGAGCAAAGCGTTCCCGTCAACACGCTTATCGCGATGGATGCGCCCCCGCCGCGCGAGGATTGCCGCCCCTACGTCGCGACGGCGAAGCTTCTCGCTGCCGCTGGCGTGCACGCCCCGGCGGTGCTCGCGATGGACCTCCAGCATGGCTTCCTGCTGCTGACCGACCTGGGAACGCGCATGTATCTGGGCGCGCTCGACGAGACGACCGCGCCCGCACTCTACGCTGATGCTTCGGCGGCGCTTGTGCGCTGGCAACTGGCGAGCCGCGCCGGTTGTCTGCCGCGGTACGACGAATTGACGCTGCGCCGCGAGCTTGACCTGTTTCCCGACTGGTACGCCGCAAGGCATCTCGGCGTCGTGCTGACTGCAGCCCAGAAAGCAGTGCTCGAGCGCGCGTTCCGTGCGCTGTTGGACAACAATCTTGCGCAAGCGCCGGTGTTCGTCCATCGCGATTACCATTCGCGGAACCTGATGGTTGCCGAGCCGAATCCGGGCGTGCTCGATTTTCAGGACGCGGTGTACGGACCGATCACCTACGATCTCGTATCGCTGCTGCGCGATGCGTACATCGATTGGGACGAGGAGCAGCAGCTCGACTGGGCCGTGCGCTATTGGCACAACGCACGCGCGGCGGCGTTGCCGGTAGGGGACGACTTTGGCGCTTTCTGGCGCGATTTCGAATGGATGGGTGTCCAGCGTCAACTCAAGGTTCTCGGCATCTTCGCCCGCCTCTTGCACCGCGACGGCAAGGACGGCTACATCAAGGAAATGCCGCGCGTGATGGGCTACTTGCGCGGCGCATGCGCGCGGTATCGGGAGCTCGCACCCTTGC
This sequence comes from Edaphobacterium sp. (SeqCode), assembly GCA_035937415.1. Lineage (GTDB taxonomy): Bacteria > Pseudomonadota > Gammaproteobacteria > Burkholderiales > Casimicrobiaceae > PALSA-1003. The sequence goes on along the minus strand of DASZIB010000090.1, from coordinate 12,125 downwards.
TCAAGCTCCTGGACGAACTCGAGCAACGGCAACCGGTGGCCGGATTTACCTTCTAAGAGCTGCGAATGAAGGCGATGATTCTCGCGGCGGGCCGCGGCGAACGGATGCGGCCGCTGTCCGACGGGTTGCCGAAGCCGCTGCTCGAGGCCGGCGGCAAGCCGCTGATCGTGTGGCAGATCGAGCGACTGGTCGCGGCCGGCTGCGCCGACATCGTCGTCAATGTTTCCCATCGCAGCGAAATGATTGCGGTCGCATTGGGCGATGGCTCGCGTTTCGGCGCCACCGTCCGCTATTCGCGCGAGCCGGAGCCGCTGGAGGTCGCCGGCGGCATTGCCACGGCGTTGCCCCTGCTCGGCGACGATCTCGTCCTCGTTGTCAGCGGCGACGTGTATGCCGAATACAACTACGCGTCGCTCAGCGCACGCGCGATCGCTATGCGCGCGACTGCGGCGCCGCCGCATCTGCACATGGTCATGGTACCCAACCCCCCCTACCATCCCGACGGCGACTTCACCTTGACCGGCGAGCGGCTTGCGCTCGACGGCGCTCTGCGCCAGACATTCGGCAACGTCGCCGTGTACCGCACTGCGCTCTTCCGGGACCTGCCGCGCGGCGAGAAGCTGCCCATGCTGCCGCTGTACCGCGACTGGATCGGACGCGGGTGGGCCAGCGGCGAGCTGCATAGGGGCCTGTGGGCCAATGTCGGCACGCCCGACGAGCTTGCCAGGCTCGACCAGCTGTTGCGCTCCACGTCCCGCGAAAGCTCCCCGCTATGAATGCTCCACAGCCGCCCCTGGCGTCTAATCCCCTGCTGGATTTCTCCGGCTTGCCGCGTTTTGGCGAAATCGCGCCGGAGCACGTTGGGCCCGCCGTCGATGCGCTGCTCGCTGATGCCCGGGCGAGGATCGAGCAGGTTGCGACAAGCGCCGCGACGCCGACCTGGGACGGGTTCGTGCTGCCGCTTGCCGCCGCGCAGGACCGGCTCGACCAGGCGTGGAGTCAGGTCGTGCATCTGAACGCCGTCGTCAACACGCCGGCGCTGCGGGAGGCGTACAGCGCCAGCCTGCCGAAGGTCACTGCGTTCCACGCCGAATTCGGCCAGGACGAACGGCTGTTTGCGGGCTTTCGTGCGCTCGCTGCGACCGCGGCTTTTGACCGGTTCGAGCCCGGCCGGCGCCGGGCGATCGAGAACGAGCTCCGCGATTTCCGGCTCGGCGGCGCCGAACTCGCCGTGGACGACAAGGCGCGCTTGAAGCAAATCGACGAGGAACTGGCCGGCCTTTCCGCGCGCTTCGAGGATAACCTGCTCGACGCGACCAACGACTACGCCTTCTGCACCGAGGACGGGGCCGAGCTCGCCGGCGTACCCGCAGATGTCCTCGCGGCGGCGCGGGAGGCAGCGGCGCAAGACGGCCGCTCCGGCTGGAAGCTCACGCTGCGCATGCCGTGTTATCAACCGGTGCTGCAGTACGCCGACAGCCGCAGTCTCCGGGAGTCGCTCTATCGCGCGTATGCCGTGCGCGCGAGTGAGTTCGGCAACCCTGCGTGGGACAACACGGCTTTGATTCAACGCCTTCTGAAGCTGCGCCTCGATGCCGCGCGCCTGCTCGGCTACCGCAACTTTGCGGAAGTTTCGCTGGTCCCGAAGATGGCGCGCACGCCGGAGGAGGTCCTGGCGTTCCTGGACAGTCTCGTCGCCAGGGCCAAGCCCTACGCCGAACGCGACATGGCTGAGTTGCGCTCGTTCTCGAGCGCGGAGCTCGGGCTCCCTGAACTGGCCGCCTGGGACTTGCCGTACGCGTCCGAGAAGCTGCGCCAGGCGCGCTACAGTTTTTCTGACCAGGAGGTAAAGCAATATTTCCCCGAAGAGCGAGTGCTCGCGGGAATGTACCGGGTGGCCGAGACGGTTTTCGGCATTCACATCCGCGAAAGCCGCGCCGCGGCGTGGCATCCCGCAGTTCGTTTCTTCGACGTATTCGACGCCGCGGGCACCCTGATCGGCCAGTTCTACCTTGATCTGTACGCGCGGCAAAACAAGCGCGGCGGTGCGTGGATGGAGCATGCGATCAATCGCCGTCGCTACGCTACCGGCACGCAGCACCCCGTCGCGTACCTCGTCTGCAACTTCTCCGCGCCGGTCACCCGGGACGGCCAGCCTCGCCCCGCGCTGTTCACGCACGATGAGGTACAGACGCTGTTTCACGAATTCGGGCATGGCCTGCATCTCCTGCTCACGCGGGTCGACGTACCGGGTGTGTCTGGCCTGGAGGGTGTCGAATGGGACGCGGTCGAGATGCCCAGCCAGTTCATGGAAAACTTCTGCTGGGAGTGGGAGGTGCTGCGCCAGATGACCGGGCACGTCGCCACGGGCGAGTCGCTGCCGCGGGCGCTTTTCGAGCGCATGCTCGCGGCGAAGAATTTTCAGGTCGGCCTGCAGATGATCCGCCAGCTGGAGTTCGCGCTGTTCGACATGCGTCTGCACTTCGACTTCGTCCCCGCCAGCAGCCAATCGACCCTCGAACTCGCCCGGGCAATCCGGCGCCAGGTCGCGGTCGTGCCGCGCCCGGACTACGACCGCGCGGCCAACGCATTCACTCACATCTTCGCGGGTGGCTACGCCGCGGGTTACTACAGTTACAAGTGGGCAGAAGTACTCTCCGCCGACGCCTATAGCCTGTTCGAGGAGAAAGGCGTGCTCTCCGCCGAGGCCGGGGCACGCTTCCGCGACGAGGTCCTGGCGCAGGGTGGAAGCCGGCCCGCGTTGGAATCGTTTGTGGCCTTCCGGGGAAGGCCGCCCCAAATCGACGCGTTATTGAGGCATAATGGAATGTCAGCGTCATAAGACGACTTGGCTGGAGGGCGTTATGACCTTCGCAGGGACTTGTTCCGCAGGCGCACTCGCGTTGCTCACGCTCGTCGCCGCCACGGCGGCAACCGCGCAGATGCAGCAGGTGTACCGCTATGTCGACGCCGAGGGACGCGTCGTGTATTCCGACAAACCGCCGCCGCCCGACGCGCGCGAAGCGCAAGCCAAGCGCATCGGCCAGAACACCATCGAGACCAGCGCCCTGTCGTTCTCGGCCGCGATGGCGCAGGAACGCTTTCCGGTGACGCTGTATAACTTCAGCTGTGGCGTGGTTTGCGACACTGCGGCGGCGTTGCTCAACAAGCGGGGTGTTCCGCATACCATCGTCGACGTGAGCACGGGCGACGGTCCCGATAAGCTCAAACGGCTCACCGGCGGACTCGACGCGCCAGCGCTTCAGGTCGGCGACCAGTACGTGACCGGTTTCAGCGAGAGCCGTTGGCAAGCGCTGCTCACCGACGCCGGCTATCCCAAGACGCCCGCCCCGCGCACCGCGCCGGTCGGCAGAGCACCCGCGGCAGCGCCCGAACCCAATCCCGCTGCGCAGACGGCGACCCCGCCGGCAACGGGCGGGTATCCGCAGTAGGAGCAACGGGGTCGCGCCAGCCGCCGCCTCTGCTGCACCGCATCGCAAGTCGCACCCATGCCGCCGGGGCGCGGCATTTGCGCCGCGCGCTGCAAGCGGGTTAAATTGTCCTGCATTCCATTCAAGTCCCGACCGATCGGGCGCGCCTCAACATCAGGACTTTCCCGGAGGAACCCATGAACATCGCACGCCGCAAGCTGCTGGCGGGTGCCGCGGCGAGCGTGCCGCTGGCCCTGGCCGCGCCGCGCACGCTGGCACAAGCCCCGACTACGCTCAAGATCTCGCATCAATTCCCCGGTGCGACCGGCGACGAAGGCGATTTTCGCGACCGACTATGCCGGCGCTTCGGCGCCGAAGTTGAGAAGCGCACCAACGGCGCGCTCAAGTTCGAGATCTATCCCAACGCTTCGCTGATGAAGGTCGTGCCGCAATTCGCGGCGCTGCGGCACGGCGCATTGGATCTCTCTCTCTATCCGCTTTCCTACGCCGGGGGCGAAGTCCAGGAAACCAATATCGGCCTGATGCCGGCATTGGTGCCATCCTACGCGGTGGGGAACGCTTGGAAGAACGCCGACGTCGGCAAGATGCTCGCCAAGATCGTCGCCGACAAGGGCGTCATCATCCTGAGCTGGATCTGGCAGGCGGGCGGTGTGGCGAGCCGCAACAAACCCCTGGTAAGTCCCGAGGATGCGAAAGGAATGAAAGTGCGCGGCGGAAGCCGCGAGATGGACATGATGCTCAAGGATGCCGGCGCGGCAGTGATCACGTTGCCGTCGAACGAGATCTACGCGGCGATGCAAACGGGTGCCATGGATGCCGCAATGACGTCGTCGACGAGCCTGGTTTCTTTCCGCCTTGAGGAGGTGTCCAAGTTCCTGACCAGCGGCCGTGGCAAGTCGTACTGGTTCATGCTCGAGCCTTTGCTGATGTCGAAGGATGTCTTCGACAGGCTGGCGAAGCCACATCAGGATGTGATCCTTGCGGTCGGGGCCGAAATGGAAAAATTCGGTCTCGAAGGAGCCATGGCCGACGATCAGGCTGTCGCGGGCGTGTACGCGAAAGCCGGTGCCAAGGTGGCGGATCTCGACGACGCGACGCTGCAGAAATGGCAGACAATCGCTCGCGGCAATGCCTGGAAGGACTACGCGAACAAGAACGAGTCCTGCGCGAAACTCCTGACCGCCGCCGAGAAGCTTTTGTGAGCGGCGAAGCCGCCGCGCCCGACGCTGGGGGCGGCGGCGCGCCACGGCCCGCGCTCCGCGGGCCATTGCGGCTGCTGGAACGCGCGCTTGCGGCTGTCAACGGTTGCATACTGGTGCTCGGGATGGTGGCGCTGGTGACCGCGTCCTGCATCCTCACCTACAGCGTCTTCTCCCGCTACTTCCTCAAGGCGGCAACCGATTGGCAGGACGAGACGGCGGTTTTCTGCATCGTGGGAGCTGTCTTCCTCAGCGGTGCGTACGTCCAATCGATGCGCGGCCACATCGGCATCTCCGCGATCGCTTCCCTGCTCCCACCTGGCGGCGACCGGGTGCGGCTCCTGGTGGTCGATCTCATGACACTCGCGTTTTGCGCTTTCTTCGCGTGGAAGTCATGGACCCTGTGGCACGAGGCCTTGGTCGACGGCTACACGACGTCCTCGACCTGGGCAGCGCCACTGTGGATCCCCTACGGGTTGATGTCCGTCGGCATGACGCTGCTCGTCCTGCAGGTCGCACTGCAGTGCGCCACCCAGCTCACCGGTCGGAGGGAATCGCGATGAGCATCCTTACCCTCGGCGTGCTCTTTGCCTGTGTCACCCTGCTGGTCATGTTCTCCGGCATGCCCATCGCGTTCGCGCTTGGCATCGTCGCCGTGACCTTCATGTACCTCTTCATGCCCGCATCGTCGCTCGATACCGTGACCCAGAATGTGTATGAGGAGATGGCGAGCATCACGCTTTTGTCGATTCCATTGTTCATTCTTAAGGGGGCCGCGATCGGCCGCTCGGAAGCTGGCCGGGACCTCTATCTGGCAATGCATGCGTGGATGCAGCGCGTCCCCGGAGGGTTGGGTATCGCGAACGTGTTCACCTGTGCGCTGTTTGCGGCGATGGCGGGCTCGAGTCCGGCAACCTGCTCTGCGATCGGCAGCGCCGGCATTCCGGAAATGCGCAGGCGCGGCTACTCGCCGGGCTTCGCGGCGGGAATCATCGCCGCAGGCGGCACGCTGGGCATCCTGTTGCCGCCATCGATCACGATGATCCTGTACGCCGTTGCCGCTGAACAGTCGCTCGGGCGACTCTTCCTCGCGGGCGTCGGCCCGGGCCTGCTTCTGGTCGCTCTTTTTTCGCTGTACGCGGCGTGGCGGTTCTCCCGCGAGCACCGGGCCGCACGCGTCGCCTACGCGCAGCACGGCCGGGCCTCCGCGTACCTGGACCAGCATCAGTACACGCTGCGGGAGAAGGTCGCGATGCTTCCCCGCGTGTTGCCGTTCGTGATCCTGCTGATTGGCGTCATGGTCGCCTTATACGGTGGCTACGCGACTCCTTCGGAGACCGCGGGGCTGGGTGCGGTGCTGGCGCTGCTTCTGATCGCCGGCGTCTACCACATCTGGCGGCCCAGGCAGCTGAAGCCGATCCTGGCGTCCACGCTTATGGAGTCGACGATGCTGATGTTCATCATCGGCATGTCGCTCCTGTTTTCATACGTCATGAGCTACCTGCACATCAGCCAATCCGCTGCCGAGTGGATCGTCTCCCTCAACCTTTCGAAATGGGTGCTGCTCGGCGCCATCCTGTCATTCGTCGTCGTGCTCGGCTTCTTCCTGCCGCCAGTCAGTATCATCCTGATGACCGTTCCGATTATTCTTCCGCCGTTGAAGATCGCCGGCTTCGACCTGGTGTGGTTCGGCATCCTGATGACGATCGTCATGGAAATGGGGCTCATTCATCCACCCGTCGGCCTCAACCTCTTCGTCATCAAGAACATTGCTCCGGACATTCCCTTGGGTGAGGTCCTCTGGGGCGTTGTGCCCTTTGTCGGGTTGATGCTCCTCGCGATCATCCTGATCTGTGCGGTCCCCGGCATCGCGGGCTGGCTCCCGGATGCCGTCATGGGATCGAGAAAGTAGGTTCGCCGCGATGCCACTCAAGCTCGTCACGTGGAACGTCAATTCGCTAAACGTCAGGTTGCCGCGACTTCTGGACTGGCTCGCCGCCAACCAACCGGACATTATCGGTCTGCAGGAAACCAAGCTCGAGGACGCACGGTTCCCCGCCCTGGAGATCGCGGCCGCAGGGTACATGGCGATCTTCTATGGCCAGCGCACGTATAACGGCGTCGCCATCCTGTCGCGGCTTCCCGCAACCGACGTGCGCCCCGACATGCCGGAGTTTCCCGACGATCACAAGCGCGTAGTTGCGGCGACGGTTGGCGACATCCGCTTCGTGTGCTTCTACGTGCCGAACGGCCAGTCGGTTACGTCCGACAAGTATCAGTACAAGCTACGCTGGCTGGCCGCCGCCACCGCGTATGTGCGCACCGAGCTCGAGAAGCATCCGCGGCTGGCGGTTGTGGGCGACATGAACATCGCTCCGGAAGACCGCGATGTGCACGACCCCGATCTTTGGCGCGGACAGGTCCTGTGCACCGATGCCGAGCGCGAGACGTTTCGCGGCTGGCTGGCGCTGGGCTTCAAGGACGCGTTCCGGCTGTTCGATCAGCCCGAGAAAACCTTCAGCTGGTGGGACTACCGCCAGCTCGCGTTCCCGAAGAACCACGGCCTGCGCATCGACCATATCCTGCTGTCGCCGGCGCTGGCCGCTTCGTGCACGTCCTGCCGCATTGATCGCCAGGCGCGCAAGGGCGAAAAACCCTCGGATCACGCGCCCGTTGTTGCGGAGCTGGCGCCGTAGTCAGCGCTTGGCGGGTTCGAGCTTGAGTTCCTGAATTTTTCGCGTCAGCGTGTTGCGGCCCCAACCGAGCCACTGCGCGGCTTCCATGCGATGCCCGCCGGTGTGCTGCAGCGCCCGCAGGATTAGCGTCTTCTCGAACTCCTTTTCGAGACGCTCACCGACTGCGCGCTCGCCGCGCGCGAGCGCCTGCGCGAGCTCGCGATCGAGCGCCAGCTGCCAGTTGTCGTCGGTCTCGCCCGCAGCGCCCGTACCAGCGCGAAGCTCGGGCGGCAGATCGGCCACATCGATGCGCAAACCAGGGGCCATGACCGTCACCCAGTGGCAAATATTCTCGAGCTGGCGAACATTGCCCGGAAACGGGAATGCCGACAGCAACCGCAACGCTGCGTCGGAAAGGACCTTCGCTTCGACGGCAAGCTCGCGTGCGCTTTTCTGCAGGAAGTGACGCGCCAGGGGTGCGATATCCTCGCCACGTTCCCGCAGTGGCGGAAGGCGCAACCGCACAACGTTGAGCCGATGCAGGAGGTCCTCGCGAAACAAGCCCTGGCGCACGCGCTCCTCGAGATTCTGATGCGTCGCCGCGATGATGCGTACATTCGATTTCAACGGTGCGTGGCCGCCCACGCGGTAGTATTCGCCGTCAGACAATACCCGTAGCAGGCGAACCTGAAGATCCGGCGGCATATCGCCAATTTCGTCCAGAAAGAGCGTGCCGCCCTCGGCTTGCTCAAACCGTCCGCGGCGCGCGTTCTGCGCGCCCGTGAACGCACCGCGCTCGTGCCCGAACAACTCGGACTCGAGCAGGTCTTTGGGGATTGCCGCGGTATTGATCGCCACAAACGGGCCGCCCAATCGAGGGCTATGCCGGTGCAGTGCGCGCGCGACAAGTTCCTTCCCGGTACCTGATTCTCCGGTGATCAGGACCGTGACGGTTGACTGCGAGAGCCGCCCGATCGCGCGGAAGACTTCCTGCATCGCCGGGGCCTGCCCAAGCATCTCGGCGGTGTCACCGGTGGTGACGACGGCGCCGGCCGTCGCCGGGACCTCGGCGCTGGCGCGGCGGATCAGGGCGATGGCGTGGTCGACATCGAACGGCTTGGGCAGGTACTCGAATGCGCCGCCCTGAAACGCCGCGACGGCGCTGTCGAGGTCCGAGTAGGCGGTCATGATGATCACCGGAATATGCGGAAAGCGCTCCCTGATGTTGGTCAGGAGCGTCAGGCCAGATTCGCCGGGCATGCGAATGTCGGAAACCAACACCTGCGGCTGGCTTTGCTGCAACGCCTGCAGCACCTCGTATGCCGATGCAAACGTCTTGTACGCGATCCCCTCGCGAGCGAGCGCCTTCTCGAGAACCCACCGGATCGATCGATCGTCATCGACGATCCAGACGGGCTTCACGAGCTCGCTTCGAGAGGGCTGCTGGTCGTCATATGCGTGCATGCTGGAACCTCACTCTACGCGCCGGCGCGATTGAATTCCAGCGGCAGCAGGATCGTGAACACGGTGCATCCGGGGACGCTATCGCATTCAATCGTGCCGTTGTGCTGGGCGACGAAGGTCTGCGCGATGGTAAGGCCCAGACCGCTGCCCCCTTCGCGTCCGGACACCAGCGGAAAAAAAATCCGGTCGCGAAGCGCTTCCGGTACACCGGGGCCGTTGTCCTCGACCGAGACAGCGAGAGCGAGGCGAAAGCGGCGCTTCGCCATGGTCACACTGCGCGCGACGCGGGTGCGCAGGCGGATCACACGCGCGCCCGTAACGTCCTGCAGCGCCTGCGCGGCGTTCCTGACGACGTTGAGCAACGCCTGCGTCAACTGTTCCGGGTCGGCCTCGAACTCCGGCAGGCTGATGTCGAGATCGGACTGCATCAGGATGTCGGGAAACTCGGCCTGCACGAGACTGCCAACGCGCGCCAGCAGCTCGTGGATGTTCGTGCGGCGGTAGGTCGGCAACCGATGCGGTGTCAACAACCGGTTAACCAGTGCCTGCAGCCGGTCTGCCTCGCCGATGATCACCTGCGTGTACTCGATCAGCGGCGGGCGATCAAGCTCGCGCTCGAGGAGCTGCGCGGCGCCACGGATGCCACCGAGCGGATTCTTGATCTCGTGCGCAAGGCTGCGGATCAGTTCCCGATTTGCCTGCTGCTGTTCGAGCAAGCGCTCCTCGCGGGCAATCTTGAGTTGCTGGTCGATGTGGCGGAATTCGAGGAGCAGGGTCGCGCCCACCGCTTCGACCACGGAGACGGTGCAGGACAGATGCAGGCGCGGTTTGCCGTTGATGCCGAGTTCGATCTCCTGCTCGGTATATGACGCGCCGTTGGCCAGCGCCTTGTCGATTGCCTGAAATAGCGCCGGCGCATCACCAAATAGCACGGCCAACGAGTTGCCCTGCAATTGCCGCCGCGAGACCTCGAACAGATTCTCCGCGGCCGGATTGGCATAGCAGACCTCGCGGCTGGCGTCGAGCAACAGCACTGCGGTCGCGAGCAACTCCAGTCCGGGATAAGCTCCCGGCCGGTCCTCGGCGGCCACGGAAAACGGATGGAGGGACATGCAGTGTCGCCCGATTGCAGCAGCAATCAAGCTACTTAGCAAGTTCCGCGCCCGCGACATGCGCGGTCACGGGCTAGCGCGTCGCCGTAAGCTCCTTCTTCAGCGCCGCGATGTTTTTCTCATGGAGCGAGACGGCCTGCCGCAGCCGGGCGAGCCGTTCGGCGTATTTCTGCGGTATCGCCTGCTCATCCGGCGTGGCGGGCGGAGCCCCATTTCCGTATTCGAGTCGCACTTCGGCGAGCAGCTTCTCTTCGATGGCGAGCTCTTCGTTCAACACCTTGCGGCGCAAGTCGTCGCGGCCCTTTTGCGTGCCCGCGTCGACCTTGGGAAAGCCGGTGGGCATACCGCTTTGTCGTTCGCTCTTTTCAGGCGTGCCGCGCACACCGGGAACGTTAAAGTATGCCGCACCTGACTTCGTCATGCAGCGATAGGTCTCGCCTTCGACGACTGCAGGCTTGTTTATACACCCCGTCTCCTTGGCCTTCTCGGCGAGCGTGGCAGCGTGCGACGGAGCCATGACAGCTCCCGCGCACCAGCACACGGCGCGCATCCACCACACCAAGGCGGGGCGATGTCCGGGCTGCGGCATAGCGGCGCAGTGTATCAAAGGCAGGGGCGGACAGTTGCCGGCCCGCCCCGTTGGACGAATGCTGCTGCAGGTGGTTCAGAGGCTGTAATACATGTCGAACTCGATCGGGTGCGTGGTCATGCGAAAGCGCGTGACTTCCTCCATCTTGAGCCCGATATACGCGTCGAGCATGGCGTTGGAGAACACCCCGCCGCGGGTCAGAAACTCGCGGTCGCGCTCGAGGTTGTCCAGCGCCTCCTCCAGCGAGGCGCACGGATGCGGCACCTTCGCCGCCTCCTCCGGCTCCAGGTCGTAGAGGTTCTTGTCCAGCGGATCGCCCGGATGGATCTTGTTCTGCACCCCGTCCAGCCCGGCCATGAGCATCGCCGAGAACGCCAGGTACGGATTGGCCGTCGGGTCCGGAAAGCGCACTTCCACCCGCCGCCCCTTCGGGTTGCTCACGTAGGGTATGCGGCAGGCCGCCGAACGATTGCGCGCCGAATAGGCCAGGTTGATCGGCGCCTCGAACCCCGGCACCAGCCGCTTGTACGAGTTCGTCCCCGGGTTGGTGATGGCGTTGAGCGCCTTGGTGTGCTTGATGATCCCGCCAATGTAGTAGAGCGCCAGCTCCGACAGCCCCGCGTAGCCGTTGCCCGCAAACAGGTTCTGCCCGCCCTTCCACACCGACTGGTGCACGTGCATTCCCGAGCCGTTGTCCCCCACGATCGGCTTGGGCATGAACGTCGCCGTCTTGCCGTAGGTGTGCGCCACCATATGCACCGTATATTTGAGTATCTGCATCCAGTCGGCGCGCTTGACCAGCGTATTGAACTTCGTCCCGATCTCGTTCTGGCCGGCCGCCGCCACCTCGTGGTGGAACACCTCCACCTCCACCCCCTGCTCCTCCAGCGCCAGCGAGATCGCGTTGCGGATATCCTGCAGCGAGTCGATCGGCGGCACCGGAAAGTACCCCCCCTTCACCGGCGCCCGGTGCGCCATGTTGCCGCCCTCGTATTCCTCCCCCGACGACCACGGCGCCTCTTCCGATTTGATCTTCACGAAGCACCCGGACATGTCCACCCCCCAGGTCACCGAATCGAATATGAAGAACTCCGGCTCCGGTCCGAAATACGCCGTGTCCCCAATCCCGGTCGACTTGAGGTACGCCTCCGCACGCCGCGCCAGCGAGCGCGGGTCGCGGTCGTAACCCTTGCCATCCATCGGCTCGATCACATCGCAGGTGATGTTCAGCGTCGTCTCGTCGGTGAACGGGTCCAGCCGTGCCGAGTCCGGATCCGGCGAGAGCAGCATGTCCGAGGCTTCGATCCCCTTCCAGCCGGCTATCGATGACCCGTCAAAGGCGTGCCCATTGTCAAACTTGTCCTGCGTAAATACCTTCGCCGGAACCTGCACGTGCTGTTCCTTGCCGCGTGTATCGGTAAACCGCAAGTCGACGAACTTGACCTCCTTGTCCTTGATTGTCTTGAGCACATCGGCAGGTGCAGCCATTCGTTTCTCCTCTTGAGACGGTAGCGATGCAGACGGGATTTGAGACGATGAAGCGGCTATTTTTGGCACAGCAGCAAAGAGCAGAAACTATGCCACAAGCCACAGGCGCTGACACGGGCTGGTGAGCGCCCAAGCGCATGCTTGCC
>DASZIB010000089.1:0-1846 GCA_035937415.1 Edaphobacterium sp. (SeqCode) | reverse complement strand
TGGCAACGACTATTTCTTTTCGCCGCAAGCGATCCCGATCATCACCAACCATACGCCGGTGCGGCGGGCGCTATCGCGATCGGAACTGATCGACGGCTTCGAAGGCGCCTACCTGCATGGCGAGGAACCGGAGGGCGCTCGTGGTCCGATGTCGGCCCGTTCGCTGCAGGACTTGACGCTCTATGTTTCGACGCTGCATCAGGAAGACGAGCTGCTGCGGCGGATCGGCGTCTATCGTTGGCTCGCGCACAAAGGCCATTCGGAATGGCTCGGCAGCGCGGTCAACGAGGGCAGCTTTCTCAGCTTCGGCTACCAACCCGACGAACTCCGCCGGCCGGCAAGCTTCCCACCCCAACACGATCCGAACAGCGGCCTGGGCACGCTGCGAGACGCCGCGGTACCGGGAAGCGCCGACCAGGCCCCCCTATCCGACCCCTTTGCTCAACGCTTCCCCGATCTCGCCGGGCACCTCGTGCACGGGGCCAAACTGTTCCAGGCGAGCTGCGGTCGCTGTCACGCGTCGGGCAATGCCGGCCTTTGGACGAACGAGGACATGCACCCGGTTTCAGCCGCCGGTGGCAGCGAACCGGTCGGCCGCTTCTTTTCGCCGACCGGATGGCAGAGAAGGGTTCAGGCGATCCGAACGGCGATCCTGGAAAATCTCTTCTGGCTGCAGCGGCGCGGGTTGTTGAGCGACGGCCACATCGTCACCGACGCGGCGGACAACATGGACGGCCTTGACCTCCTGGTGCGCCCCGACCGCTGTCAGGCGCCGATCAACCCCGATGGCAGCGTTGACCTCGCCCGCGCCTCCGATCTCTACAAGCGGCTCTATACGATTCACCAAGGGTCCGATCACAGCTTCCGGATCCCGAGCGCGGGAATGCGCTTTGAGCTCTACACGCGTTTGGCCGACAAGACCGACGTGCTGCAACAGATTGCCGCCCCGGACGTCAATCGTCGGGTGAGCGAGGAAGAGGACCGTTTCGTCGCGCGCCATGCCTATTTCATCAAGATGGGCGATGGCTATTACTATTGGGATTATCAGAAGATGCGCCGCGAGTACGGCATCCTGGAATACGGGCTCGACCCGATGGATCCGAGGACCCGCGCGCGAATTGGCGGTCTGCCGGCCGCGCCGCATCCCTGGTGCCTCCCGGACGGCTCGTCGCAGGCGGACATAGACGACCTCGTGGTCTTCCTGCTCACCCTGTGATCGCCACGCGCCGACGTGCCGGCCTGTCCGTCCGGCAGGCACCAGGACCGCGGCCGAGCGCAGGAAGTATCAGGCGGTGACGGCTTCGCGCTGTGCGGCCTTTGCGACGCGGGCGAGCATAGCAGCGGCATTGCGGTGCAGGATCTGCTCGCGCGCGTCCTCGCCGATCTGCGCTTCGGCGAGCGCCTTCCGGGTCCAGTCGCAGCCGAACTCGGTGCCGTCGGTGCCGCATACGATACGCTCGGCGCCATAGAGGCTCACCGCCGCCTCGATCGCGCGCGGGCCAAACGAGTTGCAATCGACATACACCGTCGCCTTGCGGAAGCGCGACGACGGCAGCTCCTCTTGTGGCGTGTCGAGCAGGCAGCGGTGGTCCATGCGCTCGACCTCGTAGGGGATGTTGCCGCCCAGATTGTGGACGTGGACCATCGCGTCGGGGTAGTCCGCCAGGTAGTCGGTGAGCGACAGCGTCACCATCACCGAGGACAGGCTCGCCTGCATGTCGAGCGTGCCGTTGCGGCGGCGCGCGTTGTCCACCTCGCCGGCGACCTTGGGGAAAGCGTCGCCCGGCCGCGGACCGTGGTGGATGAAGAGCACCGCGTGGTGGCGGTTCGCGACTTCCAGCAGCGG
>DASZIB010000088.1:0-1885 GCA_035937415.1 Edaphobacterium sp. (SeqCode) | reverse complement strand
CCCAAAGGCTCAAGGCCACGTCAGCCAGCCTGTTCAACTGAAGAGCAAAGCAAAAAATTCAAACTGATGGAATGGGATCCGAGTTGCCTCTGAGAGCTATTGTGCGGCACAGCAATATTGCTCAATCAATGTCGCTTCGGGACAATTTCTGCCGCGCCACCTCACGGAACGCGCGGCTGCTTTACCCCACGAAGCTGCCGCGCCGAACATCCGCCATCGAGACAGTTACGGGCCCCAGAACCGGACTCTGATCTCGTCCGCGCGACCAAACGGGGCTAACATCGGCGGCACCTGAGGACGGTCGATGACCGCGCCGTGATTATACCCGCTGGCCGCACAGCCTTGTTTCGTCGCGCTGCTCTTGCAACCCCGGGGGATGGAGACGCAACCTGTGCTCTCGCCGGAAATTCAGCGTCGCATTGAGCGTGTTTGCGCGCGCCTCACCACGCCCATAGGGGAGAAGGACGACGCTTGCCAAACGCTTCATGATCGCATGACCGCCGACCGCGTGCCGGGCATCAGCATCGCCGTCATCCATAAGGGCGAAATCGAATGGGCACAGGGATTTGGCATCGCCCGATTGGACGGGGCGCCGGTCACCGCCGAAACTCTGTTCCAGGCCGGCAGTATCAGCAAACCGGTCGCCGCGATGGCCGCGCTCCGCCTCGTGCAAGAAGGCAAGCTATCGCTCGACACGGACGTCAATCGGGCGCTGACCTCGTGGAAGATTCCGCCGAGCGCGGCGGCTCCGGGAGCTGTGGTCACGCTGCGCGAGCTGCTCAACCACACCGCGGGGCTGACCGTGCAAGGTTTCCCCGGCTATGCCGCGGGCGCGCCGATTCCCACGCTCGTTCAGATCCTCAATGGCGATTGGCCCGCCAATACCGCTCCGGTCCGCCTGGAAGCGCCACCGGGAAGCCGTTGGAAACACTCGGGCGGCGGCTACACGGTGATGCAGCAGCTGCTGATCGACGTTTCGCATGAGCAGTTTGCCAAGCTCATGCGCGACGCCGTGCTGGCTCCGATTGGCATGACGCGGAGCACCTACGAGCAACCATTGCCGATGGAGCTGCGCGCAGGCGCTGCAACGCCCTACAACGCCGACGGCACTGCCGTCGCGGGCGGCCCTCACACCTATCCTGAAATGGCCGCCGCCGGATTGTGGACGACGCCGACCGACCTCGCGCGCTACGCGATCGAGATCCAGCGCTCGCTGCGCGGCGACGCCAACCGCGTCCTTTCCGTAGAGATGACCAAACAGATGCTGGTCACCGGTCAGGGAAACTATGGCTTGGGTCTCGCGATCGGCGGGTCGCCCGAGAATCCGTATTTTTCGCATGGCGGAATCAACGCGGGGTTCGAGAACAGTCTCGTCGCCTATCAGCGAACCGGCGAGGGCGCGGTGGTAATGACCAATACGCAAGGCGGACAGCAACTGGCCGACGCAGTCATCCGCAGCATTGCCTCCGTCTACGGCTGGCGAGCGTAGGGCAAAGGCGCGCACGGGTCAGCCGTCAGATGCGAACGCGGTCGCTCGCAATTTTCGGATAGTCGTATCGACCACCGCTACTCGATAATGCTACGCTGTGCGTCGCGTCACGGGCAATAAGTGGAACCGACGGCAAAGGTCGCTCACCGATATAACGACATAATAAAGTACGTCTATTCGTCGCCGATCAGCTCGCGGCGCCGGCGTTCCAGCGCCGCCGCATAGCGGCGCAGCACATAGGCTTCGGTGAGCAGGCCGATGACGTGGCGGTCGCGGAAGGAATCGACGACGGCCAGCGCTTCGGCCTCGGCGCGGTCGAAGGCGAGCACCGCTTCCTTGACCGCCATGCCGGGCAGCAGCAAATCCTCGCGGTAGTGCAACAGCTCCTTGACCGGC
>DASZIB010000087.1:0-2503 GCA_035937415.1 Edaphobacterium sp. (SeqCode) | reverse complement strand
CGCGATGACTTTGGAAACACGATGCGACCGCCCGCACCGACAACCCGATGCCACGGCAGATTCAGCGCTTCAGGCGCTACCCTTAGCGCAAATCCCGCCTGGCGTGCACGACCGGGCAGTCCGGCAGCGCGGGCAACCGCTCCATAAGTTGAGACTCGCCCGCGTGGAATCGCGCAGACCACATGCCAGATGCCTTCGAGTGCGGGATTGTCGTCAGCCGCCAGATGCTTGCGCGACCGCGAGCTCTTTGAGCTCAAGGGCCGAAAGAGCGCTGTGATTGCTTTCTTCTGACTCGTCACCGGATAGCGGGGTCCTAAGGCTGCAGTATCGCGCCGGCGATTATCCAGCCCCACCAGCTCATCTGGGTGCCCTCGTCGTCTGTGGCGCGCGTGCGCCGTCTGCTGTTTTCTAATTATATACCGAAGCAGCGGCGCGCCTCGTGCGGCCTGCGAATGGGACAGGCACGCTATCGAGCGCCGTAGCGTTGCAGCGCTGCGACGATTGCAGGGTGATCGCCCGCCTTGGCAGCTTGCAGTGGCGTGGTACCGTCCGCATCCGCAGCGTTCGGATCGGCGCCATACGCCAACAGCACAGCGACCGCGTTGCTCTGACCATGCAGCGTTGCCAGCATTAGGGCCGTGCGGCCCACCGCGTCGCGTGAATCAATGTCGGCCTGTTTCTCAAGCAGCGCCTTCAGTCCCGCTAGGTCGCCCATTTCGGCGGCGCGTCGAAACGCCGCGGCCGGATCCACCGCAGCGTCTGTTGGAGTAACTGCCGCGCCGAGCCGCGGCACCGCAGTGATAGCGGTCGTTGCGGAGGCATTACCTGGCGCGCGCCGCTGGCGTGCCTCGAGGCCAGCACCCATGGCATCAGTGCTCTGCGCCTCCCCCCGGGCCCGCGGTGCTGCCGACGCAGTCTCCGCGACAACGGGTGCCGGCCCATCGCGCACCGGGGCATCCACCTTCGGCCGCGCGCGAGCAGTGGGCATGTCCGCGCCGCGCGTGGAAGCCCGGGGCTTGGCGGTGCTTTCGGGGCCTGCAGCTGGCGCAGACGCCGCCCGCTCATCTGTCCGGGTGTCCGGGGCATTGGGCACAGAACCCTCGGCGGAGGGCGTTGCAGCCGGGGGGAGCGAGCGAAGAGCCAGGAACCGGGGCGCAACCACCAGTCCGGCAAGAGCCGCCGCTGCGAGCGTCCCGAGAATCGCGGGTCGCCACCATGCCTGATTCACGGCCCTGCGCGTGGACTTGATCATGCTGCCTGCATCTCTCGTCGCGCGCTTCGCGACCAGCTGGGCGGCATGCGCGAGCACCGCCCGACGCACCGCCTCGCTTGGCCGGCTGGGATCGAGCGCTGACGCCCGCCGATACTGATCATCGACGTCGTCGGGTTGGTCCTGGCTCGGTGGTACGTTACTCATGCGTGCTCGCTGAGCAGCTCGCGCAGCTTCGTCCGGGCATAGCGCAGACGGCTTTTGGTTGTCTCGAAGCTGCTTTGGGTGATCGTCGCGACCTCCTCGACACTAAGATCGCCCTCGATTTGCAGAAGGAACGCATCGCGCTGTTCGCGCGGGAGTTGCCCGAGGGCCTGGGTAAGCGCTGCCGCCTGGTCCCGCACCACCACCGCAGCGAGCGGACCGGCATTCGGTTCCGCAGTCAGTTGCTGAACGACCAAATCAGCTTCGTAGCCGAGAGTCTCCAGGCTCACTTGCTGCCGACTCGTCCGAATCGAGTCGATCATCCGATTGCGTGCGATCGTAAAAAGCCAGGTCGTGAACCGCGACGTGGGCTCGTAGCGCACGGCATCGCGGGCAACGGCGAACCAAACCTCCTGCATCAATTCGTCCGCCGTCGCCCGGTTGCCGACATTGCGTTCGAGGTAACGCCAGACACGCATTTCGTGCCGCCGATAAAGCGGTACGAACGCCGCGGCGTCGCCGCGTGCGTAGCGCCCGATCAGGGCCTCGTCACTCTCGCCCGCGTCCGTCATTCATTCCATTATGACAGCTACGCGGCGCGTCATCCGCGCGTCATCCGGGAGGGTCAGGCACGAACTGCCGCTCCTGCGAGCTGGGAAACGGATTGGGCCCTGGCGGAGTTGGGCGTGGCCGCCTGACGATTCCCATTGCCACCAGGTTGTCAAGACTATCGTAGCGTATGCGGATGACCTCGTTTGGTTCGGGCTGCATCCTCAGAAATTCGGTGTTCTCGACGTAGGAGTATTCGCGCTCACCGTGGCCCGTGCCGAGCTTTGGCGCGGGCATCGGTCGCGGCGACGCCTGGTCCGCCGCCGCCGCGGCCGTCGAGGGGCTCGCCAATGCCCGGTTGGACTCCGCGGCCCGCGGTGTTTCCGGCTGTCCCGGCGCTTGTGCGATCTTCGGCGGCGCGTAGACCGCCTGCGGGCGACGCTCGCGGAACAGCGCCACGCCGATGACACCGACGTTCGCCGGCCGCCCGGTGCGTTCGGCGTAGGAATTCGGTGAATCGGTGAACGTGAAGGCCGCCAC
>DASZIB010000086.1:0-197169 GCA_035937415.1 Edaphobacterium sp. (SeqCode) | reverse complement strand
CATCCAGTCCGCGCGCTTGACCAGCGTATTGAACTTCGTCCCTATCTCGTTCTGCCCCGCCGCCGCCACCTCGTGGTGGAATACCTCCACCTCCACCCCCTGCTCCTCCAGCGCCAGCGCGATCGCGTTGCGGATATCCTGCAGCGAGTCGATCGGCGGCACCGGAAAATACCCCCCTTTCACCGGCGCCCGGTGCGCCATGTTGCCGCCCTCGTACTCCTCCCCCGACGACCACGGCGCCTCTTCAGACTTGATCTTCACGAAGCACCCGGACATGTCCACGCCCCAGGTCACCGAATCGAAGATAAAAAACTCCGGCTCCGGACCAAAGTACGCCGTGTCCCCAATCCCGGTCGACTTCAGGTATGCCTCCGCCCGCCGCGCCAGCGACCGCGGGTCCCGGTCGTAGCCCTTGCCATCCATCGGCTCGATCACGTCGCAGGTGATGTTGAGCGTCGTCTCGTCCGTAAACGGGTCCAGCCGCGCCGAATCCGGGTCCGGCGAAAGCAGCATGTCCGAGGCCTCGATTCCCTTCCAGCCCGCTATCGACGACCCGTCAAAGGCGTGCCCGTTGTCAAACTTGTCCTGCGTAAATACCTTTGCCGGAACCTGCACGTGCTGTTCCTTGCCTCGCGTATCGGTAAACCGCAAGTCGACAAACTTCACCTCCTTGTCCTTGATTGTCTTGAGCACATCGGCGGCTGCAGCCATGCGTTTCTCCTGTCCAAACGGTAGCAAAGCGATGGGATTTTGCGGCGAGAACGCGAGATTTTTCGCAGCCCAACGAGCAGCAGAAACTATGCCACAACACGGATCACCTGACACGGGGCTGCGGCGCTTTCCCGGGGCCCCAGCGACCCCCATTGCGCACCAACCTGGGGCAAATACGCGGAGTCCTGCGACCCCGTGGTGCAGCAAGGCCTTAGGGTGCTGATTCTCAGCTCTGCCGACGTTGGCGTATGCTAGGGGCAGGCGCAGCCATCGCCGGCTCTCCCGGACGGACGAGGCGGAGTTGCTCCGGAAGCGGTCCAGGAAAGGCCTACCAGGTAGAATCGTGTTGACGAAGCTGGATGACCTCATTCTCGCTGCAGCGCAAAAGCGCCGAGCCGAGCTCAATTTGCCCTATTATGGTGCAATCTCGCCTCAGGAAGCTCAGACGTTGCTTGAAGCGTTCCCCAATGCCCTCCTGATCGATGTCCGCACGCGCCCGGAATGGGAGTATGTGGGCCACGTGCCGGGAAGCATTTTGATCGAATGGACGAGGTATCCGAACGGCGAGCGAAATCCACACTTTCTCGATGAATTGCGAGCTGCTGCGGCCGACGCGGAAACGCCACTGCTTTTCTTCTGCCGGAGCGGCCAGCGCTCCGACAGCGCGGCGCGGGCCGCCGCGGCGGCAGGCTACACCATGGCGTTCAACATGCTTGAGGGTTTCGAGGGGCCGAAAGACGCAGAAGGCCACCGCGGAACACTGAGCGGCTGGCGCAAAGCCGGCCTGCCGTGGGTGCAGGGCTGAAAGGACTGGGGACGCGTTCGCTACGGATAGAAAAGGTACACCGTATAGCCCGCCTGCGAAGTCGCGCTGGCGTCGATGAAAAGCTTGACCGTCAGATCACTGTTGCCGGGAATACCGTTGTTGATATCCGCGGCGCCACTCAAATACTCTTGGGGTGAAAACACCCGCCGGACGACAACCAAGTCCTGTTGCGTTTGCCGCTGAATGTCCGACAGCGTCAACTCGAGATACGGATACGCGATCGGATAAGGAGCGCGGTTTCCTATTGTGGCCGAAAGTACGAGCAGGCCTTTGTGCGCCGGATCCGCCTGCAGTTCCGATTCGATCGAAAGCGCCTCCTTCTCCTGCAGCGACCGTACCTGGCATCCTGCGACCGAGCACAGCCGCACCAGCGCGGGCTTGATTCGTGGCCAATGCGCAGCGATCGTGTCGCGAAAGTGGAACAGGGCCTGCCCCGCCAGCAACGCGATGAGCACCGGCACTGCGATGCCATAGAGCCATGCCGGCACGCGACGCCGGGCACGTTTTTCCTGCCGCGAGAATCGCGTCGCGTACGCGGCTTCGGCGTCGATGCCGTCATTAGCCTCGCTGTCGTCCCGGACGGAGTCGGGCGCCGGCTCCGTGCCCTCGGACGCCTCGGCGGCGCGCGGCGAGGGCTCGAGCGCATGCGCCTCCCGCAGCGTGACCGTCGGGGGGCCGAGAGCCGCCTCGTCCAATTCCGGCTCGGTGCGCTCAGAGCGCGGGCGTGGGGCAAGCGAGAGGAGTTCCGCGATACCGTCGAATACGGTGCGGCAATGCCCGCAGCGCACCTTGCCGCCGCGCATCGCGAGCTGTTGCGGTGTCACCCGAAAGATCGTCTTGCAGCCCGGACACCGGGTGAAATCTTGTTCAGCCATCCTACAGCGCCCAATTCGGTACGCCGATTAGGGTGCGCAGCGCACGCCTGCAAGCCCAATCCAACCCTCCGCGCTCCCCCATGGGGCGATATTAAACCATCGCGCATAGGCCGCGGCGACGCGGCCGGCTTGCGCTTCCAGGATCCCGGAGAGGACGACGTGACCCCCGGTCCGGACGCGACCTGCCAACAACGGCGCCAAAAGCTCGAGTGGATTGGCGAGTATGTTGGCGACAACGACATCGAACCGCTCCGCGCGGAGCTCCTCAGGCAGACCGAACGTTGCGACCACGCCATTGGCGGCGGCGTTGGCCCGGCTTGCGGCGATCGCCTGCGGATCGATATCGACGCCCGCGACCCTGCCGGCGCCGAGCTTCGCCGCCGCAATCGCCAGGATGCCCGAGCCGCAGCCGTAGTCGAGTACCGACGCGTGTTCGCGCACATTCTGCGCGAGCCAGCGCAGGCACAACAGCGTCGTCGGGTGGCTGCCGGTTCCGAAGGCGATGCCGGGATCGAGCCTTACGTTCACGGCGCCAGCATCCACCGGCTCCCGCCAGGACGGAACAATCCACAGCCTGCCGGCTACGCGCAGCGGCGCAAACTGCGCCTGGGTCTCGCGTACCCAGTCGGCATCGGCGATCTCCGCGAGCGAGTGCGCGGGCGCGGGTTCGTCGAGCCCGGCCGCGGCGCTCGCCAGTGCGGCTTCGACGTCGACCCGCGCATCGAACAGTGCGCAGAGCCGATTGCGAACCCACACTGCGGGTTCGCCGGCTTCCCCGTACAAACTGGTCTCGGTGGGCGTGCCCGCCTCCGCATCCGCGACTTCGACGGAGAGTGCCCCGACGGCGAGCAACGCGTCCACCCAGCGTTCGGCCGAATGCGCGGAAGCTTCGAAGTGGAGCGCGCGATACGGCATCGATCCAGCGGGATGCCAAGCCGATCAGGCGCCGGACTTGCGCTTCGCCATCCGCTGCTCCAAGTAGTGGATCGACGTACCGCCGCGTAGGAACGAATCTTCCAGCAGCAACTCCTGATGCAGCGGAATGTTGGTCTTGATGCCTTCGACGACCATTTCGGACAGCGCCACCCGCATGCGGGCGATCGCCTGCTCGCGGCTATCGCCATAGGCGATGACCTTGCCGACCATCGAGTCGTAGTGGGGTGGCACGACATAATTCTGGTAAACGTGGGAGTCGACGCGAATGCCGGGGCCGCCCGGCGCGTGATACGACGTGATCCTTCCCGGCGACGGGACAAAGGTCTCCGGATCCTCGGCGTTAATGCGGCATTCGATGGCGTGGCCGCGGCGCACGACGTCGCGTTGACGAAAGGCGAGCTTCTGGCCAGCGGCAACGCGCAATTGCTGCTGCACCAGGTCGATGCCGGTGATGAGCTCGGTCACCGGGTGCTCAACCTGGATGCGCGTGTTCATCTCGATGAAGAAGAACTCGCCGTCCTGATACAAGAACTCGAATGTTCCGGCCCCGCGATAGTCGATCTTGCGACAGGCCTCGACGGCGCGCTCACCGATGCGCGTAAGCCCGCGCAACGGAATATCCGGGGCAGGAGCCTCCTCGATTATCTTCTGATGCCGGCGTTGCATCGAGCAATCACGCTCGAAGAGGTGGACGGTGTTCTTGTGCGCATCCGCCAGCACCTGGATTTCGATGTGCCGCGGATTGTCCAGGTATTTCTCCATGTACACGGTCGCGTTGCCGAACGCTGCCCCCGCCTCGGCGCGGGTCAGGCTGACGGCGGGCAACAGCGCGGCCTCGGTATGGACGACGCGCATCCCGCGCCCGCCGCCGCCGCCGGCGGCCTTGATGATCACGGGATACTTTATCTCCCGCGCGAGCTTGATCACTTCCTTCGTGTCATCGGGCAATGCACCGGGGGACCCTGGCACGCATGGCACACCGGCTTTGATCATCGCGATCTTCGCGCTGACCTTGTCGCCCATGAGGCGAATCGTGTCCGGGCGTGGGCCAATGAAAACAAAGCCGCTCTTCTCTACCTTCTCGGCGAAGTCCGCGTTCTCGGCCAGAAAGCCGTAGCCGGGATGGATCGCTTGCGCGTCGGTAACTTCCGCCGCGCTGATGATCGCCGGAATGTTGAGGTAGCTCTGCGCCGACGGTGGTGGCCCGATGCAAACCGACTCGTCGGCTAGACGCACGTACTTGGCGTCGGCGTCAGCCTCGGAATGAACAACCACCGTCTTGATCCCCAACTCACGGCAGGCGCGCTGGATACGCAGCGCGATCTCGCCGCGATTGGCGATGAGTACTTTGTCGAACAACTGGCCGGTGATTTTGGTCGGCACGTTAGCCTAGTCGCAAGAGAGGGCGCGGCGGATGCCGCGCACCGCGGGCCGGATACCGACCCGCCTAGCCGATGACGACGAGCGCTTGCCCGTACTCGACGGGCTGCCCGTTCTCGATCAGGATTGCCTTGACCACGCCGGCCTGATCGGCCTCGATTTCGTTCATGAGCTTCATCGCCTCGATGATGCAAAGCGGGTCGCCCGCTTTGACCTCGTCACCGATTTCGACGAACGGCTTGGCCCCCGGTGAAGCCGAGCGGTAGAAGGTACCCACCATTGGGGACTTGACCACATGTCCTTCCGGCGCGGCTGCCGGGGCCGCTGGCGCGGCGGCCGCCGCCGGCGGCGAGGCCTGCACTGTCGGTCCCCCGGGCGCGGAACCTGCGGCAGACGCAGCGGCGGTCGGGGACGGCAGCGACCGGGTAATGCGGACCCGCTCCTCGCCCTCAGCGATCTCGAGTTCCGCGATGCCCGAGCTTTCCACCAGCTCGATCAACGTCTTAAGCTTGCGCAGATCCATTGCTCCCCAACCTCCTCGGAGTAGGGCGCAAGTTTGCAGGAGATCGCGACAGATTGTCCAGCATAGCGGCAATTTCTGTGCTGCCCTCGGCGGCTCGACCGAAAGGCGAGGCGCGGGTGTCGGAGTCCCTTCCCTGCGCCCGGAACCCTCCACTCGGCGCGATGTTTGCTAGGGCAATAAATAGCGTAAATTAGACCAACTTGTCTATAATTGAGTGCAATTGGGATGGTTTAAGCGGACCAAGCTGCGTATGGGCGATGCGGCCATCGCGGTCAAGGATTACGGTGAATGGCAATGCCAGGAGTCGGTTGCCCAAGGGTTTGGAGAGGTCCATGGCAGCATAGCCACCAATCAGGGCAGGATAGTTGAGTTGCAATTCTTTGGCGAATTGGACGACTTTATCGCGTTGATCGACGGCGATACCGACAAATTGGACGCCTTTGGGCCCCAGCTCGCGCTGAGCACGAACGAATTCGGGCATCTCCTCCCGGCAAGGCTCGCACCAGGTGGCCCAGAAATTCACGACTAGAACCTTGCCCTGCCACTGGCGCAATGGCTGTAGCGCACCTTGCGTATCCGGAAGCGAAAGTGCGAGCAACGCGCTCGTGTCCGCCGGGCTTCGGTCCCATAGCGCGAAACCGACGCCGAACGCGACCGCGAGCATGCCCACGATCGCCAGCGCGAGCCAACGTGGCAAACGGCGCACTATCGACTTCAATGCGAGCGCTCACTTTCCCGGGGAGCGCTCAATTGAACCAGGTCTGTTTCGGCCCTTGGCTCGCGGGCACCGGCGTCATGCTGCCCTCCGGCAGCGCCACCGGGGCGCGCTGCACCGTGGGCGGGTAGCAGATGCCAATGTCGGCGCAACCCTGGGATTCGGCGACAACCACGATGCGCTGGCCTGGCTGCGGGTCTGTCAGCGCCAACTTGACCACGACCTCGCCACGGTAGGTCTCGACGTGGCCAAAGAATGGGTCTTCCTTGACGGTGCCGTCGGGCAGCTTCGGCACGGAAAGCCCGGCGGTAGCGGGCTCGACCGCGAAATGGATCTTGTCACGGTACAGGTAGTACCCATCGGCGATACGGAACCGCGCCTCGACCGTACGCGCATCCAGCAGGCGGGCAGTGAACCGGAATGCCTTATCGGGCGGGAGCGGGTTGACTTGCGCCGTCCCTGGCGAGGCGGCACCTAGGGCGACGGCCACCGCGATGCCCGCGACGATGCGGCCCCAATGAGCGTCAGGCCAGCGCATCGGTCGCTGCGGCAATCCAGTCGAGGTAGGCGGGCAAGCCATAGCTAATGGGGACAGCCACGATTTCGGGAAGTTCGTAGGGATGGTGCCGACGGATCGTTGCTTCGACGCGCGGGTAGAGCCGAGAGCGCGTCTTGATGGTGACCGGAATCTCCGCAGCCGTTTCGATTTCGCCGCGCCAGTGATAGAGTGACTGCACCGTCGCCCCGATGTGGATGCATGCGGCGAGGCGGGCAGCCAGGAGCTCGCGCGCGAACGTTTCCGCTGCGGCCCGTTCGGGAAACGTGGTCAGAATCAGGACCGTTGGCGAAGGTGCCGCATTCGGCGCCGGCGCATCGGTCGACTGTGCTGCCACTGCGCCCTGCGCGATGCCGCCGGCTGCATCGCGCACTGCGCCGCGGCGACGAGGAGTTTTTCGACGAGGTAGGGTCATGCGTTTCGTCGTTTTGTTGATTGTACTCATTTTCCCCGTTCTCGACGTGCTGGCGACGATTCGCTTTGCCCGTTGGACGGGCATCCCGACGCTGGTATGGCTGGCTGCTTCCGCGATCGCCGGCGTGCTGTTGCTGCGCAAGGAGCGCACGACGTTCCGTGCGAAAACGCTCGCCGCACTGCGCGGCGATCAGCCGCTCCTGCGCGGCTTGCTCGACAGCGGCCGCAGGGTTCTGGCTGCGCTGCTGCTGATCCTGCCGGGAATCGGATCGGATCTGATCGCGTTGTTGCTGCTGTTGCTGCCGATCAATCTTGGGGCGCCGCTGACGCCGCAACCTGCCGGCGTCGGGCGTGGTTTCGCGCGCGAGGCGCTCGAGGGTGACTTTCGCAGGCTCGACTAGGGTCCGAACAGTGTCGGTTGGGCCTTGCTTGCGCGCCAATACGCCCACAGCATCAGTCCGATACCGGCGAGGATCATCGGCAGCGACAGCCACTGTCCCATCGTCCACCCGAGCGTAAGCACGCCGAGGAAATCGTCCGGCTCGCGAGCGTATTCGACGAGGAAGCGAAAGACGCCGTAGCCGAGCAGGAACAAGCCTGAAACCGCCCCTACCGGGCGCCGGCGCCGAGCGTAAAGCCAAAGCACCGCGAACAGCGCGAGTCCTTCGAGACCGAACTCGTAGAGTTGCGAGGGGTGGCGAGGCACTGCATCGACCTGGGGAAACACCATCGCCCAAGGCAGGCTCGAAGGGCGGCCCCACAGTTCGCCGTTGATGAAGTTGCCAAGTCGACCCGCCGCCAGTCCCAGCGGCACCAGGGGCGCGACGAAGTCGGTGACGTCGAGCCAGCGCTTATGCCGCCGGCGCGCGAACAGCGCCAACGCGATCAGCACGCCAAGGAAGCCGCCGTGGAAGCTCATGCCCCCCTGCCACAGCGCGAGGATCTGGAGTGGGTGCGCGAGGTAGTAGATCGGCTTGTAGAACAGGACGTAGCCAAGCCGGCCGCCCAGAATGACTCCGAATACGCCGAAGAAGAGCATGTCGTCGACGTCGCGCGGATGCCAGCCCGTGAGCAGATTCTGCCGTGCGCGGACCTTCCCCAGGACGACGAAGAGCACAAATCCGGTCAGGTACATCAGCCCGTACCAGCGCACCGCGAGCGGGCCAACATGAAAGGCAACCGGATCGAACTGCGGATGGACAAGCATCGCTGACTGCCGCGGCTCGGCTGCGCCGCGGCCTTTGTTAGAATCCGTCGATTATACGAGAGAGCGCAGGAGGAATAGCCGATGCCCAGCAACCGCCGCAGCCGCATCATCACGCAAGGCGTCGCCCGGTCGCCGAACCGTGCGATGCTGCGCGCGGTCGGTTTCGGCGATGGCGATTTCGACAAGCCGATCGTTGGCGTCGCCAACGGCCACAGCACGATGAACCCCTGCAACGCCGGCATCCAGCCGCTGGTCGATCGCGCGATGGCGGCGCTCAAGGAGGCGGGCGCGATGCCTCAGGTGTTCGGCTTCCCGACCGTGACCGACGGCATCGGCATGGGCACCGAAGGCATGAAATACTCGCTCGTGTCGCGGGAAGTGATCGCCGACGCGATCGAAGTCGCGGTCAACGGACAGTGCATGGATGGGGTCGTTTGCGTCGGCGGTTGCGACAAGAACATGCCGGGCAGCATGATGGCGATGGCGCGCATGAATGTACCCGGCATCTTCGTCTACGCCGGCACGATCAAGCCCGGTTTCTGGAAAGGCGAGAAACTTACCATTGTCAGTCCGTTCGAGGCGGTCGGTGCATTCAGCGCCGGCACGATGACCAAGGAGGACTTCGATGGCATCGAAAGAAACGCCTGCCCGACGGTCGGCGCTTGCGGCGGCCAGTACACGGCGAACACGATGTCATCCTCGTTCGAAGCGTTAGGTATGAGCCTCCTCGGCAGCTCGCAAATGGCCGCGGCGGATGCCGAGAAGGCGGCCTCGGCAGCCGACTCTGCGCGCGCGTTGGTCAATGCCGTCAGGCTCGACCTTAAACCGCGCGACATCATCACGCGCAACGCCATTGAAAATGCGATCGCGTTGGTCATGGCAACCGGCGGTTCGACCAACGCCGTCCTGCACTACCTTGCGATCGCCGCCGCCGCCGGCGTGGAATGGACGATCGACGACTTCGAACGCGTGCGTAAACGCGTGCCGGTGATTTGCGAACTCAAGCCCTCCGGGCGCTTTGTCGCCACAGATTTCCATGCCGCTGGCGGCGTGCCGCAGGTGCTGCGCATGCTGCTCGATCACGGCCTGTTGCACGGGGAGTGCGTGACGATCACGGGGAAGACCCTGGTCGAGGAACTCGCCGCGGTTCCCAGGACACCTCGCGAGGACCAGGGCGTAATCCGGCCCTGGTCGAGCCCGCTGTATCCGCAGGGCCACCTGGCGATCCTGAAAGGCAATCTCGCCCCGGAGGGTTGCGTGGCGAAGATCACCGGGCTCAAGAACACGGCGATCACCGGCCCCGCGCGCGTATTTGACTCTGAGGCGGCATGCCTTGACGCGATCATGGCCAAGCAGATCAAGGCCGGCGACGTGATCGTCATCCGTTACGAAGGGCCAAAGGGCGGCCCGGGGATGCGGGAGATGCTGGCGCCGACCTCGGCGCTGATCGGTCAGGGCCTGGGCGAATCGGTCGGCCTCGTCACCGACGGGCGCTTCTCCGGCGGAACCTGGGGCATGGTTGTTGGCCATGTCGCGCCGGAGGCCTATGTCGGGGGAGTCATCGCCCTGATCGAGGATGGCGACTCGATCACCATCGACGCCCACAAGCTGCTCCTTGAACTCAACGTCAGCGACGCCCAACTGGCGAAGCGCCGCGCGCGCTGGAAGCCGCCCGCGCCACGGTATACCCGTGGCGTCCTGGCCAAGTACATGAAGCTGGTGTCGACGGCGAGCCTCGGTGCGATCACCGACCGCGACGCTTAGGGCGTCTTGCAATCCTGTCTGTGCAACCAACCACGCCGCGCGCCGGTCAAAGCCAGAAGCCGCGCGACCACCTCGACCGCGCGCGTTTGATCCAAGGAGTACCCGATGTACCCGCTCCCGCTTCGGCTTCGCCTGATCGCCCCCGCACTCGCGACCTGCGTCCTTTTCGGCCTCGCCGGCTGCGCCGCGGCGCCTGCCGGTGACGGTGTCGTTGCGCCGCAACTGGTCGTCGGCGATTCCTGGCAGTACCGCGTCACGGACAATCTGCGGCGTGGCATCGTGTCTCAGCTCGACGCCGAGGTCATTGCGGTTTCGGGCCGGACGGCGCGAATCCGCTTCGCCCGGGTTGACGCCAACGGCCGCGCCGAGTGGGTCGACGAGGTCGACGCCGATGGCGGGCTGCGCAGCGGATCGCTGTGGCGCGAGCCGCCGCGCCTGTTCAATCCGCCTGCGCAGTTGCTGGCGTTTCCTCTCGATCGGGGTAAGACCTGGCGCCAGGTGATCGATACGGTGCGCAAGGATACAGAGCTTAACGATCAGATCCTGATCTACGGCGCCGTCGACGGCCGCAGCGCGACCACGGTGCCTGCCGGCGGATTCGACACGGTTTACGTCTATCGCATCGTGCAGCTCGATGACGCGGACTTCTGGCGCACGCGAACCTCGGTGCGTGATGTCCTTTGGTACGCGGCCGTGGCGAAGGCGCCGGTGCGCGAAGAGCGCGAAGCAGCGTACACCGAAAAGGGCGGCCGGGATCTGGCGACGGTCCGCACCGAATCGACCGTGCTCGAATTGGTGGCCTTCCGGTCGGGCGGCAAATAATTCCGCGCGACCGGGCAGGCGGTGCCGTTCAGCGGAGGCCCAGCCGCTGCCAGATGACGCTGGTCAGGCTCGCCTGATTGAGCGTGTAGAAGTGCAACCCCGGCGCGCCGTGGGCGAGCAGGTCGTCGCAAAGGTCGGTCACGACATCGAGGCCAAAGGCGCGGATCGACGGCGCGTCGTCGCCAAGGCTTTCCAGTTTGCGCCGGATCCAGCGCGGAATCTCCGCGCCGCACGCATCGGAAAACCGCGCCAGTTTGGAAAAGCTCTGGATCGGCATGATGCCCGGAACGATTGCGGCCGCGACGCCCAGCCCTGCCGCCTGGTCGACAAAATGATAGTAGCTGTCGGCGTTGAAGAAATACTGCGTGATCGCAGAATCGGCTCCGGAATCGATCTTGCGCTTGAAGTTCGCTAGATCCTCCTGCGGGTTGCGCGCCTGCGGATGGTATTCCGGATAGGCGGCAACCTCGATGTGGAACCAGTCGCCGGATACCGAACGGATGAACTCCACCAACTCGTTCGCATAGCGGAACTCGCCGACGTCGGCGGTGCCGGACGGCAGGTCGCCGCGCAGCGCGACGAGATGCCCTATGCCGTGATCACGATAGGTCGCGAGCGTGGCGCGCATGCTTTCCCGCGTCGAGCCGATGCATGAGACATGCGGGGCGGCACGCTGCCCGGCCGCCTGAATCTCCAGCACGGCCGAAAGCGTCCGGTCCCGGGTCGAACCGCCCGCGCCGTAGGTCACCGAGAAGAACTTCGGACCCAGCAGCGCGAGCTGCTCGCGGGTCGCGCGCAGCTTGGCCACGCCCTCCGGCGTCGCCGGTGGGAAAAACTCGAAGCTGAAGATGCGGTCCGGGGCTTCGTCCATCGGTGGCGTGCTTCAGGCGCGCTTGTGCAGCAGCAACGCGGACAGCGCCCAGGAAATGATGCTGTACAGAATCGCGCCGAAGAAAGCGGGCCAGAATCCCGCCACGTGAAAACCCGTGACAAAGGAGCCGACGAACCAGAACAACAGGCCGTTGATGATGAAGATGAAAAGTCCCAGCGTGAGCAGGGTCGCGGGCAGCGTGAGCAATATCAGCAGCGGCCGGATGAAGGTATTGATCAGACCTAGAATCAGCGCCGCGATCAGTGCCGCCCCAAACGAGTTGACAGTGATCGACGGCAACAAGTACGGCAGCGCGAGCAGCGCAACCGCGTTCACCAGCCACACCAGTAACAGTCGCATCGTCGTTTCTCCTTGTGCGGACGGCGTCAGCTTGCGCCATCGCAATAGGGCTTGACGGCCGCGTACAACGTCGCGTTGACCGGCGCTGCCAAAGCCGCGTCCCTCGCCATCCGCGCGACCGCCCCCGACAGCCAAGGCGCTTCGAGTCGGTTGCCGACGACGAGGTCGTTCAGCATTGACGATTTCATCTCCGCCGGCAAGCCATCGGCGAAGTCCATCTGCTGCGCTACCAGTTTCTCGGCCAGCGCAATACCGCGCGCGCGACCGACGGTCCATACCTCGCGCATCGCCGCTTCGAAAACGGGGCGCAGGTCGGGGTCGCTGCGGATGATGCCGAGCGGCTGGCGCGTCGCGCAGGTCATGCCGGAAAGGGCGCAGATGAAGACGAATTTCTCCCACACCAGGCGGCGAATGTCGGCCGCGATCCCGGCGTCGACACCTGCCTCGACGCAGACCTGGAGAAAGCGGTGCGCTGCCTGTTCCTGCGCCGGCAGCACGGCGCCGAAGCGCAGGCGCGCCAGCTGCCCCGTGTGCACGATCACCCCCGGCTCCCCGATCGTTGCCGCGATGTACGCCGCGCCGCCGAGCACATGTGCCGCGCCGATTGCCGCCGCGATCCGCTCGATACTCTCCACGCCGTTCTGGAAAGGGATGACCATGCCGCCACCCGCGACCAACGGCAGACTGGCCGTGGCGGCGGTCTCGGTATCCCAAAGCTTGACGGCGAAAAGCACGATGTCAAACTCGCCGAGCGACTTCGGGTCATCGCTGACCCAGGCCTTGGCGAGGTGGACATCGCCCGCGGCACTGCGCACGACAAGTCCACGCTCGCGGATCGCCGCGAAGTGCCGGCCGCGGGCGATGAATGCCACGTCGTGCCCAGCTTGCGCCAGCCGGGCGCCGAAGTAGCCGCCAACGCCACCGGTTGCCATCACGGCAATACGCATCGCTGCTTCTCCCGCAGTCGTTGCGACTTGTGTCGCTGCCTCATCGTCGTGAACGCCGGCGGCGCAACTTCAGTCGCGCCTGTGGCCAGGAACGCATGCACAGCGACCGCGGCCTAGTAACGATAATTGTCGGATTTGTAGGGACCCCGGATGTGCACGCCGATGTAGCGCGCCTGCCGGTCGGAAAGCTCGGTGAGCATTGCGTCGAGCTTCTTCAACTGCAGACGGGCGACCTTCTCGTCGAGATGCTTGGGCAGCACGTACACGCCCACGCTATATTTCTTGCCGCCGGTTTGCGCGTCGCCCCACAGCTCGATTTGCGCCATCACCTGGTTGGTGAACGAGCTCGACATCACGTAGCTCGGGTGCCCCGTCGCGCAGCCGAGGTTCACCAATCGCCCGGAGGCGAGGAGGATGATGCGCTTGCCGCCGGGAAAGATGATGTGATCGACCTGCGGCTTGATGTTCTCCCAGGTGTACGCCTTGAGCGCGGCGACCTCGATCTCGTTGTCGAAGTGACCGATGTTGCAGACGATGGCGTTGTTCTTCATCCGGCGCATGTGGTCGTGGGTGACCACATCGATGTTGCCGGTCGCGGTGACGAAGATGTCGGCCTTGTCGCAGGCATAGTCCATGGTAACGACGCGATAACCCTCCATCGCCGCCTGCAACGCGCAGATCGGGTCAATCTCCGTCACCCACACCTGCGCCGAGAGCGCACGCAGTGCCTGGGCAGAGCCCTTGCCGACATCGCCGTAGCCGTTGACGACTGCGATCTTGCCCGCGATCATCACATCGGTTGCGCGCTTGATGCCGTCGACCAGCGACTCGCGGCAGCCGTAGAGATTGTCGAATTTGGATTTGGTGACCGAGTCGTTGACGTTGATCGCCGGAAAGCCGAGCCTCCCCTCTTTGTGCATCTGGTAGAGGCGCTTGACGCCGGTTGTCGTCTCCTCGGTGACGCCCTTGATCCGGGCGCGAATCCGCGAATAGAAATGCCCGTCCCGCGCCAGGCGCCCGGCGATGGCGGTGAACAGCTCGAATTCCTCCTCGTTAGCCGGGTGCGAAATGACGGAGCGGTCTTCTTCCGCCCGGGCGCCGAGGTGGACGAGCAGCGTCGCGTCGCCGCCATCGTCGAGGATCATGTTCGGGCCTCCTTCGCCCGGCCATTCGAAGATGCGATGCGTGAACTCCCAGTATTCGCTGAGGCTCTCGCCCTTGTACGCGAACACCGGCGTGCCCGACGCCGCAACGGCCGCGGCGGCGTGATCCTGCGTCGAAAAGACGTTGCAGGACGCCCAGCGGACGTCCGCTCCGAGTGCCTTCAGCGTGTCGATCAAGACGGCGGTCTGGATCGTCATGTGCAGCGAGCCGGCGATGCGCGCGCCGCGCAGCGGTTGTTGCGGTGCGAATTCCTCGCGAATCGCCATGAGGCCGGGCATCTCGGTTTCGGCAATTGCGATTTCCTTGCGCCCCCACGGGGCGAGCGCGAGGTCGGCGACCTTGAAGTCGGTGAAGTTGCGGGTATCGGTCACAGCGTCCATCAGTCACTCCTTGTCGGGGACCGCGCCGTGGGTAGCTTCACTCGTCACCCCGCGCGCGAGCCGCGGATCAACGAGCGCCGTTGCAAAGTCGGAAGGTCCTCGAGCCTGGCAGGGCGGCGCATCCTGACGCCTGGCCGACCTGTTGCAACGCTCCTCGAGGAAGGCTCGATTATAGCGCAGGTGGCCGCGCGACCAAACCGCGGCAGCCGGTCAAGACTCCTGCCGATCGAGCCTGGCCCGGCGTTGCGCCAGCAGGGCGTTCACCAGGCTCGATTCGCGCTTGTAGAAACCTTCGGTGTGGAAGGTCTCCTCGAGGGCGAACAATTCGTAGTCCAGGTGATGGCAGAGTTCGTGCACCACGGTGCGCAGGAAGGTCTTGTACGCGACCACCTGCCGGCGCTGCGCCGTGCGCATCCACACCGTGATCCGCGGCAGCGTCCGCGCCTCAGGTTCGTAGAGGCCGTGCAGTTCGCCGTAGCCGTCGGCGGGCCGCTGCGCCAAGACGCGCAGCCGGACCTTCGGCACATGATAGCCCGCGACCAGGGCGTCGATGAGGCTCTGGCATTCGCGCTGAACCGCGGCGCGGTCGTCGGTGCGCAGGGCGACTTCGATGCGCACCATGGTCTCGCCGAGATCCAACCGGTCCGGCATGCCGAGGACCGCAATGTCGTCGCTGCGCCGATAGATTTTTTTGCGTGCTGGCGAGAGCTTGTCGTAGTAACCGAAACGCATGAGTCAGACCCGGTGGTCAATCCGGCACAATGTACCGGCCTCGCGCCGCGACGGCAGGCTTTTGCCGCGATGGCCGCGGCGCTACACTACGCGCGGAGACACCGCCATGCTGATATTGAAGCCCCACTCGCGCGATCTGGGCGGGTTCACCGTACAGCGCCTTCTGCCCTCGTTGCCGACCAAGATGGTCGGCCCGTTCATTTTCTTCGACCACTTCGGGCCGATCACGTTTGCGCCGGGTGCGGGCGCCGATGTGCGGCCACATCCGCACATCGGTCTCGCGACGGTCACGTATCTGTTCGATGGCGACATGATCCATCGCGACAGCTTGGGCACGGTGCAGCGCATCGAACCGGGCGCCGTGAACTGGATGACCGCGGGCAGCGGGATCGTCCACTCCGAGCGTACCGCGCCGGAAACCAGGGCGCGCGGCCACCGCATGCACGGCATCCAGACCTGGGTCGCGCTGCCGCCCGACCAGGAGCGCGTCGAGGCGTCATTCAGCCACCAGCCGCGGGCGGCGCTGCCGGAGATTGCGCTGCCGGGCGTGACCATGCGCCTGCTCGCGGGCACCGGATTCGGTCGGCGCGCACCGACGCCGGTGTTTTCACCGATGCATTATCTCGCGCTCGAGATGCAGCCCGGCGCCGCGATCGCGGTGCCGCCTGAGCACGAAGAACGCGGCGTCTATGCGGTCGCGGGCGAAATCCGGATTGCCGGTGAACTCTTGCCCGAGCGGCATCTTGGCGTGCTGCCCTCCGGTGCCACCGTGTCCATCGAAGCGCCTGCCGGCGCGCGGGCGATGCTGCTCGGCGGCATGCCGCTGGAAGGCGATCACCTGATCTGGTGGAACTTTGTGGCGAGCTCGCGCGCGCTCATCGATGCGGCCAGCAAGCGCTGGCGCGAGCAGGGGTACCCGTCGGTCCCCGGTGAGACCGAGTTCATCCCGCTGCCGGAATGACGCCGGGTCACGGCGCCGGTTGCACGACGATTTCGACACGGAGGTTCCGCGCCACAGCGGCGCTCTTATCCGCCACCCGGCGATACGTCAGCTGCAGGGTGTCGCTGCCCGCCGCGACGGCGACGAAGTCAAACGTCATCGTGCCGCCGTCGCCCACGAGCGGCGCACTGGTGGAGCGCGGTGTGTACAGCGGTTCACCGATCGGCTGCATTACCCCGGCGGCGGCGTGGTCGAGCATCCAACGATAGCCTGTGGCGGGGTTGGCTTCGACGCTGACCCGCAGCGCCTGCCCGGGCGCGAGCCGAATGCGCGAACCATCCGCAGACGCGTCGATTTCCCGAGGCGGCGGAGTGGTCACGCACGCCGCCAGCGCCAGTGCGACAAGCGCGCAAACGGCCAAGTTCTTCCGCGGGACCGCCGCCGAGATCCGCGGCGAGGCGGAATTGCGACGCATCATGTCGCCGTTGCAGGGTGCGGTCGTGCGTGCGTCACCGGGGCCGGGCCGCGAATGCCGGCCGCATTGCGGAGCAACTCGACCTTGTCGAGCGCCTCCCAGGTGAACTCGGGCTCGTCGCGGCCGAAGTGGCCGTACGCCGCCGTCTTGGTATAAATCGGTCGCAGCAGGTCGAGCATCTGGATGATGCCCTTCGGCCGCAAGTCGAAGTGGGCGGTAACCAGCGCCGCGATATCGTGGTCAGGGATCTTGCCCGTGCCCTCGGTGTACACGGTCACGTTGATGGGCTGCGCGACGCCGATCGCATACGAGACCTGCACCTGGCACTGCCGGGCAATGCCCGCCGCGACGATGTTCTTGGCGACATAGCGCGCCGCATAGGCGGCCGAGCGATCGACCTTCGACGGGTCCTTGCCCGAAAACGCGCCGCCACCATGCGGCGCGGCGCCGCCATAGGTGTCGACGATGATCTTGCGGCCGGTCAGCCCCGCGTCGCCGTGCGGTCCGCCAATCTCGAACCGGCCGGTCGGATTGACCAGATAGCGCGTGCTGACCAGCATCTCCTTGGGCAGCACCGGCTTGATGATCAACTCGATCACCGCCTCGGCAAGCTCCTTCTGCTTGTGGTTCATGCTCGGATGATGCTGCGTCGAGAGGACGACGGTCTCGATGTTCTTCGGCCGTCCGTCGGCGTAGCGAACGGTGAGCTGCGACTTGGCGTCGGGCCGCAGCCACGGCAGCCGGCCGTCGCGGCGCACTTCGCTCTGCCGCTGCACCAGGCGGTGCGCATAGTAAATCGGGAACGGCATCAACGCCTGCGTTTCATCGCAGGCGTAGCCGAACATCAGGCCCTGGTCGCCGGCGCCCTGATTCATGTACTCCTCGGAGCTGCGGTCGACGCCACGCGCGATGTCCGGCGACTGCCGGCCATAGCAGACCATCACCGCACAGCCTTCAGAATCGAAGCGCAGCTCGGGATCGCTGTAGCCGATGCGGTGGATGGTGTCGCGCGCAATGCGTGCGTAATCGTGCTTGTGATCGGTCGTAATCTCGCCGGTCAGCACGACCAAACCGGTCGACACCAGCGTTTCGGCCGCCACCCTGCCATGCGGGTCCTGCGCTAGAATCGCGTCGAGGACCGCATCGGAAATCTGGTCGGCCACCTTGTCCGGATGGCCCTCCGAAACCGACTCCGACGTAAACAGAAAATCGCTCATCAGCGCTCCATGTTTGGCATGACGCGCCGCGGCGAGCCGCGGCGCGCAAAGTCCGCAATTCTACCAAATCCCGCCCCGGCGAGCCGTTGCCCTTGGGTCCCCATAATGGGCGAGTCGATTCGAGTTTTCTAACCTCGCATGATCCTTTCCCCGACCCCGGCCAACGTCGATCGCGCCGCGCAGTTGCTGCGCGCCGGCCAGCTGGTGTCGTTTCCTACCGAAACGGTGTACGGGCTGGGCGCCGATGCCCGCAACGCCACTGCCGTGCGGCTGATTTTTGCCGCCAAGGCACGGCCGGCTCAACACCCGGTGATCGTACACATCGCCGATGTCGCCATGCTGCCGCAGTGGGCCCGCGCCGTTCCCCCCGGTGCGCGCGCACTGGCGGAGGCATTCTGGCCCGGACCGCTGACACTGATTCTGCCGCGTCGGCCGGAAGTAGGCGATGCAATTACCGGGGGCCAGGACAGCGTCGGGTTGCGCGTTCCCGGACACCCCGTCGCGCAGGCGCTGCTGACGCGCTTCGCCGCGATCGGCGGCGAAGGCATCGCCGCTCCATCGGCCAACCGCTTCGGCCACGTCAGCGCCACGACGGCGCAGCACGTGGCGGCGGATTTTGGAAATGAAATCGCGCTGATCATCGACGGCGGTCCCTGCCGCCACGGTATCGAATCGACCATCGTGGCCTTTACTAACGGCCGCGCCGTTTTGCTGCGCCCCGGTGCCGTGTCGCTCGCGCAGCTCGCGCGCATTCTGGGCAGTGCGCCCGAACTCGCGAGCGCGGCCGCCCCCCGTGCATCGGGAATGCTTGCGACCCACTACGCGCCTCGGACACCGGCCCGCCTGATGCATTCGGCGGAGCTTTCCGCTGCGCTCGGCGCGCTTGCCCATCCAGGCGCGCATATCGCGGTGCTTGCGCATTCGGTGGCACAGCCGCCGTCCTTCGATGGCACCTGGTTCGACGCACCGG
Source organism: Edaphobacterium sp. (SeqCode) (assembly GCA_035937415.1). Taxonomy (GTDB): domain Bacteria; phylum Pseudomonadota; class Gammaproteobacteria; order Burkholderiales; family Casimicrobiaceae; genus PALSA-1003. The sequence goes on along the minus strand of DASZIB010000086.1, from coordinate 178,384 downwards.
CGCACGATGCGGCCTATGCGCAGCAACTCTATGCAAACCTGCGCGCGCTCGACGCCCTTGCCGCCGATGAAATCTGGATCGAGGCCCCGCCGGACGGACCCGAGTGGCACGCGGTGCGCGATCGGCTGCGTCGAGCCACGCACGGCGTCTGAGGGATCATGCCGCCGTGCCCTTCCGTCGTCATCGCCCCCGACTCGTTCAAGGGGTCGGTGTCCGCGCCGCAAGCCGCGGCAGCGATTGCCGAGGGCCTGCGCCGGGTATGGGACGCTGCCGATCTGCGCCTGGTGCCGCTCGCTGACGGCGGCGAAGGCACGCTCGACGCCGTGCTGTCGGCCGGAGGGCGGCGCTGCGCGGCGCGGGTCAGCGGCGCTGCGGGCGCGGCAATCGACGCGGATTACGGCGTGATCGCGGCCGACACCGGCGTCATCGAAATCGCCCAGATCGTCAGCCTGACCGACACCGGCGCGACAGCGCACGCGGTCGAGGAGCGCAGCACGGAAGGCGTCGGCGAGCTGCTGCGCCGGCTTCTTGATGCAGGCATCCACCGCATCATGGTCGGATTGGGCGGGAGCAGTACGAACGATGGCGGTGCCGGTCTGCTCGCTGCCTTGGGCGTCAAGCTCCTCGACGCCGCCGGGCGCGAGGTCAGGCCGACGCCGGCAGGGCTCGCCTCGCTCGCGCGCATTGACGCCAGCGCGCTCGACGCGCGCCTCGCGCGAACCCGGATCACGATCATGTCGGACGTCAACAACCCGCTTTGTGGGGAGCGCGGCGCGACGGCGATATTCGGCCCGCAGAAAGGCGTGTGCCCGGAAGCGGTGGCGCCGATCGACGCACGGCTCGCACACTTTGCGGCGCTGGCGGAAAAGGCGCTTGGCCGCAACGCGCACGATCGGCCCGGGGCGGGCGCTGCCGGTGGCCTCGGCTTCGCGCTGCAGCTGCTGGGTGGCGAGCTGCGCTCGGGCGCGGAGGTCGTCGCCGATCTGCTCGGCCTCGATGCCGCGCTCGACGGCGCGGATTGGTTGATCACCGGCGAGGGCCGCGCCGATCGGCAAACGTTGCTTGGCAAGACGCCGTTCGTCGCCGCGCGGCGCGCCGCCGCGAAGGGCGTGCCGGCGACCCTTGTCGCCGGCACAATCGATCGCGACGCACTGCCGGAACTAGGCCGGTTTTTTGCCGGTTGCCATGCGCTCGCCTTCGGCCCGGCCACCCTCGAGGCGTGCCTGGCCGACGCGGCGGGCTTGCTCACCGACACCGCCGAGCAGCTGGCGCGTGTCTTCCGCGCGGCGCGCGGACGCGTCAGCCCGCCGTAACCGCCTCGCCCGAGCGATATCCCTGCGCCGGGCCGACCGTGCCGCCCGCCGTAACGCGCACGGCGCAGTACTTGAATTCCGGAATCTTGCCAAACGGATCGAGCACCGGGTTGGTGAGCAGATTGGCAGCGGCTTCGTAAAAGCAGAAGGGGATGAAGATCGCCCCGCGCGGCGTGCCGTCATCGGCCCGGGCCGCGAGGGCGATTTCGCCCCGGCGCGAGGTTACGCGAATCGTTCCGCCGGGAGAGACACCGAGCGCGTTCAGATCGTCAGGATGCAACGACGCGACCGGCGCCGGCTCGATGGTGTCGAGCACCTCTGTCCGCCGGGTCATGCTCCCGGTATGCCAGTGCTCGAGCTGGCGCCCGGTGATGAGTACGAATGGGTACTCGGTATCGGGCTGCTCGGCGGCCGGGATGATGCTTGCCGGAACGAAGCGACCGCGGCCGGTCGCCGTCGGAAACTGCTCGGTAAAGACCACGCGCTGCCCCGGGTCGTCGTCGCCCGTGCAGGGATAGGTCACGGCGTGGTCGCGCTCGAGGCGCTCCCAGCTGATACCGGCAATCGACGGCATGGCCTGGCGCATTTCCGCGAATACGTCGCGCGGATGCGCGTAGCGCCAGTCGAGGCCGAGACGCTTGGCGAGTTCCACGATGATCCAGAGATCCTGGCGCGCCTCCCCGGGCGGTTCGAGCGCCTGCCGGCCGATCTGCACGGCGCGGTCGGTATTGGTGAACGTGCCCGTCTTTTCAGGAAATGCGGAGGCCGGCAGGATCACGTCGGCGAGATATCCAGTTTCAGTGAGAAAGATGTCCTGCACGACGAGCATCTCCAGTTCAGCGAGCGCTTCGCGGGCATGGTGCACGTCGGGATCCGACATTGCCGGGTTTTCGCCCATGATGTACATACCGCGGATCTGCCCCGCGTGCACCGCGTTCATGATCTCGACGACGGTGAGTCCCGGCTCGGGATCGAGCGCCTTTTGCCACAGCGCTTCGAAACTGCTTTGCACGTCGGCGTCGTCGACGCGCTTGTAGTCCGGATACATCATCGGGATCAAGCCCACGTCGCTCGCGCCCTGGACATTGTTCTGCCCGCGTAACGGATGCAGGCCGGTGCCTGGACGCCCGACCTGTCCGGTGACGAGCGCAAGCGCGATCAGGCAGCGGGCGTTGTCGGTTCCGTGCACGTGCTGCGAAATGCCCATGCCCCACAGGATTATCGACGCGCGCGAGCGCGCGTAGAGTCGCGCGACCTCACGTATCGTCTGCGCCGGAAGCCCACACAGCGCCGCCATCGCTTCCGGGGTGTAGCCTTCGACGTTCTTGCGAATCGCGTCGTAGCCGCTGGTCCGGTCGGCGACGAAGCGTTCGTCAACCAGTCCCTCTTCGACGATCGTATGCAGCATCGCGTTGAGGAGCGCCACGTCGGTGTCCGGCTTGAATTGGAGAAAATGCGTCGCGTGCCGGGCCAGTTCCGAGCGGCGCGGGTCGGCCAGGATGAGCTTCGTGCCGCGCTTGACTGCGTTCTTCATCCAGGTCGCGGCGACCGGGTGGTTGACGACGGGGTTGGCACCGATCAGAAAGATCACTTCGGCTTGCATGACGTCCATCACCGGGTTCGACACCGCCCCTGAGCCGATGCCTTCGAGCAACGCTGCCACGCTCGAGGCATGGCACAGGCGCGTACAGTGATCGACATTGTTCGAGCCGAAGCCGGTGCGCACGAGTTTCTGGAACAGGTACGCCTCCTCGTTCGATCCCTTGGCCGACCCGAAGCCGGCAAGCGCATGGCTGCCGCGCTCGTCGCGGATGCGTTTCAGCGTGCCGCCCGCTAGCTCGAGCGCCTCTTCCCAGCTTGCTTCGCGGAAAACCGAAAACGCGTCGGCGGGGTCCATGGTGAAGTCCGCCGATTTCGGCACGCCTTGCCTACGGATGAGCGGCCGCGTCAGGCGCTGCGGGTGATGCGCGTAGTCGAAGCCGAAGCGTCCCTTGACGCAGAGCCGCTCGTGGTTGGCCGGGCCGTCGCGACCTTCCACGCGGACGATCTGGTTGTCTTTGACGTGATAGGTGAGCTGGCAGCCGACGCCACAGTAGGGGCATACCGAGGCGACCTGGCGGTCGATCGGCACGAGGTATGCATCGTGGGCGGGGGCAAGGGCCCCGGTGGGGCAGGCCTGAACGCATTCGCCGCAGGCGACGCAAGTCGACTCCCCCATCGGGTCGCCGAGATCGAAGACGATCTGCGAATGGGCACCGCGGAAGGCATAGCCGATGACGTCGTTGACCTGCTCTTCGCGGCAGGCGCGCACGCAGCGCGTGCACTGGATGCAGGCATCGAGGTTGACCGCCATTGCCGGATGCGAAACGTCGGGCGGGGGCTGCCGGCGGGCGTCGAAACGCGGCTTGCCCACGCCAAGCGTGCGTTGCCAGTGTGCGAGCTCGGAGTCGGTCCGATAGGCCTTGGCCGGCATGTCGGAGGCCAGCAGTTCGACAATCATCTTCTGGGCATGGTGGGCGCGGGCGCTATCGCTGGAGACCTCCATCGCGGCAACCGGGCGGCGACAACACGCGGGCGCCAGCACGCGCTCGCCCTTGATTTCGACCATGCAGGCGCGGCAATTGCCGTCCGGTCGCATGCCGGGTTTGTAGCAAAGACGCGGTATCGCGACCCCGGCACGGTCGGCGGCCTGGATGATGGTTTCATCCGCGAGCGCGGCCACGTCTTCGCCGTTGAGCTTGAAGACAATGCGTTCCTGTTCGAGCGCGTGCGTCAGCGGTGCGTTCATGCGCTGTCCCTCGGGCATGCCGGGCAGTCGACGGTCATACGAGCTCCTGGGGAAAATACTTGAACACGCAAGCGATCGGATTCGGCGCCGCCTGCCCCAGCCCGCAGATCGATGCATCGGCCATCGCCTGCGACAGGTCGTTGAGGAGCGTCGCGTCCCACTGCGGCCGCGCCATCAGGCCGACCGCCTTTTCCGTGCCGACGCGGCAGGGTGTGCACTGGCCGCACGATTCGTCGGCAAAAAAACGCATCAGGTTGAGCGCGGCGTCGCGCGCGCGATCGTGCTGCGACAGTACGATGACCGCCGCCGACCCGATGAAGCAACCATGCGGCTGGAGGGTGTCGAAATCCAGCGGCACATCGGCCAGCGTGGCCGGAAGAATGCCGCCGGACGCCCCTCCCGGAAGATAGGCATAGAACTCGTGTCCGGGCTGCATGCCGCCGCAATATTCGGCGATGAGCTCACGCACGGTGATTCCTGCCGGTGCCAGATGCACGCCGGGTTTTGCGACGCGCCCGGACACGGAGAACGAGCGCAGGCCCTTGCGGCCGTGCCGGCCCTGGCTCGCGAACCAGTCGGCACCCTTTTCGAGAATGTCGCGCACCCAGTGAAGCGTTTCCATGTTGTGCTCGAGCGTTGGCCGGCCGAATAACCCGACCTGGGCAACGTACGGCGGCCGCAGCCGCGGCATGCCGCGCTTGCCTTCGATCGATTCAATCATCGCCGATTCTTCGCCGCAGATATATGCGCCCGCGCCACGGCGCAGGTCTATGCGCGGCAGCGGGCAGGGAGGGTTGGCGGCGAGCGCCGCGAGTTCGCGGGTGAGGATGGCGCGGCAGGCGGCGTATTCGTCGCGCAGGTAGACGTAGATTTCCTCGATGCCGACGGCCCACGCTGCGATGAGCGTGCCCTCAATAAAGCGGTGCGGATCGCGCTCGAGGTAGTGGCGGTCCTTGAACGTCCCAGGCTCACCCTCGTCGATGTTAACCGCCAGCAGCCGCGGCGCCGGCTCGGCGCGCACGATGCGCCATTTGCGCCCCGTCGGAAACCCGGCACCGCCCAGGCCACGCAGCGCGGAATGCTCGAGCTCGGCGATGACCGACTCGATCGTCCGCTCGCCGCCGACGCAGGCAAGCAGTGTCCGATAACCGCCGCTGCGGCGGTACGCGTCGAGCCCAACGTAGGAAGGCAGGTCAGCTTCCATATCGCGCGCCCGGACCGCGGCGATGATTGCCTGTGCCGAGGCGCGATCGATCGTTTTGCGCCCGACCACGGCAGCCGGCGCGTGCTCACAGCGCCCGATGCAAGGCGCCGCCAGCACCCGCACCTCGCGCCCGTCGAGGCGCGAGAGCTCTGCGTGCAGCGACTCGGCTCCGGCGATCTGGCAGGACAGCGTTGCGCATACCCGCACGGTAAGCGGTGGTGGCATCGGCTCGCCTTCCTTCACCACATCGAAGTGGTGGTAAAAGCTTGCCACCTCGTAGACCTCGGTCATGGCGAGCCGCAGCTCCTGCGCCAGTGCCACGACGTGTGCCGCGGTGATGCAGCCGTGCTTGTCCTGGATGCGGTGCAGGAACTCGATCAGCAAGTCGCGGCGGCGTGGCGCATCGCCGAGTAGTGCGCGCACTTCGGACAGGGCCACGGGATCGACCTGCCGGCCCTTGGGCGTTCTGCGCGCGGCGCGCTGGCGCTTCAGTCCCGAGGTGTCGATCACGGATTCCGATGGCATGGGGGCTACACCGCGGTGGCGAGGTCGAGCATTAGTTTCGGTCGTAGCGCGCGCAGCCGGTTGGCCGCGCGGCGCACGTCAATCCAGAAAATCGCAGTACTTCTCGACATACGCCGCGAGATTGAGCGAGTGGTCGCGCACCAGCCGCTCGGCGAGCTCGGTGTCACGGCGCTCGAGCGCTTCGATGATCTGCATGTGATCGATGATCGACCGCGCCGCGCGGTCGCGCTGCGAAATAGTCATGCGGCGAATGGCACGCACATGGATGAACAGGTTCTCGATGGTTTTGCCCATCAGATGTGAGCCAGCCAGGCGAATGATTGCCTGGTGGAACGCGATGTTGGCGTCGGAGTACTCGTCGATGTGCTCGGCAGGGGCCGAGTTAAGAAACTCGTCGAACATGTGCCGCAACGCTCCGATGTCGTCATCGGACGCGTTGACGGTCGCCAGTCGCGCCGCCATGCTCTCGAGCGCGGCCCACATCTCGATCATCTCGATAATCTGCTTCTTGGTCTTGCGGACGATGAAGACCCCGCGCCGCGGCGCGGTGCGCAGGAATCCCTCCTGCTCGAGCAGCGACATGGCCTCGCGGATCGGAGTGCGGCTGACACCGAGCGCCTGGCTCAACTGCCGCTCGTCAAGCCGGATCTCTTCGCGATGCGCGTAGATGTCGGCGTCCATGATCGCCTGCTTGAGCGCGGCGTACGCCTGCTCGCGCAGGCTTACGTTGGTATTGAGCGGCTGCAGGACCAGCTTCGGTGGCACCGAGTCCGGCGCGACCTCGGCTGACCGTTGCGCGGGTTCCTTGACCACTGCGGAGGGCGACCGATTCATGAGTTTTGTGCGCAGCGAGCGCGTTGTCTGAGCAGGGCGAGGACGATGTCGATGGTCGGCGTCGGCATGCCCAGCAGCCGCCCCAGCTCCTGGACCACACCCACCAGCGGTTCGATCTCCATGGACCGCCCCCGCTCGAGGTCCTGCAGCATCGACATCTTGTGCGCGCCGAGCGCGCCGACGCCGTCGATGCGCCGATCGGCATCGACTCGCAGCTGCAGACCCAGACGATCGCCGATGGCCTTGGCCTCTTGCATCATCGCCTTGCAGATGGCGCGCAGTTCGGGATCGGCAGCAATGACATCGACCGTGGCGAGGGTTAAGGCGCTCAAGGGATTGAAGCAGAGGTTGCCCCAGAGCTTGAGCCAGATCTCGTCCCGGATATCGCCGCGAATCGGTGCATCGAAGCCTGCTTCGGCGAACATCCGCTGCAGTGTCTCGATCCGGGCGCTGCGCTCGCCGCCAGGCTCCCCGAGCGGAAACTTGCGTCCGTGTTCGTGCCGGATTACGCCCGGCGCCACGATCTCGGCCGCGGGGAATACCACAGCGCCGACTGCGCGCTCGGCACCCAGGACCCGGCACTGCTTGCCGCCTGGATCAATGCTCTCGATTGCCGCGCCCTGCAGCGGGCCATCAGCGCCCTGGAAATACCAATACGGCAACCCGTTGCTCGCCGTGACGACGCAGGTCTGCGGGCCGAGCAGCGGTGTCATGGAATCCACCGCGTCGGCGATCGCATGCGCCTTCAAAGCGATGATCACGTAATCCTGTACGCCTAGCTCGCCGGGTTGGTCGGTACAAGGCAGATGCACGACGTGCTCCTCGCCGTTGATCTGCAAGCGCAATCCGCGCGCCCGCATCGCGGCGAGGTGCTCTCCGCGTGCGACCATACTGACGTCGACGTTTGCGCGCCTCATCTCAACACCGACCAAGCCGCCGATAGCGCCCGCCCCGAAAACGCATACTTTCAACGCCCCTCCGGCGCAGTGACTCGCTGCAGTGACTCCATGTTTTGTTTATGGTATACCACACACCAACCAGCGGCAAGATGCGCGCCTGGACCGGCCGAACGGCGACGGTTGTCGGGGCGTTTTGAGCTATTGACTTGGCGTGATATACCACATACGTTATATCAGCCCGTGAAGAAGAGCGGGCGCGGGCCACCCGCCCGACAAAACGCCCCCAAACCCGGTGGATGCTTTAGGAGGAGACCTCGATGACGTCAGCCGCAGCAGCTCCGAGCAAGTCCGTTTTTGCCAATCCATGGACCCAGCTCATCATCGGCATCATCTGCATGGCGATGATTGCCAACCTGCAATATGGATGGACGCTATTCGTTAATCCGATCGATGCGAAGAACCACTGGGGACGCGCCTCCATCCAGGTCGCGTTTACCATTTTCGTGTTGCTCGAAACCTGGCTGGTTCCGGTCGAAGGCTACCTGGTCGACCGTTTCGGGCCGCGCTGGATTGTCGTCGTCGGCGGCCTGCTGTGCGGCATCGCCTGGGTGTTGAACTCGCTGGCGGACTCGCTGGCGACGCTCTATTTTGCGGCGGCCATCGCCGGAATCGGTGCCGGCGCCGTATACGGGACGTGTATCGGCAACGCAGTGAAATGGTTTCCTGGCCGGCGTGGATTGGCGGCAGGGCTCACGGCAGCCGGCTTTGGAGCCGGCTCGGCGCTGACGATCATCCCGATCGCCAACATGATCAAGAGCTCGGGCTACGAACAAACGTTTCTCACCTTTGGCCTGGTTCAGGGCGTGGTGGTCATGGTGCTCGGCTTCGTCCTGTTCGCGCCGCCGGCAAGCATGCTGGTAGCCCCGCCGAAGCTCGCGCCGGGAGCCGGACGTCACAACGCCACATGGACCGAGATGATCAAGACGCCGGTTTTCTGGGTGATGTACGTGATGTTCGTCCTGATGGGCGCCGGCGGGCTGATGGCAACCGCCCAGCTTGCGCTGATCGCCAAGGATTTCAAGGTCGCCGACGTACCCGTCAGCCTGATCGGGATTACCCTGCCGGCGCTGGTGTTTGCGCTGTCGCTCGACCGGGTCTTGAACGGCCTCACCCGCCCCTTCTTCGGCTGGGTGTCCGATCACATCGGGCGCGAGAACACGATGTTCATCGCCTTCATGCTGGAAGGCGTCGGCATCTTTGCGTTGGCCAAGTTCGGCGGCGACCCGATTTCGTTCGTCATCTTGAGCGGCCTGGTGTTCTTCGCCTGGGGCGAGATTTACAGCCTCTTCCCCGCTACGGTCACCGACACGTTCGGTGCCCGCTATGCGACGACGAATACCGGCCTGATGTACACCGCCAAGGGAACAGCATCGCTGCTGGTGCCACTGGGCAACGTGCTGATGACAAGCACCGGCAGCTGGCTTGCGGTGTTCGTCATCGGCGCGAGCATGAACATCCTTGCGGCGCTGCTCGCGTTGTTCGTGCTGAAGCCGATGCGCGCGGCATACACGAGCAGGGCGACGGGGGCGGAAAGCCCGCCGAAATGGGCCGTGCCCGAGGATACCCAGTAACCCGTCGGTCTATAGGTTCCCCCGAACGGCGATCTTGATCGGGCGCGGGCCGGCGTACACGATAGGTGCGGCGGGCGCGGAGTGCTCCGCGCCCGCTCGACTCGCGGAGTAGTACCATGCTAGAGACACCGACGCAGCAGGCTGCGAAGTCGACCAACACGGCCGACGCTCTGGAGGTCGCCGCCGGCGGCGAGATCAGCGCCGAATCGCAAGCCGAAACCGACGGCTTCAAGCTCGTCATCGATGCCCTCAAGCTCAACGGCATCGATACCATTTTCGGCCTGCCCGGCATCCCCATTACCGACCTTACGCGAAGGGCTCAGGCTGCGGGTCTGCGCGTGATCTCCTTCCGCCATGAGCAAAACGCCGGCTACGCCGCGGGTATCGCCGGCTTTCTGACGCAGAAGCCGGGGATTTGCCTGACGGTCTCCGCGCCTGGCTTTCTCAACGGACTCACCGCGCTCGCCAACGCCACCACCAACTGCTTCCCGATGATCTTGATCAGCGGCTCCAGCGAGCGCGAGATCGTCGACCTGCAGCAAGGCGATTACGAGGAAATGGATCAGCTCGCAATCGCCAAGCCGCATGCCAAAGCCGCGTTCCGAGTCTTGCACGCCGAAGACATCGGCGTGGGAGTGGCACGCGCTATCCGTGCCGCTCTCTCCGGCCGTCCGGGCGGGGTCTATCTCGACCTGCCGGCGCGGCTGTTTCCGCAGACGATCGATGCGCAAGTGGCGGAGCGCTCGCTGATCAAGGTCGTGGATCCGGCGCCACGCCAGATCCCGGCGCTCGATGCGGTTCAGCGCGCGCTCGAATTGCTCAAGAGCGCGAAGCGGCCTCTGATCATTCTTGGCAAGGGCGCGGCCTACGCCCAGGCCGATGCGGACCTTCGCGCGCTCGTGGAGAGGACCGGCATCCCTTACCTGCCCATGTCGATGGCCAAGGGTCTTCTTCCCGATACGCACGAGCAATCCGCGGCCGCCGCGCGCTCGTACGTGCTGCCGGAGGCCGACGTCGTGATGTTGATCGGGGCGCGCTTGAACTGGCTGCTCTCGCACGGGAAGGGCAAGACTTGGGGCGGCGCGAGCGCCAAGGACTGGGGGGGGCAAAAATTCGTCCAAGTCGACATCTCACCTCAGGAAGCTGACAGCAACGTCTGCGTCGATGCCCCGCTGGTCGGTGACATCGGTTCGTGCGTTTCCGCCCTGTTGGCGGGAATCGGATCGGACTGGCCCAAGCCGCCGGCGGATTGGCTCGGCGCCATCATGGAGCGCAAGAACAAGAACGTCGCCAAGATGGCCGAGTCGCTGGCGAAGAACCCCTCGCCGATGACATTCCACAGTGCGCTGAATGTAGTGCGGGACATCGTCAAGGCTAACCCGGACGCGATCCTCGTCAACGAGGGTGCCAACGCGCTCGATTTCACGCGCAGCATCGTCGACATGTATAAGCCGCGGAAGCGCCTGGATGTCGGCACTTGGGGCGTGATGGGCGTCGGTATGGGCTATTCCGTCGCCGCGGCCGTGGTAAGTGGCGGTCCGGTGATCGCGGTCGAAGGCGACAGCGCCTTCGGTTTTTCCGGCATGGAAGTCGAGACGATTTGCCGCTACAACCTGCCGGTCTGCGTGGTGATCCTGAACAACAATGGCGTGTACCGCGGCGACGAGGTCAATCCAACCGGCGGGCGCGATCCTTCGCCGTTGGTGTTCGTCAAGGGCGCGCGCTATGAAAAGCTGATGGAGGCCTTTGGTGGCGTGGGTGTGTTGGCCACAACGCCAACGGAGCTGCGAAGCACAATGGAAGAAGCGATCCGCTCGCGCAAGCCTACGCTGATCAACGCGGTCATCGACGAAAAAGCGGGCACGGAGAGCGGTCGCATCACCAGCCTCAATCCTACCGCGAAGAAGAAGCAATAGCGGCGAACGCACAGAGGAGTGTAATGGGCAAGGCACTAGACGGGGTGCGCATCCTCGATTTTACGCACGTGCAATCGGGACCCACTTGCACGCAGCTTTTGGCGTGGCTGGGGGCCGACGTGATCAAAATCGAGCGTGCCGGCGAAGGCGACATCACGCGTGGGCAACTGCGAGACATCCCGGATGTGGACAGCCTCTACTTCACGATGCTCAACCACAACAAGCGCTCGATCACCATCGACGCCAAGAACCCTAAGGGAAAGCAGGTAATCGAGGCGCTGGTCAAGCATTGCGACGTGCTGGTCGAGAACTTCGCCCCCGGCGCGCTCGATCGAATGGGCTTCACCTGGGAGCGCATCCAGGAGCTCAATCCGCGCATGATCGTTGCCTCGGTCAAAGGATTCGGGCCGGGTCCCTATGAGGACTGCAAGGTGTACGAGAACGTCGCGCAATGCGCGGGCGGCTCGGCGTCGACGACCGGCTTCGACGACGGGCCGCCGCTCGTGACCGGAGCGCAGATCGGGGATTCCGGGACCGGCTTGCACCTTGCTCTCGGCATCGTCGCCGCGCTCTACCAGCGCATTAGCAGCGGCCGCGGCCAAAAGGTGCTCGCCGCGATGCAGGATGGGGTACTCAATCTCTGCCGCGTCAAGCTCCGCGATCAGCAGCGCCTCGCCCGCACGGCCGTGATGGAGGAATATCCGCAGTACCCGAACGGAACGTTTGGCGACGCCGTGCCACGCGCCGGCAATGCGTCGGGCGGCGGGCAGCCGGGGTGGATCCTGAAGTGCAAAGGCTGGGAGACCGACCCCAACGCCTACATCTATTTCATTACCCAGGCGCCGGTGTGGAAGGATATCTGCGAGGTGATCGGCAAGGAGGAGTGGCTTACCGATCCGCGCTATGCGACTCCCAAGGCGCGCCTGCCCCACTTGATGGAGATCTTCGGACAGATCGAGGAGTGGACCAAGACCAAGGACAAGTTCGAGGCCATGGATATCCTCAACAAGCGCGACATTCCCTGCGGGCCGATTCTGTCCATGAAAGAAATTGCGGAGGAGCCGTCGCTGCGCAAGACCGGGACCGTCGTCGAGGTCGACCATCCGAAGCGCGGCAAGTACCTGTCGGTCGGCAACCCAATCAAAATGTCGGACAGCCCGACCGAAGTGACACGCTCGCCGCTGCTTGGCGAGCATACCGACGAAGTGCTCGCAGAGCTCGGCTACGGGAACGACGACGTCGCGGCGTTACGCGCCGCCAAGGTAATCTGAGGGGCAATCCCGAACTGCAACGAACGGCGGCGCGATCCGCGCCGCCGCGCTCGATATCGAGAGGAACGACCATGGCAAACAACAAGACCGAAGTCCGGCGGATTCTGGACCAGGTGAAGGCCGAAGGACGCACGTCGCTGACGGCGCCGGAAGGCAAGCTCGTCTGCGACGCGTACGGCATTGCCGTGCCCAAGGAAGGCGTAGCGACGTCCGCGGCCGAAGCCGCGCAGCTCGCGACCGGAATGGGCTTCCCGGTGGTGCTCAAGATCGTGTCGCCGCAGATCCTGCACAAGACCGAGGCGGGCGGCGTGCTCGTCGGAATCAAGAGTGCCGACGAAGCGCAGAAAGCTTTCGCCACGATCATGGCCAATGCCAAGAAATACGACTCGAAAGCGACCCTGCTTGGCGTTCAGGTGCAGCAGATGCTCGGCGGCGGACAGGAAGTCATTGTCGGCGCCGTGTCCGATCCGTCATTCGGCAAACTGGTCGCCTTCGGTCTCGGCGGAGTGCTGGTCGAGGTGCTCAAGGACATCACTTTCCGCTTGGCACCTGCGTCGCGCGAGGACGCGCTGTCGATGCTGGACGGCATTGCGGCAGCCGCGATTCTCAAAGGCGTGCGCGGCGCCGATGCGGTCGACCGCGACGCGCTCGCTGGCGTCATCCAGAATGTATCGCAACTCATCGCCGATTTCCCCGAGATCGCCGAGATGGATCTCAACCCGGTATTCGCCACCAAGAGCGGTGCTATCGCGGCCGACGTCCGCATCGTCGTGGACTTCGCCCCGCAGCCCGTTCGCTACCGGCCAAGTCAGGAGGACATCGTGCGGCAGATGAATCGGATCATGAAGCCCGACGCCGTCGCTGTGATCGGAGCCTCAGCCGAGGACGGGAAGATCGGCAATTCGGTGATGAAGAACCTCATCAACGGCGGGTACAAGGGTGAGATCTACCCGATCAATCCGTCCGCGGCCGAAATCATGGGGAGGAAGGCGTACAAAAGCGTCAAGGACGTTCCGGGCAACATCGATGTCGCGGTGTTCGCGATACCCGCCAAGTTCGTGGCCCAGGCGTTAGTCGAGGTCGGCGAGAAGAAAATTCCCGGCGCGGTCCTGATTCCCTCGGGCTTTGCCGAGACCGGCAATGTCGACGGCCAGAACGAAATCGTCGAGATCGGCCGCAAATACGGTGTCCGGCTGATGGGCCCTAATATTTACGGCTTCTACTACACGCCCAAGAACCTGTGCGCGACGTTCTGCACCCCCTACGATGTCAAGGGCACGGCAGCGCTCTCCTCGCAGTCCGGCGGCATCGGCATGGCGATCATTGGCTTCTCGCGCTCGGCCAAGATGGGCGTCTCGGCTATCGTCGGCCTTGGCAACAAGTGCGATCTTGACGAGGACGACCTGCTCACTTTCTTCGAGCAGGACGACAACACGCAGATCATCGCCCAGCATTGCGAAGACCTGAAGGATGGGCGCGCATTCGCCGAAGTGGCCAAACGCGTCTCCAAGAAAAAACCGGTGGTCGTGCTCAAGGCCGGCCGCACCGCCATGGGGGCGCGCGCCGCGAGCTCCCACACCGGCGCCCTGGCCGGAAACGACAAGATCTACGAGGATGTGTTCAAGCAGTCCGGCGTGATCCGCGCTCGCAGCTTGCGTGACCTGCTCGAGTTCGCGCGCGCAATTCCGGTCCTGCCAACCCCCAAGGGCGAGAATGTGATCATCATTACCGGCGCCGGCGGCTCCGGCGTGCTGCTGTCCGATGCCGTCGTCGACAACGGGCTCACCCTGATGGCGATGCCGCCCGATCTCGACCAGGCCTTCCGCAAGTTCATCCCGCCATTCGGCGCGGCGGGCAACCCGGTGGACATCACCGGCGGCGAGCCTCCGAAGACCTATCAGAACACCATTCGGCTGGGACTCACCGACCCGCGCATCCATTCGCTCATCCTGGGGTACTGGCATACCATCATCACCCCGCCGATGGTGTTTGCGAAACTCGCCTCGGAAGTCGTCGAGGAGATGCGGGCCCAGGGTATCGACAAGCCGGTCGTCGTGTCCCTGGCCGGCGACGTGCAGGTCGAGGAGGCGGCCGAATTTCTTTTCGCCCATGGCATTCCCGCCTACCCCTACTCGACGGAAATGCCGGTTGCCGTGCTCGGCGCGAAATACCAGTGGGCCCGCGGCGCCGGCCTGATCTGATCGCGTGCCGGATTACTCCGGGCGCACCGCGAGCATGATCTTGCCGATGTGCTGCGACGATTCCATGAGGGCGTGCGCGGCCGCGGCCTCCTGTAGGGGCAACACGCGGTAGATCACCGGCTTTAGTTTGCCGGCTTCGAACAGCGGCCAGACGCGCTCGCGGAGGGCGCGAGCGATCGCAGCCTTGCGCTCGTGCGGGCTCGCCCGCATCGTCGAGCCGGTGACCGTCAGCCGCTTGAGCATGATGTGACGCCAGTCGACTTCAACCCGGCTGCCACGCAGGAAGGCGATGATCACCAGCCGCCCCTCGAGGGCGAGGCATTTCAGATTTCTTTCGATGTAATCGCCGCCGACCATGTCGAGTATGAGATCGACGCCGCGCTTGGCGGTGATCCCGGCTATTTCGGCCACGAAGTCCTGCTCCCGGTACTCGATAACGTGATCGGCGCCGATGTCGCGGCAAAACGCGGCCTTGGCGGCGTTGCCTACCGTCGTCACCACCTTCGCCCCGAATGCTTTCGCCAGTTGGATCGCCGCGAGCCCGATCCCGCTCGAGCCACCGTGAACGAGCAGCTGCTCGCCGTGTTGCAAGCGTCCGCGCTCGAACACGTTGTGCCAGACGGTGAAGTAGTTTTCCGGCAGGCTCGCCGCTTCGAGCAGCGACAATCCGCGCGGCAGCGGCAGGCAGAAGGCGGCCGGCGCGGTGCAGTACTCCGCGTAACCGCCACCCGGGGTAAGCGCACAGACAACGTCTCCAACATGCCATTGCGCGACACCTTCACCGAGCGCGACGATCGTCCCGGAGACTTCGAGGCCGATGATCGGTGAGGCGTCGGGTGGCGGCGGGTAGTGGCCGGCGCGCTGCACACAATCCGGTCGATTGACGCCGGCGAAAGCGACACGCAACAACACCTCGTCGCGCTTGGGCACCGGCAGTTGCGTTTCCGCGACCGTGAGCACTTCCGGTGACCCGGGTTCGCGCGCCACGACATAGCGCATGGTGGACGGTAAAGTCATGGTGCACTGAAGCCTGAGCACTGGTTGTTCGGAAGTACAATTGTAGCCTGCCGCTCGACTGTATGAACGCGAACCTGTACGCGCTGCTGCGCGATCATTTTCCGGAGGACGCGGAGCAGCCCTGCATCCTGATTCCAGGCGGCCCGGTGATCCATTACGACGACCTGGACGCTCTTTCGGCGCGGATCGCGAACGCGCTGGTCGACGCCGGCGCCCGGGTCGGCGATCGCGTCGCGGTGCAAACCGACAAGTGCTGGCAGTCGCTCGCGCTTTATCTCGCCTGCCTGCGCGCGGGACTGGTTTACCTGCCGCTCAACACCGGATATCAGAAAGCGGAACTGGCGTATTTCTTTGCCGACGCCGAGCCTACCGTTATCGTCTGTCGACCCGGTGCAGTGGAGATGATCGCGGCGCTGCGGCCGGAGGCGCGCGTTTTCACGCTTGGCGGCGCGGGGGGAACCCTGCTAGAGCGTTCTGCCGCTGCCGCCGACACCTTTGAGACGGTCGTGTCCAGGGCCGATGACCTTGCGGCGATTCTCTATACCTCCGGCACTACCGGTCGCTCCAAGGGCGCGATACTCTCGCACCGCAACCTCGCCAGCAACGCCCTGACGCTCGTCGAGCGATGGGCCTTCACGCGGGGCGACGTCCTGCTGCACGCATTGCCGGTCTACCACGTGCACGGTCTGTTCGTCGCCTGCCACTGCGCACTGCTCTCCGGCAGTCGCCTCCTCTGGCTGCCGAGGTTCGACTCCGGCGAAGTCATCGCGCTGCTGCCGCACGCAACGGTGATGATGGGCGTGCCGACGTTCTATACGCGCCTGCTCGCCGACCAGCGGTTCGACGCCGCAACCTGCCGCAGCATCCGCCTGTTTGTTTCAGGCTCGGCGCCGCTTCTGCCGGAGACGTTCAACGAATTTCACGCGCGCACGGGACAGCGCATCCTCGAGCGCTACGGCATGACCGAGACCGGCATGAACACGGCAAACCCGCTTGCGGGTGAGCGGATTCCCGGCACGGTCGGACCACCCCTGCCGGGGGTCTCGGTGCGCATCGTCGATGCCGACGCTCACCTCTGCGGGCACGGCGTCGTCGGCAGCATCGAGCTCAGCGGACCGAATGTCTTCCACGGCTACTGGCGCATGCCCGAGAAAACGCGCGCGGAGTTCACGGCGGACGGGTACTTCAGGACCGGCGACATGGGCGAATGGCTGCCCAACGGCTACCTGAAACTCGTCGGCCGCGCCAAGGACCTGATCATCACTGGCGGACTCAACGTCTATCCCGCGGAGATCGAAGAAAGAATCAATGCGCTGCCCGGCGTCGCCGAGTCGGCGGTCATCGGCATCCCCGATGCGGATTTCGGCGAGGCCGTGACGGCCGTGATCGTCGCCTCCCCCGGCCACTCGCTCGCCGAAGATCGTGTCATTGCGGCTCTCAAGGCAGAAATCGCGGGTTTCAAGGTGCCCAAGCGGGTATTTTTCGTTGCCGACCTGCCGCGTAACGCCATGGGGAAAGTGGAGAAGGCGGTTCTGAGAGATCGGTACGCGCAACTCTAGCCGGAGGCCGCGGGCACCGCCATCGCTCCGAATACCGGTTGCAGTTACCGCCGCAGCATTTTCTCGCCGATGAATTTCCATTCACGCGGATCGACCGGTGTGATCGACAGCCGGTTTCCCCGCTGCAGCAGCCGCATGCCCGCGAGTTCTCGCTGCGTGCGTAATTCCGCCAGAGGAATCAGCCGGGTTTTCTCGACCAGCGTCACCTCGACGTTGAACCACCGCGGCGCGGCGCGTGTCGCCTTCGAATCGTAGTATGGGCTCTTGCGATCGAATTGCGATGCATCCGGATACGCCGCGCTGCTCACCCGCACAATGCCGGCGATACCTGGCTCCGGACAACTCGAATGATAGAAGAAGGCGAGATCGCCGACCTGCATCTGATCGCGCATGTAATTGCGCGCTTGGTAGTTGCGCACGCCGAACCACGCGATCGTCTTTCTGGGCATCGTCGCAAGGTCATCGATCGAGACCTCGTCCGGCTCCGACTTCATCAGCCAGTAACGCATGGAAAATCCAATGTTATCTGAGGATCAGTTTTAGTTTGATAGGTTACTCTGATCATATGCTGCCGCACTCAACACGTCCCGGTACTCGACCTGTTGCCGAAGTTGGGTGCTTACGAAAGGCATGCGGCCCCGTGCCCGCCAGCTTGGCTACGGCCGTCCTCATAGCGGTGCCGCCGTCATAGCAACCAGCGCGGGGCTTTATTACTTGATTGCAAGACCGTTACAGGCAAGCGGAAAGCGTGGCGCGGGCCGGCTTGCGTCACCCGTCAAGTGGTGGCCGCGCAATCCGTTTGCCATTCTCAGCGCATGGGCGGTCTTGCAGTTTGCGTTTCTGCTGGTGGTGAGCTAGCTGCGTCAGGAATGAACAACGGCATTCGGCGACGAAGGCTTTGCCATGAACCCGAGGTCGGTTTTCGCGAATGCGCCGATGTTGGGGAACACGTAGGGCAGGTCGGGCTCAGCGATGCCCAGCCAGCGCGCCAGCGTTGCGCCGTATTGCTCGAGCGAAGTCGTGGGAATCCAGCGTCCGTCCTGGCCCAGATCGTCGGGGCCGTTGAGGACGGGCGCGGGCACCGTGCCGTAAAACTCACCGCCCTTGACTGCGCCACCGATCACGAATGCATAGTTGCCCCACCCATGGTCGGTACCCAAGGCACTGGCAGGCTTCAATGTCCGGCCGAAGTCGGATAGCGTAAACGTCGTGACGTCGTTAACGGTCCCGAGCGCGGTCATGGCCGCCTGGAACGCTGCGAGGGCCGGCGCAAGGTCCCCTAGCAGTTGCTGGTGGTGCGGCAACTGCGCCGCATGCGTGTCATAGCCACCTTGGTTGACGTAGAACACCTGCCGCTTCAATTGCGTCTGCTGACGACCCTCGATCAGCAGGGCGACCGTCTTCAGTTGGCGAGCGACACTCGTGTCGAGACCGGCAAAGAACTGCGGAACGATCGATGCCGAGTTCTGCAGAATCGGGTATACCACCGATGCTGCCGCGAGCCCCTCTTTCGAGTAGATCTTCGCGACACGATCGTAATCATTGGTCGTCGGTTGCGCCAATATTTCTTGCATCGCCACATCGCGCGCTGCGTCGAATGATTTCTGATCGGCGCCACTGTCGGAAAGCGTGAAGAACGGATTCTCCGGCACAGTCAGCGGAATTGACGTCTGGCCAGAAGCAAACGTGCGCAGGCCGTTGGTGGAGATCAGAGGCGGGAAACTCGTGCCGGCGTTCGGCTCCTTGAGCTTATCCGCGATGCGGCCTCCCCAGCCGATGCGGTTGAAGCCTGTGTAATCGCCGCTCTGCAACGCGAGCTGCTGATCAGCGTGGGAAAAGAGGTTGGCGGGTCGCGGCGCGCCCTGGGTCTCCAATCCCGCCTTGGTGGACGGTCGCACCAGCATGCCGAGATTCGCAACGACCGCCAGGTTCTTCTGGTCGAACAATGTCTTCAGCGGCGCACACGCCGGATGAAATCCATACGGCGTCGACAGACGGGCCGCCTGGATCGGCAGCAAATCGGCGTGCGCAATGTTGAGCCCGGAGGCGGGCGTGCGTATGGACGCGTAGTTGGCATAGCCGCGGCTGTCGTAGGGAATCAGCGTGTTTTCGCCATCGTTTCCGCCCATCTGGAATACGCACACCAGCGCCTTGTAATCTGGTGCGGTCCGCGCGAGCGCGACGTTACGCTCGAGGGCGCCCAGCAGCCCCGAGGCGGCCAGCGCTTGCAGCAGCCGGCGCCGCTGTGGCGACGCGAGGTAGGGCCGTTGCCTCGTCATGGCGACGTCATTTCTGTATCTGATAGTCAATCGAGGTGAGCGTCAGCTGAATTGCCAGCTTGACCCGGCGCAGCGCATTCTCGGGTGCGATCTTGTCGACGGCATCGACGATGGTCTTTCGCATCGCCGGTCGCATCGTCCCGTGAAGGAACAGCTTGTCGACGTGGTCGACCAGACGGTTCACGTCGCGCGCATCGGGCAGAAACGCGGTAAGGGATGGGCTGGGTGTTCCCGTGGCGTTCGCTACGTAAGGCTGCGGACCCCACACCGGTGCGTCGGTCGCCGGCTTGTCGACGTTGTAGAGCAGTTCGTTCACCTGATTGGCGCGGGTCAGAAACTCCGCCGAATTGAAAATGCCGAATTCGGGCGCGGGCACCGCGCTGCCGGCAAGCGTGTAATCGGACGGGTAGTAGTTGAATACCGATGGCGCCAGAAACAGCAGTTGCCCGCTTGCTCCACTCTCCGCGTAGGGGTTCACGCCATCGGTCGTGACATCGAGACCGCGGATCATCGCGGTCCAGAACAGCGCCGGCTCGCGCAATCGGCCATACTCCGGATCGATCTTGCGCGCGCCACGCGCTTCCGGATCAAGCAGGATGGCGCGCGTGACTGCGGCCAGATCGCCGCGCACGCCCTTGCCGTTGTCCTTGAACACGGCCGTCACGCGCGCCACGTAGCCGGGCGTGGGCGAACTCGTGACCAACTTCTGAATGAGCTGTTTGCTGATGAACGGCGGCGCGTTCGGGTTCAGGGCGAGCGCGTGGATCGAGGCGCGTAGATCGGCCATTGCTTTCCCGCCCGCCGGCAGGTCGATGAGTCCGTTGAGCAAGCGCTTCGCCCCTTGGTCGTGATGCTCTTCATACGGGATCATGTCACCGATATAGTAATTCGGCGCGCCCCAGCTCGGCAGGGCGCCGGGCATCGGTGGGAAGTCGAAGCCGGTCAGCACGCGGGCGAGCGTTTCGATATCGGATTGAACGTAGGTAGGGATCAGCTGGCCGTTGCCGTCGAGCTTCACCGTACCGTCGTCGTTGAGCTCGTTGACGCCGATGCTGAACAGCTGCATCAATTCCCGGGCGAAGTTCTCGTTCGGGCGGATGCCATCGTGCGCGGGAACATTTCTGATCCAGTTCTGGTACTCGCCTAGTTGCGGCGACAGCGCAAATTTGAGCAGCAGGTTTTCGAATGTGCCGAATACGTTGTCGCGCAGCCGCTGATGAAAATCGGCGTACACGTAGGTACCGTTGCCGTCGCTGATCACGAAGATCTGGTGCCAGACATGCGCCATGCGCAGCCGCAGCTGATCGGGGGCGGTCTTCGACTGCCGAAAGAATTCCCAGCCGAGCGGCTGCGGCGCGATCTTGTACGTGTGGCAGTACTTCTCCGGCGTGACCGGAGGAGTTGTATCGTCGACGCACAAGAAGGCAAATGAGTTATTTTGGAGCCGCGCAGTGTACGGGTATTGCGTGTAGCGGGTGACGTTCAACGACAGCTGTTCGTCGATCCAAGGGGCGATGCCCTTGGCCTTCACCTCGTGGACCAGCGCCTCGGTGGGTCCAAGGGTGCCCTGTTCGAGAAGGCGCACGATGTCGGCTTCCTTCTCGGCATCGGAGACCGGCGCGCACATCACGACGCCCTCGGGCGCAAACCCCTGATGCGCCATCCGGGTATACGCGGTGAGATCGGTGGTCAGGCGCTGGTTGACCTCGCCATTCGGGCCGGTGAAACGGCTGCGCCACACCGCGGCGGCGCTCGCACACGACCCGGCGCTCGGTACCGGGATGTAGAACGCCACCTTTTCGTAGGTCCAGCCAGGATCCTGTTTTGCCAGCGCGCATTCGTTCGCGTCAGCGGTCAGGAAATGGGAGGTCGGTTCCTTGCCCGCCGCGCCGACGAACCGGCACACGGCTGCGCGACCCGGCCAGGGATAGGTATAGGTGGTGAATTGGCCGCCGGTACGCGTCCAGCCCTTCACTACATTGCCGGCGTCCAGCATCGCCGCCTCTTGCGGGTCGGCGGTGATGATGTAGCGTCTGAGGCTGCTGTTGTAGAACTCGACCGCGGTACCGGTATGGGAAGTGGCGACCCATACGCCGTACGCCAAGGCGCTGGCGATAGCCAGCGCAGCAACCGTCAGTATACGCAAGCGCATGAACAATCTGCCTAACGCGGCCCGGCGCAAGATGCCCGCCGCAATAAGGGATAGGACACAATTTGTAACCCATCTGCCCCTTTTCGTCAAAGCCTTGAGCGAATGGCTCGGCGACGATCGGGCGTGAGTTTACGGTTTTTCTACGCCCTGCTGAGGGTTGGCGCTAGGCATCGCCCGTTGGAATGATCGCGGCAGTTTCCACCATAAGAATGGTCGCGCGTTCCGGGGCCCGCGTGCGGTGAAGGACGCCTCTCGGGACCACGAAGCCCTGCTGTCGATCGAGCTCGATCATTTTATCCTCGAGGTCAATGATGAAACGACCGTCCAGTACAAAGAAGAACTCGTCGTCGTTGTCGTGCTTATGCCAGTGGTACTCGCCTTGCATGACGCCTAGGCGAACGACCGAATCGTTCACTCGGCACAGTGTCTGGTTGTACCAGCGGTCGGAACACGCGCCAACCAGGGAGGGTACGTCAATCAGTCGTAACGGTGGAAAGAGTACATTGAGAAACGTTGCGTATTGAGATTCCTGCTGCGCGCTCATAGGGCCTCCAAGTTGCCGCGCTGCCGGCACTCTACTCAGCGTTGCCCGTTTGCAGGCCCTGGGTTGCACCGCACTCAGCTGCGATCACAAACTATTAGTCGTAGCGGTGGGTGCAAAATTCCACGGGCACACGGGCGGGAAGCACCGGCATTCCCAAACCCTTGCGCAGCAGCGTTTTTGTAGCTTCCCCAACATCATGTTGGATAGTGAGCGTGAGAAGCTTGAGCATTTTCTCTGAATCAAAGGATTGCCAAGGATCGAGTGAATCGGGCTCGCCCTTCGTGTAACGACAATAGCCATAGATGGACTGCGTTGCCATGATATTGAGCGTTTTTGCGTCAAGCAGCCATACCTGCGAAGACACAAAAGGAGAAATAAATCGATCGGCTCTCCAAGTATTGTCGTCTACTCGCAAGGGACGATAACCGCGCGATGTCCCCGGATCAACATAGAAACCCAGGCCCTCCAAGTTCGGGCCCATTCGGTGCACTGGCTCAAACTGTCGGCGCGGTCCCAGAAGGACAATGAAGTCCCAGGAGCGGCTGCCGACGATTCTCCTTAGAGTCTCGCGCGCGTCGGTGACTAGTTCCTCGCCGGCAATGCTCTCCGCGCCCCGCGGGGGCGGCAGCCCAATCTCCAGCAGTTCGGTCTTGGCATTCGGAGCCACCGCGACGACAGCATTCGCCATGGTCCGCAGGACCGTGGTAGCGAGCGTATCGTCCCCCAACGCTTGCGTTCGGCGATCGTAATGATCCAGGTGAGTGCTAACGGAACCTCTGCGGCTCACAAAAGTCAACCGGTCACCGACCATTGTTACGACGGCGTAGGTTTTGGCCCCATCCGCAACGGGCTGAGCCAGTGAGGCGTTGGACCCTGAGAACAGAATGGGCGCGACGAAGAAGCCGCTTAGCGCCAAGATGAGGTCACGCCAATTCGCATTTGGCATAGCACCCTCTATCGTTCAACGACCGCTGCCCCGCTTTCAGTCGCGTATTTGCGACCCAGTGGGACAAAAATTCTCCCCGCCAGCCTTAGCGGCCTGCCGGTGGTACATCGACGCAACAGCTTCGCAAAGAAAATGCGGCGCCGCAATCGCGACGCCGCACTGGAATAGGCCCCCCGCCTGTGCCGTGCCAACCGTCATCTTGAACCTCGGTTCAAGAGGGTCGCCTGCCTGGACCATTAGGCGCTTCCGCGTAGGGAGCGCACACCGGTCCGTTAAGGCGCGGCAACCTCGCTAACGTAGCATTGGTTCAAAGAGTATATGGCCAACTCGAACACCGCAGGGGACGACTCTCGCAGTCGAGAAGGATCGTTGCACCACGCCGGGATCCCGGCATCAGAACAACTTTTCCTGCTCCGCCATCGCGCGATCGATAGCTGTCTGCATTGCTGAAATTCTACGCTGAATGGCCGCGCTGTCAAAACCGCTGGTCGCCGGCGCCCCGCTTCTCGCGCGCAGCAACTCGTGGGCAATGTTCAGCGCCGCCATGACCGCGATGCGCTCACTGCCCGCAATCTTCCCCGAATCCCGTATTTCGCGCATGCGGCGATCGAGAAACTGTACAGCCTGCAGCAACTCGTCGCGTTCCGACTCCCGGCACGCGACGCGATATTCGCGACCGAGAATCGACACGTCGAGAGTGACCGAGTTGTCGTCCATGGTCAGCTTGCGGATTCAGGCAATTGCTGCAGCAGTGAATCGAGCCGTGCGGTCGCGGAAGCCATGCGCGCCGCGAGCGCGCGATGCTGCTCCTGCGCGCGCGCCAGCTCGCGCTTGACCGACTCGTTCTCGGCGCGGACCCGATGATAGTCGGCGAGCAGAACCGCGAGTTTCTGCTCCAATCGGGCGAGTTCGGAATCCATCACTCACTATAGGCGGAACATTTCGGCGCCGTCAACCGGCGCCACCACGCGGCGGGCGTTCCCATCAGCCGGTCGCAAGCGGCTCGTAGCAGACGTGGCGAATCTCCAACTGCTCGACGCCGCCCGGCGTGTTGAGCGTGACGCTGTCACCCTCACGTGCCTTGATCAGCGCTCGCGCCATCGGCGACACCCAGCTGATATACCCGCGGACAGTGTCGATCTCGTCCACGCCGACGATGCTGACGGTGCGTTCTTCGCCGCGCCGATTGCACACCGTCACCGTCGCGCCAAAATAAATCTGGTCGGCGTTGTCCGCGTCACGCCGCGCGAGCGGATCGACCACTTCCACGCGATCGAGCCGCTTGATGAGAAAGCGGATGCGTCGATCGATCTCGCGCAATCGCTTCTTGCCATAGATGTAGTCGGCGTTTTCCGAACGGTCACCGTTGCTAGCCGCCCAGGCGACGGTGGCCACGACCTCCGGCCGCTCCTTGTCGGTGAGTCGATTCAACTCGCCCTTCAGCCGCGCGAAGCCGCCCGGCGTCATGTAGTTACGGCTCCCGGCGGGCAGCGGCGAGGCTTCCTCCAACTCGTTGTCGAATTCGAGTTCGGGTTCCTCTTCGTGGGTGAAGGCTTTGCTCATGCTGGCATGACGCGATCCGGGCAGCCAATTTGCGCCAACGGCAATTATAGGCTTGCGCGCGGGCGGGCGCAGGCCCTCCGCGGGCTATAATCGCCGTTCTTCCCGGCCCGTCCTCCCGTCCGCGCGTACGCCGCGATGCCCCGGATCTCCGCTGTGTTCGCCTTGCTTACGCTCGCTGCCATCGCGCTCGCGGCTTTCGCGCTGGCGCTATCCGCCGGCAGCGTCGCGATCGAACCGGCAGCCGTTCTGCGTGCACTCCTTGCCTCCGGCGACGAGACCCAACGCACGATCGTGCGCGAGCTGCGCCTGCCGCGCGCGATCGCCGCGTTCGCGGCCGGCGGGTCCCTGGCACTCGCGGGCGCTCTGCTGCAGGTGCTGCTCAGGAATCCGCTTGCCGACCCCTACGTGCTTGGCGTGTCGGGCGGCGCGGCTGCCGGAGCGCTGGCAACGATGTTGCTCGGCGTCGTCGCGTGGTTCGTTCCGGTCGGGGCATTTTGCGGTGCGTTCGCGTCAACGGTGCTCGTTTTCGGGCTGGCGCGCGGGACCGGCCCGTGGTCGCCGGCGCGACTGCTGCTGACCGGCGTTGTCGTCGCCGCCGGCTGGGGCGCGGTGGTCGCACTCATCCTGTCGCTGGCGCCGGAGACGCAGCTGCGTGGCATGCTGTTCTGGCTCATTGGCGACCTCTCCGCGCCGCCCGCCGCGTGGTCAACGCTCGCCGCGCTCCTGCTCGGCCTCGGCGCAGCGATGCCGCTTGCCGGCGATCTCAATGCGCTGGCGCGGGGCCAAATCACCGCCGCCGCGCTGGGCGTCGACATCGAGCGCCTGCCCTGGCTGCTGTTCGCGCTCGCCGCATTCTTGACCGCCGCCGCCGTGACCACGGCCGGGGCGATCGGCTTCGTCGGCCTGATCGTGCCCCACGCCGTGCGCCTGGTGCTCGGCAACGACCAGCGCCTGCTGCTGCCGGCAGCCGCCCTGGCTGGAGGGGCATTGCTCCTCGTGGCCGATACGCTGGCACGACAGGTCGTTGCGCCGGCCCAGCTTCCGACCGGCGTTGTCACCGCATTGCTCGGCGTACCCACATTCCTCTATTTACTGCGCCGCGAGTACCGATGATCCCAGCGTTGCTCGCCACCCGCGGCCTCACCGTGAGCATCGCCGGGATTCGCGTTTGCAGCGGTCTCGATCTTGTCGTCTTACCGGGCCAATGCTGGGCGATCCTGGGTCGCAATGGCGCGGGCAAGACGACGTTGCTGCACACGCTGGCCGGATTGCGCAGCCCGGCGGCGGGGTCGATCGAGCTTCTCGGGCGACCTCTCGCCGCGACCGCGCGCCGCGACATCGCGCGCCTGCGTGGCCTGCTGCCGCAAGACGACAGCGATGCGTTTCCAGCGACGGTCCTCGAAACGGTGTTGATCGGCCGTCATCCGCATCTTTCACGCTGGCAGTGGGAAGGCGCGGAGGACCTGCGCATTGCGCGTGCGGCACTGGCCGCAGCGGACATGTCGGGCACCGAGTCGCGGGACGTACGCACGCTCTCCGGTGGCGAGCGCAGACGCGTTGCCCTTGCCGCCCTCCTCGCGCAAGAGCCGCAGCTGTATCTGCTCGACGAGCCATCCAGCCACCTCGATCTTTCGCACCAGCTCGCGTTGCTCGATCGGCTCACCGAGGCTGTCCGGCGTGCTGGCAAAGCACTGCTTATGGTGGTGCACGATGTCAACCTCGCGGCGCGCTATTGCGATCACGTGCTGCTGCTCGCCGACGGCGAGGCACTCAGCGGATCGGCGCAGGAGCTTTTCCGGGCGGAGCGGCTGTCGACTGTCTTCGGCGTTGCGCTCAAGGCTGTTGCCGGCCCGCGCGGCAATATTTTTGTGCCGGAATAGTCAGCGCAAGTTTTCCCGCGCACGATCGAGCACCGCGCAGAGCTGCTCCGCGCCGGCGATAAAGCGGGGCCCGGCACGGTGCAGCAGGTTCGCGTCGACGACGAACAAGTTTCCATGTGCGACAGCGGGAAGCTCCTCCCAGCGTTTCCATTCATCGAGCCAGCCCGGTCGCACCGCGTCGTCGGTACCGGCGACGATTGCCTCGGGCCGCGCGGCGAGTACGTCCTCCACACCGACGGCAGGCGCCGGCAGGGTAAGTCGCCCGAACACGTTCTCGCCACCGCATAGGCGGATCGCGGCGCTGATCAGGTGGCCGCCACCGATGGTGTAGAGCGGCTGATGCCAGATTTCGTAGAACACGGCGAGCTTGCGCGCGGTAGAAGCACGTTGTTCGAGCAAGGCAAGCCGGGCGCGCAGAGCATCCGCCGCGCGCGCGGCCGGTGCCGGCGTGCCAGCCAACGTCCCCAGCCGCTCGAGCTCGACCGCAATTGCCGCCGGCGTACGGGGATCGGAGACGAAGATTGCAGTGCCGGCAGCGCGCAAGCGTTCGATCTGGCCCGACGCGAGATACGGCCAAACGATGACGAGGTCGGGCTTGAGCGCAATGATGCGCTCGAGGTCGAGCCCGGCCACCGTACCTACCTGAACCAGGCGCGCGGCCTCGGGAGGCCAGTCGGCGGGCGCCAGAACGCCGACAATGCGATCGCCTGCCCCGGCGGCAAACAGCAGCTCCGTCGCGTGCGGAGCAAGGCTCACGATTCGGCTGGCGGGTGCGGCGAGTTCGATCGCCGCACCGGTCGCGTCCTCGGCAACGACCGACCCGGCGAGCGCATGCGTGCACGCCGTCAACAACGCGGTCCATGCGAGGTTCGCAATGGCCCAGCGCATCGCTTTAGTACCGGTAGCGCACGCCGGCGAATACGCTCGTGCCGGCGGTGTTGTAATCGGCGGCAAGCTCGTAATGCTTGTCGAACGCGTTATCGAGCCGGGCGAAGAGCGTCCAGCCCGCAGCGAGCGCGTAGTCCGCAGTGAGGTTGAGTGTCGCGTAGCCACCCATGCGGCGTGTGTTGGCGGCGTCATCAAAGCGCGCCGCGGACGCGATCAGTTCCGCACCGACGCGTAGCGCCTGCCATGTCCGAAGGACGGCGATCGCTCCGTGCTGCCGGGCGCGGCGCGGCAGCAGGTTCCCGGTCGCATCGTCTTCCGGCCTCTGGAAGTCGACGCTGGCCTTGACGGCGAGATCGCCGGCATGGGCGTCGAGTTCCAGCGTCACCCCGCGCAGCGTCGCGCTGGCCACGTTCTGCGGTGCGCAATTGAACGCCGCGTCGCACTCGAACACGATGAGATCGCGCACGCGGTTGTGGTAGGCAACGATGCCCGCGGCAATGTCGGCGCCTGCATAGCGCAGGGCGGCTTCGACGTTGTGCGCGGTCTCGGGCTTGAGCTCAGGGTTCGAGAATCCGGGAAAATAGAGATCATTGAACGTCGGCGTCTTGAAGGCCGTCCCATAGCTGGCGCTTGCACGAAAACCGCCGCCGAGCGCGTAGCTGTACGCGAACCCCCCGGTCGTCTGCCCGCCGAACTGCGAGCTGTCGTCGTGGCGAAGGTTTGCCTGCGCCGCCTGGGGGCCGTCGCGCCACTGCCAGACGCCGACGGCGGCGTTGGTATTGCGCGCGGTAACCGGGTAGCCTGCGTTGCTGTCGACGCGTTCCTCGAGCCGCTCCAAGGCGACCGACAGCGCGCCTTGGGGCAGCGCGAAGTCGTTCTGCCAGGTGTATTGCCGCTGCCGGGTCTTGAACGGCTCAGTCCCGAAACTGGTCTCCGACACGCTGTCATTGTCTCCCTCGCCAGCCTCCAGCCGGCTCGTCCAGAACGTTGCCAGTCGGTTCTGGCTCGCGACCGCGTAACTTGTGAGCGTGGTGATCGTGCGCGCGTCGAAGTCCGGCCCCGCGTCGAACTGCGCGTTCTGGCGACTGCGCAGAAACTGCACGGAGAGGTCCTGGTCGGGGGCGAATTTGAATGCTGCGCTGCCGCTCGCGCTTTCGTCGCGATAGCCATCGCGGTCGGCGTCGAAGTTGAAGTTCGCCGGATTGCCAATCGCGCCGAAACCGGCACTCTTGTTGAGGCCTGCTTGCAGCGCGAAACGCCACGGGCCCCCGCCGCCGGTGATACCGGCCGAGGCGAGCGCGGTGCGGTATGTTCCATAGCCGGCACTGGCATTGGCCCCGAGCGTTCCGTCGCTGCGGCGCGTGAAAATCTGGATCACGCCGCCGATTGCATCGGCGCCGTAAAGGCTCGATGCAGGGCCGCGCAATATTTCGATGTGATCGATCTGATCCAGTGGAATCGCCTCGATGGCGGTCCTCCCGTCGGTCGACGACCCGACACGCAAGCCATCGATCAGCACCAGCGTATGCGTGCTGTTGGCGCCGCGCAGGAACAGGGAGCTCGTCGAGCCGGGCCCGCCGTTGGTCAAAATTTCGACCCCGGGCTGGCGGGCAAGCAACTCGGCCAGGCTTTGCGCGCCGGCTCGCGCGATCTCGTCCGCGTCGATGATCGTCACGTCGGCGATGAGCTCGGTAATGGGTTGGGGCGAACGGGTCGCAGTTACAAAAACCGACTCGATCGCCGCCGGCTCGGGCGGGACCTGCGCTTCGGTGACGGTGGCAAGCATGGTGCAGGTCGTGCCGAGCAGGAGCACGCAGCGCGAATGGCGCAGCATCGTGGTCAGGGCGGGCATAGCAGTTTCTCCGCGTGGCCGTGCGTCCCCGCACGGCAGGTGGATCGATGCAACGCGGAAAGTGGACTCCGGCGGAAGGCCGCCCCGGGCATGCAGGAACGACCGTCCGGCCGCAAAGCCGCCACCCGCGGTGCGCCTGGGTTCCGGGCGCGGCAGTTGCACTGCGCGACGCGCCGGACGCAGGCCGGTCTCCGGGCTCGTCAGCTTTAGCCAAGGCCGTCATGCCTTCCCGCGCGCCTAAGCGCGCAGTGGCGTTAATCGACGGCCCGCACTGACCTACCGTTGCGGGGGCAGCGCCGGCATGATCGCGGATCTTCGCCCCGCGACTTCACCGGCTTCCCGTTTCACCCGCCGCGCAACGACGCGCGCGGCGGACACCTGCTGGCGTGATTATAAGAGCCGCCCGGCCGCGCGGCTACAAGACCGGCGCGCGCGCGGGACTGGTATAATTCTTGCCCCATTTTTCCGGTTCAAGCCTCGCCCGGATATGCCGGCAGCGGGGCGCCCCGCGTGACGCAGAAGCTCTACATTCGCACCTTCGGCTGCCAGATGAACGAGTATGACTCGGACAAGATGGCCGACGTGCTGCGCGAAGCAGAAGGGCTCGAGCTCGTCGACCGGCCCGACCAAGCCGACGTGATCCTGTTCAACACCTGCTCGGTGCGCGAAAAGGCGCAGGAGCGCGTGTTCCACGATCTCGGTCGCGTGCGTGGGCTGAAGGTCGCGAACCCCGACCTGATTATTGGCGTCGGCGGTTGCGTCGCCAGCCAGGAGGGCGCGGCGATCGTGCAGCGCGCGCCGTACGTCGACATCGTGTTCGGGCCGCAGACGCTGCACCGCCTGCCCGACCTCATCGCGCGCCGACGCAGCACGGGACGGCCGCAAGTCGACATCAGTTTCCCAGCGATCGAGAAGTTCGATTCGCTGCCGCCGGCACGAGTTGATGGAGCCAGTGCCTTTGTTTCGATCATGGAAGGCTGCAGCAAGTACTGCACGTTCTGCGTGGTGCCGTACACGCGCGGCGAGGAAGTCTCGCGTCCTTTCGAGGATCTGCTGACCGAGATCGCCGATCTCGCCGACCAGGGCGTCAAGGAGGTGACGTTGCTCGGCCAGAACGTCAACGCCTACCGCGGCGCGCTGGGCTCCACCGCTCAGGCGAGCGGGGAAACCGCCGACCTGGCGCTGTTGCTCGAGTATCTCGCGGAGATGCCAGGGATCGAGCGCATCCGCTACACGACCTCGCATCCCCGGGAAATGACGCCGCGGCTTATCGAAGCCTACGCGCGCATGCCCAAGCTCGTGTCCGCATTACACCTTCCCGTGCAGTCGGGATCCGATCGCGTGCTCGCGGCAATGAAGCGCGGCTACACCGCGCTCGAATACAAGGCGATCGTCCGGAAGCTGCGGGCGGTGCGGCCCGGGCTGTCGCTCACCTCTGACTTTATTGTCGGCTTTCCCGGTGAGACCGATGCCGATTTTGAGCAGACGCTGCGCCTCATCGATCAAATTGGCTTCGACGGCAGCTTCAGTTTCATCTACAGCCCGCGGCCCGGAACGCCCGCCGCCGATTGCGCCGATCAAGTGCTGCGCCCGATCGCGCAGGCGCGGCTGGCGCGGCTGCAGGCTCTCATTGACACCCAATACGCCAGCCGAAGTGAGCGCCTGCTCGGCGCGGAGCAGCGCGTACTGGTGACCGGGCGCGCCGCCAAGGGCAAGGACGAGCTCGCCGGCCGCCTGGACTGCAATCGCGTGGTGAACTTTCCGGGCGCCGCCGACCTAATCGGTAGCTTTGCGCAAGTACGCATTACTGCGGCTCGGCCGCATTCATTGCGAGGCGAGATTGCCGTCGTTTGACGGCCTGCGCCTTCGCTTCCCGGCGCGCTTGCGCGCGCGCCGGATAACGCCTGTCACGTTCGAGGTTTGTGCAATGGCCCGAATCCACGTTGTTGCCACGCCGCCGCGGGCGCTGCATGCCGCGCTGGCGATGTCCTTCGCCGCGGCATTTCTTGTCGGCTGCGCGACAGCTCCCACCGCGGAGCCCGACACCCCGGCGATCGCCGCCGCGGCGGCAGCCGCCGCGACCGCTGCGACTGCAGCGACGAGCGCGGCCCCGGCGCAGGCAGCAGCGCCCGGCAGCGCCGCCAAACCGTCAGCGCCGGTGGTGGCGGCAGCGGCGGCCGCAGCGACCGCCGCCGCGGCCGCTGCGCAAACCCCAAAGCCGTTTGCCGAGGTGATCAAGGACGCGCACGAGATGCCCGGCCTGTTTCCGGTCTGGCAGAAGGACGAAAAGGCCTGGCTGGAAATCGCGCCCAACCAGTTTGACGTTCCCTATTTCTTTTCCGTCAACCTCTCGCGCGGGCTGGGCGAGAAATTCTTTTTCGGCGGCCTGATGGGGCCGAGTCACATCGTCTACTTCCATCACCTTGGACCGCACCAGGTGCAGTTGCTGGCGCGCAACACCGATTATTTCGCGCAACCGAACACGCCGCAGGCAATTTCCGTGAGCGAGGCGTTCTCCGACAGCCTGCTCGCGTCCGCGCCGATCGCCAGCCAGCCGCATCCGGAGCGCAAAACGGTCCTGGTCGAGATCAACAGCCTGCTCTTCGCCGACATTCCGGGTGCGAACGGTGAACTCGAACGGACCTACCGCCAAGGGTATGCCTTCGACGGGCGCAACTCGTCGATCAACAAAGTGCGCGCGACACCCGAGCTCGTCGCCGTCGATATCAATGCGCATTACGCGCTGCAGCGCGTCGCCCAGCCGCCGATAGTCCCCGGCCCGGTGCCGTTCACATCGCTGCCCGCCACCGTCCCCGATATTCGCAGCCTGTTCCTCGGCTTTTATTACAACTTCGCCAAGCTCCCCGAGGAGCCGATGCGACCGCGCTTCGCCGACGACCGAATCGGCTATTTCATGACTACGCGCTACGATTACAGCAACGACAGCAAGCTCACGCCGCGTGTGAACTACGTTAACCGCTGGCGCCTCGAAAAGAAGGATCCGACGGCGGCGCTGTCGGAGCCGAAGCAGCCCATCGTCTTCTGGCTCGACCGCAATATTCCCGAGAAATACCGCGCGGCAGTCATCGCCGGCGTGCTGGAGTGGAACAAGGCATTCGAGAAAATCGGCTTCAAGGACGCCATTCAAACCAGGATCCAGCCCGACGATGCCGATTTCGACACGCTTGACGCGCGGCACGCCTCGGTTCGCTGGATTACGACCGCAAGACCCTTGTTCGGCGGCATCGGACCCAGTCAGGTCGATCCGCGCAGCGGGGAAATACTGGACGCCGATATAGGCATCGACCCCGTGCGCTTCCGCAATCGTCGCTACCAGCGCGTCGAGCAGATTCCCGATCCGAGCAAGATTCCCGGGTTCTTCGAGCATCCGGAGCGGCTCTGCCAGCAACAGGACTACGCTGCCCAGGAGATGAATTTCGCCCTCGATCTTCTCGAAGCCCGCGGCGAAATCGACCCCGACGGTCCGGAAGCGGAGGCTTTCGTGATGGCCGACGTCAAGGATACCGTAATGCATGAAGTCGGCCACACGCTGGGACTGCGGCACAACTTCCGCGCGTCGATGATCTATTCGCAGGCGCAGCTCAACGATCCCCAGTTCACGCGCGAGCACGGCATCGCCGGCTCGGTCATGGAATACAACGCGGTCAACATCGCGCTCAAAGGCGAGCCGCAGGGAACGTACGGCATGGCGACCATAGGGCCGTACGATTACTGGGCGATCGAATACGGCTATTCGGAACTCCCGCCGGAGCAAGAAAGCGTCAAACTGCAGCAAATCGCGAGTCGCAACGCCGAGCCGCAGCTGGCGTTCGCGACGGACGAGGATGCCGCTTTCGGGATCGACCCCGAAGCGAATACGGCCGATCTCGGCAACGATCCGCTCGATTTTGCGCGGCGGCGGTTGATCCTGGCGCGCGAGCTGTGGGACCGCTGGGAGAACCGCGAACTGAAGCCGGGCGAGAGTTACTCGGTGCTGCGGCGCACGGTGACGCGCGGCCTGCTGGTGGTCGGGCAGTCGTCGACGACCATCGCCAAGTACATCGGCGGTGTAAGCACGTTGCGCGACCACGCTGGCAGCGCACGCGCGCCGCTGACACCGCTCCCGGCAGCCAAGCAGCGCCAGGCGCTCAAGATCATTGAAAGCGGCCTGTTCGCGGCGGACAGCTTCCGCTTCAAGCCGGAATTCATGCGTCGCCTGCAGGTGGACTATCTCGACCACGATGACGTCTTCGATGTCGGCCTTTCGACCCCGGGGGTGGACTACTCGCTCGACGCGCAGGTGCTTCGCATCCAGCGCGCCGTTCTTGGCAACCTGATGAGCGATACCGTCGCCCAGCGCATCCTCGACAGCGAGGTCAAGCTCGACGATCCGAAAGCCGGGTTCCACCTGTCCGAACTGTACGACTCGCTGCACCGCTCGATCTGGAGCGAGCTCAGGAGCGGGCAGGACATTTCGCCGCTGCGGCGGAACCTGCAGCGCGAGCATCTCGCCCGCGTCGCGAACGCATTGATTCGGCCTTCGGTGGCGATGCCCCCGGACGCGCGGGCGCTTCTGCGCCAGGATGCACGGGCGCTGCGGGACGAGTTGCAAGTCGCCACGACCAAGAATATCTGGTCGAAGGAGACCAAGGCGCACATCGCGGAAGGGCTGTCGACGCTCGACGAAGCGCTCAAGGCTCCGCTGCAGCGGCAAGGTGTCTAGCGGCCGTCCGATGGGTCTACCTGCGCAGCGCCGCCCGCTTGAAGCCGCATAGCGCCGAGCTTACGCTCGCGCCGGTCGACAACCGCGCGCTCGCGAACCTCTGCGGAGCGCTCGACGCCAACCTACGGCAGATCGAAGCCGCGCTGGACGTGGCGATCACCCGTCGCGGCGCCGCGTTCATGCTGCGCGGGGCCCGCGTCGGTGTCGAGCGGGCCGTTGCGGCGCTGCAGCACTTCTACGCTCGGGCACACGAACCGTTGAGCGTCGACGATATCCAGCTCGGCTTGATCGAGCTGCGGGGCGAAGAACAGGGCACCGCCGCGGCCGCCGACGGCGCGGAACGGGGCATGCCGGCCCTGCGCACACGCCGCGCCGACTTGCACGGGCGCACGCCGAACCAGATCACCTATCTGCAGCACATCCAGGACCATGACATCACCTTTGGTATTGGCCCCGCCGGTACCGGCAAGACTTACCTCGCCGTCGCGTGCGCGGTCGATGCGCTCGAGCGTGACACGGTCAAGCGCATTGTCCTGGTGCGCCCCGCGGTCGAGGCCGGCGAACGCCTCGGCTTTCTGCCGGGTGACTTTGCGCAGAAGGTCGATCCTTACCTGCGGCCGCTCTACGATGCGCTCTATGACCTTATGGGTTTCGACAAGACAGCGAAGAGTTTCGAGCGCAACACGATCGAAATCGCTCCGCTCGCCTATATGCGCGGGCGCACGCTCAATCACTCCTTCATCATCCTCGATGAGGCGCAGAACACCACGCCCGAGCAGATGAAGATGTTCCTCACCCGGATAGGCTTCGGCACCCGGGCGGTCATCACCGGCGACGTCACCCAGATCGACCTTGCCCGCGGCCAGAAGAGCGGCTTGATCGAAGCACGGCGCGTGCTCGCCGACGTGCGCGGGATCGCATTCACGGATTTCACCAGCGCCGACGTCGTGCGCCACCCGCTGGTGCAGAAGATCATCAGCGCTTACGAGCAGCGCACCCACAGCGAGCGCATCGACGCTCCGGGCGGCGACCGGCGCCGCGAACGCTGATGGTGCTCTCCTGCCGTGCGCACGAGGCGCCGCGGCGGCTCTGTTCGTCGGTAGGGGCCGGCCACGCCGTCGCGGCCCACGCTGGCGACCGTTCATGACCCTGCCGCGACCACAGCAGCCGGCGGTCACGGTGCAATACGCCGCCGCCGGTGACGACCTGCCGGCACGCCCCTTGCTTCGACGCTGGGTACGAGCGGCCCTCGCCGCGGATGCCGCGGACTTGGCGATCGTGCTTCGTTTTGTGGAGGAAGCCGAAAGCCGCGCCCTCAATCGCCGTTATCGCCACCACGACCGTCCCACCAACGTGCTGTCGTTCGTGTACGATGCAAAGCGTAGCGCGGAGAGCCAACTGCTAAGCGGTGATATCGTAATCTGCGCGCCGGTGGTACGACGTGAGGCCACAAAGCAGGGGAAGCCGCTGGCCGCGCATTGTGCGCACCTCGTCGTCCACGGCATGCTGCACCTGCAGGGCTACGACCACGAGCGGGCGCGTGAGGCGGCACAGATGGAGGCACGCGAGATTGCGATCCTCGCGCGGCTGGGCTTTGGCAATCCCTATGTCATGAAGCCGGGTTCGCGAACGAAGCCTGCACGGCACGCTTGCAGATGAGCGAACACGCCACCGGCAAGGATCCTGAGCGCCCCACGCTGCTGGAGCGGATTTCGGCCTTCCTGGTCCGCGAACCGGAAAACCGCGAGGAATTGCTCGCGCTGCTGCACGGCGCGTTCGAGCGCAGGCTCATCGATGCTGATGCCCTGTCGATCATCGAGGGTGCGCTGCAGGTCTCGGAGATGACGGTGCGCGACATCATGATTCCGCGCGCGCAAATGGACGTCGTGTCGATCGATGACGAGCCAGGTCAGTTCATCCCCTTCGTGCTCGAGACCCGCCACTCGCGCTTTCCGGTCGTTGGCGAGAACAAGGACGATGTCGTCGGCATACTGCTGGCCAAGGAACTGCTCAACTACTACGCCAATCCGGAATCGTTCAACCTGCGCGACACGCTGCGGCCGGCTGTATTCGTGCCCGAGTCGAAGCGGCTCAACGTGTTGCTGCGCGACTTTCGCGCCAACCGCAACCATATTGCCATCGTCGTCGACGAATACGGCGGTGTCTCGGGTTTGGTCACCATCGAGGACGTGCTGGAGCAGATCGTCGGCGACATCGAGGACGAGTATGACTTCGACGAGGCCGAGGACAACATTATTCCCGAGGCGGGCGGGCGGTACCGGGTCAAGGCGCAAACCGAAATCGCCGATTTCAACGAAACGCTCGGCGCCGGGTTCAGCGACCAGGAATTTCACACCATTGGCGGGCTGGTGCTGCAGGCGTTCGGACGGCTGCCCAAGCGCGCCGAGGCGACCACGATTGGCAATTTCCGCTTCAAGGTCGTGCGCGCCGACAGCCGCCGCATCTATACGCTGCAAGTTGAGCGGCTGACGCCGCAGTCGGAAGAAAAATCGCCCGCGGGCGCGGCTTGATGGCCGCGCTGCCTCACGTCGCGGCGCTCCTGCTCGGCATCGCGACGGTGTTCGGCTTCGCGCCGTTCGACCTGTCGCTACTGCCGGTGGTCACGCTGGCCGGGTTGTTTCTGTTGTGGCGGCGCGCGCCTTCGCCACGGGTGGCCGCCGCGATCGGCTTCGCATTCGGCCTGGGGCTGTTCGGTACCGGAGGGTCCTGGGTCTACGTCGCCCTGGCGCAGTTCGGCGGCATGGAAGGCGTGCTCGCCGCGCTGGCCACCGCTTTCTTCTGCGCCTACCTGGCGCTCTTCCCCGCGTTCGCTGGTTGGGCGACGGCCCGACTGGCTCGCCGCGATGCGGCGGCGCGCCTGGCTGCCGCCGCTGCCTGCTGGACCTTGATGGAATGGCTGCGCACCTGGCTTTACTACGCCTTCCCGTGGCTCTCGGTTGGTTACGCCCAGACCAACGCCTCGCTCGGCGGTTACGCGGCGCTCGGCGGCGTGTTTCTGGTCAGCCTCGCGGTTGCGACCTCAGCTGCACTCGTTGCGCACGCACTGCGGGCCCTCCGCCGCCGCAACCACCGCGCCGGCGCCGCAAGCATCGCCGCACTGGTGATCGTCTGGGTTGGGGCCGTTGCCCTGGGAGGCATTGAATGGAGCCACCCCAGCGGCGATCCGATCGCCGTGAGTCTGGTGCAAGGCAATATCGCCGAGGATCTCAAGTTCGAGACGGCTTATCGCGACGCGACGCTTGCCACCTACGCCGAGCTGGTCGCGCAAGCGAAGGGCCGCCTGATCGTCCTGCCGGAGTCGGCCCTGCCGATGTTCGCCGACGAAGTGCCCGCCGCCTACGTCGCCGGGCTGCGGGCCGCCGCGCAAGATCGTGGCGGCGACCTGCTCGTCGGGCTCTTTTTCTTCGAGCCTCGCGCGGCCGGCGAGGACGAGGACCGCTACTTCAACAGTGTCGTCAGCGTCGGCACGGCGACAACACAGGTCTACCGCAAACGCCACCTGGTGCCGTTCGGCGAGACCATTCCCCTCAAGCCGCTCGTGGGCTGGTTCATCCGCCGCGTGCTGCATATCCCGCTCGCCGACCAGACGCCGGGCGCGGCCGACCAGGCGCCCTTCGAAGTCGCCGGCCAGCGCGTTGCCGTCGACATCTGCTACGAGGATGCGTTCGGTGGCGAGCTGATCCGCCAGTTGCCCGAAGCGACGCTACTCGTCAACGTCACCAACGACGCCTGGTACGGGCGCTCGCTCGCCGCCGAGCAACACGAGCAGATAGCCGCCATGCGAGCGCTCGAGACTGCGCGGCCGATGTTGCGCGCGACCAATACCGGCATCACGTCGGTCATCGATCACCACGGCGCCGAGCTGGCACGACTGCCCTGGTTTACGCGCGGGGTGCTCGAAGCAACGGTCGCCGGTCGCACCGGAACGACGCCGTACGTCCGCTTCGGCGACGCAATCGCGGTCGCGTTAGCGTTGGCGGTCGCTGGCGCTGCCTTCGCGATCGGCAGACACGAGGCGCGGCGATCGCCATAGCCGATGGCGTGGCGCGACGTACTTCCACTAGAATCAACCCCTTCACGCCCGCCTCCACTGCCTTGATGCTTACCTTTCAGCAGGTCGTCGGCAAGCTCCAGGACTACTGGGGCATGCAGGGTTGCGCGCTGCTGCAGCCTTACGACATGGAAGTCGGGGCAGGGACCTCCCACACGGCGACGTTTCTGCGCGCGCTGGGACCCGAGCCGTGGCGTGCGGCGTATGTTCAGCCCTCGCGCCGCCCCAAGGACGGCCGCTACGGCGAGAACCCGAATCGCATGCAGCACTACTTCCAGTACCAGGTGGTGCTCAAGCCTTCGCCGCCGGATATCCTTGAGCTCTACCTAGGATCGCTCATTGCGCTGGGTTTCGATCTGACGCGCAACGACGTGCGTTTCGTCGAGGACGACTGGGAGAACCCTTCGCTCGGCGCCTGGGGCCTCGGCTGGG
This sequence comes from Edaphobacterium sp. (SeqCode), assembly GCA_035937415.1. Taxonomy (GTDB): domain Bacteria; phylum Pseudomonadota; class Gammaproteobacteria; order Burkholderiales; family Casimicrobiaceae; genus PALSA-1003. The sequence continues at coordinate 139,895 of DASZIB010000086.1, read as the reverse complement.
AGGTCTGGCTGAACGGGATGGAGGTCACCCAGTTCACCTATTTCCAGCAAGTGGGCAGCATCGACTGCAACCCGATCACCGGCGAGATTACCTACGGGCTCGAGCGCCTGGCGATGTACCTCCAGGGAAAAGAGAATGTTTTCGACCTGGTGTGGAGCACCTGGGCGCAGAACGGCACCCCATACACGCTGACCTACGGCGACGTCTACCACCAGAACGAAGTCGAGCAATCGATCTACAACTTCGAGCAATCGAACACGGCGAAACTGTTCGAGTTGTTCGCGCTTTATGAAAGCGAAGCCAGGCGTCTGCTCCAAGCGAAGCTGCCCTTGCCTGGCTACGAGATGATCGTCAAGGCCGCGCACGCGTTCAACCTGCTCGACGCCCGCGGGGCGATCTCGGTGACCGAGCGCGCGGGCTATCTGGGGCGGATTCGCGCGCTGTCGCGCCTGGTGGCACAGACGTATGTCGATTCGCGTCGCCGGCTTGGCTTTCCGATGCTGCCCGATGCATTGCGCGCGAACCTTCCGGCGCAATACCAGGAAACTGCGGCATGAGCGCGGCGGCAACGCTACTGGTCGAACTGTTGACCGAGGAACTGCCGCCGAAGGCGCTGCGGAGCCTGGGCGATGCATTTGCGGCGGCGCTGGCGGAGGGCCTTCGGGCGCGCGATTTTCTGCTGCCGGAAAGTGCGACGACCGGCTACGCGACGCCGCGCCGGCTGGCGGTGTCGATTACGCAGGTGCGCGCGGTTGCTCCGGACAAGCCGTTCAAGGAGCGGCTGCTACCGGTGAGCGTGGCATACGACGCGGTGGGTCGACCCACGGCGGCGCTGCGCGGCAAGCTCAAGGCGAAAGAGCTGTCGGACTGCGACCTGGAATCGCTGCTGCGCGAGCACGATGGCAAGATGGAGGTGCTGTGGTACGTCGGCGTCGCTCCGGGCGGCCCCCTTTTCACCGCGCTGCAGGCAGCGCTCGCCGCCGCGGTTGCCGGACTGCCGATGCCCAAAGTGATGAGTTACGCGCGCCCGGGCAGCTACTACAACGATGAGAGGTTTGTCCGTCCGGCCCATGGCCTGGTCGCGTTGCATGGCACCGAAATCGTTCCGGTCAGCGTGCTGGGACTCGCCGCAGGCCGCCAAACCGCGGGCCACCGCTTCGCGCGCCGGCCCGACATCGACATCGCGCACGCCGACGCCTATGCCCCCACGCTGGAAGCCGAAGGCAAGGTGCTGCCGGGATTCGCCGCGCGTCGCGGCCGCATCGTGACAGCCCTCGAGACCGCCGCGTCCGGGGCGGCCATCCTGATGCCGGACGCACTCCTCGATGAGGTAAGCGCCCTGGTCGAATGGCCGAAGGTCTATACCGGTGGCTTCGACGCCGCATTCCTCGAGGTGCCGCAGGAATGCCTGATCCTGACCATGCAGCAGAACCAGAAGTACTTCGCGCTGCGCGAACGCGACGGCAGCCTGCAAAACCGCTTTCTGCTCGTCAGCAATCTCGACCCGCATGATCCGCAGGCGATCATCGGCGGCAACGAGCGCGTGCTGCACGCACGGCTTGCCGACGCGCGGTTCTTCTACGATCAGGACCGCAAGGTTCCGCTCGTCTCCAGGGTGCTCGCGCTGGATGGCGTTGTCTATCACCGCCAGCTCGGCAGCCAGGGACAGCGCGTGAGCCGGTTGCGCGTGCTCGCGCAGCAAATCGCCGTCGCGATCGGCGCCGCTCCGGCGCTGGCCGATCGCGCCGCCTTGCTCGCCAAAGCCGATCTGGTGACCGCGATGGTCGGCGAATTTCCCGAACTCCAAGGCACGATGGGGCGCTATTACGCGCTCCATGACGGCGAACCCGCGGCCGTTGCCGACGCGCTCGCGGAGCATTATCGGCCGCGCTTCGCCGGCGACGAGCTCCCCGCAGGGCCGGTCGCGCGGGCGGTTGCTCTCGCCGACAAGCTCGAGGCGCTGGCCGGTCATTTCGGCGTTGGCGAAGCGCCTACCGGCGAAAAGGATCCGTTCGGACTGCGGCGCAGCGCCATTGGCGTACTGCGCATCCTGATCGAGGGCAAGCTCGCGGTCGACCTGCACCAGTTGATCGAGTTCGCGTTCGGCACTTTTGCCGGCGCCGCTGCGGTTCGGAGCGGCGTCGCGGAAGTCGAGGCGTTCATCCACGACCGGCTGCGCGCTTATCTTCGCGAGCGTGGCTACACCGCAACCCAGGTCGACGCGGTCATGTCGCCGCCCCCGCGGCGCATCGACCTCGTCCCCGAGCGGCTCGCCGCCGTGCAAGCGTTTGTGGCGTTGCCCGAGGCCGGGGCACTCGCATCCGCCAACAAGCGTATCGTCAACATCCTCAAGAAGTCGGGAAGCGAAGCGGCGGTGGCGATCGACCGGTCGCTTTTCTCCGACGGCGCGGAACACGACCTGTTTGCAGCGCTGCAGAATCTCCAACCGGTCGTGCACGACCATGTCAATCGGGGCCAGTACACCGAGGCCTTACGGGCGTTGGCTTCGGCAAGGGCCAGCGTCGATCGCTTTTTCGACCAGGTGCTGGTCATGGCCGAAGACCCGGCTCTGCGTGCGAACCGGCTCGCCCTGTTGCGGGGCCTGGCGGCGGCGATGAACCAAGTCGCCGATATTTCGAAGCTGGCCGTCTAACGGTGCGCCGTGGTCCAATTCGCCTCCGAGCCCGCTCCGCACACGCGCCAGGTCAAGCTGATCATCCTGGATCGCGACGGGGTCATCAACTACGACCGCGAGCAGTTCATCAAGTCACCGGACGAATGGCGCCCCATCCCGGGCAGCCTGGAAGCGATCACGCGGCTCAACCACGCGGGGTTCCGCGTTGTGATCGCGACCAATCAATCGGGGCTCGGCCGGCGGCTGTTCAACGTCGCGACCCTTATCTCCATCCACGAGAAACTGCACAAGGCGTTGGCGCAGGTCGGCGGTCGGATCGACGCCGTGTTCTTCTGCCCGCACACCGCCGCCGCCGATTGCGATTGCCGCAAGCCGAAGCCCGGTATGCTCACCGACATCGGCCGGCGCTTTGGGGTCGATCTGACCGGGGTGCCTTGCGTCGGCGATTCGTTGCGCGACCTACAGGCGGCGGACGCCTGCGGCGCGCAGCCAATCCTGGTGCTGACCGGCAAGGGGGAGAAGACGCTGCGCGACGGCAACTTCCCCAAGAACACCATCATCTTTCCGGACCTGGCCTTCGCCGTTACGGCGCTCCTGGCCGGGGATTGAGCGCCGTACCGATGTCGGCGCTGCGCTCGCTCCTGTTCGCGCTGTTCCAGTTGGTCATCACGCCGATCTACGCCGTACTCGTCCTGTTGTCGTTTTGGTTGCCGCCGCTGCCGCGCTTCAGGTTCATCACCGGCTGGTGCTGGCTCAATCTGCTGGCGGCGCGCGGGATCTGCGGCATCCACCGTCGCGTCCTCGGCGCGGAGAACATTCCACCGCGCAATCGGCCGCATATCGTTGTGTCCAAGCATTCGTCGACCTGGGAGACGCTGGCCCTCAACTTCCTATTCCCGCCGCTCGCGTTTGTCGCCAAGAAGGAGTTGCTGTCGATTCCGTTCTTTGGCTGGGCGTTCGCGCTCGCCTCGCCGATCACGATCGACCGCCGCACGGGAAGGGACGCAATGCAGCAGATCGCCGAACAGGGGCGCGAGCGGCTCGCTCAGGGATTCTGGATCGTCGTCTATCCGGAAGGGACGCGGATAAGGGCGGGTAGGCGCGCGCACTACAAGACCGGCGGCGCCCGGCTCGCCCTGGCCCTGGGTATACCGATTGTGCCGGTGGCGCATAATGCCGGCTATTTATGGCCCAAAGGCGTGCTGGGGAAGCGTTCCGGAACGGTAACCGTGTCGATCGGGCCGCCGATCCCGATCGAGGGCAAGGATATGCAGCGGCTGACCAGCGAGGTCGAATCGTGGATCGAGAACGAGGTCGCGCGGCTCGGAAATCCGCTAGCCGAGATGCCGGCAGCGCGCGCTTGATCGGGCGCCACGAAGGCGTTACCGATAGCGGCTTGCGCCGCGTGCTGCTCGCGGGGCAGGAGGTTGACTACCGCCTCATTCGCGCCCGCCGGCAATCGATCGGCATGACCATTGACCACTCCGGTCTGGTCGTACGCGCGCCACGCTGGGTTACGATTCGGGAGATCGAACTGGCCCTGAAGGAACGCGCGAGTTGGGTCATCGAGATGCTCGCCGCGTGGCGCGGGCGCAATCGCGATTCGCTGCCGACCGAGTGGCATCAGGGGGCGCCGCTGCTCTTCCAGGGGCGAGCGTTGACGCTCGCGCTGTTTCCGGCGCGCACGAAGGCGATCGCCGCGGACCTGCTGCATTTGACCGTGTTGCACCCGAATCCCGGCGACGAGAGCGAGATCGCGGCCTTTTGCTGCCGCTGGCTGAAGGAGCAGGCGCTGGCGCTGCTCGCGCCGCGGGCGTTTCACTTTGCGACCCGTCTCAGGGCGAAGCGTCCCGCAGTCAAACTGTCCGATGCGCGCTCGCAATGGGGCAGTTGCAACCATCGCGGCGAGATCCGTCTCAACTGGCGGCTGGTGCAATTGCCGCCGCGCATCGCCGACTATGTTGTCGCCCACGAGGTGGCCCATTTGGTCGAGCTCAACCATTCGGCGCGCTTCTGGGCACTGGTCGAATCGCTGCTCCCCGGACACGTCGAGGCGCGGCGCGAGCTCGACGCGCTGACGCCGCTGCTCGATTGACCCCGCTAGCTCGTCGGCAACGCCGGCATGCGGACGGCGATGCCGCCCTGCGCGCGCAGCAGCCGTTCCAGCGCGGCGCCGAGCTCTTCGCCGCCGCGCGAGTCCCGCCAGGCGCCGCCGTCGGCGCGAAAGTGAAATCCCCCCGACTTCGCCGCGACCCAGAGTTCGCGGTTCGGCAGGTGCCGGTTGACGATGACGCGGCTGCCATCGGTGCACTCGATGGTGAGCACGCCGTCGTTTTCCGACCAATCGAAGTCACCGTCGGAGGCGTCGAGCGCGGTTCCGATGACAGCGAGGACACGGTCCGTCAGCGCCGTGAAAGCGCTCTCGTCGATCATCCAGGACCAGGTCTGCGGCGTGATAGACTGCGCCGCAATTGCATGATGATGTTGTACACAGTGTTCCGGATGTTACGCCGTTCCCTTGCCGCGATCATCGCCTGCGCGGCCGTTGTCGCGAGCCCCGGCTGCGGGATCAAAGGGCCATTGAAGCTTCCGCCCGGCGCGACGGCTCCGGCGCCGACCGGCTTGCCGCCCGGGGCGGTCCCGGCGACCACGCTGTCGGACAGGCCAGCCTACATCCCCCCGCCGCCGGCACCGGTGAACCCCGCTCCGGAAGAGAACAAGGACAAGAACGAGTGACCGCGCTCGCCGCTCGCGATGGCGGCCTCTGCGTCGAGAGCGTACCCCTCGCCGACATCGCGGCGCGGTATGGCACGCCTTGTTTCGTGTACTCGCGCGCCGCGCTCACGGCCGCGTACCGCGAGTTCGACGGCGCTTTCGCGGGGCTGCGCCACCTCACCTGCTATGCGCTGAAGGCCAATTCGAACCTGGCCGTGCTGGACGTTTTTGCGCGCCTGGGCAGCGGCTTTGACGTCGTATCCGGAGGTGAGCTGGTGCGCGTGATCGCGGCCGGCGGGGATCCCCGCAAAGTCGTCTTCTCCGGTGTCGGCAAGACCGAGGACGAGCTCCTCCAGGCGCTGGAGCAGGACATTCTTTGCTTCAATGTCGAGTCCGGCAGCGAACTCGAGCACCTCCAGCGCGTTGCCAAACGCATGGGCAAGGTGGCGCCGGTCAGTTTCCGCGTCAATCCCGACGTCGATCCGCAGACGCACCCGTACATCGCCACCGGGCTCAAGGACAGCAAGTTCGGCATCGCCTTCGGCGAGGCGCTGCCGCTGTATCGGCGCGCCGCAGAGCTACCCGGCATCGCGCTGCGCGGCATAGACATCCACATCGGTTCGCAGATCACAGCGCTCGAGCCTTATTGCCAGGCCGCGACGAAACTGCTGGAGCTGGTCGACGCCCTTGCCGCCGAGGGCATCCGCCTCGAACACATCGATCTGGGAGGCGGAATCGGCATTCGCTACCGCGACGAAACCCCGGTCGCCCTCGCCGATTACGCAGCGATGATTAGCACGCTCTTTCGCGGCCGCCCCGAGATGCCCATATTCGAGCCGGGCAGGCGGCTGACCGGCAATGCCGGCATCTTGCTGACGCGGGTCTGCTACCTCAAACCCGGTGCGGAGCGCAGCTTTGCCATCGTCGACGCGGCGATGAACGACCTGCTGCGACCGGCGCTGTACGACGCCTGGCACGACGTGCAGCCGGTGCGGCCGCGCAACGCCGAACCACGGACGTGGCAGATCGTCGGTCCGGTATGCGAAAGCGCTGACTTTCTGGCCCGCGATCGCGAACTTGCGCTCGCGGAGGGAGACCTGCTGGCGATCCTGTCGGCCGGCGCGTACGCGATGGCCATGAGCTCGAACTATAACTCGCGTCCACGCGCAGCGGAGGTGCTCGTCGACGGCAACGCGATGCATCTCGTGGGCCGTCGCGAGACCGTCGCGGAGCTTTTCGCACGCGAATCGCGCCTGCCTTGATCGCCGTCGCCAGCGGTGCCGGCGCGGTTGTGAACGCGCTGAAATTGCGGCCGGTGCGAGTGTGCGAATTCGCAACAGTGACGTGCAGCGTCACCCAAAATCGCAATTAAATCTTGAAATTCAAAAAAAATTGGCTAGAATTCAGGCAGCAGGTGCCAATGGGTTTGTCAAGGGGTCATTGAAATGCAGTGCGACCCGGAGACAAGACCGGCGGAATCTGCGCTGAAGCAGTAGTACATAACAGTTTCAGCAACTCAGACAGGAGAACTGAAGATGATGGCTGACATGATGACCATGGCCTCTCCGGCGGCCCCCGCGGCGCCGAAGAAGAAGGCTAAGAAGCGGAAGGCGAAGAAGGCGGCCCCGAAGAAGGCCGCGAAGAAGAAGGCCGCGAAGAAGAAAGCGGCGCCGAAGAAGAGGAAGGCCGCCAAGAGAAAGACGGCGAAGAAGGGCAAGAAGAAGGCCGCCCCGAAGAAGAGGAAAGCGGCGAAGCGCAAACCGGCCAAGAAGAAGGCCAAGAAGGCGAAGAAGCTCTAGGCTTCCCGCCCTATGGCTGTCGCAGGACTGCGATGGCCCCCAAAACAGGCGACGCGCAAGTGTCGCCTGTTTTGTTTAGGGAGGCGTCAGGAAACCTTCGGAGGGCGCGCGCGGCGCCGTGGCTGCGCCAGGTGCCCGGATGCAGGCCTGACACGGCCGCCACCGCCGCCGGGCGTGGCTTTTGCGGTAGCGGCCTGGAGCTTGTGGCCGCGCTTGGCTTTCTTCGCCCGCACCGGCCCCGCATCGCTCACCACGCGCAGGCGCTGCCCCGGCGCGAGCTTAGCTGCAACGCCGCCATTCCAGCCTTTCAGATCCTGCGTCGAGACATCGTAGCGCGCAGCGATCGATGCCAGCGTCTCGCCCTTGCGCACCCGATGGTAGAAAGTCCGCCCGCTGGGTACGGTGGTGAATACCGTATCCTGGAGGCTCGCCACGGTCGAGTCCGACGGCGCCTGTGTCGGTACCAGCAGTGCATGGCCGACGGGAACCTTCGCGCGCGGACCGATGCCGTTGACGGTCCGCAGCGTCTCCAGCGGCAAACCGAACCGGGACGCCACCTGCTGCAGCGTCTCGCCGCCCCGGAGCTTGTAGGCCTGCCAGGTCACCATCGGTTGATCGGTCAACTCGAGCTTCGCCGCAAATAGTTCCGCCTTGTCATAGGGCAACAGAATCGTCGCCTCGTCGGCGCCCGCGATCACGGGCCGGTTATGCTGCGGATTGAGCGACAGGAACTCTTCGAGGGGCATTTCCGCGAGCTCGGCGGCGACCTTAACGTCCATCTTCTTCTTCGTCCGCACGACCGTGAAATAAGGGGCGTCCGGCATGTCGGCGAGCGTCAGATCGAACTGCTCGGGATCGCTGACGATATTCTTGACCGCCTGCAGTTTCGGGATGTAGCTGCGCGTTTCCGCAGGCATCTTGAGACTCAGATAGTCGGTCGGGCTGCCGCGCTTCTGGTTCGCCGCGATGGCGCGCCGGACGGCGCCTTCGCCCCAGTTGTAGGCGGCGAGCGCGAGGTACCAGTCGCCGAACTCCGCATGCAGATTCTGCAGGTAATCGAGCGCGCCCGCGGTGGCGGTAATCACGTTGCGACGATCGTCGAGCCACCAGTTCTGCCGCATGCCGTAGAGCTTGCCCGTCGACGGTATGAATTGCCAGATGCCCGAGGCGCGGCTGCGTGAATAGGCCATCGGGTTGTAGGCGCTCTCGATCATGGGCAGGAGCGCAATTTCCATCGGCATGTTGCGCTTCTCGACTTCCGCGACGATGTAGTACAGGTAGCGTCGGCTGCGCTCTACCATGCGCGCAACGTAGTCCGGACGGGCCGCGTACCATTCCTCGGCCTTCTTAACTTCCGGAGTGTCCAGGTCGTCGAGCAGGAAGCCGTCCCGGATGTGCGTCCACAGGTCGCCGTACTCGGAGCGCAGTTGCAAGGTCGCGTTGGTGACCGAATCCGGGTCGCCACCGGTTGCCAGCGGCGGTTCGGGAGCGGCCGGCTGCGGTTCCGCGGCTATTTCCGCCGCGGAGATCGGCTCCTCCGGAGGCGCGGCGGGCTCGGCGGGATCTCTGGCCGCGGGCGGCGCCGGCGCCGCGGCAGCAGCGACCGGTGTCAGCGCACGCGGTGCGGTCGCGCAGGCGGCGAGCGCCACCGCGCAAACGGTGGCCATCGCCAGCGCGGTGGTGAAGGCTGGTCGGGTGTTATGCAAAATGGCCGATGGTAGGGGCCGGCACGGTAACGCGTCAAGTCGGGCCCATGGCGGCTTAAAAGGCGTTCTTCCAGGCGCGCACCTCGGCGAACACGGCGATGCGGTCGGCAAGCGGACGTCCGGCGTGCCGTTCGGCCGCCGTCCGCACTGCCGCTTGGTCCACCCGCAGGAACGGATTGGTCGCCCGCTCCTCGGCGATCGTCGACGGCACGGTGGGTTCGTTCCGATCGCGTTTCGCCTGCTCACGTTCGCGCCGCTGCTGCAGCAGGACATTGGCCGGTTCGACGGCGTGCGCGAAGCGCAGGTTCGCGACGGTGTACTCGTGACCGCAGAACACGCGGCATTCGGCAGGCAGCGCGGCCAGCTTGGACAGCGAATCGACCATCTGCGCTGGCGTACCTTCGAAGAGGCGCCCGCAGCCCCCGGCGAACAGCGTATCGCCACAGAAGACGACCGGGCCGTCCGCGACGCGTCCGGTGCAAGCGATGTGGCCGGCGGTATGCCCTGGGACGTCGAGCACCGACAAGGCAACTCCGATCCCCGGTATTGTGAAGGTGTCCCCTTCGACGAGCGTTCTGGTAACGCCCGGGATCGTTTCGCGCGCCGGCCCGAACACCGGAACCGGCCAGCGCGCGAGAAGGGCGCGATTGCCGCCGACGTGATCCCCGTGATGATGCGTGTTCACAATCGCAACCAGTTCGAGGCCTTCGCGCTCTAGATGGGCCATTACCGGTGCCGCATCGCCGGGATCGACCACGGCGGCCTGGCCGTCCTCCTGCAACAGCCAGATGTAGTTGTCGGCAAATGCCGGGATCGGGATAATCGCCGTCATGGCCGAATCTTCGACAGCGCCGGCGTCCCTGTCAACGGGCACCCTCGGCGAGTGGTTCGCGACGCCGCTGGGCCGCTACCTGTTCGAGCGCGAGCAATCTTATTTCGATCGGACGCTGGCTGACATATTCGGCTTTCACGCCCTGCAGATCGGCCTGCCGGAATATCCGTTCCTGGGCAGCTCGCGCATCAGCACGCGCTTGACCGTCGATCTCGAGGAACCGGCGCAGGTGCTGGCCGACCCGCACTGGCTTCCGTTCGCGGAGAACGGCGTCGACCTGATCGTGCTGCCGCACGTGCTCGAGTTCACCGATGAGCCGCATCAGCTCTTGCGCGAGGTGCATCGGGTGATCCGCCCCGAGGGCCATCTGATCATTGCCGGATTCAATCCCTTCAGCCTTTTCGGCGCCAAGCGTTATTTCGGCCGCGCCCAGACGATGCCCTGGACGGGCAATTTCATCGCGCTCTACCGCCTCAAGGACTGGCTTTCCCTGCTCGGCTTCGAGGTTGCCGGGGGAAGGCTCGACTGCTATGTGCCACCGTTCCGGCAGGAAAAGTGGCTGCATCGGTTCCACTTTTTCGAGGGTGCCGGCGACCGCTGGTGGCCAATCGCCGGCGGGGTCTACTTCCTTCGCGCGACCAAGCGCATCCTGGGGATGCGCGTGATCACGCCGGCATGGTCGCGCCGCGTGCGCAAGAAGTCGCTGGCCGCTGCGGCGCGCCAGGTGCGCGAGTGCGCAGACGTGCGCGAGTGAGCCGCGCCGCATGACGGCGCCGGTGGTGATCTATACCGATGGCGCGTGCAAAGGCAACCCGGGACCGGGCGGCTGGGGCGCGTTGCTGCAGTCCCGCGGCCGCGAGCGCGAGCTCTTCGGCGGCGAGTCGCAGACCACCAACAACCGGATGGAGCTCATCGCGGTCATCCGCGCGCTCGAAAGCCTCAAGCGGCCGGCGGCTGTGGATCTCTACACCGATTCGCAATACGTCAAGAACGGGATCGAGACCTGGATCAAGGTCTGGAAGCGAAACGGCTGGAAGACCAGTGCCCGTAAGCCGGTCAAGAACGCCGACCTGTGGCTCGAACTCGACCGCCTCGCCGCCGCCCATCGCATCGCGTGGCACTGGGTCAAGGGTCATGCCGAGAGTCCGGGCAACCAGCGCGCCGACGCACTGGCGAACCGCGGTGCGGCGAGCATGACGCGGCTTAGCCACGCACGGTGAGCCATTCCGGAGGCGGCAAGCCGAACGGGCACACGGGCCGGTAGCTTGGGTCCGTGGGGCTGCCTCAGATCTGCATCGGCAGGATGAACATCTGCATGCCGTTCATGTGCAGTCGGCGCTGCAAGGCCAGCGCGGTCTGGTTGTGCAGCAGGCGGGTCGCCCAGTTCTCGTTGCGGAAAACCAATTTGCTCGTAAAGAACACGCAGTTCGAGAATTCCTTTTGGACGCCCTCCGCCAGTTTGGCGATTTCGTCGATGCGGTCGGTACCCAGCGAATAACGCGCGGTCGCGGCGAGCCCATTGGCATTGCAGTAGTCGACATAGAACGCGAGCGAGTGCTCGAGCGTCGCCTTCAGTCGATTACTTTGCTCGCCGCCGCCATAGCTCTGCGCGTCGACTGCCTTGGCGCTGATGAAGATGAAATTCTTGAAGTGACTCGGAAACAGCCGCTGTACCCAGAGCACGGTATGGATGCCGCCGCCGCGGCTCGAGCCGACGATGAACACCGCGGTCGGCGCATCGGGGTCGAGCCGTGGCGGATTCGCGCATTTGGGACAAGGTGCGGCGCTGAAGATCTCGTCGACCTCCTTTAACCGTGCCTTGACCCAGTCATAGTGCCGATGAATCGCCAGGCATAGGGTGATGACCAGCGATGTGATCAACACCGTGACCCAGCCGCCTTCGCTGAATTTCTCGATCAGGGTCACGGCCAGGATGCCCGACGTGACTGCGAGCCCAAGTCCCGAAAACGCCAGGCGATGCATCCAGCGCCAGTCCTTGCCGCGAGCTCGCCACCAGTAGATGCACAACCCGAGCAGCGACAGCGTGAACGTCAAGAATACGTTGATCGAATACAGCACCACCAGGAGGTCAACGCTGCCGCGGCTCCAGAGGAGGATTACCAGCGCCGCCACGCCCATGATCACGATGCCGTTTTGGGTGACCAGCCGCGTCGAAAGGTGGCGGAACTGGTGCGGCAGCCAGGAGTCGCCCGCCATGTTCGAAAGCACCTGCGGCCCGCCAAGAAAGCCGGTATTTGCCGCGACGAACAACAGTCCGGCCTCGAAGATGAGCACCACAAGGAGCGCGCTCTGGCTGACTCCTGGGCTCAATCCGAAGCTGCCGATGATGCTGCCGAAGACGACTGCGTTGAGCGTCTGGCCCTCGACCGGCTGCGCCTTCCACAACAGATAGAGGAAGATGATCCCGCCGGCGGTGAATGCCAGCGAGGTGGCCATGTAGAACATCGTCAGCTTGCCCGTGCGCACGCGCGGCTCGCGCAGTGTCTGCACGTTGTTCGACACGGCCTCGATGCCGGTGTAGGTCCCGCCGCCGAGCGAGTACGCGCGCAGGAACAGCGACACCGCGGCGACCCAGCCGATATCGTGCGCGAGCTTGCGCGTATCCTCGATCGCTTCGGGCACGACGAACGTAAGCCCCTGGGCGTGGCCGAGGATGCCGTAGGTGATCAGCAGGGTGTGGGTGATGAAAAAGCCCAGAAAGATCGGCAGCAGGATCGTGATCGATTCCTTCATGCCGCGCAGATTCATCACCAGCAGCACCGCAACGAGCGCCAGCTCCGTCGGAACCTTGAACCCCCCGGCCGAAGTGGGCAGCAAGCTGAACAATGCGTCGACTCCGCTCGCGACCGAAATCGCGATCGTCAGCACGTAGTCGACGATCAGGCCGGCACCGGAAACCAGGCCCGCCCGCGGCCCGATCAGGCTGGTCGCGACGCGATAGCCACCACCCCCGGTGGGAAACAACTCGATGACCTGGTTGTACGCGAGCGAGATGATGAACACCGTCGCGGCGGTGGCGATCGCCATGAACAGACCAAGGTGCGTGTGCGCACCCAGGGCGCGAAACGCCTCTTCCGGGCCGTACGCCGACGACGACAGACCGTCCGCACCGAGGCCCACCCAGGCGAGAAAGGCCACCAGCGCGATGTGCTGGCGAGTCTGCTGGCTCAGGGGGTCGAGAGGCGCGCCGATGACCCATTGCCGCAGTTTCTCGTACGAGGTCATGGTCGCGATGCCGCGTCGCGTTCGACCTTGCATCGGGCGCGGTGCGCAGCGCAGGTCAACAGGTCACGCGCAAGAGAGGGTTTGGCTGCAGCGAAGGCGAGGATGCAAAAACAGCATGCGGGTTGCTGCGCCGCAACACAATGCTACTCTCGGCCAAGTTCCTTGGCAAGACGCCGCGCGAAGACCTGCATCTCGCGCATCGCCTGCTTGTCACCTTTGCGCCGGGCGGCTTCAACGCCCTCGCTCCACGCGGCCAACGCGGCTTCTTGGCGGTGCGCAGCGGTAAGCGCCTTGCCGAGCAGCTTCCACGCTGCCGAATAGCCTGGGTCTAGACCGACCGCACGCTGCAGGTGCATGACGGCATTTTCGGCGTCGCCTATTTTCAGATACTCATTGCCGAGACCGAAGCGCAGCAACGCACCGTCCTTGCCTCCGGCAAGCAGCCGCTCCAAGCTGCCGATGGCCTGCCTCGCGGCCGGCGCGGGGTCGACCATGTCAGTCGCGCGCGAGTGCACCGGTCGCGCAGTCGACGCGATGCATCGGGTAGATCACCTCCTTGTCGCGGCCATCCACCTTCCCGGCCACATGCGCGTACAGCGATCCCCCTGCCGTGTGCCGGTAGACGATGCGCTGCGGGAACGCCTCGCCCGGGCTGGTGAAGGTAAAAATCGTGTCGCCCTGGTCAGTCGCGACGCCGGTCAGCCTGAAGGCCAGTTCGCTTTTCCCGGATGGATTCGCGATGTAGTAGACCCCATCGGCGCGCGCCTCCAGCCGCAGGTACTCGTAGTCCTCGGTCCGCACATCGCTGGGCTGCTTTCGATCCTGGACCAGCGTGTGGCTGACGCCGACCATCATCCCCGCGCGTGGTGGCAGCCACTGTTCGACGAAGTCATAGCGATCGACCTTTCCGGCCCAGCAACCGCGCAGCCAGGCCAGCGCGTCAAGCGTTGGGGACGCGGCGGGGGGTGCCGCGGCGGTATCCGGTGCGACGACAGGAGCCTGCGCCTGCGCGACGAAGCTCGCCGCGGAGATCAGCGCACAGGCGATGATGGTGCGTAGGGCATGGGCCGGTCGGTTCATTCCTCGTCATTCCTCATTGTGGCCGCGCGAGCGGCAGGTTCAGCAGCAGATTCTGCGGCTTGAGCGCAAGCCGGGAGTCTGCATCGATGGCCATCGCCAGATAGACCGGCCGTCCCGCAAGCGCCGGCCGCATGGCGGCCGGATCCGCGAAGCGGAGCTCGAACAGGCACAGCAGGCGCTTCATGCGCTCGGCGTCGACTTCGGCGCGATTGTACAGGTCGTTGAGCAGCGCGCTCGCCTGGGCGTCGAGTCCGACGTGCCATACCCAACGTGCATCGTCGATCTGCTCTCGTGGCCGGATCGAGACGGCGACGGCGAGAAGGTGCGCAATCCAGCGCTCGAGCACGCGGCAGAGCGCATCGAGCGCGCGCCCGCCGCGATTCAGGGTAACCGCGAAGTCGTGGCGCTCGTCGCGTTCCCAATACGCCGTGGCGTTCTCCTCCGACAGCACGTCGAGGTCAATGGTTCGGGTCGGGGTGCGCGTCTGCACCAGCAGCTCGCCCAGGCTGCCGAACCCGCTGGACGTCGCATACAAATCGACCGTCTGAGCATCTGCGGCCATGACCGCTCCGTCGGGGAGCACGCTCACCTTCTGCGGCCGAAACAGCATTTCCGCCACCCGCGCCTCGAGCGCGTCGGCTGAATCGCCCAGAATGTGGCGCAACAGAATCTGCGTCAGCTGGTGCACGAAAAGTGGCGGTGCGTCGACCCCTTCGCCCGCAAACAGCGCGCGGTAGGCGGCCTCCAGCGTCGGCGCGACAAGCAGGCGCTTGCGAAAGCGCAACCAAATGCGGTAATTGTCGCGGACGTCCGCGTCGGCGATTGCGGCAATCTGCGCTTCGCCGACCTCGCTTCGGGGCTCGCCGACGAGTTGCCCGTGCAGCGCGAGTTCCGCAGCGCAGGACTCGGGCAGTGGTGCAAGCTCGGGCCGCTGCAGATAGCTCTTCAGGAACTCATCGCTGACTGCGAGTCGCCCTTCGGGCGCCGCCGCGAGCAGGCGATAGCCGCAGGACGGCCAGAAATCGGGCATCGGTTCTCCTCGGGCTGTGCCGCCGCTTTGCAACTCACCGGGCCGGAGCTAGCATCCGCCCGTGCAGAACCGTATTCTTCGGCACGGACTCGCTCGGTGCCACATCGTCGCGGTGCCGGGCAACGGCGGCACATCGATGCATCCGGCGATCATACTAGCAGCTGCGACACGCGGGCACCGCACAGGCGGCGCCCACGCGAAGGAATGGCGATGACCGAACACATCATCAGCGAGACGCGCGACCGCGTGCAGCGAATCGAACTTCGCCGGCCGGAGAAGAAGAATGCCATCTCGGTGGCAATGTACGAGGCGATGGCGGCAGCACTGGAGCGCGCGACAGACGACGCCGCGGTGCGCGTCATCCTCATCCACGGACAGCCCGACGTATTTACCAGCGGCAACGACATCGTCGACTTCCTCAACCTTCCGCCGGGGGGAGCAGAGAGTCCCGTATTCCGCTTTCTGACCTTGATCAGCCAGGCCGACAAGCCGATCGTCGCCGCGGTGACAGGCGCCGCCGTCGGCATCGGCATGACGCTGCTGCTGCATTGCGATTACGTCGTAGCCGGTGAAAGCGCCCAGCTGGCGGCGCCTTTCGTCAATCTCGGCCTGTGTCCGGAGGGTGCCTCGAGCCTGCTGTTGCCGCTTGCCGTCGGGTACCTGCGCGCGGCGGAGCTGCTGCTGTTCGGCGAGGCGATCGGCGCGCGGCAAGCCCGCGAGTGGGGATTGGTCAACAGCGTCGTCGCCGATGACCAGGTGTTTGCCGAGGCGCGCCAGCGAGCGCTGGCGCTCGCGGCAAAGCCGCCGGCGGCGCTGCGGACGGCGAAGTCGCTCCTCCGGCGCCGTCTCGCCCCGCTGGTGCTGCACGCCATGCAGGAGGAAGGCGCGAGCTTCACCAAGCTGCTGGGAAGCGCCGAGGCCAAGGAGGCTCTCTCCGCCTTTGTCGCCAAGCGTCGAGCCGATTTCTCGCGCTTTTGAACCGCGTGGCCAGCGGAGGATCACCCATGCTCGTCAAGGAAGTCCTACCCACGACGCTGTTCAAGGACAGGACTGTCTTCGTCACCGGCGGCGGCAGCGGCATCAACCTCGGCATCGCCCGCAACTTCGCCGCGCTCGGTGCGCATCTCGCGATATGCGGTCGGACCCAGGCAAAGCTTGACCTTGCGGCGGTGGGGCTCGCGAGCCTCAACGCCCACGTCGGAGGAAAGGTGCTGCCCGTCGCCGCCGACGTGCGCGATCCGGCCGCGCTTGACGCGGCCTTTGCCCGCACGCTGAACGAGATCGGCCCGATCGACGTGCTTGTCATCGGTGCCGCAGGCAACTTCCTCTGCCCGACCGAGGAGCTATCCCCGAATGGTTTCAAGAGCGTCATCGACATCGATCTCCTGGGCGCTTTTCATGCGGCGCGCGGTGCGTTCGCCCAGCTCAAGGCGACGCGCGGCTGCATCATTTTCGTGTCCGCCGGGCAGGCTTTCGTGCCGCAGGCTTACCAGGCCCATGTCGGCGCCGCCAAGGCCGGCAGCGACAACTTGATGAAGAATCTCGCGTTGGAATGGGGCAGGCACGGTATCCGCGCCAACAGCATCGTGCCGGGGCCGATCGAAGGTACGGAAGGTATGCGGCGCCTGTCGACGCCGGAAAACGACGCGCGTAACAAGCAGGTGATTCCGCTGCGCAGATACGGTCAGACCGACGACGTCGGACAGGCGGCCGTTTTCCTGGCTTCACCCCTCGCGGCCTACGTGACGGGCACGGTGCTCTGCGTCGATGGCGGGGCGAATCTAGTCGGCTCGGCGTTGTGGAACCAGGCTGTCGAGCAGATGGATCTGCGGCGGAAATAGCCCGCCGCAGCGCGTGGGCCGAACGGTACGCTCGCCATGGGACAGGTGCTTCTGGTTCGCCACGCCCAGGCTTCCTTTGGCAGTGCCGACTACGATCGGCTCTCCGAGCTCGGGATCGAGCAGGCCCGCCTGCTCGGCGCTTCGCTGGCGAGTCGCGGCAGGCGCATCGACTTCGCGGTCACCGGGAGCCTCAAACGCCACCGGCAGACCGCAGAGGCATGCCTCGCCATGCTGCCCGCCGCGCTCCAACCTGCCGAAGCATCGCGCGCCGAAGCGGATTTCAATGAATACGACGCCGACGAAGTGATCGCTCGCCATAGGCCGGAGTTCGCCGACCCCGCGCTGCTGCAGCGGCATCTGGAGGCCAGCGGCAATCCCCGGCGCGCCTTCCAGGACCTCTTCGCGCTGGCCATGGGCCGCTGGATGGAGGGCAACCGCGACGACGAATATCGCGAATCATGGACGGCCTTCTGCCACCGCTGCGTGGCGGCGGTGCACCGGCTGATCGAACGGGCCGGCCCGTCGCGCACCAGCCTTGTGTTCACTTCCGGCGGACCGATCGCGGCGATCGGGAAGCACCTGCTGGAATTGCCGGACCGGCGCGCTTTCGATCTCAACCTGGCACTGGTGAACAGCGCGGTCACGGGCCTGCTCTATCAACGCGGTCGGATCAGCCTTAGCTATCTCAACAATTTTGCGCACCTCGAGCAGACGGGCAATGCGCAGGTGATCACCTATCGTTGAGGCGTGGCCAAGGGGCAGTTGGGAGGAACCGAGACATGAACGAACAGTTCGTCGGCACGATGCCGGTGCAGGACAGGCATCGCTTCGACCCGGTGCCGCTCGAAAGCTATCTGCGCGGGCGCGTCGAGGGATTGGAGGGGCCCCTCGCGATCGAGCAGTTCAAGGGCGGGCAGTCCAACCCCACGTTTCGCATCCAGGCGGGCGAGAGGAGCTACGTGTTGCGGCGCAAGCCGCCGGGCAAGCTGCTGCCATCGGCGCACGCGGTCGATCGCGAGTACCGCGTGCTTGCCGCATTGCGCGACTCAGGCGTGCCGGTGCCAAGGACATACTGCCTGTGCACCGACGAGACGGTCATCGGCACGGCGTTCTACGTGATGGACTACGTCGTCGGAAGAGTGCTGTGGGACCCGTCGTTGCTGGCGCTGGATAAGGCGGAGAGGCGGACGGTGTACGCGGACATGAACCGGGTCATCGCCGCGTTGCACCGGGTCGATTACCGCGCGGTTGGCCTGGCGGATTTTGGCAAGCCAGGCAACTATTTCGCGCGCCAGATCGGACGCTGGACCAAGCAATACCGCGCCTCGGAGACCGAGCGGATCGACGCCATGGAGCGGTTGATCGCCTGGCTGCCGGAGAACATTCCGGCTTCCGACGAGACCACCATCGTGCACGGCGACTATCGGCTCGACAACCTGGTCTTTCATCCGACCGAGCCGCGGGTCGTCGCGGTGCTCGACTGGGAACTGTCAACGCTGGGCCACCCGCTCGCCGATTTCGCGTATCACTGCATGTGCTGGCACATCCCCCCGGGACCGTTCCGCGGCTTGAGCGGCATCGATCTCGGCGCGCTTGGCATCCCGGCCGAGCACGACTACGTCGCCACGTACTGCCGGCATGTCGGGCGCGCGACGATCGATCCGGCCCACTGGGACTTCTATATCGCCTACAACATGTTCCGCGCCGCCGGCATCGCGCAAGGCATCATGGGCCGCGTGGTCGACGGGACCGCGGCGAGCCAGCACGCGCTCGAGGTTGGGCGGTGGGCGCGAGTGATGTCGGAGCTGGGATGGCAGCAGGTGGAACGCATCATGGCAAGGCGCTGACGGCTTTGGACCGTCCTACTTGAACCGGGAGAACGCAGTGGACTTCGACTACTCAGCCAAAACCAAGGACCTGCAGGCGCGCCTCGGCGCTTTCATGGACGAGCACATCTACCCCAACGAGAAGCGGTTCCGCGACGAGGTCGCAACCGGCGATCGCTGGCAGCCCGTCGCACTGGTCGATGCGTTGCAGAAGAAGGCCAGGACGCAGGGGCTGTGGAACCTGTTTCTGCCGGACTCCGAGTACGGCGCTGGGCTCAGCAACACGGAATACGCGCCGCTTTGCGAGATCATGGGCCGCGTCCCATGGGCGCCTGAGGTCTTCAATTGCGCGGCGCCTGACACCGGCAACATGGAGACGCTGGTGCGCTACGGTACCGCCGAGCAGAAGAAGCGCTGGCTCGAGCCCCTGCTCGAGGGCAGTATTCGCTCCTGCTTTGCGATGACCGAGCCGGCGGTCGCGTCCAGCGACGCGGCGAACATCCAAAGTTCGATCACGCGCGAGGGCGACACCTACGTCGTCAACGGGCGCAAGTGGTGGTCTTCAGGGGCCGTCAACCCCCACTGCAAGCTGTTCATCTTCATGGGCCAGACCGATCCGGGTAACGCCAACCGGCACAAACGGCAGTCGATGATCCTCATTCCGCGCGAGGCCCCGGGCCTGACGGTGCTGCGCCACCTGCCAGTGTTCGGGTACGACGATGCGCCGCACGGACATGCCGAAGTCGTGTTCGAGAATGTGCGCGTGCCGGCGTCCGACCTGCTGTTGGGCGAGGGTCGCGGCTTCGAGATCGCCCAGGGAAGGCTCGGGCCGGGACGGATCCACCACTGCATGCGCACGATCGGTCTCGCCGAGCGCGCGCTGGAGGATATGTGCAAGCGAGCACGATCGCGCGTCGCGTTCGGCAAGCCGATCGCCGAGCGGACGGTGACCCTGGAGCGCATCGCCGAGTCGCGCATTCTCATCGACCAGGCGCGGCTGCTGGTGCTCAACGCGGCGCACATGATGGATACCGTCGGCAACAAGGCGGCGGCAAAGCAGATCGCGATGATCAAGGTTGCCGCGCCGAACATGGCTTGCAAGGTGATCGACTGGGCGATCCAGGCGCACGGCGGCGCCGGCGTATGCGACGATTTCACGCTCGCCTACCATTACGCGCACGTGCGCACGCTGCGCCTCGCCGACGGGCCGGACGAGGTGCACCGCAACCAGATCGGAAAGATGGAGCTCGCGCGCTACCAATGACGGCAATGCCGGGCGCGTCGACCTGGGGACGCCCTAGCCGCCGAGCAACGCCTTTTTCAGCTCGGTCTGCACCGGGTTGTTGCCGATCCAGATCTTGGTCAATGCCTGGTTGAATGGCTCGCCGGGAATCGTTCCCTTGGTTGCGCCGTTCCACGCCACCTTGGTCGCGCCATCGACGAAGTCGAGGGTAACGATGTCGTTTTCCTTGACCTCCTTGAATGCCTTCATGATTGCGAGCAGCTGCTCGGCCTGCGCTTTGACGGCGGCGACATCGGCCGGAGAATTGGCCTCGACCAGGCCCTCGTTCAAGGCTTCGGCCAACTGATCCGCGGAGAGTGTGCGCAGCATATTCAACTGGATCCGTCGTGGATTTTTCGCCAACACACCCGCCAGATCGACCGCCTTCTGCGGCAGGTACAGGCTCGCGACGTACACCTTGAAAAACGCCCGGGTGCGGATGCCGGCACCGTTGAGCACCAACTCCTGCGTTCCCACGGTCGTCTTGTCGTCGAGCTTGAGCCCGCCGATTTCAGCGCCCATCACGGCACCCGTCGCAACGACCGCCAGCGTGCCGGCAACGAGCATCTGCAGCCAGGGTTTCATTGCCGTTCTCCTAAAGGAATCGATCACACTGATTCGAATATGCCCGCTGCGCCCATCCCGGTGCCTACGCACATCGTGACCATGCCGTATTTTTGCTTGCGCCGCTTGAGGCCGTGCACGATGGTCGCAGTCCGCACCGCGCCGGTAGCGCCCAGCGGGTGACCGAGCGCGATCGCTCCGCCCAACGGGTTCACCTTCGAGGGGTCGAGGCCAAGCTCCTTGATGACCGCGAGGCTCTGCGCGGCGAATGCCTCGTTCAACTCGATCCAGTCGATGTCGTCCTGCCTGACCCCGGTGCTGCGCAGAACCTTGGGAATCGCGGCGATGGGGCCAACGCCCATCACTTCGGGCGCGACGCCGCCGACCGCGAAGCCGACCCAGCGCGCGAGCGGCGTGAGGCCGAGTTCCTTGAGCAGCTTTTCGCTGACGAGGACGGACGCTCCCGCGCCATCGGACATCTGCGAGCTGTTGCCCGCGGTTACCGAGCCCTTCACCGCGAACACGGGCCTGAGCTTGGCCAGGCCGTCGGCGCTGGTGTCGCCGCGCGGGCCCTCGTCACGCGCGAAGCTGCGCGCGCGGGCGACGATCTTGCCCGACGCGAGATCGGGCACGTTTTCGCGGATCGGATACGGCGAAATTTCGGCGCTGAACTCGCCGCCCGCCTGCGCGGCGAGCGCCTTGCGGTGACTGTCCAGCGCGAAGGCGTCCTGTTCGTCGCGTGACACCTTCCACCCGGTCGCGACCCTTTCGGCGGTAAGCCCCATGCCGTAGGCGATGCCAAGGTTCTCGTCCTTGGCGAACACCTCGGCGTTGAGGGCGAGCCGGCCGAGCATCGGGATCATGCTCATGCTCTCGGTGCCGGCGGCGATGACGATGTCGGCCTCGCCCGTGCGGATGCGGTCGGCGGCAATCGAGACCGCGTTCAGTCCGGAGGAGCAGAAGCGATTGATCGTCATCCCCGCGACCGTGTTCGGCAATCCGGCGAGCAGCAAGCCGATGCGCGCGACGTTCATGCCCTGTTCGTACTCGGGCATCGCGCAGCCGACGATCACGTCCTCGACCCGCCCCGGCTCGATTTGCGGCACTTGTGCCAATACGCTCCTCAGGACGTACGCCAGGAGCGAGTCGGGGCGGGTATGCCTGAGCGCGCCGCGCGGGGCCTTGCCGACCGGGGTCCGGGTCGCGGCGACGATGTACGCGTCCTGCAACTGCTTGGCCATGCGGCCTCCGTGGAGAACTTTCAGTTTCTGAGCGGCCTGCCGGTCTTGAGCGTGTACGCCACACGCTCCTGCGTCTTGGGATTCTTGAGCAAGGTCATGAACTCGCGACGTTCGAGGTCAAGCAGCCATTTCTCGTCAACCACGCTGCCCGCCTCCAGCTCGCCACCGCAAAGCACGCGCGCGATCGCAAGCCCCACTTCGAAGTCGTACACCGAGATGAAGCCGCCGTCGCGCATATTGACCAGCATCATCTCCAGAGTCGCGATGCCCGTTCTGCCCGCTACCGGGATCGCGGCAAGAGGCAGTGGCGGACGATACGCGCTTTCGGACAAGGCGTGGACCTGCGCCTTGGCGACCCATAACAGCTCGTGCGGATTGAAGATCACGACATCGGCGGGCCGGAGATAGCCGAACTCCTTCGCGTCCAGTGCGCTCCGTGACACCTTCGCCAGCGCGACTTGCTGGAAGTACGTGCGCAGGAACGGGAACTGATCGAGCTGGCCGCCGTTGGCACCGCGCGCGACTTCTTGTGCGGCCCGGGCGGCGAGTTCCTTGCAGCCGCCTCCGGCTGGCAGGATGCCGACGCCCGCCTCGACCAGACCAATATACGACTCCAGCGCGGCGACCGCGCGGTCGCAGTGCATAATGAATTCGCAGGCACCGCCAAGCGCCATCCCGCGCACGGCGGCAACGGTCGGCACCAGGCTGTAGCGCAACCGCTGCGAGGTTTGCTGGAACTTCGCGACCACCGCTTCGACACTGTCCCATTGCGCCGCCTGCACCGCCGGTCCCAGGGACGCGAGGTCGGCTCCCAGCGAGAACGGTTCGCCGGACTGCCAGATGACGAGCCCGCGCCAGTTCCGCTCAGCTTCCGCGATCGCGCTGAGCAGCCCGTCGAGCACCGGCGCGTTGATCGTGTGCTGCTTGCTCTTAAACGAAATGACGGCGATGTCGTCGCCCATGTGCCACATGCGCACCGTTTCGGTTTCCAGAATCGTGGTCCCGGCGGGCGGTTTCTCGCCAAGGATCGGATCCGGAGCATACTGCCGTGCATAAACGGGCAACGTCGAGCGCGGCTGGAACGTGCCGGTTGCCGGCGAGTAGGCCCCGCTGGGGGTGTGAACGCCCCCTGCTGCCGGGCCAGCAGTCACCCAGGATGGGAGCGCCACCGCGGCCAACGCCTTCCCGGCGGCCACATCCTCGGCAACCCACGCTGCGACCTGCTGCCAGCCTGCCGCCTGCCAGGTTTCGAAGGGACCCATCTTCCAACCGAAGCCCCAGCGAATCGCGAGATCGACGTCGCGCGCGTTGTTCGCGATCGTGCCCAGGTGGTAGGCGCAATAGTGAAACAGGTCGCGAAAGATCGCCCAAAGGAACTGCGCCTGGGGGTGCGGATGCGTGCGCAGCTTCGCGAACTGTTCGGAGGGCGTCTTCAACGCCAGGATCGCGGCGACCTCGGGCTCGATTTCGCCCTTGGCCGGTCGGTACGTTTGCAAAGCCGGGTCGAAGACACGGATCTCGTTGCCGACCTTCTGAAAGAAGCCGGCCTTCGTTTTTTGGCCGAGTGCGCCCCGGTCGATGAGTGCCTTGAGCCATACCGGAAGCTGGTAGTACCGGTGCCACGGATCGTCGGACAAGGCTTCGTCCATGGTTCGGATCACGTGCGCCATCGTGTCGAGCCCGACTACGTCGCTGGTGCGATAGGTTGCGCTCCGGGCGCGCCCGATCGCGGGGCCGGTGAGCGCGTCGACGACGTCGAAGCCAAGGCCAAGCCTTTCAGTGTGCACCATCGTCGCCAGAACCGAGAAGATTCCGACGCGGTTGGCGACGAAGTTCGGCGTGTCCTTGGCGCGGACGATCCCCTTGCCCAGTGCCGTAACCAGGAAAGCCTCGAGTTCATCGACGAGCTGCGGCTCGGTGGCACGCTGGGCGATCAACTCGACCAGATGCATGTAGCGTGGTGGATTGAAGAAATGCACGCCGCAGAACCGGGGCCGCAGTGCGGCCGGAACAGCTTGCGCCAGCGCCTCGATCGAAAGCCCGGAGGTGTTGCTGACCAGGATCGCCTGCGCACCAATGTGCGGCGCGACCTTGTCGTAGAGCGATCGCTTCCAATCCATCCGCTCCGAAATCGCCTCGATCACGAGATCGCAGCCGGTAAGTAGGGGCAGATGCTGGTCGTAGTTGGCCGGCGTGATGGCCGCTGCCCGGTCCTTCACCGCCAGCGGCGAGGGTTCGAGCTTCGCCAGGTTCTCGATCGCCTTCTGCGCGATGCCGTTCGGGTCACCCTCCTTGGCGGGCAGATCGAAGAGCAACGCCGGCACGCCCGCGTTGGCGAGATGCGCGGCGATCTGCGCGCCCATGACACCGGCGCCGAGCACGGCGGCTTTGCGGACGAGGAGGCGGGGCTTCGACATGGCTGGACGACAAACTTCGAGATTCCCAGAAAACGCCGCGCCGCAGGACCTGCGGCGCGGCGGCTTGCGGCAATCAGCGCGGTGCGATCAATTGAACGTGTAAGTGGCCTGCAACCCGACGACGTTGACGTCGTTCTTGTACGAGCCGCTGATCAGGCCGTTGGCCGCGGTGCTGCCCTGGTTCTGATTGATGCTGGGGTTGCGCACGAAGATATGGGTATACCCCGCGTCGAGGGCGAGCTGGGGCGAAACGCGGTATTGCGCGCCAATTGCGAGCCACGTGCGATCGTTGTCCGGCAGCGTCGGTGTCCGTTGTGCATCGCGAATCGGACTCTGGTCGTAGGCGAGGCCGGCGCGGAACATCCACTGGTTGGTGTAGTGGTAGTTGGTCCCGATCGAGCCGCGCCACGTGTCGCGAAAGTTTTCGGGAGTCACCGAGAGGATCGCGCCCGTGCTGCGCACGATGGTGAGATTCTGAATGCTGCTCCAGCCCGTGTACTGGATATCGGCCATCAGGTCCCACTTGTCGTTGAGCGTGCGGAAGAACGAGATGTTGCCCGTGTCGGGCACCTTGAGCGCCAGCGTCACATCCCCGTTCGACAGCACCTGGTTGACACCCGTCGCGAGCAGTGCGCCGATTGAATCCAACGGCGGGGTCAGCGCCGGCAGCGCCGGGTTGTTGAAATTAACCTGGCCGCGGATGGTGTAGCTGATCCTCGACCGATAGGACGCCCCGATGCGCGTCCACTTGTCGGGCTCAACCAGGATGCCGATGTTCCAGCCCCAGGCGCTGTCGTTGCCGTTGACCGCCGCCGGCGACTCCAGCCCGGCGACCCCAGCCAAGAGAGGCGGAATGACGGCCGGCGGGATGAGCCCGCCGGCGGCGGCCGCCGCGGCTGCCGTCGCCAGCGCGCCGGAGTAGTTGACATCGTTGGTGAGGGTGGCCTTGATACGCTGCCAGTTGGCACCTGCACCCACCGTCACCATGTCGGTGACCTTCCACGACACCGCCGGATTGATGTTGATCGTGTCGACCTTCGACTTGATCGCCTGAAAACGACCAAGCCACTCTGAGTCGTACTCGGTCTTCAAGCCGAAGGGCGCGCCCACGCCAAGGCCGAAAGCCCACTGCTTGTTGATCGGCACCGCCAGATACAGGCTGGGGACAACCGCGCACGAACCGGCGTCCCCGCCGGTGCCGCCCAGCGGCTGGAGCGCCGCCGGTTGCGAGCCGTTGTCGCTGAGCTTCGCCGACAGACAGATGAGGTCTCCGGAGACGACACCCTGCACGCCGGGAAGCCGCGACATGCCAGCCGGATTGAAATAGATCGTGCTCGCATCCTCGGCGACCGCCGCGCCGCCGGCGAAGGCGTTGCCGACGCCGCTGCCGTTCTGCTCCTGCAGCGCAAAGCTGGAACCGAGCGCGTGGCCGGCCGACAGCGATAGCATTGCCGCGCCCATTGCTAACGCCAGGCGCGTCCGACGGAATGCTGCGAAGTTCATTGCTCCCCTCCTATGGCTGATTTGCTACCGCTTGTTTGAGTTTCTTTGGCCGCCATCGCACCCGCGGCTCGCTGTTTACTATACACCCGCACCACTCGGGCCGCACCCAGCGGCCTTCTGCGCAGCTACGCTTCCGGCAATGGGCGCGGGCGCCGATCCGGTCCGACGGCGACGTACGTCAGGCTCGCCTCGGTGACCTTGACGCAGATCATCTTGCCCGGATTGCGTTCCGCATAGACCTGCACATCAACGGTCATCGAGGTGCGCCCGACATGCGTGATTTCGGCATAGAAACTCACGACGTCGCCAACCATGACCGGTTGCTTGAATACGAAGGAGTTCACCGCCACCGTCGCGATCCGTCCACGCGCGCGACGCGCCGCCGGCACCGAGCCTGCGATGTCGACCTGCGACATCACCCAGCCGCCGAAGATATCGCCGGTCTGGTTCGCATCGGCAGGCATCGGCACGACGCGCAGCGCCGGATCCTTGTGCGGAAGGGTTGCGTTGTGGTCGGAACTCATGCCGCTTTTCTCCGCGCCTCGTCGCGCAGCTCGCGGCGCAGGATCTTGCCGACGTTGGACTTGGGCAACTCCGCGCGGAACTCGACTTCGCGCGGACACTTGTAGCCGGTAAGGTGTTGCTTGCAATGCGCGAGCAGCGCTTCCGCGCTAAGAGCCTCGTCCTTTCTGACGACGAACAATTTCACTGCTTCGCCCGACTTCGGGTCGGGCACGCCGATCGCCGCGCATTCGAGCACGCCCGGATGCATGACGACGACCGACTCGATCTCGTTCGGATAGACGTTGAATCCGGACACGAGGATCATGTCCTTCTTGCGATCGACGATGCGCACGAAACCGCGTTCGTCCATCACCCCGATATCGCCGGTCGCAAGCCAGCCGTCCTTGTCCAGCACTTTGGCGGTCTCGTCGGGCCGCTGCCAGTAAC
Organism: Edaphobacterium sp. (SeqCode); assembly: GCA_035937415.1. Classification (GTDB taxonomy): domain Bacteria; phylum Pseudomonadota; class Gammaproteobacteria; order Burkholderiales; family Casimicrobiaceae; genus PALSA-1003. The sequence goes on along the minus strand of DASZIB010000086.1, from coordinate 113,227 downwards.
CCGCCATCACCTGCGGTCCCCTAATGCAGATTTCGCCCGGCTGCAGGAGCGGCATGTCCTGGCCCGCGTCGTCACGCAAGACGAGATCGGTCGACGGGATCGGCAGCCCGATCGCGCCGTTGTATTCGGGTAGGTCGAGCGGGTTCATCGTCGCCGCAGGCGAAGTCTCGGTAAGGCCGTAGGCTTCGATCAGTGGCACTCCCGTGACCTGCTTCCAGCGCTCGGCAACCGCCTTCTGCACGGCCATGCCGCCGCCAAGGGTGAGGCGCAGCGAGGAGAAGTCAAGCTGGGCGAAATCGGCACTGTTCAGCATTGCGTTGAACAGGGTGTTGACGCCGGTGATGGCCGTGAAGCGGTGCCGTGCCATCTCCTTCACGAAGCCGCGAATGTCGCGCGGATTGGTGATGAGCACGTTTTCGGCACCGAGGGTCATGAACACCAGGCAGTTCGCGGTGAGCGAAAAGATGTGGTAGAGCGGCAGCGGCGTGAGGATCACGTGGCGCTCCACGCCGAGGGAGGGTTTCACCCAGGCGCCTGCCTGCAGCAGATTGGCAATGATGTTCCGGTGCAGCAGCATCGCGCCCTTTGCGACCCCGGTTGTGCCACCGGTGTACTGCAGGAACGCGATGTCCTCGTGTGTGATCGGCACGTGCTCGAGCTTGTGTTGGCGCCCTTCCGCCAGCGCCTCGGACAGGGACATCGAGCCGGGAATGCTCCAGTCCGGAACCATCTTCTTGACGTGGCGCAGCATGAAATCGACCAGCGGCCCCTTCCAGCCGAGCATCTCGCCGATGCTCGTCACCACGACCTGTTTGACGGGCGTCCTGGCAACGACCTGTTGCGCCGTCTGCGCGAAATTCTCGACGACGACCAGCACCTCCGCGCCGCTGTCACTCAACTGGTGCTCGAGTTCGCGCGGCGTGTAAAGCGGATTGGTATTGACGACGGTGTAACCGGCGCGCAGCACGCCGAACAGGCACACTGGGTATTGCAGGATGTTGGGCAGCATCAGGGCGATGCGGGCGCCCTTCTGGAGCCCGCGGTGCTGCAGGAACGCGCCGAATGCCGCTGAGAGCGTGTCGAGCTCGGCGAAACTGATCGACTTGCCCATGCAGGTGTATGCCGGTCGCGGGCCGAACTGCGCGATTACCCGGTCGAAAACATCGCGTACCGACGCGTACTCGTTGACGTCGATCGCGGCGGGAATGCCTTTCGGGTACGACCTCAGCCAGATTCTTTCCACGCTCTCCTCCTGCGCCTCGCCCGTCTATTTTCAGCCTATGCTAGCAGAGGGGGCCGCGGCGGCAGCGCTCGCCGCATAGTGCAGCGGGCCGCCACGGAAGGGGGCGAACCCGGTGCCGAAGATCGCACCCGCATCGACCAGGTCCGCGTCGGCAACGATGCCGTCGGCAAGCGCCGCCTTCGCTGCGGCAACATACGGACGAACCAGGCGATCGGCGAGACCCGGTGGCACCGTGCCCGGCGCACCTTTGGCCGCCTTGCCTGTCGCCCAATCGTAGAACCCGCGCTTTGTCTTCCGTCCCAGCTGGCCCGCCGCGATCAGCGCGGCGAGTTTCTTGGGCGGCTCCGCCTGCGGGTCGAGCATCCTGCCGACGGCGAGGCAGATATCGAGCCCGACCGTGTCGGCGAGTTCGATCGGTCCGACCGGCATGCCGAAGTCGAGCGCAGCTGCGTCAACCGTTTCCGGCGCGATGCCCTCGTCAACACAGCGCATCGCCTCCATCAGGTACGGTGCCAGGATGCGGTTGACCAGGAAGCCGGGCGCGCTCTTCACCGGCAGTGGCAGCTTGTCGAGTTGCCGGGTGAACGCCGCTGCATGCGACACCAGCTCCGCCCGCGTATTCGCGCCGGCAACGATCTCGACCAGCATCATTCGCGGCACGGGATTGAAGAAGTGCAGGCCGATCAGGCGTCCCGGATCCTTGAGCGGCACCCCGATCTGCTCCAGCGGGATGCTCGACGTGTTGGTCGCGAGCAGCGCGCCTGGTTTCGCTTTCACTTCCAGCGCCGCGAACAGGGCTCGCTTGGCCTCGAGATTCTCGAAGATCGCTTCGATGATCACGTCCGCGTGCGCGACCCCGTCGCCTGCAACATCGGGTGTGAGCCGATCGAATGCGTCGCGCACGCGGTAGGGATCCTTGAGGCGATCGGCGAAAAGCTTGCCCGCGCGCTCCATGGCCGGCTTGAGGCGCTCGGCGGTCTGATCCTGCAGCGTCACCGTAAGGCCCCGCAGCGCACACCACGCAGCGATGTCGCCGCCCATCGTACCGGCACCTACCACGTGCACATGCCGTGCCCTGCACGTATCGTCCCGGCCGAACGCCTTCAGGCGTTCCTGCAAGCGGAATACCCGGATCAGGTTCATCGCCGTCGGCGTCTGGATCAGGTGCGCTATCGACGCCGGATCGGAAGGCGGTGCCGCGAGCGGGTCGCCGTCGTGCTTTACCCAGATGTCGAGGATTGCGTACGGCGCCGGGTAATGCTCGCGCCGGGCGCGGGCTGCGACCTGCTTCCGGGCCTGCGCGGCGACCAGCGGGCGAAGAAGCGGGGTCAATGTCAGCGCCAACGGCAGCGGCACCCGCCGCGGCGGAGGCATGGCGGCAAGCACGCCGCGCGCCGTGTTCATCATGATGCGCGGCGGCACGCACTCGTCGGCGATGCCCAGTCGCTTCGCCCGCCGTGCGTCGATTGTGCGCCCGGTCAGCAGGAGGTCGAGCGCGGCGGGCGCCCCGGCGAGCCGCGGCAGGCGGCGAATGCCGCCCCAACCGGGCACGATGCCGAGCATGACTTCCGGCAGCCCCAGCCGCGTTCCGGGTTCGTCGACCACGACGCGATAGCGACAGGCGACCGCGAGTTCGAGGCCGCCGCCGAGACAGAAGCCGCGGATGAGCGCCAGCGTCGGGTACGGCGCGACGGCGAGGCGATTGAATACGTCCCAGCCGCGTTTGACGATCACAACGGCGTCGTCGACCGTGCGGACGCGCTCAAAGTCCTCGATGTCGGCGCCGGCGATGAAGCCGTTGTCCTTGCCGGAGCGGATGACCAGGGCTTTCGGCGGCGCAGCCGCGAGCGCAGTGACGATGCCGGAGAGCTCCTCGAGGGTGTCGGCGGAGAGCGTATTCGTCGACGTCCCCGCCCGGTCGAAAATCAGCCACGCCGTGCCGTCGGCATCGTGCTCGAGCCTCCAGTTTCGTGCGGACGTGCTCGGCGTCGCCATGGCGCGCTCACGCTCTCTCGACGAGCATGGCTCCGCCGAGGCCGCCGCCGATGCAGATCGCCGCGAGCCCGCGCCTGCCATTGCTGCGTTTGAGCACGTTGAGCACGTGCAGTACGATGCGCGCGCCCGAGGCTCCGACCGGATGCCCCAATGCGATCGCGCCGCCGTCGACATTGAGTTTCGCTTCGTCGAGCCTGCCCAGTGCGCGCTCGAGTCCGAGTTCGGACTTGCAATACGCGTCGTCGGCCCAGGCGCGCAGGCAAGCGATCACCTGCGCGGCGAAGGCTTCGTTGATCTCCCAGGCGTCGATGTCACCGAGTTGCAAGCCGTGCCGCTGCAGCAGCGGCGTTGCCGCGTGGACCGGCCCCAGGCCCATTTGTGCCGGATCGAGCCCGGCCCATTCGCTGTCGACGATCGTACCCATGATCGGTAGCTGGTATCGAGCCACAGCGGTCTCCGATGCCAGCACCAGCCACGCGGCGCCGTCGGTAATCTGCGAGCTGTTGCCGGCCGTGACGTTGCCGTATTTGCGATCGAAGAAAGGCTTGAGCTTGGCCAGGTTTTCCGGCGTCGAATCCTCGCGCACGCCGTCGTCCTTGTCATAGAGGCTGCCATCGGTGCCGAACAACGGCGCGATCTCGACGCCAAGACGGCCGTCCTTCTGCGCCGCGAGCGCGCGCTGATGGCTGCGCGCCGAGAATTCGTCCATCTCGCGGCGGGTGATGCCGAAACGAAACGCCAGGTTTTCCGCCGTCTGGCCCATGAGCAGACCGACCATCGGATCGGTAAGCCCTTTCATGATGCCGATGACCGGTGTGAGCAGTGCGGCCGGATTGAGTTGCAGAAACGCCTTCGCCTTCTCGCCCAGGGTCTTCGCCGTGCTGAGTTTGGCGAACCAGAGGACCATCTTCTCGGGGTAAAGCAGCGGCGCCCGGGAGAGCGCGTCGACGCCACCGGCCAGAACCAGGTGCGAGCGCCCGCAGCGGATGTTGGCGAGCGCCGAGTCGAGCGCCTGCATGCCCGACGCGCAGTTGCGCATCACCGTCCAACCAGGCACCTTCTGTCCGCAACCCATCCGCAGCGCGACTACCCGGCCGATGTTGACTTCGTCGGGCGAAGGACTGGCGCAACCGAGGATCACTTCGTCGAGTTGTTCGGCTGCAAAGCGCTGGCGCAGGAGTAGCGCGCGCCCGGCCTGCGTCGCGAGATCGGAGGCGGCGAACGGCCCGGGACGATTGCGCGCCTTGAGAAACGGGGTGCGCGCGCCGTCGACAACGTAGATTGGTTGAGTCATGGCCACCTCTCGCTGCCAAAGAAAAGCCGTCCCCGCCGGGCGGCCCGCTGTCTACGCGGCCGCCTTGCGCGCGACGGCGTCGGCTGCTGCCGGTGTCACCGCGAGCGGCCGCACCTCGGACACGCCCAGGTCCGGCGCGAAGTCGTCCACGCGGATCACCTGGTCGACGAGCCGCTTCGCGCGCTGCACCATGGTCAACTCGTCGGCCGTGATTATGCTCGCCGCGAGCGCGATCGCGGCTTGATCCTCACCCGCCTTGACGGTGAGCCGGCCGGCCTTCTGCGCCTCGCGGATGCGGGCATCGATCGGCTCGGCGGCCAGTGTGGCCGCGACCGCGGACTCGATCACCCGCACGATATCCGTCTCGCCCTGCGGTTGATACATGCCCGCGGTCAGCCGATCACGCGTCGCCGACGGCTCGATCAGCAGCCGCGCCACGTCGTGGCCGAGCTTGTCCGAAGGAATGACGTAAGGGCGGCCGAGCGGAAACACCGTTCGCCGCATCACCATTGCGATTAGCCGATTCGGAAAATTGGAGATCACCCCTTCGAGCGCGGTCTGGGCCTTGAACATCGCGTCCCAGATCGCCCAGTGCATCAGCGGAGCGTCCTCGCGCTGCCGACCTTCGTCCTCGAAGCGCTTGAGCGTGGTCGAACAGAGGAACAGATACGACAGCACGTCGCCCAGCCGCGCCGATAGCTTTTCCTTGCGCTTGAGCGCCCCGCCGAGCACCCCCATCGACACGTCGGCCAGAAATGCCAGCGCGGCAGAGAAGCGCGTCAATTGCTGGTAGTAGTGGTGCGTTTCCGGCGCAACATCGGGCACCGGCACCAGCCGGGAACCGATGATGCCCATGACAATCGTGCGGGCGAAGTTCGACAGCACGAACCCGATATGTCCGAACAGCGCCCGATCGAAGACCAGCGATGCGGTCTGCGCATCCGGCTCGCGCGTGGCAGCCATCTCCTTGAGCACGAACGGATGACAGCGTATCGCGCCCTGGCCGAATATGATCAGGCTGCGCGTGAGGATGTTGGCGCCTTCCACGGTGATCGATACCGGAATCTGCATGTAGGCGGCGCCGAGGAAATTGGTGGGCCCCATGCAGATGCCCTTGCCGCCGGCAATGTCCATTGCGTCGATGGCGACCTGCCTGCCGCGCTCGGTGAGATGGTATTTGCCGATTGCCGAAAGCACCGCGGGTTTCTCGCCCAGATCGACCATGCCCGCGGTGAGCGTGCGCGTCGCGTCCATCGAATAGAGATAGCCGCCCATCCGCGCCAGCGGCTCCTCGACACCCTCGAACTTGCCGATCGGAGTCTTGAACTGGCTGCGCACGCGCGCGTACCCGCCGGTGGCACGCACGACCATCTTGGCCATGCCGGTGTTGAGCGATGGCAGCGAGATCGCGCGCCCGGCGGCGAGGCATTCCATCAGCATGCGCCAGCCCTTGCCGACCATCGGCTGGCCGCCAATGACCCAGTCGAGCGGAATGAAAACGTCCTTGCCCCAGTTGGGGCCGTTCTGGAAGACCGCGGAGAGCGGCATGTGCCGCCGCCCGATGTTGACGCCGGGATGGTTGGTCGGTATCAGGGCGCAGGTGATCCCCAGATCTTCCTTGTCGCCCAGCAGGTGCTCGGGGTCGAAAGCGCGAAAGGCCAGTCCGAGCAGCGTCGCCACCGGGCCGAGCGTGATGTAGCGCTTCTCCCAGTTGAGCCGCAAGCCCAGAACCGACTTGCCCTGGTAGTCGCCCCTACACACGATCCCGGCATCGGGGATCGCCGCGGCGTCGGAGCCGGCGTGCGGGTTGGTCAGGGCGAAGCACGGAATTTCCTGGCCCTTGGCAAGCCGCGGCAGGTAATAGCGCTTCTGCTCGTCGGTCCCGTAGTGCCGCAGCAGCTCGCCCGGTCCCAGTGAATTGGGAACCATCACCGTGACGACGAGCGCACTGCAGCGTGAGGCGAGCTTGGTCACGACCTGCGAATGCGCCAGCGCCGAAAATCCCAGTCCGCCGTATTCCTTGGGAATGATCATCCCCAGGAAGCCCTTGTCCTTGATGTACTGCCAGACTGCGGGTGGCAGGTCCTTGTAGATGTGCGTGGTTTCCCAATCGGTCACCATGCCGCACACTTCCTCGCATTCGTGTTCGAGGAAGGACTGTTCCTCGGCGGTAAGCCGCGGCGGCGGCAGCGCGAGCAGCTTCTTCCAATCGGGCCGGCCGGAGAAGAGCTCGCCGTCCCAGCCCACCGTGCCGGCTTCGATCGCTTCGCGTTCGGTCGAGGTCATCGGCGGCAAAATCTTGCGGAACGCCGCCAGCACGCCGTCGCTGATCAGCTTGCGCCGCAGCGGTGGATAGTTGAGCGGGATGGCGAGCAGGGCCAGGATTGCAACGAGCACGATGACGATGAGCGGCGGCAGCGCATGCGTGCCCCAGGCTATCGCCAGCGCCGCCGCGATCGTCCCGGTCCACAGCCAACCCGCGGCGTTGACGTATGCCAGGGCGAAGAAACCGACGACAACGCCCGCAATCCAGATCACGGTCAACATAAGAGCTCCTACCGGGTGAGAGACTCGCCGGCGGCGTCGCCGTCGAGTTCGGAAATATCGGGAAGCGGGGCTTTGAGGCCCGCGATAAGGAAGGGCGCCAGCCGCCGCAGCAGCATCTCGTCATTTCCCTCTTCGCCCCGCGACAGCGCGGCAATGAGCTTGAGCGCGTCCGTGCCTGCGAGCGTGAATGAGAGGGCACCCATGACGAAGTGGAGACGCCAGGCGAGTTCCTTGCGCGGCAGCTGCGGCAAAGCTCGTCCGAAGGCGGCCTTGAAGCGCGCGATCATCACCGCGTACTGACCCGACAAAAAATGGCGGATAAACGGTGCGGGGTCGGCGTACGCACGGCCGAGCAGGCGCAGAAAATTCTTGCCGCCCCGCTCGGGGTCGCGCGCGAGCTTCAACGCCGGGATGAACATCGCGGCGAGGATCTTTTCGCAGGACAACGGCTTGGGCGCGGAGGCGTGCTCGAAGCGGGTCAGCAGCGCGACGCGCTCCTGGTTCATCGGATCGAGACGGCGCGTGAGCACCGCCTCGAACAGATCCTCCTTGCTGCCGAAATGATAATTGGCCGCAGCAAGGTTGACGCGCGCCGTCGCCGTGATCTGGCGCAGCGACGTCGCTTCGAAGCCGTGCTCCATGAACAGCTCTTCAGCGGCGTTGAGAATCCGGTCCTTGGTCGCCGAACTTTTCGGTGCGTCAAACGGAATGACTTTTCCCCCCATCGCCTATCTCCCGAATTGCCTGCGCCCCGCGGCTTGCGCGGATGTCATTTAAACGTTTGTTTGAATCCGCGGCATGTTACGAGGGCGCGCCAGCGGTGTCAATCTTGCCCGCCGCAATACCTGCCCTATGCCGGTTTGTCCGCGCCGCCGGACGCGTCCGCGGCCGACTCGCCGTACACCGCGTCGACGGCGTCCTTGAACTTGGCGAGCACGAACGGACGCTTGAGCTTGAGCGTCGGCGTCAGCAAGCCGCTGTCGATACTCCATGCATCGGGCGTGGCGATGACGCGGCGGATGCGCACCCAGCGCGGGAACGACTTCAGCTGTTCGTTGGCACGCGCGATCAGCGTTTTTTCGTCGCGCTCCTTGGTCACTGCGAGTAGCGTGAGAAACGGCCGCCCCTCGCCGACGAGCATGACCTGTTCGAACAGCGGGTCGTGGAGAAGCGCGAGTTCGGCATCCTGCGGCGGGAGCTTCTCGCCGTTTGACATCACCAATATGTCCTTGAGGCGGCCGCGGAGATAGATCTTGCCGTCACGTATCGTGGCGATGTCACCGGTGTGGAGCCAGCCGTCGGCGTCGATCGCGGCTTGCGTTGCCGCGTCATTCCGCCAGTAGCCTTGCATCACGTTTTTCCCTCGCGACAACAACTCTCCGGCGGTGCCAAGCGCGACTTCGACCCCGGGCAGCGGAGGCCCGACCGAATCGGGATCGTTGTCGCCCTCGCGGTTGACCGAGATCACCGGCGATGCCTCGGTCATGCCGTAGCCCTGCAGCATCGGCAGGCCCAGCCCGATGAAGGTTCGCGCAATCTGCGGATCGAGCGCGGCACCGCCAACGACGGCAAGGCGCATCCGGCCGCCGATGCGGGCGAGCACGGGCTTCGCGACGACCGCGCGCAGAAGCGGTGTCGCCTGACTGTCCAACCAGGTCGCCTGGCCACTCTCGACCCGCCAGCCGCGCGCTGCGCACTGCTTGAATAGCCATCGCTTCAGCGGCGACGTGGCGAGCGCTTGATCGAGGCGCGCGGAGAACTTTTCGAAGATGCGCGGCACTGCGAACATGACCGTGGGCGCCTGCGAGGCCAGATCTTCGGCAAGTTCGGCCACCCCCCGCGCGTAGACTACTTTGGCGCCGATCGACAGCGGCAGGTAGTAGCCTCCGGTGCGCTCGAACATATGCGACAGCGGCAGAATGGAGAGGAACAGATCGGTCGGTCGTGCCATGCCGGTCTGCTGGCACGACGTTACGTTGGCGATGATGTTGCCGTGCGACAACATGACGCCCTTCGGCCGTCCCGCCGTTCCGGACGTGTAACAGATCGTCGCCAGGGCGTTATCCGGCAGCGCCCGGAATTCGGGAGCGCCCGCCGCCGCGGGGAGCAGTGCCGCGACCGTTGTCGTCGCATCGCCCGCGTCGGCGCGCAGCACATAGAGTGGCGGGAGCGCGCTTGCGGCGGCCTTGAGCGCGCTCGCCATCTTCGTGCCTTCGACGACAAGCAGCCGCGCTTGCGCATCCGTGACGCACCAGGCGACGTTGTCGGGGTTGTCGTCGACGTAAAGCGGCACGACCACGAGCCCCAGGCCGAGCGCAGCCAGATCGAGCGTGACCCAGTCGATGCCGTTTCTGAGGCATACCGCGACCCGATCACCGGCGGCAAGGCTGAGCGTCGAGAGCGCCGCCTGCCAGCGCCCGATCCGACCGGCGAGCTCGCCGGCGCTGACATCGCGCCATTCCCCGCCGTCGCAATGCCGATAGAGCAGCTTGTCGCGGGCCGCGAGGTGCTGCCGGAAATACTCGCCGATGTTGGCCACCGTTTCCTCCTGCCGCGCGCCGCGACACGCGCCAGCTTCGATTCTGCCGCCTTTGCCGGCACCGGTCCATGGTCGCGTCGCAAGGGTGCCCGGCTCGTCGGCCCCGGTTTGGCTATACTGATCGTCGGTCCCCGCGAGGCCTACACGATGCCCACCATTTCGATCAAGCGCCACCACAAGCTCTCCCACGCCAAGGCTAAGGCCGCCGCCGACAAGATTGCGCGGGACCTGAACAAGCGCTTCGATCTGGTCTACGAATGGGACCGCGACGACGTGTCTTTCGAGCGGCCGGGCCTCTCGGGCAACATGCACGTCGGCAAGGACACCGTTCGCCTCGACGTGCAGCTGTCGTTTCTCCTGACGCCGCTCAAAGGCCCGATCGAGCGCGAGATCGAGAAGGAGCTGGACGCCTTGTTCGGCAAGGCATAGCCGCTCACAGCTCCGGAAACGGAGCGTTCTCGCCGCTGAAAATCGCGTTCAGCAGCGCCGTCTCCCGCGTCGCGACGATCGCCAGAAATTCGCTTGCGCCGCCGATGTGCCGGAAGGCCGCGACACCGCGTTCAAGAAAACTTTGTAATGCTCCCAGGCCGGCCAGGCGCGCCGGTCGGCGCATCGTTGCGAGCGCGGCGCGGACCACCGGTTTGCCGACGTAACGGTCGAGTGCGCGGCCCACCGCGACGATGAGCGCGATCTGGCGTTCGCGCGCGCCGCGCTCTGCGGGTGCACGGAAGGCTTCGCAATAGGTCGCAACCGACAGCGGCGCACGCGGCGGCAACCTCGAGAGCAGCGCCCGGTCGAGCTCGTGCGCCAGGGTGGACAGATCCATCGCTCGCGAAATCGTCGCGATTACGCCCTCGGGGAGCACCCGTACCATCAGCGGAACGACGCGCGCAAGATCGGCGTCGCGACGGCTGAAATCTCCCGGCCCGTAGAGATCGGTCTGGAAGAACGCGAGCGCCGGCGCATAGCGTGCTTCGCGGGCGAGGTCGGCGTATGTGGCGCGGAGCCGTTTGGATTGCCACGCGGCGAGACGGTCGAGCGCGGCGGCGAGTTGCGGTGACGCCGCCCGCTCCTCGTGCAGCGCACGCGCGCGTTCCAGTTGACGGACAAGCTCGGTTTCAGCGGCAGTCGGCATGGCGTACTCGGCGCGCGCAGTCGGAGTCAGGTCGAGGGGCGCGCCGCTAACGAGGCCGCCATGATAAGTGACGCGCGCCTTGCGCGGGCGCCTCAACCTCGGCTGGCTTGCAAGCGCGCGACGTTTAGATTGTTTTCTCTAACCGCGCGGGCTAGAGTGCCCAGCACGCAAGCCGCCTCACCGCACGCGATTGTCTCCCTTGGGGAATTCCGCTCCAGCCCCGGTTCGCATCAGCCGCCGCACGCTTCTCAAAGCGGGCGTCGCGGGCGCTGCCGCGCTTCTTGTCGCGCGTTGTCTCTACCGGCCGCTGGCCACGCCAGCAAGCAGCCGTGAAACCGCGACTGCGCTCGAACCTGCCGCACGCAGCATCGTGGCAAGCCTCATTCCGGTCTTGCTCGACGGCGCATTGCCCGAGGGACCGGAAGCGGCGAACGCCCGCGCGGAAACGCTTACCGGGGTCGAACGCGCCGTTGCCGGGCTTCCGCCCGCAACACGCAACGAACTCGCCGAACTGTTCTCGCTGCTCGCGTTTGCACCGACGCGCTGCCTGCTGGCGGGCATCTGGTCGCCGTGGCCGGAGGCGGCACCCGAAGCGATTGCCTCGTTTCTGACGCGCTGGCGCGACAGCCGCTTCGCGCTGTTGCGTTCGGCTTATGCCGCGTTGCATCAACTCGTGTTCTCCGCATGGTATGCGAACCCGCGGGCGTGGCCCGCGATCGGCTATCCCGGGCCACCGTCGCTGGAGATCGGGTGATGGCGACCGAACCGTTGCCCCAATCGCGCCTGCCCGATCCTTTCCGCAGCGGACTTGCAGCCGGATGGAAGGTGGTCGACGCCTCGACGCTGACGGAAGACCGCGGCTTCGAGGCCGACGTGGCGATCGTCGGCACGGGCGCCGGCGGTGGCACCGCCGCGGAAATTCTCAGCGCAGCCGGTCTCTCGGTCGTCATGATCGAGGAAGGGCCGCTTGCCACATCGTCCGATTTCCGCATGCGCGAATCCGACGCCTATCCGCAGCTCTACCAGGAATCGGCCAGCCGCAAAACCAAGGACAAGGCGATCAATATCCTGCAAGGTCGTTGCGTCGGTGGCGGTACGACCGTCAACTGGACGTCGAGCTTTCGCACGCCCGACGCGACCTTGCGGTACTGGCACGACGCGTTCGGGCTCGAAGGATTCGGATCAGCCGATCTCGCGCCGTGGTTCGAGCGTATGGAACAGCGACTTGGCATCGCGCCCTGGCCCGTTGCCCCCAACGCGAACAACACTGCGCTGCGCCGCGGTGCACAGGCACTCGGATTGAGTGTCGACACCATCCGCCGCAACGTGGTGGGTTGCTGGAACCTAGGCTATTGCGGCATGGGCTGTCCCACGAACGCCAAACAGTCGATGCTGGTCACGACGATTCCGGCCGCGCTCGCGCGCGGCGCCACGCTGCTAACGCGCACGCGCGCGTGGAAGCTCGCGCGCGCCGCCGGCTCCAGCGCCCAGATCGGTGTTCTCGAATGCATCGGCCTCGATACGCGTGGCACCGATCCGACTCCACGGCGGATCAGCGTGCGCGCCAAGACGTTCATCGTCGCCGCCGGCGCGATCGGAACGCCGGCGCTGCTGTTGCGCAGCGAGGTTCCCGATCCGGAAGGCGTCGTTGGCAAGCGCACGTTCCTGCACCCAACCGTGGTGTCTGCGGCGCTGATGCCGGAGCGCGTCGACGGCTTCGCCGGCGCGCCGCAAACGATCTACTCCGATCACTTCCTCGAAGCCGCGTGGGACGGGCCGATCGGCTACAAGCTCGAGGCGCCGCCGATTCATCCGGTCCTGGCTGCGACGACGCTCAGCGGTGACGGCGCCGCGCACGCGCACTGGATGAGCGAGCTTCCACGCTTGCAGGTCCTCATCGCGCTTCTACGCGACGGCTTTCATCCGGCCAGCCCGGGCGGCCGCGTCGTGCTTCAGAGCGACGGCTCGCCGCTCCTCGACTACCCGCTCAATGATTATTTCTGGGATGGCGCCCGCCGCGCATTCGCGACGATGGCCCAGATCCAGTTCGCCGCCGGCGCCACGACCGTCATGCCCGTGCACGGTTCGGCGGCGAGCTTCACGCGCTGGGAGGAGGCGCGCGCGGCGATCGCGGCGCTGCCTCTGGCGCCGCTCGTCGCGCCCGTCGTCAGCGCCCACGTCATGGGCGGCTGCCCGATTGGCTCCGACATTCGCCGAGCGGCGGTCGACCCGAGCGGGCGCTACCACCATCTCGACAATCTGTACGTGTTCGATGGCTCGCTGTTCCCAAGCAGCATCGGCGCGAACCCGCAGCTGTCCATCTATGCCGTCGCGGCAAAACTTGCAAGCGCACTGGGCGAGGCATTGTGCCCGCGCCTTCCGGGGTAGGCGCGATTAGGATGATTGCTCTAATGCGCCGCGCTAGAGTGCATCGGTCAGGACACCATCCCTCTCAAGCAAGGAGCAAGACCATGTTGAAACAAGCTGCTGGAACTCTGCGCACCAACCGTGTTGCCGATGCGGCACTCGCTGCCTCACGCCAGGTGTGGCTCGCCGGACTGGGTGCCGCGATCGTAACGCGCAAGTGGGCGCGCAACGATGCCGGTCATGTTTTCCGCACCCTGGTCAAGGAAGGTGCGGGCGTCGAAACGCGCGCCATTCGCGTCCTAGGCCGACGGATCGAATCTTCCATCGTGCTCGCGACGACGGCCTGGAACCACGCCCGCGACGCGGCCCAGGCGACGGTCAACGGGCTGGTCGAATCCACCGCCGCGGCGCTTCCGCGCTTCAACGCGCGCGTCGCTGGAAGGCACACCCCGAAGCCCGCGGCAAAGAAGCGGCGCCTGGCGGCGAAGCGGGCCACGTCGCGCAAATCACGCCGCAACAAGCGCTCGGCGTAACGACGCTCGCAAGCAACAACTGGGCGCTCTACACGAACGGCGCGCGAGGCGTTCCATGACGGAACCGGCGGCGCCTCGGCGGCTGGGGAAAACGGGGCATCCCGAGCGGGCGCCCCGCCCGCGCCTGGGCCTCGCGCTGGCCGGTGGCGGGCCGCTCGGCGCGATCTACGAAATCGGCGCGCTGCTCGCGCTCGCAGAGGCGTTCGACGGCATTGGCTTACGAGCATGCGCCGCGCGGTAGGCAGTCTCGCCCACACTCTGCACCACCTCGAGCGGTGGCTCTCCGACCTGGACCGCCCGTCGCGGCCGACGCCAGTGCCGCATGCCGCGATAGACCCTGGGCCCGGCGCACTCTACACTGCGATTTTGGGTACGCGTGGATCCGATTCATGGCGGAGCGCAAACGCCCGCGGCGCACGCGCGAGCGCATTCTCGAAACCGCTTTGCTGCTCTTCAACCGCTTCGGCGAGCCGAACGTCACCACGGCGGACATCGCCGGGGAGATGGAGATCAGTCCGGGCAACCTCTACTATCACATCCGCAACAAGGACCAGATCATCGCTGAGCTGTTCGCGATCTTCGAGCAACAGCTCGACGGTCTGCTGACGGCGCCCGAGGGACGCCGCGCGGGGGTAGAGGATCTGTGGCTGCTGCTGCACCTGCTCTTCGAGGCGATGTGGGACTATCGCTTTCTGTTTCGCGATCTGGACGAGATCCTGTCACGCAATCGCAAGTTGGCGGCACGCTTCGCGCTCATCATGCGCCGCGGTTCGCGCACCGTGATAGAGTTGTGCCGGGGGATGGTTGCGACCGGCGCAATGCATGCGTCCGAGCGTGAAATCGCGGCCCTTGCCGAAAATGTTTCCCTCATCGCGACCTACTGGATCTCGTACCAGAAGATATCGGCCGGCGAGCGCGCGGCGGAAGCGGTCAGCCTCGATCGCGCCGCCTACCAGGTGTTGTCGCTGATCGCGCCGTTCCTGCGCGGCGATGCGCACCGGCTGTTGGAGCGCTTGAGCCAGGATTACGAATAGACACATTGCCGGAGGAGCTCCATGGCGAGAAAATGGGCGAAATTTCCGCATCCTGCCGCGGCGTATGCGTACGACGGCGCGGCGCTGAAGAAGCATTGGGAGCGGCTGCACCGCGGCGATGGCGAGCCCTTGCCGAAGGACGTTGCCGTGCTCGACGCGTGGCGTCACTACCACGCCGGCGAGTTCGACCAGGCAGTCGAGGCCGGTATCGCGGCTGGCGGCCCTGGCGTCAACGCCGCGATCAAGGCCCAAGCGATCTACGCCAACTATCTCGAAAATGCCACCAAGACAAAGCTCGCTCTGTTCGAGGAAGCCGCAGGCTGGGCGGCCGAGCGGCGGGCGCGCGCGGCCAAGGATGCCAATGCGCACTATCTCTACGCGTACGCATTGGGACGTTACAGCCAGGGTATTTCCGTCGCGAAGGCGCTGGCGCAGGGCTTCGGCGGCAAGATCAAGGACGCGTTGACGATCGCGCTCAAGCTCGCGCCCTCGCATGCCGAAGCGCACACCGCGTACGGCGCCTATCAGGCGGAAGTGGTCAGCAAAGTCGGTGGCCTCGTCGCCGGCATGACCTACGGCGCCAAGAAAGAATCCGCGCTCGAGCATTACACGAGGGCGCTCAAGCTCCACCCGGAATCGGCCATCGCGCGCATCGAGTACGGCAACGGCCTGATCCTGCTCTTCGGCAAGGACCGCCTCGAGGACGCAACCAAGCTCTACGAGCAGGCTGCCGCAAGCAAGCCGATGGACGCGATGGAGCGCCTCGACGTCGAGCTCGCCCGTTCCGAGCTCGAGTAGAGTGCCGGGCCGACTACCTCACACCCCGGAACTCCTGCCGCGCGCGAGCGCGGGCCTTGCCGAATGCCTCGTCTGGGCGGCCGTAGCAGTGACTTGCTGCTCGAGCCGCTGCGCGCTCGGCGCGTCCTCCCACGGCCACCGCGCCATCAGCGTCACGAGGACGAGCTTTTCGAACTCCGGAGCAAAACAGGCAATCACGCGCTCCGGATCGGGACAAAGCTTGCTATCGGTCACGAGGCCAAACTGCACGTCGCCGGCGTAGGTGATGATCGACACACCCATGCCGATGTCACCCGATTGCGGCACCCAGAACATGAGGCGATCGATCTGCGCCCGCGCCAGGAAAAGCGGCTTCTGCGGCCCGGGCACGTTAGTCATCACCGCGGTCGCGTTCTTCGCCAGCATCGCGAGCAGGTGCTCCTGCAGCAACTGCGGACCCGCACCCATCGCCGCGAGGATGCCGAGCGCGATTACCGGTTGAAACGATCCCTTCAGGGCCTCCATGTTGGCGCGCACGGCGTAGAGTCGTTCCACGGGATTCTCGATGCCGATTGGCAGATCGAGAAACACCAACCCGAACCGGTTGCCAAGACGGTAGGCTTTCTCCGGCGGGCGCAGATTCACCGGCACCAACGCGCGGATCATCACGCCTTCGACTGCCTCGCCGCGCTGCACGAGGTATGCGCGCAGCGCGCCGGCGACTGCCGACAGCAGTACGTCGTTGACCGAGCAGCCTAGCGCTTTGCCGATGGTTTTCACTTCATCGAGCGCGATTGGGTCGGCCCAGGCAACGCGCTTGACGACGCCTGGCTTGCCCTTGAATGGCGTAGCCGAGTCCTCACCCATCAGCACGAGCTTGGCGATCTCGCTCGTAAGCGCACCGCCTTGGGCGGCAAGGCCGATCGCCTTTGCCGGGTCCTGCCACAGCTTGACGCCCTTCTCGATCAAAGTCGAGCCCGTCTGGGTCACCATCTTCATGAGGCCTGCGAGCGGGGCGAGCAGTTGCGAGAGCGGATCGTCGGCGGCGTCGTCCTTCTGCATCGGCTGGCGCGGTGCGAAGCCCGGAATCCTGCCGTCGCGATCTGCGTCGGTCATCGACAGCAGAACCTGGATCAGGGCGATCCCGTCGGCGTAGCAGTGATGAATGCGCAGTATCAGCACGCTGCCGCCCTGATAGTTCGCAACGAGATGAAACTGCCAGAGCGGATGCGCCGGGTCGAGCGGGATGCTCATCAAGCGACTGACGAGTGCCTCGAGTTCGGCGTCGCCTGCGCCGCGCGGCAGGGCGATCTTTTTAAGGTGGTGCCCGAGAGAAAACGCGGCGTCGGTCTGCCACCGATAGCCGCCGGGCGTTGGGACGGGACGCTGGCGGAAGCGTGGAAAGCGCAGAAAGCGCCTGATGAGTGTCGACCGCAGGCGCGCGAAGTCGACCCGCTCGCCAAAAACGAGCACGCCGCAGATCATCATCAAGTTGCTCGGTCGATCCATCCGCAGCCAGGCGACGTCCACGCTGGACATGCGTTCGCGCTTCTTGGCAGGCATCGGATTGCTCAGGGTCGGCGAGGCGCGCTAAAGTAGCACAGAAGACGGGCACCGAAAAATCACCGCCGCGCCGCCCGCCACGAGGAGGATTTCATGCCTGCAGTAGCAAAGGATCTCATGTCGAAATTCGAGGCCGCCACGGTGGCTGCCAAGCAGACCAAGAAGCGGCCTGACAATCCAACCTTGCTCAAGCTGTATTCGTACTACAAGCAGGCCACGGATGGCGACGTCAAGGGCGCTCGGCCAGGCGCCTTCGATTTCGTCGCTGGCGCGAAGTATGACGCCTGGGCCAAGCTCAAGGGCATGAGCAAGGACGACGCGATGCAGAACTACATCAAGCAGGTGGAGCGGTTGAACCGCGAATAGCGGCGCCGGCTTGACGCGGCGCCAGGCGGCCGGCTACTTCAACGTGTTTTTTTCGCCGTCCTACCGGCCGTTGTTACGGTCCTTGCCGCCGTGTTCGTCGCGGTCGAAACAGTCCGGGCGGCGGTCCGCGTTGCGTGCTTCATCGCACCCTTCACCATCTGCTTGACCGGCGTGGCCTGCCGGCGCTTGATTCCTTGCGCCTTGAGCAGCGCACTGACCGCTTCGGAGAGCTCGTCGACGCGTTCGGTGAGCTTCTCGACGTCCGACGCAGAGTAGACGCCGAGGCGACCGAGCGCACGCGAGACGCGATTCTCGAAGACCTGCTCGAGTTTGTCCCAGGTCTCACCGGCCATCACTTGCATTTCCCGCGCCTTGGCCTTGGCCGCGTCGCGCGCGGCGTCCGCGGTCGCTACCGCTGCGCTGCGCGTCTTCGCCTCGAGGCTCTCTCCCTGCTTGACCAGCGAGTCGAACACCCGCGTGCCTTCCTGCTGGGCCTTGGCATACGCCCCAAGACCGGCAAGCCAGATCTGCCGGGACGAGTCCAGAATCGCCTTGGGCAGCTTCTTCGTCGGCTCGGATTTCGTCGATCCGTATTCGGCTTTGGCTTTCTTCAGCATGACCTGTCTCCTCGCGTCCCGGTCGCAGGTACGACCGAGCGTTGATTGTAAGTGTATGCGCTAGAGCAATCATACTAAAAGCCGCCGCCGGCGGCCGGAGGCGCCGCCGCAGTCGCCTCGGGTTGAGCACGCGCATGAGGCTCACGGTCGACGCGTGTCTCGCTGCGGGATCGAGCAATCGTATAATGCCTCGGCAACCGCGCCGATCGAGGGAGAAATCGCAATGGCTTATTTCGTTACCGGCGGTACGGGCTTCGTCGGCCGCTTTCTGGTCACCAAGCTGTTGCAGCGCGGGGAGCCAGTTTACGTGCTCGTGCGCAAGAGTTCGCAGAGGAAGCTCGCCGCGTTACGCGCCGAGTGGAATGTAGGCGAAGATCGCGTCATTGCCGTCGACGGCGACCTGACCAAGCCTCAACTTGGGATTGCCGATGCGGAGCTCAAGAAGCTCAAGGGAAAGATCAAGCACTTGTTCCACGTCGCCGCCGTCTACGATCTGACGGCGACCGCGGAGGCGCAGGAGGCCGCCAACGTCGGCGGGACGCGCCATGCTATCGAGTTTGCCGAGGCCGTGCAGGCGGGTTGCTTCCACCACGTGAGCTCGATCGCCGCAGCCGGGCTCTACGATGGCGTCTTTCGGGAGGATATGTTCGAGGAAGCCGAAGAGCTCGACCATCCGTATTTCAAGACCAAGCACGACTCCGAAGGTATGGTGCGCAGGCAATGCAAGCGGCCGTGGCGCGTCTACCGACCCGGATTTGTGGTCGGCCATTCGCAAACCGGCTACATCGACAAGATCGACGGTCCGTACTATTTCTTCAAGCCGATCCAGAAACTACGGGGGATGCTGCCGCCGTGGGCGCCGACGATCGGCATCGAGGGCGGTCGGATCAACATCGTGCCGGTCGACTTCGTCGCCGACGCCCTCGACTACCTTGCGCACAAGAAAGGCTTGGACGGCAAGTGCTTCCACCTGACCGATCCCGAGCCCTACCGAGTGGGCGAGGTGCTCAACATCTTCGCCCGCGCTGCACATGCGCCGCTGATGACAATGCGCATCAACGCGCGCATGTTTGGCTTCATTCCCGCCCCGATCCTGTATGGCATCGGGTCGCTGGCACCGGTCAAACGGATGGTTCGCGCGGTGCTCAAGGACCTCGGCCTTCCCAAGGACGTGTTCCAGTTCATCAACTGGCCGACGCGATACGATAACCGCGAGGCGACGAAGGCTCTCAAGGGGTCTGGCATTGCCGTGCCACCGCTCGACAGCTATGCGCCCGCGCTCTGGGATTACTGGGAGCGCAAACTCGACCCGGATCTTTTCATCGACACCAGCCTTGCCGGGCGGGTCAAGGACAAAGTCGTCGTTGTGACGGGAGCGTCCTCCGGAATCGGCAAGGCGGCTGTGCTCAAGCTTGCCGGTGCCGGCGCGAAGGTGATGCTGGTCGCGCGCGGCGAAGAAAAGCTTGCCGATACGAGGAAGCAGATCGAAGCCGCGGGCGGCAAGGCATGGCTGTATGCCTGCGATGTCTCCGACATGGCCGCGTGCGACGCGCTGGTGGCGAAGATCCTCAAGGAGCAAGGTGGCTGCGACTATCTTATCAACAATGCCGGGCGCTCCATCCGTCGCGGCGTGCTCAACTCGCTCGACCGTTTCCACGACTTCGAGCGGACGATGCAGCTCAACTATTTCGGCGCGCTACGACTGATCATGGGTTTCCTGCCGTCGATGGTCGCGAAGAAGCGCGGTCATATCATCAACATTTCGTCGATTGGCGTGTTGTCGAATGCACCGCGCTTCTCCGCGTACGTCGCCTCCAAGTCGGCGCTTGATTCCTTCGCCGCCTGCGCGGCGTCGGAATTCGTCGACAAGGGCGTCGACTTCACGACGATCAACATGCCACTGGTGCGCACGCCGATGATCGCGCCGACCAGGATGTACGAGAACGTCCCAACGCTCTCGCCCGAGCAAGCGGCGGACCTTGTCGTCCAGGCGATCGTCTACAAACCGGTGCGCATCGCCACGCGCCTGGGCGTGTTTGGCGCGGTTTGCCACGCCATCGCGCCGAGACTCACTCAGATCCTGCTGAACTCCGCCTTCAACATGTTCCCGGATTCACCGGCTGCGGCGGGCAAGAAGGAGAGCGCGGCGGAGCTTTCTCCCGAGCAAATGGCTTTCGCCCAGTTAACCCAGGGAATCCACTGGTAGCGTCGCGCGGGCGCGTACTGACTCAGGCTGCAGGCGGGACTTGCGAGCGCGAGGCCGCTTGTGGATCAAGCCTGCCTGCCGGTGCTCCGCGGGACGCCGGCCGCTGAGCGCCACCGATCCGTTCTGACATCGGCTTTAGTGCCTTAGGCGCGCTTCGCCGCCATCCGCGTCCCGCAGGGGCGCGCAGTTCGAGCTAGCTTGCGCGGGCCCCTCCGAGCGCTCTTACAACCAGGTCCAAAACCCGCGCATCACCCAGCAATGCGTTGTGCGCCACGCCAACGAGTGCAATGTTCTCCGCACCGGCGAGAACCGCGCTCGCCTGGGGCGCGACCATGCTGTCGTGCCGCGACCAGAGCGATGTTATCGGCACCGGCGGCGGCGCGACCTCGTCGCGGTTGAGTTCCGCCAGCCACGGATTGCCGGGATGCATTTGCGCCAGGCAGGTTCCCGGAAAGCTGTGCGCGAGCATGCTTCCATGGTGGGGCGTGCCAATTGTGATCAGCATTGCAACGCGCCGCGGACCGAAACGTCGCAGGTACGCGCGCGCCACCAAACCGCCCATGCTTTGTGCGACGATTGCCACGCGCCCGGCGCCGGTGGCGGTGCAGACTGCCTCGATTCTGGCGTCGAGCTGCGTGGCGAACCATTCGATATCGGACAGCGGGGGACCGTAGTTCAGCGTGTACACCGGCGCAGCGCCATGCCGCACAACGAAGCGGCGCAGGCTGAGCCAGACACCGTCGTTGACCAGCACGCCGTGCACCAATACGACCGGGCGCCTGGCCGGAGCCGGGCTCGGATCGTGGATCAGCAGCCGATGCAGCACCATCAGCGGCCATGAGGCGGCCACCGTCCAGACTTCGGTGACGAACAACCGTAGGGTCGCCGCCACGCCCAGGCGCGCTTCCGGCGGACGCGGCGTGCGCCAGATCCATGCCAGCGTGAACCAAAGCGACACGAGCAAGAGCGCCGGCGCAAAGTAAGCTAATGGAGCACCGGCAACGAACCACCACAAGGAGGCGCCGTGCGCGATCGAGTGCGCAGCCCAGGAAGCGTAGGCCGTCGTCCCGGCAACGAGCGCAATGGCGAGGAAAATTGCAGTCATGGTGCGTCGCGGCGGAAGTCAGACTCGCGGCGGGCACAGCGCGGCACGACTGCGGCGGCCGCCCGCAACGGCGCCGGAAAGGCACTGCGCCACCGTTCAGGCTGGGGCGAGTGTCTTGCGAAAGCGATTGAGCTGCTGCACGGTCTCCAGCGGCTGACCGAACAGCGAGGACAGGTTCTTGAGAATCATCCGTGATACGCGGCGCTCCCATTCGCCGTCGAATTGGATCTGCTGATCGAGCCACCGCTGCAGCCAGGTCGGATCGGGCAGCCGGCTCTGCACCGTGTCATTGGGGAACAGCTTCTTGTTTACATGCAGGTTCGTCGGATGCAGCGGCTTGCAGGCGCGGTTGGGGCTTGCCATCAGCACGCCCATTTTGGCGAACGCACGCCGCGCTTCCTCGCCGGAGCGCTCAATCGCCCGGCGCATGAAGCGCAGGTATGCGCCGCCGTGCCGTGCCTCGTCCTGGGCGATCAGACGGTAGATGTGCCGGATAACCGGTTCGGAATGCCAGTTGGCGGCGCGGCGATACCAGTGGTTGAGGCGGATTTCGCCGCAGAAATGCAGCATCAGAGTTTCCAGCGCGGGCGCGGGATCGAATTCAAAGCGTACTGCGTGCAGCTCCGCTTCAGTCGGCGCCAGATCGGGACGGAATCGCCGCAGGTACTCCTGCAGCACCAGCGAATGCTTCTGCTCTTCGTAAAACCAGATCGACATGAACGCCGAGAAGTCGCTGTCGCCGCGATTGTCCCGCAAGAACATCTCGGTCGCGGGGAGCGCCGCCCACTCGGTTATTGCGTTCATCTTGATGGTGCGCGCCTGCTCGTCGGACAGCCGTGCGGCGTCGAAGCGATCCCAGGGCACGTCATCCTGGAGGCTCCAGCGCATCTGCTCGAAAGCCTTGAACAATTCGTGGTAGAGCATCGATTGATTCCCGCTGCGAAGTCGGCTGCACCAACGCAGTGCTGGCCGTGCTTTCTTATACGTCGCAGCGACCGCTGCAGACGCAGGTCAGACCGAATAGCGTAACACCGGCGGCCGCGATGGTACCACCCCGTCAAGCTCCGCCATTGCCGAGCCCGCGCTTCGCCGCGGCTCAGCGCCGGCTGCAGGCGCCTAGCGCGAACCGCTGGGTCCCGTTTCGGCGCGCCAGCTCTTGAGTGCGGCGAGGGTGTCCCCGATGTCGGGGATGAGTTGCACGCCGGGGAGGCTCTTGCGCAGCCGGCGCGTAACCTCGCCTCCCGCCCAGAGCGCGACCGCCGGAGGCAGCTGCCGCCGGAGCGTCGCCAAGGCTTCGCCGACCTGCCGCAGGGGATAGGCCATCGAGAATGACAACGCGACGACATGCGCCTTGTGCGCGACCGCGGCGCGACGAATGTCCTCAAACGGCGTCTGCGTACCAAGCGAAATGCATTGCGCACCCTCGGGTGAAACGAGGGCGTCGACCATCAGCAGACCGATGCCATGCTGTTCGCCGGGCACCGTGGTGAGCAGCAGTCGCGGTGGGCCGCTTTGCCGCGGCAATGTACCCAGCGCACCGCGCAGCGCACCCTGCAACTGCTCGGTATACAGATGTTCCTCGAAAACCTGCAGCTCGCCGCGCATCCAGGCCTCGCCGACCGCGCGATTGAGCGGGGCGACTGTCTCGATGACAAAGCGCTGCACCCCATGGCGCACGAGCAGGCTCGCGAATGTGCCGTGCAGCCCTGCGGCGTCGTGCGCCTTGAGCAGCGACAGCACGTCGCGCTCGATCGCCGGCGCGAGCGTTTCGCGGCGTGGATGGACGCGCTTCTCCGCCAGCGCGTTGAGTTCATCGAGCGATTGGCGGATCAGCTTTCCCGGCCGCAAGCCGGTATCCATGAGCCGCTTGATCGCACGCAGCTTCGCGACTTCGTCGGCAGCGTATTGCCGCTCGGCGTTGTTGTCGCGTTGCGGGTGTGGAAAACCGTACCGCCGCTCCCATATTCGCAGTACGTCCTTCGACAGCCCGGTTTCGCGCTCGACCGCACTGATGTTGAGCGGGGAAGTCTGGGTTTCCATAAAACCTTACTTCGTCCTAGACAACTTGACCATACCACGCTAAGGGTTCCGTTGAAAGCTCACGTTTCGCGTGAACTGTCCATGACAAATAACTTTGATATACTGTGTCCTGGTTGCTGAATCGAACGCTGCCAAATGGTCCGCTCTCCCTCGCATTCCATCGTTGCAGTATTGCTTGCCGGCGCGGCGTTTTGCGCCGGCAATGCGTTGGCGCAGGTTCCGGCTGGCGAGGGCGGCTCCTGTCCGGCGCTGCTCGACCACGAGTTCAATCGCCTGCAGACCGGCCAGCCCGAAACGCTGTGTCAGTATCGCGGCAAGGTGCTGCTGATCGTGAACACGGCCAGCTACTGCGGCTATACCCACCAGTACGAGGGGCTCGAGGGGCTGTACCGCAAATACAAGGATCGCGGCCTGGTCGTCCTGGGCTTTCCGTCGAACGATTTCGGAGCGCAGGAGCCCGGCAGCAATCGCGAGATTGCGCAGTTCTGCCGCCTGACGTACGGCGTGCAGTTTCCGATGTTCGAGAAGACCAGCGTTGCCAGCCTCAAGGCGAATCCGCTGTACGTCGAGCTGGCCGCGCGCACCGGCGAGACGCCGAAATGGAATTTTCACAAGTACCTGATCGATCGCAACGGTAATCCGGCAGCGACCTTCGCCAGCAAGGTCGAACCGGACAATAGCGAGCTGGTTGGCGTGCTGGAAAAACTGCTCGCCGCCAAGCCTGCCCCGCAAAAGGGTTGACTGTGAACGCCCCTGAGCATCTACCGCTGCCCGATACGCAATCACTGCCCGACGCGCGCGAGCTTCCAATCGAGCGGGTGGGCGTGAAAGGGTTGCGCTATCCGGTCGCGCTGCGCACGGCCGATGGTAGTGTGCAGAACACCATTGCCGAGTTTGGGATGTATGTCGGGCTCGCGCACGACGTCAAAGGCACGCACATGTCGCGCTTCGTCGAGATCCTCGAGGAACCGCGCGCACCCCTCGATCTCGCCGGATTCCGCGCCATGCATCAGCGCATGCTCGACCGGCTCGGTGCCACCACTGGCCGCATCGAGATGCGGTTTCCCTACTTCATGCGCAAGTCCGCGCCCGTTTCAGGGGTCGAAAGCCTGCTCGATTACGACTCGAGCCTGGCCGTGGAAACAGGCGGCGACGGGAAGGCTCGACTCTCGATGGAGCTTCTGGCGCCGGTCACGAGCCTTTGCCCCTGCTCCAAGAAGATCGCCGACTACGGCGCGCACAATCAACGCGCGCATATCACCGTGCGGGTCGAGGTGAGGGGGGAGCTGGGCTTCGAGGAGCTGGCGCGCATTGCCGAGGAAGAGGCCTCGTGCGAGCTCTTCGGCTTGCTCAAGCGGGCCGATGAAAAGTTCGTCACCGAGCGCGCGTACGACAATCCCAAGTTCGTCGAAGACCTGGTCCGCGATATCGCCCTCCGACTCAAGCGCGACCCGCGTATAGGTCGCTTCCGCGTTGCCTCCGAGAATTTTGAATCCATCCACAATCATTCTGCGTATGCAGAGATCGCGGGCGTGGGCGCGGCACTCATTGACTGACCAGCCACGCAGAGTCTGACCGCGGGGGACCGGCTCCCGCCGCCCGCGCCATTCCTTTCAGGGAGGGAGCTTGCGCGTCGCGATCATCGGTGCCGGCATCGCCGGACTGGGCTGTGCGTGGCTGCTCACTCGCCAGGGCCGACAGGTCACACTGTTCGAGGCCAACGACTATCTCGGCGGGCACACGCACACCGTGGACGTGACCCTGGACGGGACCACTGCGCCGGTCGACACCGGTTTTCTCGTCTATAACGAACGCACCTATCCGAAACTCGTCGCGCTCTTCGCCGAGCTGGCCGTCCTGTCGGCGCCGAGCACGATGACTTTCTCGGTGCGCAACGACACGGCAGGCATCGAGTGGTCGGGTACCGATTTCGCCGCCCTGTTCGCGCAACCGACGAACGCGCTGCGGCCCCGGTTCTGGCGCATGCTGGTCGACATCCTGCGCTTCAATCGCGAGACCACCGCGATGCAGCGCGAGGGGCGGGTGCCGGCGGTGACGCTTGGCGAGTTTCTCGACGCGCGCGGTTACTCCGCGCCGTTTCGGGATTGGTACGTGCTGCCCATGGCGGCCGCGATCTGGTCCTCATCCTCGCGCCAGATCCTCGACTTTCCGCTACCAACACTGGTGCGCTTCTGCTACCACCACGGGCTGCTAAGCATCTTCGGCCGGCCGCAATGGCGCTCCGTTGCCCGCGGCGGACGCGTTTACGTCGACCGGATCGCGGCACGTCTTGCCGACGTGCGCCCCTCGACCCCGGTGCGCCGGATTCGCCGCCGCGGCGACCACGTCGAGGTCGAGACGGCGGGGGTACCGGCGGAGCATTTCGACGAAGTCGTCCTCGCCTGCCACAGCGATCAGGCGCTCGCGCTCCTTGCCGACGCCTCGTGCGAGGAAACGGCGCAGCTCGGCAGCGTTCGCTTCCAGACCAACCGCGTCTTGCTGCACACCGACGTTCGGCTCATGCCGCGACACCGCCGCGCGTGGTCAGCGTGGAATCATCTCGCCGTCGATGCCGCCGCTTCCGAGCGGCCCGTCGCGGTCAGCTATTGGCTCAACGAGCTCCAGTCGCTGCCGTTCACCACGCCATTGCTGTGCACGCTCAATCCGCCGTTCGAGCCGCACCCCGAAACCCTGATTGCCGAATTCGAGTACTCGCATCCGCTCGTCAAAAGCGCCGCCGTCACTGCGCAGCAAAGGTTCGCCTACCTTCAGGGTGCGCGGCATACCTGGTATGCCGGCGCATGGCTCGGTTACGGCTTTCACGAGGACGGGCTCGCTTCGGCGCATGTTGTCGCGCAGGGCATCGCGGCGCGGTCGGCAATCGCCACCGCCGAGTTGGCGGCGGCCTGAACCGCTCGGTTGCTCATGCGCAACGCCTCGCCCTCGTTGATTCACGGTGAAGTCATGCATCGCCGCCGTCGGCCGGTCGGCAATGCGTTCACCTACCGGTCGGTCTGCCTGGCGCTGCCGCTGGCACAAATCGGCGCCCTGCCGCGGCTGGGGATGGCGCTCAACCGGCGTGCGCTCGTGAGCTTCTTCGATTGCGATCATGGCGCGCGCGACGGCACGGCGCTCGAGCCGTGGCTGCGGCGCCTGCTCGCCGCGGAAAACGTCGTCGCCGACGGGGAAATCGTCCTGTACGCCTTCCCGCGCATGCTTGGGTATGTCTTCAATCCGGTCAGCTTCTGGGTCTGCCACGACCGCGAGGGCAGCGTTCGTGCAGTGCTGTGCGAGGTCTGCAACACCTTCGGCGAGTGCCACAACTATCTGCTTGCCCATCCGGACAATCGCCCGCTCGTCTCCGGCGAGACGGTCGCCTGCCGCAAGGTCTTTCACGTCTCTCCCTTCTGCGAGATCAAGGGCGGCTACCGTTTTCGTTTTCACTTCGCTTCGGACCGCTGGCTGGCACGCATTGATTACAACGATGCCGCCGACGGCAGCGACGACGCAGACGCGGAACCGCTGCTTGAGACCGCGGTATCCGGTATCGCCGAGCCGTTGTCGCCGACTGCCGTGCGCGGCCTGCTGTGGCGTTATCGCTGGTTTACGCTCGGCGTGATCCTGCGCATTCACTGGCAGGCGTGGAAGCTGTGGATGCGACGCGTGCCGTACGTCGCCAAACCTGCGCCTCCGCTGCAACGGACGACGCGATGACCGCGCTCGACACGCCGCTAAACTCGGCAGCGCGCCGCGGAGCAACACCCGCTGCGGGACGCCTGGTTCTGGCGCTGCTCAACCGTCTCGACTGCGGCGCGCTGATCGTCACAACGCCGGACAGAGTCACGCGCCGCTTCGGTCCCGGCGGTCCGGTTGCGGGGCTCGGGCTGGAGGCTGAGCTCCATCTGCGCGACTGGGCGGTGTGTCGCAGCGTCATCGTCGGTGGCGACGTCGCGTTCGCGGAGAGTTACATGAACGCCCGCTGGGAGACGACGGACCTCATTGCACTGCTCACGTTGCTGGCGTGCAACCGGCGCGCGCTGGACGGCGCCTTCTACGGTCGTCGCTGGCGGCAACTCTACTTTCGGCTGCGGCACTTCCTGCGCAGCAACAGCCGGCGTCGCGCACCGCGCAACGTCATGGCCCACTACGATCTTGGCAATGCGTTCTATCGTCTTTGGCTTGATCCGACCATGACCTACTCTGCGGGGCTCTTTGATGGCGATATGACTCGCCCGCTCGCCTCGGCTCAGCAAGCCAAGTACGCCCGTGTGTTGCGGCAGCTCGCGCCAGCGCCTGGGGCGCATCTGTTGGAGCTTGGCTGCGGCTGGGGCGGATTTGCGGAAACCGCAGCCCGCGCGGGCTGCAACGTCACCGGAGTCAGCCTGTCCGACGCCCAGACGGCCTATGCACGACAGCGAATAACCCGAGCTGGCTGCGCCGATCGCGTGAACCTGCGGATCCAGGATTACCGTGACGTGACCGGCCACTTTGACGGCGTGGCTTCCATCGAAATGTTCGAGGCCGTCGGCGAACGCTATTGGCCGGCCTACTTTCGCGCCGTGCGGCGAGCACTCAAGCCCGGTGCACGCGCCTGCGTTCAGTCCATCACTATCGCCGATGATCGCTTCCACCAATACCGCCAGAGCAGCGACTTCATCCAGCAATATATCTTTCCTGGTGGCATGCTCTCGTCACCGTCACGCTTCGTTGCCGAGGCGCTTCGTGCCGGTCTCAAGGTTGACGACATCTATCGCTTCGGCCACGATTACGGGGAAACGTTGAAGCGCTGGCTGGGAGCGTTCGATGCCAGTGTCAACGCGGTGCGCGCACAAGGGTTCGATGAGCGATTCATCCGCTGCTGGCGATTCTACTTGGCGTACTGTGCCGCCGGCTTCGCCAGCGAAACCACCGATGTCGCGCAATACACGCTGTCTGCAACGTAGCCTCGCACTGCTCCTGATCGTGACCGGCGCCGCGTTCGCCCAGGTCAAGGCGCCACTGCTCGCGCCGGGGGTACTTGCGCTGCTACCCGAGGTCGCGCTGCGTGGCAGTAGTGAGCTGACCTTCTTCGGCCTGTCAATCTACGATGGCTACTACTGGAGCCCAACGCCGGGTTGGGCCCCCGAACAACCGTTCGCGCTGGATCTCGTCTACCACCGTCAGTTCCGCGGCACGGATATTGCCAAACGTAGCGTGGTCGAAATAGCGAAGCTCGGGTACGGCTCGCTCGAGGAACGCGCGCGCTGGAGCCAGCAGATGGAGCGCCTCTTCCCCGACGTCGGCAACGGTGATCGCTTAACTGGTGTCAACCTGCCGGGCAAGGGCGTTCGCTTCTTCCGCAACGGTCGCTTGCTCGGGGAGATCGACGATCGTCAATTTGCCCAGGCCTTTTTTGGCATCTGGTTCGACCCGCGAACCTCCGAGCCGGCCCTGCGCAAGGAACTTCTCGGCGAGCGTTAGGCGCGCCGCAGCGGCGCAGGAATGACGTGACAACCGCTACTGCCGCGCTTGCGCATCGTTTGCCCGCGCCCACGCTGTTTGCTTACGGGGCGTTCGGAATACCGCTGGCGATGGCGGCACTGCCGTTATACGTCCACTTGCCGAAGTTCTACGGCGATCATCTCGGCCTCGACCTGACGCTGCTGGGCGGGGTGCTGCTCGCGTTGCGCCTCGCCGACGGCGCGATCGACCCCTTGCTGGGCGTTCTCTCCGACCGCGGTGGCTCGCGCAAGCGCTGGCTCGCGCTCGCCGCTCCGCTGCTCGCGCTCGGCATGGTGGGATTGTTCCGGCCGCTCCCGCGCGGCGAGGTTGCACTGGTTGTATGGCTTGGCGCCATGCTCGCCATCGTTTACTTCGCTTTCAGCCTGGCAACGATCAACCACAACGCCTGGGGAGCCGAGTTGTCGCCGGACCCGGTCGAGCGCACGCGCATCACGGCAGTACGCGAAGGCCTCGCGCTATGCGGAGTCGTGATCGCTTCAGTGCTGCCGAGTTTTCTTGGCGGAGACGACGGTGGTTTGGGTCACTTCGCGATTCTGTTCGCTGGCTTCACGTTCGCCTGTGTCGCGATCACGTTGCTCGGCACGCCGAGCGGCGCCCGACCCGCTGTTGTTTCCGGCCACCGGCCGCGATTGCGCGACCACATCGCGCGCCCGCTGACCGATCCGCTGTTCCGCAAACTGCTTGTTGTATTCATGCTGAACGGCATCGCTGCGGCAATTCCAGCGACGTTGGTATTGTTCTTCATCGCCGACGTGCTCGACGCCGAAGCGCATCAGGGGTTGTTTCTCGCGCTCTATTTCACCGCGGGTGCCGCGGGGATGCCGGTGTGGGTGCGACTTTCGGTTCGCATCGGCAAGCCGCAGGCGTGGCTAGTGGCGATGGGTGTCGCGATTGCGGCGTTCGTCTGGGCCTCGCGGCTCGGTGCGGGCGACACGCGCGCGTTTGCCGTGATTTGCGTACTGTCAGGCGTCGCGCTCGGCGCCGATCTCGCGCTACCGCCTTCGCTGCTTGCCGATGTCATCGGGCGCCGCGGCCGCATGGAAGGAACCGGCAGTTACTTCGGGCTTTGGACCTTGGCGACCAAGCTCAACCTCTCGCTCGCCGCAGGCATCGCGCTGCCGCTGCTCGAGGCCCTAGGCTACCGACCCGGCGGACGCGATGCAGCGGCTCTGACCGCGCTCGCATTCGTATACGCGTTCATCCCTTGCCTGCTCAAACTCGGCGCCGCCGCTGCGTTACTCGGGTTCCAAAGGTCACGGTAAGGACACCATGGCCCTCAACCCCCCGCTCCCCGCTTGGCCCGAATGCCGCGTCTGGATCATTGGCGCGTCGACCGGCATTGGCGCCGCGACGGCACGAGTGCTGCTTGCAGCAGGTGCGCGCGTCGCGATTTCCGCGCGCAATGCAGAGCTCCTCACTGAAGTCGCGGATGGCCGCGCCAACGCGCATACCGAGCCGCTGGATTACACCGATAGCGCGCAGGTCGCCGCCGCGTGGCTCCGCATCCGCGCCGCTTGGGGCGGCGTGGACCTCGTCTTGATCGTCGCCGGAACGCATGCAGAGATTCGCGCCTGGGAGCTGACCGAGCAAAACGCGATGGCGCTCCTGGAGACGAACCTCCACGGCGTCATCAAGACAACGGCTGTCGTGTTACCGGCGCTCCTGGCGCAGCGGAAGGGCGCCATCGGGATCGTGTCCAGCGTCGCTGGCTACCGCGGCCTGCCCAAGGCACTGGTCTACGGCGCGTCGAAAGCCGCGCTGATCAATTTCGCCGAGACGCTCTACCTCGACCTGCACGCGAAGGGCCTTGGGGTCTATCTCATCAATCCTGGCTTCGTCAAAACGCCGCTAACGGACAGAAACGAGTTCCGCATGCCGCACCTGATCACAGCGGAGGCGGCGGCGACTGCGATCGTCGCGGGGCTCGTTGCGGGCGAGTTCGAGATCCACTTTCCGAAGGCGTTTACCCGGCAGCTCAAATTTCTGCGCATCCTGCCGTACCGGTGGTACTTTGCGCTGATCCGCAGGGCGACCGGGCTGTGACTGACGCCGGGATCCTCGCGCGAGTCGTCGCGTTCTTCGAGCATATCGCCCCAGACGACGTTGGGCGCATCGGCGAAATCTATGCAGCCGACGCGTATTTCCGCGATCCATTCAATGAGGTGCGCGGAGTTCCTGCCATAGCATACGTCTTTGCACACATGTTCGAGCAGCTTGACGATTGCCGGTTTGTAATCACCGACACGGTTGCCGATGCCGAGGGCGCGCTACTGGTCTGGGTTTTCACGTTCCGGATCCGGCGTTGGCGGCGGCGCGAACTCCAGGCGATTCACGGCGCTTCGCACCTCAAATTCACCGCCGACGGCAAGGTCAGCTATCACCGCGACTACTGGGACGCTGCTGAAGAGCTCTACGCCAAGCTGCCGCTGATCGGCCCGGTGCTGCGCTTCCTCCGCAGGAAACTGGCCTGACGGATTTTGACAGCGTACTGGGCGATCACGGATAATGGCGCCCCTTCGGCGAGCTAGCTCAGCTGGTTAGAGCAGAGGAATCATAATCCTTTGGTCGGGGGTTCGAGTCCCTCGCTCGCTACCAGTTAAATCAAAGGTTTGCGGATATGCTGGCTTTCCGCCTCTCCCGTGGGGTACGCCGGGGTTACAAGCGCCCTACCTCCAACCGCTACTCGTTGCGCGGTCGGTTACGTAGCGTTCAGTAACTCCCGCCACACGGCCGGCACCCGCGTCGGCCGCCTGCCGCAATTAGACGTTCTGCCCAGAATGGCGCGCTTGTGTACGCGCCTCGCGGGAGGCACTACCTAAAGTCTACTGTGGGCCGACCTTAAGAATACTTTCACCCGCCGAGACATGAGGTTTGTGCGCCAGCCGAATGGCGCGCCGGTCGCTCGACGCCGTTGGGACCATGCGCGTTCGTGTCATTGTCTTTTTGTTGCCGGGTCCCAGTGTTCCGCTATTTTCCCGCCTTCAATCCGGAACATGTCGAACCACGTTGTCGTGTATTTCTTCGTGGAGTCCTTTGGATCCATCGCTTCGCGAACAAAAACAAGAACCACCCGATCACCATCGGCCAGAATTGCTACCAATGGTGCCTTTACCCGGGGTTCGATGGATTGCGGGGTGACATTTTGGGAGAAGTAAGCGATAAATGCAGCCCTGCCGGTTGGCACATTTGGATTGTGTTGTATATAAGCCTCCGCCATGTACTTTTCGGCAAGCTCCATGTGACCGGCTTCAAAGACTTCTCGCCAGAAGTCGTATACCAGCCGCTTGTTGGCCGCGAGTAGCGCATTGGAGCTGGAGAGCATTCGTTCGTGGTCGACATTGGGAACGACGGCAACTTGTGCATGCCCATCCACCGCGTGCAGTGCTGCAACCAGGAGAAGGGCCATGCCGAAATATCGGTTCATTTACGCAGCAACGGGCTGGACACGGAAGCGACCGAGACGGTGGGGGTCCGGGTTGCGCGAGATATCGGGCGGCATTCTAAGCAACTGCTGACCGAGGCGTACCGCCGCTTGAGTGAGTGCCTTGTCAATAGCGTCTAGACTAGCCGCGGCGTATTTCTGCCCTGCGGCAGATTCGCAAAATGTCACGTATTGGTCCAGTTCTTGGTCCGACAAGGGTTGATACATTGCTGCATAATCGGCAACAATCTGCGGCCCGAGCATTTCAATGTACCGAGCCCTCTGAGATTCGAACTTCGATTTCAGGTCGTCGACGCTGTCACTAGTGGCGTCAGGGCCACTTACCGCTAGGCCGCGGGCGATTCCGGCCATCGAATCGATGATAATGGCGGCCGCCCCTTCGGCCGACAGGGTCACTCTTGCAAGTCGTTCCACCCGTTCTTTGCGCGGAGCGGAGAGACTTGCCAAGACTCGAGGACCCGCATTTTGCCTCTCGAGGGCTGCACCAGGGCTCGACCCCGCTTCCTCGAGCGCAGTAATTCGTTTACCCAAATCCGTTGCCAGCCACCGCAGAACGGTTGCGGCGTCCTGCGAAGAGAGCGTAACGAGAAGTTGATCTCTTACCGCCTTCCGAAGGCTATCTGCAGCGTACGTGGTGGCGATAGCCTTGCTGAGGTGCTCCATGTCTCCCTCGGTTAGCTGGCCTGAATTTGCGTGCGCCTGAGAGATCCCAATCTGCATATTTGGTTCCACCTGAGCAAGTTGAGTCCAAAGGCCCGACTTGAGCATGAGCTCGTCGACAACGGCGCTAGAAGGCCGGACATCTGGCGCCGAACAGCCGCCAGCCGATAGGAAGACTCCGACAACGGCAAACACCAGGACGCGATGCAGGATCACGGGCCTCCAAGAAAATCCCTACCGCGGCGAACCAGCACTCCTCGCGCAACCCACGACATAGCTAAACGGCAAGGTAGATCGATAGGAGGAGGCCGAGCGAACCGAGGATGAGCGCCAATATTACAGGGAATGCGCGGTTGTGCATCCGGGGGACGTCACCGACTGGCAGCAACAAAACAAAGCGGCGGTGCTGAATCGCGGCGAAGATCATGGATACGGCGCCAAGCAGTACGAGCGTTATGCCAATACCGCTTGAAAAATGCGTCGGAGATGTGCTCGGAGCGGCCGATGGCACGCGCTCGGCAGCGAGAAGGCTCAGGAAAAGACCGAAACGGGCAACGACAAACCCAAAGCCCATGATGGTGAGACCGGTGCGAATCCACGCAAGGAGGGTTCGTTCGGCTGCGAAGAAGACGCGCGGATCAGCCATGTGGGAAGCGTGAGGATGGGATTCGGCCGTGCCGCCTAAGCAGAATGACTTGCCAGTCGTAGCCCTAACTAGACTAGGCACTTCCCCGTCCCGGAAACGGCGTCGACGTGGGTGCGATTAGCCTACGCCGCCGCAAGGGTGAATGCAAAGGCTGACGACCCGATGCCAGATATGCTGCCGTGACGCACCGAAATGCCGGGAGCGGGCCTTCGCGCGGTCAAAGCAAATGCCGGGATCGTCATGGTAGCCACGAGAGGGCGTGGGACGCATGGCGGGTTAGGTCCGTGGATAAGCTAACGCAGCAACTCGTAAGGGCCGCCTTTTTCCAAGGCGCGATTGTAGGCGGGGCGCTCGTGGATGCGCTCGAGCCAGGCCATCAGCTTCGGGCGCGTATGGTCCAATCCGCCGCGTGCGGCAGATGCCTCGATCACGAAGCTCATCTGAATATCGGCTGCCGTGAACTCTTCGCCCGCGAACCAGGTGATTTTCTCCAGTTCGTCCTCCATGAATTTCTGGTGCGTCTTAAGCTGCGGTTCAACGAAAGTCCTCAGCACCTTGCTGCATACGCCGCGCGCGATCGGGCGCACGAAGAATGGCATTGGCTGGCGCGGCAGTCTGCTGAAAATGAGCGAGAGCAGCAGTGGCGCCATTGCTGAGCCTTCGGCAAAATGCAGCCAATAGGTGTAACGCAGGCGCTCCGGCGTGCCCGCCGGCGGTATCAGCCTACCCCCGCCGTGGCGCTCGATCAGATACTCAATGATCGCGCCCGATTCGGCGATGGTAAGCCCGTTCTCGGTAATCACCGGCGACTTGCCGAGCGGATGCACCGCCCGCAGCGACGCTGGCGCAAGCATGCTCCTCGGGTCCCGCTCGTAGCGCCTAACCTCGTAACCGATTCCGAGTTCTTCCAGAAGCCACAGCACGCGCTGCGAACGAGAGTTATTGAGGTGGTGTACCGTGATCATAGACATCTCTCTGAGTAGCGAGGCGCCATCTTAGCCAAAGTTTGACACCCCGCCATCGCTTGCACGGGGGTGACCAGCCAATGGCGGCGAGAATGGGATCCCGGTCCGTTCCATCTTAAACCGCCTCCAATCCGTAAGCTCTAAGATACCTCTATCGCCATTTAGGTGCGGTAGCGCACAGACCATCTTGGGCCAGGAGGCGACGATTGTTCGGATCGGAGTGAAATCATGAAGAATTCCGTAGCAACGTTGCGGGATGCCGGCAGTTTCATGGCCGGCATTCTGATCGGCCTGTCAGTCGTAGTGCCCGTGTTCGCATTGACGGTAGTGAACCTCACGGATTGGCAGACGGTTTTGCTCTACGGCGCACCCTTCGCCCTCGCCGTAGGAATCACTCTGCAGGCCGTCATTACCGCGAAAGCTCGGCACGTACGCGCAATAAGCACGGCACCCGGCTGGCATGCTGTGCGACACCTAACGCGCGATGTCTAGCGCACGGCCCTCGGCCGGCGTAGCCTATCGCTCGGAATGTTCAAGCCGGACGACGGTCCCGGAAAGCGACCGTCCGTACTCCTACTAAGAGAGAACCACAATGAAACTGCTTCGTCATGCCGCCGGCGTTCTGCTAGCCGCCGCTTCTCTGCTCGCCTCACCTGCTTATCCCACGTCGTTTACGACCGACCAGAGCGACCTTTGGTATATCCAGGCCGAATCCGGGTGGGGAATTGAGCTTGTGCACCGCGCCAGCGTAGTTTTCGCTACCTTGTTCGTGTATGACACGACCGGCACTCCGGTGTGGTACGTGGCAACAATGCAATACACGGGCAGCAGCTTTGCCTGGACCGGCGATCTCTACACGACAACCGGTCCCTATTTCGGAACAGTGCCCTTCAATCCCGCGAACGTTACCGCGACCAAAGTCGGGACGATGACGTGGTCAGCGCAGACCGTCAACACCGGAACTCTCACGTACGTCGTGAACGGTGTGACAGTGAACAAGAATATTGTCCGGGAGACACTCGCTAATGACGATTTCAGCGGCCACTATGGCGGTGGCTTTCACTCCGTCATTACCAGCTGCATCAATCCTGCACAAGATGGCACGGTCGAGAAGATCGGCGTCTTCGACATCACCCAAAGCGGTCAATCATTTAAACTGCAAAGTACTCCTGCCACAGGCGCGAGTTGCTCGTATCCGGGAACGCTAGTCCAATTCGGCCAGATGGGCGACGTCAGTGGCACGTATAGTTGCACTGATGGGGCAACGGGAACGTTCTTTCTCTACGAAATACAAGTGAACGTTACTGGCGTCACCGGCCGCTTTAGTGCCAGTGCCTCGTTGCCGCCAGGATGCCAAAGTACAGGCTGGTTCGGCGGATTGCGCGTGACGACGTACTAGTGACTACTTCGCGTCGGTGGCGGGATCGAGATCGGCTTGGAGCTCTTCGATGATCGCGAGCATCCGTACAGCATCATCGTAGCCCTCCGCGGACCCCATGCGCAGGGACAGTGCCTTGAGCTCTGCCGCCAGCGTCCGGGCACGCGCCAAGTACGCATGTGCCCTCTCGCCGCGGTCACCTGCCACGAGCAATGCCTCCGTATCGCGCACGGCTCGGGCAATCCCTTCACGTAGCACTTCGGGTCTGCTGCGCGTGGTGTCCGTCATGCCTACCGCTGAGTTCGCGCGTTCATGTGGCGTTAGCAGCGTACTCCGATGACCCACCGCGAATGACAGGGTCGGATAAGCGGCGGCATTTCTTAGACGAGGGGCGGTGTTAAGAACAACAGCACAACGATACGTCGTCCGGGGCTACAGGTGGCGGGGAAAATGGACGGAGCCGTTCGGATCGGTTGCCGACTAGCTGCTCGCGCGCAAGCAGCGTCTCCACGACCTGAAGTCAGCTTCCATTGTTCAGCGGACTCTACCGGCGGCGCTTGAGAGCATCTCCGCCATGGTGTCCGCGCAGCGATCCCAGCTATACATGTTCGCCCGGCTAAACCCTGCAACAAGGAGCTTGGTCCGAAGGTCCTTTTCAGTGGCAACGCGCTCCATGGCGGTGGCCAACTGGACCGCGTTGCCCGGCTCGAACCACAGGGGCGCCTCTCCCAACACTTCGGGCAAGGCCGCAGCACTCGCCGCGATGACCGGGACCCCCGTTGTCATGGCCTCCAATGGTGGGAAGCCGAATCCCTCGTACTCCGAGGGAAAGACGAGCGCCTCGGCGCCATTCAGAATCGACGCGAGCGTTGTGTCGTCGATTCGCCCGAGATACTGGACCCGACCTTGCAATGCCTGAATCGCGGCGTGTACGTGCCGATCTCCACTTCGCAGTTCCTCGAAGGCGCCCACAATAGTCAGTCGATGCGGGATTCGTCCCCTCAACAACGCAAGAGCATCGAGCAGCGTAGCCAGCCCTTTGTGTTTCCTGATCGAGCCAACAAATAGGAAATAGGGCAACGGGTTGACTGATGAAGCGTCCCTGCGGAGGGCAAGTGACCCTGGCCCCAGTGGTACGACTTGCAGATCTTGTGGTGCGAAACCGGCGAGGCGGATCGCCTCGCTCCGTGTGAACTGCGAAGGACAGGCTATAGCAGTAGCGCTCGTGCGCACGCGGTGCAGGAATACCCGAAAGCCGATCCGGGCCGAAAATGTGACCTGTGGTCTAGGCAATGCAATAGGCGCTACATCGTGCAGCGTTACGACCAACGGACGATGTACGTTCCTCGGAACATTCACATGGGGCCACCAGAGCACATCGGTATCGAGTAGGCGCGCCGGAACCGCGGTGAACACGTCAAGCGGGGTCAGGGCCTTGGTTGGATGGTCGATCAGCCGCATATTCGGCCCGTATCCCCACTCGCGTGCTACGGCGCGGTCTTCGGGGTTGATTGCGACCATGAATTCAACTTGGGGCATCCGCTCGGCCACACGTGGCAGGGTAGCGCGGATATAGGTGCCAATCCCCGCGTGCCTATGAAGGCGGCAATCGACACCGATCCTCATCTTCGAATTCGGTCAGGTCTTCAAGGAGAGGATTGTTTCCTGCGAACTACGGCCGGCGGTCAAAGATCGGGCGGCCACAAGACCACGTTATTGTATTGCATCCTCAAGCCCGCGTACGGTGCTCGACGTGCGTGAATCGGAAGCGAGCAGCGCCTGGAACGAGGCCGCATGTCCCCAGCAAAATGCGACCTTGTCGGGCGGCGTACAGTCGCCACCATGACCGGTTCGGCGGATAGGTAATAGAATAGTCTGGAGACATTGGTTAAGACACTATTCGTCAGGCGTCCGACCTAATATGCGAAACCTCGCCAGAGTTGCAGTCCTTCTTCTGTGCGGTGCGTCCCCAACCATGGCGCTAGGCGCGCAAACCTTGTACAAATCCGTCGGACCCGACGGCAGGATCGTCTACAGCGACCGTCCGCCAGCCGAAGGTCGACTCGAGAAGACGATCACGTTCGAGAACTTGCCAAGCAGCCCGTTGCCCGCAGCCACTTCCTCCTATGTTGAGCAGTTACGGAGAACGAGCGCCTCGTCCTCTGCGGACACGCCAACTAATGGAGTGGTCCTGTACGCAGCAGCATGGTGCGGTTTCTGCAAGAGGGCAAAAGCCTATCTGGCAGGGAAGGGCGTGCAATACCAGGAATTCGACATTGACACCAAGGATGGAATGGCTGCCTTCGCCCGTGCGGGCGGCGGCAAGGGAGTCCCGCTGCTTATCGCGGATGGCCGGCGTGTCCAAGGATTTTCGCCGGCCGCCTACGATGCACTTTTCGCCCATCGGAAGTAGCGCGGCAAAGTCCAACTGACGTGCCTACGCCCAACCCGGATCTCTCGCCGAGCGCGCTACGCGTCGTTCCCCCAGTTGCGTTATCGTCCGATCGCGTCATGTTGCGGCCGTACCGCATCGAGGATGTAAGCGCGGTTTTCGCTGCCGTCACAGAGTCAATCGACACCGTTGGGCGCTGGCTGCCTTGGTGTCATGCCCGCTATACTGAAGCCGAAAGCATCGCGTGGATCGAAAAGTGCCACGCGATGTGGCAGAGT
Organism: Edaphobacterium sp. (SeqCode); assembly: GCA_035937415.1. Lineage (GTDB taxonomy): Bacteria > Pseudomonadota > Gammaproteobacteria > Burkholderiales > Casimicrobiaceae > PALSA-1003. The sequence goes on along the minus strand of DASZIB010000086.1, from coordinate 74,603 downwards.
GGCGAGTCATACGAGTTTGGCATGTTCGATCTTGCACACGAATATGTCGGTGGTGCCGGACTGCACCAACTCGATAGGTTTCATAACATGGCCGCTCTCGGGTATTGGGTGCGCCAGTCGCGCCAGAACTGCGGGCTGGCCACGGCAGCCGTCCGAGCGTTGGTTAGGTTTGGCTTCGGGACAGTTGGTCTAACAAGGATCGAAATTGTTGCCGCGAGCGAGAATGGTGCGAGTCGGCGGGTGGCGGAGAAGGTGGGTGCGCAATTTGAGTGCATCGCGCGCAATCGCCTTGTCATCCACGGTGTGCCGGTTGCTGCAGCGGTCCATTCGTTTGTGCCAAGCGCTGGCAGATAGCCGCGGGCGCGACCCGGACGTCTTGTCGACGACACTGCCTGCGTACCGGCCGCTCAACGCTGGTTGCTGCCTTCCGTAGCCGTCCCATGAAGCATCGCATCGCGGCTGGTGCCCTGGTTGTTCACGAAGATCGGATTCTGCTTGTAAGACATCACAAGGCTGATGCATACGACTTTTGGGTCGCACCGGGAGGTGGTGCCGAGGGCGATGAAGATCTGCAAGCCACTCTTCGCCGGGAAGTGGAGGAGGAGTCTGGCCTGGTGGTCGAACCCGAGCGTATTGTTTACATCGAGGAACTGCTCACCCCCGATACGCGAGAATGCAAGGTCTGGTTCCATGCCCGCTTAATATCTGGAGAGCTTTCCACCTCGACGCGCGAAGCGGCGCACGAATACATCATCGACGCACAGTTCCTCGCGCGCACGGAGTTCGAAGGTAAGATTGTGTTTCCACCGGTGCTCAACAATGTTTTTTGGGCAGATCTCGAAACCGGATTTCGCGAACCGAGGTATCTTGGCGTCCGAAAGATGGAGTTCTATTGAACTTGCAACCTATTGCGTCACCGGCGGCGGGTCCGGGGCTCAGGCTTGTGCAGGTGGCTTGGAGACTGGCCAATCGGCAAAAGCGAAGACCCACAACATGACTAGGTTCAGCAACGGAACCAACATCGTGACCAGCCACCAGCGGGAATAGCCGGCACGGTTTAGGATGCGTCCGAAGACAGCGACGAACGCCCAAAGGATCAGAACCGCAAGCACAATAAGAAATCCGACGGCGAGGCTAAACATTCGTTGTGCCTCCGCCCAGCGCCGCGTCAACCGCAGGCCATCTCGAGAAGGCCAAAATGGCTCCAGCGATCCACCAACCTAGGGCCGGGATGAATATGAGCAGCGAGAGCGCCGGGTTAAGACCCACACGCTGGAATATCTTCCAGCAGGGAAAGATGACGAGCAGCGCGACAATTACATGATAGAACAAGCCGTGTCCCAATTCGCTCTCCTTTGTAGATTCTTCGCCGCCTGCCTAACGAATGAGCAGCTTTTCACTGTCCCGGAGACAGCATCGACGTGCTGGCAGATCGGAGCGTCGCAACACGCGACCCGTATCACCGGACTTGTTTAACTCGGGCTCCGACCGTTCAGTCCGCCAACATGCTTGCTATCTCGTCGCCAATGCGCCGTTTACGTCGGCGACGATCTGATCAAGATGCTTCTCGTCGTAGCCGCGATGCACGGTCAAGATACGACCATCGCGTCCAATTAGGACGAAATGCGGAATTGCGCCGCGGCCGTATGCTGCAGAGACTCTGCCATCGGCATCGTTGGTCAACGTCAGCTGCAATCCTGACAGCCGGTGAGCCACACGGCGAAATTCCCACGCCCCCTCGATGTTGACAGCCACGACGCGAATCTGGTCCGACCCGGCAGCTTTTTGAATTGCTGCGAGGATCGGTAGTTCCGCCCTGCATGGCGCGCACCACGACGCCCAAAATGTGACTACCGTTACCTTGCCGCTGCTATCTCCGACCCTGATTGACGTGTCGTCCAGGGTCTTGCCGAGAGATACGGGCGCGAGGTCACCAACTTTTACCTCCGCCGCGTACCCTCTCGACGCAAAGCCAACCAGGAGCACGAGAAGAACCAGTGCAAAGCGAGACACGACCATAGCGAGCCTCTTATCAACGATCGAACATGTCGGCTAGCCACGCAGGTATTGCGCCTAACCAGCCTAGCACCGACCGTTGACGGGCACAACCAAACACTCACTCCGACAACCAGGACACTTATCCGTCGCGACCCGCAACGAGCAGAGGAAACACGATGCCCAAGGCCTATTCGATCAGTGCATATCCCGCGGTGGACGATCCTGACAAACGTGCTGCATACGCGAAGCTCGCCGGTCCTGCGCTCGCTGCCAGCGGAGGGCGCTTTCTGGCGCGTGGCGAACCGGCGAAGGCTATGGACGGGAGCTGAAGCGGCGCACGGTGCTGAGCGAATTCGACAGTGTCGAACAGGTGGTCGCCGCTCACGACAGCGACGCCTACCAGGCCGCTCTGGGCGACGGGCCCGACCTGTAGATCCGCATCATCGAAGGTGTCTAGGCATCCCAGGTCGGCGGCAGGCCTGGCGCAACGCAAGGTCTTTGCGATAACCGGTCGGCATTGCTACGGCAGCTAGTAGCTCGGTTTAATGCCTTGGCAGTCGGGGCCGAGATACTTCATTTGCGATTCGTTCTGCACGGTATGGCTGCCCCGAGAATCGGTCATGGTCATATCCACACGGGTCGTTACTGTGTCGCCGCTGAGCGTGCTTTCGCCGCTGCCAGCCTCGGTACGGCCATTGTTGGTGCAATTGAATTCGAAGCTGGTCTTGTTGCCACTGCGATTCACCTTGGCGGGTTCGCAGCGGCCTTCGGAGTCCAGCATCGGTTTGTCCTTGGCCGCCATGGCTTGGCTGACGCAAATGCGCGTGCCGCCTCCGGCGACACCCCGAGACATGCCTTGGCCGCTCATCATGGCTTCCATCTGCTTGCGCTGTTCGGGAGTCATGTTGGCCATCGCCTGCTCCATTTTGGCAGATGCGGCGGCCATCTGTGTGGCCATGTCATGGCCGTCGACAACATGGCGGATCGGTTTCACTTCCCACAGACCCGGCTTCAAGTTGGGGCTCTGCGCCAAAGCTGCGCCGCTCACCGTGATGAGAATTGCCATCGTCCATATCTTCATGCGCGCTTCCCGTGGTTTGATCGGAGGTCGGACTATGGTTCGATCGCGAGACTAGCAGGCGTTTCGGATGGCCGCAACGCGTCGCAGCGCGCAAGCCGCTCTAACCGATCGCAGCAAGCCGAACCCGGCCACGCAAGGCGCCGGACGCGCGATCGGGACAAGAAAGAGATTCAGTTCCCGTAACTTTAGTGACGTCGCACCGGCACTCAAGCTTTGCCGGAGAGCGGAGAGTTGCGCATTGCGTCGACTGCGGTTGAACTCAGCCACAAGACGATATCCCAATCCGTGTCAATGAGCTCAACGATCGATTGTCGCGGTCCGTTCCTCCATGCATCGCTTGAATAAAATGCCTCTTGCGACTGGCGCCGGTGATCAAGGCTGTCATATGCACGCACCAGGAAATACGCGTCCGGATCATGCACCGATTGGCCGAATGCAACGACCTCCGTTCCGAACTTATCCAGCAACGGCATGCTTTGCGTGACGACCAAATCGTGAAACTTGGCGCCGCTTCCCGGTTTGAGTTTATACGAACGGACTTCGATCAGTCGCTGCATGCTCAATGGGCTGCCTAGACAAAAGGGCTTGCTACTCGCGGGCGGCCGGATGGCCTCGTATGTTACGGATCGGCGGTGTGCACCGAATCATACAAGCTCTTTCTTCGCGCGCAGGCTGCCGGTCACCGCGACCAACCCAATCGCGCACGCCGCCAAGGGCATGAACGCGAGGGCTGGAACTCCACTCAGGTCCCACGCTGCGCCGCTGATGATCGCGATGGCGACAGCACCTCCGTAGCTGATCGTAAACATCCCCGCCGACGTGCGCGCGACATCTTCGCGATGGCAAAGGAGCGGCGGCAGAGTCAGGCCCAAGATTAGCGCGGCCGCATCCGAGAACCCGAGCAACGCTGCCCAGACGATGGTTGCGGGGCCGACCGTCGTGACCAGCCCCACGATCGACAGGAACGAGAGCAAACCGGATAAAACGTATGGCCACGCACGGCACTCAAGTCTATCCGCAGCCAAGAGCAACAAGAGCGAGGCCGGTAGCTGTCCGAAGTTGAGCGCGGTTAGCGCAGCGCTGATTAAATCGGCCCGACCGGCGCTGGTAAGATAAATCGGAATGAATGCGTTTGCGCTGAAATAGATCGCGTTGATACAGCAGAATAGTAGACCAAGCCGCCAAACGAGGCCCTGGTGCCAATCTGGGAGCCAGCGGTCTGGAGTGCCTGGCGCCGAATCCGGTTCCCGGTGTGGTCGCGGAGCGAAGAGGGCGATCGCAATGGCGATTATTGCAATCGGCAGCGACCAGAGCACCAGCGATAGGCGCCAGCTTCCGTGCAGGAGAGGCAGAATGTAGGGAATCGTCAACAGCGTGGGGAAGACCTCTCCAACCAGCAAACCATTGGTGTAAATCGCCGTGCCGAGCCCGATGCGGTGTGGCAGCCATTGCCGTACGGCGGTCGGCATAATTGGTTGCATTACTGCGACGCCAGCCGACATAAGCACTGTGGTCGCGAACAGTGCCGCAAAACTCGCGCTCGCACCACGCAGCGCCGAGCCCGCTGCCACCAAGACCAACCCGCCGATCAAAGCGCCCCTCACACCCAAGTGTGCAACCAGCAGCGAGCCCATCAGCGCGGCAATCGCAAACAGAGCCGGTGGAATGCTGCTCAGCAAACCGATTTCCGTCGCGCTCAAGGAGAAGTCGTCGCGAATCATCGCGATAACCGGCGGAACGGCCAGGATCGTGAGGCGCAACCCGTTCCCCGCCAACCAAAGTAGCGTGGCCGCTACCCATTGTTGTTGTACGGGACGTTTTCCGTCGGACATAGCGCGGTCGGGTTGCGGCGCCGCGAGTCCCATGCGATACGGAGCATGCAACGCAACGGCCAATGGCGGCGCGCCATCATGCCGCGATGCTTGTGACGGCGCAACAATCAGCCGTCAGGACTGGCCCGCAAGTTGTACAAGATCTTGAACCTCTCCCATTGGTCCTTGACGCGCCAGCGGCTTAGTATCAGATCTGGCTGTTTCACTTCTTTTCCGGCGTCGCCTTCCATCCCCGGATCCGTTCTCTCGCCTGGCGCGACTCTTCGGGAGATATCTTGTCGGCAACATCCTGCATGGCGCGTGCGGCATCGGAGCGCGGGCCACCGGGCGGCAGCGCAATCACCGCGAGTCCAAGCCACTTCATCGCTTCCATATTGTCCTGTGGAACGCCGTGCCCGGCTGCGTACAACAGCCCCAGGTTAATCTGCGCGAAGGCCATCCCCTGCTCGGCCGCGCGCCGAAACCACTTTGCAGCCTCGCCTTCGTCTCGACCCACGCCAACGCCCTCTGCATAACTCGCACCCACATTGTATTGAGCTTCGGCATTGCCCTGGTTAGCGGAGCGCCGGAACCACGTCAGCGCCGCAGCGTCGTCTTGCACGACGCCCCTGCCTTCGGCGTACATGGCACCGAGTCGATATTGAGCGACAGCGTCTCCCTTTTCGGCGAGCGCGCGCCACAGCTCGACGGCTTTCACGTAGTCGCCGCTCCGATAGGCGGCCAAGCCGTCCTCCATAGTGTCCTGTGCAGCTGCCGCCTGTATCGTGGCCGCGATGGCCAACGCGCCGAGCAGCGCACGGGCCCTGAGCAGCATTGAGGTCACCGTGGCTGCGGGCATCGTCCTCGCATCATTGCGGACGTCGCGAGCCGTTTCAGTTGTTCGCGCCCGCCTGCGCGCCCGCAGCACATCGAATATCGCCATCGTGACTATTCGTATTTGGATTGAGCAGGACCACTCAGCGAGCAAGCGCTGTGCCGTTGGTGCCTGAGAGTACGACGGACATACTTCGGCCCGAACAGCTAGGCAGAGGTTACTCCATCTTTGTTGGGAATGCATTGCCTGGCCGGACGTACCCGCTCGGATTTCGCCAAAATGCGCGAGTATTGGGGAGCCGTCAGGGTTCCTGCCGGTGTTTGCTTCGAGACAGGGCTAGAAATCGATAACAAACGGCGCGGCAAGAAGCAGCGCGCCTACGACGCAGAGCCAAAGCCAGCTCTCGATAAAGTACGGATAGATACAAAGCAACACACCGGCTATCACCGGCGCGAGCTTCGTCTGCCGTTTTCCGTAGACTATGTAGGCAACGCCAAATGCACCGGCAATGATGCCAAAGAAGAGATTGTTCACTGCGCGATCCGATGCATCATTGTCAAAACCGCGGGTCGACGGAGCAAGCGAATCGCGAAGTCCGGACTCCTGAGCGACGGGTCAGGCACTTTGCCACCACAACTCAACGTCTGGCTCCCCTTCGGGTGCAGGACTCACGCCAAGCGCCACAACCTTAAACCCGTGGTGTTCATAGAATGCTCGCGCAACCATGTTCCGTTGAAAAGTATACAGTCGTAGTTGTCTAGGCGAATGCTTTCTTGCCTGCTGCAGCAACGCAGTTCCGACACCCTGCCGCTGGAATGGACGGAAGACCGTAAGTTGTCTGATCCATGAACTACTGAGCGCAAGCAAGCCCAGATACCGATGCACGGGCGACTCCGCTATCCAGACGTGGCAATCCGCGAGAATGTTGTATCGAAAGTAGCGCGCGGCGTCCGCCACCGTGCGCTCTTGCTGGGTGCGGACATACGGGTAACTGACGCGATTTGTCTCGTGCCACAGGGCGACCAGTTCATCGAAGTCGGCTTCACAGAAATCGCGAACCGTGAGCATTGTTCGAGGCTAGTTAGGCAGTGGGCAGTTGCGCACGCGAAGCCAGCGATAACCAAGCAAGTCGGTGAGCTAGGTACAACCGGGAGCGGATGCCTTACCGACGATACTCTCGCCCGAGGGAAGCTGACAGTCGAGTTCAAGCGACACGTCGAGCTGGTCAATTCGATTTACCCGCCACCCGGTCGATTCGAGCGAGAAATGCAACGTCCGACATTCAGCCCGATGGAACAGAACCGTCTTATCGAATGGCGCGGAAACGGCAAAGATCCGGACCATCGGCCCGGCGGCGGGATCCACTACGAGTCGCGTGACGACACCGGCCTTTTTATCGTGAAGGTCGAAGCCGAGGAAGAATTGACGCTCCCCGCTTAGACAAACGGTTGGCAGCAGAGCCGCCCGCCCGAAAGTGGGGCCGGAGAGCATCAGCGCGCCAAGAGTGGTGCCTGCCCCGTGATCGCTGTCGCTGGCGGGAAAAGGGGCCGCACAAGCGGCGAGGAGCGCCGTGCCAAGAAGGGAAAGAACGTTGGCGGCACTGGGAAATCCCGCCGTTCCAAACGGAAGGAACTTCATGGGTGCCGGGGACGTTACCCGGTGAGCGAGGCGCTGGAGCGAAACGAGCAAGGTGGCCAACAGTACCGCCGTTAGCGGCCCGCGTTCAACCCCCGGTGGCGGCGCCCACCTTACCACCCTTAATAGGCGAGCACCGCTCGGGTCGCCTTGATCTCCTCACAGTGCTTCGGCGCCGCCCATGGCCAGGCCTTGCCGAACAAAATCGGAGAGGCCCGAGCGACCGTAGAGCAGGATTTCCATGTAGTTCCGAAGCTGCTGCACCGCCCGGTCAAAGTAGGTGACGTCGCGATAAGTGCGTGCTTGCATCACGCCGCCCTCCATCGTGGTCAGCACGAATTCAGCGAGCGCGCCGCGGTCAACGGTGTCGGGTAACCTGGGTCCCGCCTCGAGTAGGCATTCGTGCACCGCGTCAGTCCACGCCCGGAAATTTGCTGCCAGCAGCTCGCGCACGGACGGGTCGGGATCGTGGATCTCCAAGGCCAAGCTGCCGATTGGAGATCCATAGAGGCACTCCGTGGCTACGATCCATTGCCGATAACGGGCCAGCAGGCTGAATACCTTCTCGATTGGATCACTCACGCCCTCCCAGGCCGGCTCCAGCAGCATTTCCCGGATGCCGTTTCGGTAGGCTTCCAGAACCGCGAGCAGCAATTCGCGCTTTCCGGGAAAGAAGTTGTACAGACTCCCACTGTTGACCTCGGCTGCCTTGAGCAGGTCAGCAACGCTTGTGGAAGCGTAGCCTTTCTCCCGGAAGAGTTGCATCGCGGTCGATACCAGACGGTGCTGGGTCGGGTGCAGCATGGCAGCCGGCTGGATTGATCATTCAATCAAAAGGGTTCCGCCCTCGACGGGATATACACCTGATTTGCTGCTTTGATGCGGCAAATGCGCGTTCGGATTCGGCTTGCCGAAAAGCCGAATCGAGTTTAGGAAACGCGCCGATTGGACGCAACGACAAGGCGACAGATTGCCTCGTTTACGTCGCGAAGCCACACCGACGCCGATAGAGCGCCGGTGATCGCTGGGTGACAGAGTCGGACGCTTGAACCAGCCTCCGGTTCGATCGCCGCGGCGGTACCCGGATGACCACGGCGCCCGAGCCGCGGCGCTACTATTTGCGTATTGCGTGCGCCCGGTCGAGAGAATCCCGCAGGATGCGCGCCCATTCGGATGCGATGGAGCGGGCTTCGTCGGCATTGACTACGCTATTGGTGAGCGTCACCTTACTCGCGCGCCGCGCGGCGCGCCGGTCTGCTATACGCGCAAGTATCTCGCCTGTCTCAGAATCGAAGAGCTCCACAAAGATCGTCATTTCGCCCCCCGAGACTGTGAACGTTCGCGTGGGCACTGCGGTTTTGGTATCGGGCGCGTTGACGAAGAGGTTCACGATATGGGCCTTGACGCGCAGCACGTCCGGCCCCACCTCGCTCACTATCTGATAGCCGCTCTTACTCTGCAGCGCCTTGACGAATTCGTCGTAGACGATCTTCGCGACGCCGGTCTTGATATTCTCGCGCTCTTCGGCGCTGAGCTTGAGCCGGCTCCGCGCTTTCGTTGGATTCCAGTCCTTGTGGAACGCAACATCGACCGGTTCGAGCATGACCCGGCTGTAGCCAGCGAGGGTCGCACCTGGCCTTGCGTACGCAAGGTCGATGCCCTTGACACTGATCTTCTGGAGCCCGTCGTAACTCATCGCCGTTTCCAAATCTCCCTTGGGCGAAGCAAAAGCGCTCGTGAGCAAGATCGGCGCCGCGAGCAAGACGGCGACCCCGATGGATTGAAAAGTATTCACGTCGAACTCCCTACGATAATTTTGCCGGACGCATCGTTTACCCAGTGCCGCTAATCGTTGCAGCACCGGGGTACGACATTATGCGCTTCGGCTGCGCCCGGCAGAACGTGCGCACGACACCGGTGCGCCGAGCGCAATGTCGAAACCGCCTCGTTCTGTATTCATTAGAGCGAACGTGGATCGTTGCGCTTTGGAGTTGCGAGTGAATACAATTGGGTTGCTCGGTCCAGCGGCGCCAAGCTTAGTCAGCGCGCCCGGCTTGCGGGCCCCGAGCATCCGGCATTCAAGGAGACACTGGTGCGTGCATCTGCAACCAACCTCGCCGACTGTACCGCGACAGAACTCATGGCGCTTTATCGATCGGGACAAGCCTCCCCGGTCGAAGCGACAAATGCCGTGCTGACGCGAATTTCCGAACTCGACGAAGTGCTCAATGCGTTTTGCATCGTCGACGCAGACCACGCTCTGGCAAGTGCCCAGTTGTCCGAGGCGCGGTGGAAAAAGGGCGCGCCGCTGGACCTGCTCGACGGGGTGCCGGCATCGATCAAGGACCTGATCCTCACCCGGGGCTGGCCGACGCTGCGTGGCTCGCGCACCATTGACCCGCGACAGCCGTGGGAGATCGACGCGCCGGTCACGGCGCGGTTGCGCGAGGCAGGGGCGGTGTTGCTTGGCAAGACCAATACCCCCGAGTTTGGCATCAAGGGCACAACGGATAACACACTGACCGGCGTCACTCGCAATCCGTGGAATACGAAGATGACGCCGGGCGGATCCTCTGGCGGAGCCGCGGCCGCAGTGGCCGCAGGAATGGGGGCGCTTGCGGTGGGCACCGATGGAGCCGGCTCCATTCGCATTCCTTCGACGTTCTGCGGCATCCCCGGCATGAAGCCCTCTTTCGGCCGAGTGCCAGCGTTTCCGGCCTCTCCCTTCGGCACCGTCGCGCATGTCGGACCGCATGCGCGCAGCGTCGCGGACCTCGCGCTCATGCTTACGGTGATGAGCCGGCCCGACGCGCGCGATTGGTTCGCACTACCTTACGAAACGCTCGACTATCGCGCGGGTCTTGGTGACGGGGTGCGCGGGCTGCGCGTCGCCTTCAGTCCCGACCTTGGCTACGTCAAAAACGTCGACCCGGAGGTAGCCGCGGCCGTGCGCACGGCCGCGCAGTCTTTCGCAGCACTCGGGGCACATGTCGACGAGGTGGCACCCGGCTTCGCCAACCCCGAGGAGATAACGACCAAGCTCTGGTTCGTCGGCTCTCTGACCCTCGTCAGCGGCATGGCACCGGCACAGCTGGCCCTAACCGATCCCGCGCTGCGGTGGCAGGCCGATGCCGGCCGCAGCGTTTCCGTGATTGAGTTGCAGAAGCTCACGGCGCGACGCAGCGAGCTGGGGTCCTTCATGCGTCAGTTCCATCAACGTTACGACCTGTTGCTCACACCGGGCGTGTCGGTACCCGCATTCGAGGCCAGGACGCCCGACCAATGGGAACTTCGTCTTGACGGATTCCTGGGATGGACGCCGTTTTCATACCCGTTCAATCTGACGCAGCAGCCGGCGGCCGTCGTACCCTGCGGCCTCACCCAGTCGGGGTTGCCGGTCGCGCTGCAGATCGTCGGGCCGATGCACGCGGACGCGCTTGTGCTGCGCGCAGCGCATGCCTACGAATCGACACGCGCTTGGAAACTGCCCGCCGTGACAACGAAATAACCGTATATCGGCGGCGTTGACCGCGGTCGATCGCTGCCCGCGCTGCACTGCGCACGCCGGTAGCGGCTGAGGCACAAGGTTTTCCATTCCGTCGCCACAGCCTATACTATCTAGCTCGGTCGCCGGACGCAGCGTCCCGGCACATACTCCGGCATGCTTCTTCGCTACAAACTCACCTCCAGCGACGTCGCACCGACCGTCGCGCAGGTCGTCCGCAGCTCTATCCGTTGCTGCCTGATCGGGCTACTCGCTCTCTGGGCGGTTGTCGTTGCACCGGCGGGCGCCCAGCTGGCGGGTGGGCCCGCCTACAACCAGGATGAACTCGATCAACTGCTGGCGCCAATTGCCCTTTACCCGGATCAACTGCTGACGCAGATCCTCATTGCTGCGACCTACCCGCTCGAGGTGGTGGAGGTCGCGCGCTTCGTGCAACAAAACGCCGATCTCCAGGGCGACGCGCTGGACCAGGCATTGGCAGCCAAGAACTGGGATCCGAGCGTGCAGTCGCTCGCTGCGTATCCGCAAGTGCTGGCGATGATGAACGACAACCTCGAGTGGACCCAGCGATTGGGTGACGCGTTCCTCGCCGACCAGGCGCACGTTATGGATACCGTGCAGTCACTTCGTCAGAAAGCTCAGGAGGCCGGAAACCTTCAGTCGACGTCGCAACTGTCGGTGATGGCGCAGGGAGATGATATCGTCATCGACACACCACAACCTGACGCCGTCTATGTGCCGATCTACAATCCGCTGCTTGTCTATGGCCCGTGGTGGGCCCCGGCCTACCCGCCCTGGTTCTGGTGCCCGCCGCCGATTTACGGCTATCCATTCTGCCCGGTCGATACGGTTGGCATCGTGTTCGGTACCCCGTGGCCGATTTGGTATCACCATTGGGGCTGGGCGCATCCGCATTGGCACGGGCACCAAATTATGATCGACGCTCACAACAACCGCTTCTGGGGCCAGGCGCGGCACCCTGTCGTGTCTCCGGATGGCACCTGGCAGCATTCGCCGGCGAACCGGCGCGGCGTTGCCTATCCGAACGCGCCCACACGCGATCGCTTCATGAAGATCGATCCCACCGCGGTACGCTCGCGACAGGATTTCCGTGGCTATGAGCGGATACCATCGGCAGCCATACCGCCTTCGATACAGCGGACACCGCCCGCGGCCGGCATCGCACACCCATTCGACCCGGCGCTCTCGCGACAGCAAATACAGACCAGTGCCCAGCGCGGGATGCAGAGCCGCCAATCGATGCCGGCTATTGCCCCGCCGGTGGTCCGCGCACCTGCGATTCAACCTGCGCCGAGTCGGGCTCCACAGGGCGGCGCGGGGCGACGCTGAGCCATGGCATGCCCGGTCACACCTTGAGAACGCAATGAGGCATTCCTCGCGCCGCTGGTTGATGATCTTCCCTGCCGCGCTGTGCACGTTGCTCACCGCGGGCGCGTCTCCCGCCATTGCGGCCGACGCAGCGGCGAATCAGCAGCCGCAGGTACAGCAGCGCTTCGCGACACCGGAGGCTGCGACCGAAGCCCTGGTTGCGGCGATCCGTGCCGAGAACCCACGGCGGATCGGCGCCGTGCTCGGGCCCGGCAGCGACCGCCTGATCAACTCGGGCGATATCGTCGCCGACCGGCAGGGACGCGCACGTTTCGTCGCCGCCTTCGACAAGCATTCAAGGATCGAACTGGAAGGTGATGCCAAGGCGACGCTGATCGTCGGCGAGAATGATTGGCCGCTTCCCTTTCCCCTGATAAGGCATGCCGACGGCTGGAGATTCGATGCCAAGTCCGGCGCCGAGGAAATCCTAAATCGACGTATCGGGCGCAACGAACTGGCTGCTATCCAGGTGTGCCTCGCCTACGTCGACGCCCAGCGCGAATACGCGCTAACGCAGGGCAATCGCGACGGCATGCACGAATATGCCATGCAGCTCGTCAGCACTCCCGGCAAGAAAGATGGCCTGTACTGGCCGACGAAGGAAGGACAACCGCTAAGCCCCCTGGGGCCGCTTGCGGCGAAAGCGAAGGAGGAGGGTTATGGCACTAGCGCGAGCAGCGTGCACGCGCCTTACCACGGGTATTCGTACAGGATCCTCACCAGCCAGGGCGGCGACGCTCCCGGCGGCGGCTACGACTACGTTTCCAAAGGCAAGATGATCGGTGGTTTCGCCCTCGTAGCGTACCCTGCACGCTGGGGCACCTCGGGCGTGATGACGCTAATCGTCAATCACGACGGCGCCGTCTACGAGAAGAATCTCGGCAAGGAGACGGCGGCGATCGCATCGAAGATGACGCGATTTAACCCGGATTCGACCTGGTCGAGGGCGCAGCCGTAGTCGCATCGGTACCACCGTTGACGAACGAAGCCGACTTTGCATCCCGCTGCAACAGCCATCGCGCCTATCTCCTGCGCGTCGCGACGTTGCAACTGCGCGACAACGACCTCGCCGAGGACGTTGTGCAGGATACCCTCCTGGCAGCGCTTCAGGGCGCGGCGGGGTTTTCCGGTCGCTCGAGCCTGAAGACCTGGCTCACTGGCATCCTCAAGCACAAGATCGTCGACGTGATCCGGCGCAAGAGCCGTGAGCCGGCGTTCGCATCGCTCGAAGAGGAATCCCAGCTCGAGGACTTCGACGCGTTGTTCGACGAGACCGGCCACTGGGAGAATCCGCCCGCGGACTGGGGCGACCCAGAGGCACACGTCTCGCGGCAGCAGTTCTTCGACATTGTGCAGTTCTGCCTCGAGAAACTGCCGCCCAACACGGCCCGGGTGTTCATGATGCGGGAGGTCATGGAGCTCACCAGCGAGGAAATCTGTAAGGAACTCACGATCACGTCGACCAACCTGTGGGTCATCCTGTACCGGGCCAGGATGGCGCTTCGCCAGTGTCTGGAGCAGAACTGGTTCGCGCCGCCGGTTCGCATCACCTGATCGGCGAAGGTACCGCGCAAATTGGGCCGACTGATTTCATGCAAGGACGCGAGCCGGGCGCTCTCGCAGCTGCAGGACGGGAATCTTTCCTTGCCGCTGTATCTGCGCATCCGGCTGCATCTTCTCTGGTGCGAAGCGTGCAAGCGCTTCGAGCAGCAGCTGCGCCTCCTGCACCGGGCGATGCAACGCTACAGCGAGTAGATCCCGGCAACCTGCTCGCGACTCCAGCGGCCGGCGTCGCTGCGCCGCGGCTCGCCGCTGTTGCGTGGTAAAATCAACCGTAGTTATAAACGGTCATCCGCCGTGCTCTCGATCGTACTCAATGGTTCCTCTCGCCGGTGTACCGAACACGCCACGGTTGCCGATCTGCTCCGTGAGCTTTCCCTTGAAGACAAACGCGTCGCGGTCGAACGTAACGGCGAAATCGTGCCCAAGAGTCGCCAAGGCGACACGCTGCTGGTGGACGGCGACCGCATCGAAGTCGTCCGCGCGGTCGGTGGCGGCTGACGAGCGTCCATCATGAACGCCCCCAACGAGACGCTGGCGCTTGCGCACGACGACCCGCTGCTCATCGCGGGAAGGCCGTATCGCTCACGGCTGCTTGTCGGCACCGGCAAGTACAAGGACTTCGCGGCGACGCGCGCGGCAATCACCGCGTCGGGCGCCGAGATCGTGACCGTCGCGATCCGTCGCACAAACATTGGGCAGAACCCCGACGAACCATCGCTGCTCGATTACCTGCCGCCCTCCGAGTTCACGCTGCTGCCAAACACCGCTGGCTGCTACAGCGCCGAGGATGCGGTGCGCACGCTCAAACTCGCGCGGGAGCTTCTCGATGGACGGTCCCTGATCAAGCTCGAAGTATTAGGCGACCCGCAGACGCTGTTTCCGAACGTCCGGGAGACGATCCGCGCCGCTGAGACGCTGGTCAAAGACGGCTTCGAGGTCATGGTCTACACATCCGACGATCCGATTGTGGCCCGTGAGCTTGAGGCCGTCGGTTGCGTGGCAATAATGCCACTGGCTTCTTTGATCGGCTCGGGAATGGGCATTCTCAACCCGTGGAATCTCAGCCTCATCATCGAGCAGGCAAAGGTACCGGTGCTCGTCGACGCGGGCGTTGGTACCGCGTCGGATGCCGCAGTTGCGATGGAGCTCGGTTGCGCCGGGGTCCTTATGAACACCGCCATCGCCTTGGCGGCGGATCCGGTGCTGATGGCAGGTGCGATGAAAAAGGCGGTCGAGGCGGGGCGCGAGGCCTTTCGCGCCGGCCGGATGCCACGCAAGTTCTATGCTGCGATTCCCAGCTCGCCGACATCCGGCCTGATCGGCTAACACCCCTGGTGATGACGCAATCCTCACCCGCGCTCGTTGCGGTGTTCGCCTTTGCCGCAAACTGCGCATTTGCCGCGCCGCTGTCCACCGCAGAGCTGCAAGGGATCTGCGCGCAAGCCGAGGATACGGCGGACTGCGGGCGGCGAGTCGAGGCGATGCAGCTGAAACGCCTGCCCAATCTCGCCCGGCGGGAAGGCAACGTGCTTTCGGTCTCGCTGTATCCTTCGGGTACGACGACCTTCACTGACAGCGACGACCCCGTCAACGGCCGATCCTACAGCCTTTGGGATTATCTTGACGGCCTCAACGCGGTGCTGCTGTACACGACGGCGGGCGAGACCACGACCTTTACACTGGTGCAGCGGGCGACAGACCGGCGCATCGAGCTTCCCACGGAGCCGCAGCTCGCTCCCGACCGGGCGCGACTGGTGACAGCGGACGTGTGCGAATCGCGCTGCAGCAACGAAATCGCCGTTTGGCGCGTCACCCGCGAGGGCATCCGCAAGGAGCTGGCGTGGTCACCCGCGCCTGACTGGATTGACGCCGGCGCGAAATGGAGGGACGCCGACACACTGTCGATCGAATACACGACTCGGACAGCGGGCGGCAAGCTCGAACGAACGCTTGGCGACGCAACCTGGAAGCATGTCCCATGATCCAGCCGCGCGCTGCAGCGATTCATCGGCCGATCCGCAGCTTCGTGCTGCGCCAGGGTCGATTCTCCCCGGCGCAGCAGCGCGCCCGCGAAACCTTGTTGCCGCGTTTCGGCGTACCGTTCGAGGTCGCACTGCTCGACTTCGATGTCGTTTTCGGGCGCAAGGCGCCGCGAATCCTGGAAATCGGCTTCGGCATGGGAGAGACGACGGCGGCGATTGCACAGGCAATGCCCGAGTGCGACTTTCTTGCCGTCGAGGTCCACGCGCCGGGCGTCGGCAGCCTGCTCAAGCTCATCGAGGCGCGCGGGCTCACCAACTGTCGCATCGTTCAACACGATGCAGCCGAGGTCGTGGAGCACATGGTTCCAGAAGCTTCGCTCGCCGGCATTCACGTGTTCTTCCCCGATCCATGGCCGAAGAAGCGGCACCACAAGCGGCGTCTGCTGCAGCCACCGTTCATGCACGCGCTCGCGGTGCGGCTCGTCCAGGATGGCTATCTGCACGCTGCGACCGACTGGGAGGATTACGCCACGGCGATCCTGGCCGCGTGTGAAGCCGAGTCCTTGCTTGAGAACTCCGTGGGCGGCTTCGCGCGGCGGCCCGCATATCGGCCGTTGACCAAGTTCGAGCGCCGGGGCCTAGATCTGGGACACGGCGTCTGGGATGTCATCTTCCGCCGACGATGACCCGCGTCGGCGATGCGGATCTCCTGTATCGAGCCGTATCCGCGGGCAGCGCGCCATTCGCCGGCCCTTGGTCTTGAGCGCCTCATCTCGAACAAGGTTCAGGAAATCGGTCGCGCACCCTTCGACGCGCTTGAAGCCGGCGATGCGCTGTTCATCGATTCATCCCACGCCGCGAAGACGGGGAGCGACGTGAATCATCTGTGCTTTGAAGTGCTTCCCCCGTTGCGCAAGGGTGTCCGGGCGCATTTCCACGACATCTTTCTACCGGAGGATTATCCGAAGCCGTTGGCGCTCGACGAAAACCGCGGCTGGAACGAACAATACCTCGATCGTGCGTTGCTTATGTACAGCAGCCATTGCCGTGTCCTGTTCGGATGCAGCCATGCGTATGTTGCGCATGCCACCTCACTGCGCGAGGCGTTGCGCGAGCCCAACGGCATGTCCTACGGCGGCGGGAGTCTCTGGATCGAGAAAGTCGCGTGACCCCGGCCGTGACTCCTGTGACGCGTTCCTCGGTGCTGCACATCAGCGCAGCAGAAGGCGGCGGCGTCGATCGCTACATCCGTGATGTTGCACAAAGTGTGCCGCGTCGACATCTGCTGTGGCACGCGGGCTCGGGGATCGACGTCATCGAAGACATGGCCGTGCAGCGGTTCTTCCCCCTATCCAAGACGGTCGACGAGACTGAAATGGCCATCGCCCTGGCCGAGTGGCTCGTCGCTGACTCCGTCGGTGTCATTCATTTGCACGGCCTCGGCGAACTCTGTCGGGACCGGCTCACGCTCTTACAGCGGGTAAGGGCGACGCCCTGGGTCGTGACGCTGCACGATTTGACTTTCGTCAATCCGAACGCATTTGCCATGCGCGCCGTCGAGCCCGACTTTGCGTGGATCGCCGAAATTGCAGATACGCTGGCACGCGCCGCAACCGTAATCGTTCCCTCTGCGTATATCGGCGAGCTGGCGCAGAGGCACTTCCCGAACGTGCATTGCGAGGTTATCCCGCCTGGCATCGGCCCCGCGCGGGAGAGCGTCGGCGCGAACGTTCCCGCCGAGTTCGCCACGCAACGGTTTGCCAACGTCGTGGCGGTCATCGGCGCAATCGGGCCGCACAAGGGCAGCGCATTGCTCGATGCGCTCGTCGACCGCCTTCAGGGAACCGATATCGGCATTGTGGTCATCGGTTACACCGATTCGCAGTTGTTGCAAGGCTGGCGAGCGCTGGGCCGCTGCTACGTGCATGGCCCGTACGTCGAGGCCGAGTTGTCGGGGCTCATTGCGGCGTACGGTGTCGACGTCGCGCTGTTTCCAAATCGTCTGCCCGAGAGTTTCAGTTACACACTATCCGAGGCCTGGGCAGCCGGTGTCCCGGTCATCGTGCCCGAGGACGGGGCGCTCGCCGAAAGGGTTTCCCGGCATCAGGGAGGCTGGATATTGCCGGCCGGTTTCTCGGCAGCGGATGCCGCGCAATTGCTGCAGCGGCTCTTCGCTCCGGCGGGCGCGGCGGAGCGCGCGCGCGTAAAATCACAGATCGGTCAGCGCGATCCCGCACGTATCCCGACCCTTACCTCCATGGCCCGCGATATCGATGCCCTTTATGAGCGCTTCGGACTCAAGCCCCCTTCGTCCGAGAACAATCTCGCCGCGGTGGACGAAGCGCTGCGTCCGCTGCTTGCAGCCAATCTCGACGGCTTCGCATTTCGCCGGGAACTGATCAAGCTCGCTGACGAGGCCGTACGACTCAGGGCTGCGCTGGAGGAGGCCAAACCCTGGGTGGCCAAGCTCGAGCGCGATATCCGGGAAGCTCAGGCCTGGGCGCGGAAGTTGGAGCATGACATCGACGTCCTTATGGCCGAGGGCAAGACGCAGTTCGAGCAAAACCGGCGCCTCCTCGACGACAAGGCCGCGTTCGACCAGCTGCCGCTGATCGTCCGCAAGGCGCTGCTCAAGAGGGCATTTCGTGCCCGCCGTTGACGTCAGCATCGTCACCTACGCCCCTGAACTTTCCGCGCTCGGCGAGCTTGTCCGCAGCCTTGCCGAACAGGCCCACGGCGTTCAGGTGCATCTGCTGGTCCAGGACAATAGTCCCGACCCCGCGACCGCAACGCAAATCGAGCAGATGCTTGCCGTTGAGAAGTCGTTTGCGAGCGTCGACGTAAAACACTCTGGCGAGAACGTTGGTTTCGGCCGCGGCCACAACGCGAATGCGACGCGCGGTCACGCCCCGTTTTTCTTGGTCCTTAATCAGGATTGCGTGCTCGAGCCGAACGTGCTTGCGCCGCTCCTCGTGGAGGCCGATGGCGACGATGCGCGCGTCGCGGCCTGGGAGTTGCGGCAACTGCCTTACGAGCACCCCAAGGCGTATGACCCAGTGACGCTTGATGCACCTTGGGTGAGCGGCGCAGCAACGCTTTTCCGGCGTAGCGCGTTCGATGCAGTTGGCGGCTTCGAGCCGCGGATTTTCATGTATGGCGAGGACGTCGACCTGTCATGGCGGCTCCGCGCGGCAGGATTCCGGCTCCGCTATCTCCCGCGCCACGCGGTCGTGCATCGTACCTACAAGACCGTGGGCGAAGTCAAGCCGTTGCAGGTCCTCGGCGGTGTCGAGACTAATCTGTGCCTGCGGGCGCGGTTTGGCGGCAGACGGCGAACGCTCCGTGGATTGATGCGGTTGGGCGCCGAAGCGCTCGCTCCCGAAGATTTTCCGGGTCGGCGGATGGGCCTCATCCGCGCCGGCTTCCGCTTTCTGTGGCATTGGCCACATTTTTACTCGAAGCGCGTCTTGCCCACCGCGAACTTCACGCCGATTTTCGCCGGGTGGAATTATGAGATCAGGCGCGATGGCGCATTCATTCCGCTGTGCTCGCAACGCGAGTCGCCACGGCTCGCTGCGCCGCTGGTGTCGATCCTCATCCGCACCGTTGATCGCAGCGCATGGCTCGAGCAGGCATTGGCTACGGTCGCCAACCAGACGTGGCGCAATATCGAGGTGGTTGTCATCGAGGACGGTCCGCCACGCTCGGGTGCCGTAGTGGAGAGCTTCCGCGACAGACTCAACGTGCGCTACCGGGCGACGGGTGCGAGTGTAGGACGCGCGCGCGCCGGCAATCTCGCGCTTGCGGAAGCTCGTGGTGAATGGCTGAACTTTCTCGACGATGACGACGTCCTGTTCGCCGATCACGTCGAAGTGCTTTTCGACGCTGCGCAACGGCATGGCACCAAGGGGGCCTATGGGCTTGCCTGGGAGACACCGACCCGGATCATCGACCGCGCCATGGCGAAGTACGAAGAACTTACCTACCTTACGCGACACCGGCATCCATTCGACCGGTTAACGCTATGGCATCACAATATCTTTCCAATCCAAGCCGTTCTGTTTCATCGCAGCCTCTACGAGCGCTACGGGGGCTTCGCCGAGGACATGGAACAGCTCGAGGACTGGAATCTCTGGACGCGCTACACGCTGGAAGACGACTTCGTATTGGTGGAAAAGACGACTTCGAAGTACCGCGTGCCGGCGACCGCGCGCGAAGCGGCGGCGCGGCAGACATTGCTCGACCGTGCCTACCGCGATGCCGTCGAGCGACAGAAAACATTGCGGCTGCTCGTATCTCCGCAGGATATTGCGCGCATGGCCGACGCGCACATGCGCAGCCAGTCCCTCTTGATAGTGGGCGGCCCTGTCGTGCGCCGTTTCATCGGCGCGAGGCCGCGGCTTGCGCGGCTTGTCGCCTGGCGCGCACCGATCATGCGCCGATTGCGACGGCGTCGGACCGTATCGTGAACGACGAACTCGAGTTCACGGGCGAGCGATTCCTTCCGGGCGCAAGCGGCGAGATTTGGTACGAGCATTGGCATCGTTACCACTTCGCGGCGAAGCTTGTCGCCGAGCGCGAAGTCCTCGATGTCGCCTGCGGAGCGGGTTACGGCAGTGCGCTGTTGGCCCGCCAGGCGCGGAGCGTTGTCGGCGCAGACATTTCCGCCGAGACGATCGGTCACGCCGAAGCAGTCTATGGCTCGGTGCCAAATCTCCAGTTCCGTCAAGCCGATTGCGCGGCGCTGCCGTTCTCCGACGCCAGCTTCGATGCTGTCGTCTCCTTCGAAACCATCGAGCATATCGAGCCGCAAGCGAAGTTTCTCGACGAGGTCCGGCGCGTCCTTCGCCCCGAGGGCCTCTTCGTACTTTCGAGCCCCAATAAGCTCGAGTACTCCGATCGCCGCCGCTTCGTCAATCCGTACCACCTGCGCGAGCTTTATCGCGACGAACTGGTCGCGCTTCTTGCGCCACGGTTTCCGCACACGACGTGGTTCGGGCAGCGTATGAGCTTTTTCTCCGTCGTCTGGCCAGAACGGAGGGCAGGGGAAGGCGAGGTTTTCGAGGTTGCCGAGGCCGCCGCCGCCGAGGCGTCACCGGGCCATGCCCGGCCGCTCTACTTCATCGTCGTCGCGAGCCCGAGCGCCGGAGCGGTTGCCGCCGTCCCAACGCGACTGTCGGTGCTTGCTGATCGTGACGAGTGGGTATATAGCGACTACAGCAAGGCCTTTGCAAACCAGAAGATCCAATGGGAACGGGGCAATACACTCGACGACGTCGTTGCCGAGTGGCAGGAACATTCGCGGGAAGCGGTGCTCCAGCGCGACGCGTTACAGAAGACTGTCACCGACCTGTCGGCGCAGGTCACCGCCCGTACGGCCGAGTGCGCGCGCCTTGCTGAGCGAATTGATGCGCAGCAGCACGAGATTGAGCGTCGCGCAGGCTTGCGCTGGTGGCTGCTCCTACCGTGGCTGCGAATTGCCCGCTGGGGAACGCCGACGAAGGGTACGCAATACGCCAGCGATGATGGCGACGCAAGTTGATGGGCTCGGCCCGACGTGTGAAGACTACGATTTTCGCAAGCCGATGAGCAGGAGGTTACTTGGCCAACCCAAGAGCGCGACGCTCGATACGCTGAAGACGTAGCCTTCGCTGCCACCGGACAGTTTCTCAAGTTCTCGACGCGATAAGAGATTGAGATGGGTTTCGTCAGCGAAGAATCCCAAGCCGACGTGCCGCAGCATCCAGCGAAACGTTCGCTTGGGCAACCAGTGGGCCAGAGGCAATAATGTATGGAATTCGATGGGAAACCAGCGGTTCGGCGTCGTCAGAAAGACTGCCTTCCTGGCCACCCGTGCACACTCGGCCACGTAGGCAGACTGATTTTGCGCGCCACCTAGATGTTCCAGCACAGCCGAAGAGTGCACAACGTCGAATGATCGGTCGGTGAAGGGCAACCTCAAACCGTTCGCATGGACGAATCGAAGACCAGGATACTCACGTTCCAGGAAAGACGCGTCGTCGATTCCCGCTGCTGTGATCCTATCTTTGTGCGGATACCAGGCTTCCAAGTAATTCGATGAGTCATAACTGCGGTCTGAAGTAACGCCGACGTCCAGAATCGAGTCGCCGTCCGATACGGCAGCATCAATCAGAAACCGCGCGTACATCCTGCGACGCTGCCACGTTGCAATGCGGATCGCCAGACTTTTCGCGGCGGCAATATTGTATTGCGCGTTCGGTTTGACCAAGCCCATCTGGAGCGGCGCCCTATGACTGCAGCTCATCTCCACGATCGTCGACGAGCCGGTCTCGGCGCGCCACCTTGCTGCACATACCTAGCACCGGATCCCGCTGCGCGTCGCGTCAGAGCGGCGATGCCTGATCGATGTCAAGATTCCAGACCAAGAAATAGAGCACGAACGAAGAAAAGATGATCTCTATACCGATAATCAAAAGTGTCAGCGAAGGAATAGCCACCCGCATGACTTGACGCGGGTCGATTTCCGAGAAGCCGGCGTTTATCCATATCGACAACGAATAGGTAGCGAGACCAATACCCACCACAGAAGACATGGCGCCAATAGCGATCCCGCGCTCCAGCGTGAAGTGTCTGACGAAGCGGCGGAAATTGTCTCCAGACGGCAACAGCCCATGCGCAGCGGCCGCCGTTTTGACGAACAGTGAGAATAGCCCCATCTGCGATCCGACGATCATGGCGCCGCCGGTGAACAACAACGTGTGGATATCAAGCACAACGTGCCCGACCGTAACCGGACCGCTCAGGATTGCCGCTTGCGCGATTGCGCCGACGCAGAACAGCCCAAGGCCCGGATAGAGAAACAGCCACCGTGGGCTAAACATGAGGAGAAACCGCAGATGGCGCCAACCATCGCGCCAGGTCCGGAGATGAGGCGGCCGAGATCTCCCGTCTGGGGAGAGCGTGGTCGGGACTTCCGCGATCGTCATTCCCCCAAGCGCGGCACGCACGACCATTTCGCTGGCGAACTCCATGCCTTGCGCTCGCAATCCCAAGCCAAGGATGCGGTCGCGCCGGAAGCCGCGCAGACCACAATGAAA
Source organism: Edaphobacterium sp. (SeqCode) (assembly GCA_035937415.1). Classification (GTDB taxonomy): domain Bacteria; phylum Pseudomonadota; class Gammaproteobacteria; order Burkholderiales; family Casimicrobiaceae; genus PALSA-1003. The sequence continues at coordinate 51,725 of DASZIB010000086.1, read as the reverse complement.
ATCGCCCACAGGAACCCCGAAGAAGAGGCGCCCAAGGTAGCTCAAGACGGGATTACCGAGATACCTGTGTAGAAACGGCATCGCGCCCTTGTGGATGCCCCCCTGAAACCGGTTGCCGATTATCAGATCGTAGCCAGCACGCAGCCGCTCCATGAAAGCGTCGAGCCGCGCAAAGTCGTAGCTGCAATCGGAATCACCCATAATTACGAACGTCCCACGCGCGGCCCGGATACCCTGCGCGAGCGCAGCCCCATAGCCCCTGGCGGGAACGCGTACAACACGCGCGCCGTGTTGCTCGGCGATTCGAATTGATTCGTCGGTACTGCCATTGTCGGCAACCAAGATTTCGCCGTCGACGCGTTCGCGGGTGAGGAATTCGCGCGCATGATCGATACACGCTGCGATGGTTTCTGCCTCGTTGAGGCAGGGCATCAGAATCGTTAGCTCAACGTCAGGTTGAGCCTGATCAAGGATCTTCAAGGTCTCGCAATCTCTTTGCAGCATGATGCTGAGTGTGCAGTCGACCGTGGTTTCAAGCTCGTTTGAATACCCAACGCGCAGACACGCCGTAGTTGATACCCACCGCGACGACCGACGCGAGTGTGAGCGCGGCCAGTATGCTCCAACCGAAGGAAGCAATCAAAGTCCAGTAGATGCATAGATTGATGCCGTTGCCCACGGCGTTCGCGAGGACGAAACGCAGCCACTCGCGGCTGGAGGCCGCATTCCGCCGTGCCCACGCAAACGTAAAGTGCCGATGCAGCCACCATGTCACAGTGATCGCGATCAGCAATGACGGTATTCGCGCCCAAATCGGCGACACGCGCGCGCCGTGGACCAATAGCACCAAGACAGCCGCGTCAACCAGGAAGCCGACTGCACCAACCAGCAGGAACCGAAGGAATTGGAGAGCTTCATCGCTGAGTTGTCGGCGCGCGTTCAGGGTATCCTCCCGACGGTATGCTTATGCCAATCTTGCCCCTCCGGCAACTCGTCGGAGCAGCCGGAGTGCCTTCTTTGGAGGCGGTCGAGGGCGACCGCTGCATCGAACAGACCCTGAAAGAACGGGCGTAGTGTCGCTTATACTTCTTTCCATGCTGCCACTGGCGACGCACTGGCGAAATCTAATTCGGCTGCCGCACCTTTCGACGGTCCTTGCACTAGTGACCTTCGTCGTGCTCGTTGTTCGCGCAGTGACAACCGTCGTTCCGTATTGGGACACTTTGGCCTATCACTGGCCGTTTGCTGCCCGCCTTGCTGGACTCTGCGATCCTGAATGCTACTCGCTCACGTTCGATTTGGAGAAGCGATATGAAGGTTTTCCACTGTTGCTTCATGCCGTACAGGGCCTCTTGTGGCGACTGACTGGCACTCCGGGCTCGGTGGAGCTCGTATATATCGCCCTGCTGCTCGCGTTGTGCGCGTATCTCAAGTATCGCTTTGCCGTGCCACTTGCGTGGTCATGGTTAGCATTTATCGCAATTCCCGAAGTCCAGATCCAGCTGACCAGCAGCTACATCGACGTGCCGGTCAATGCGGCGGTGACATTGGCCTTGATGGTCCTGCTCCGGATGCTCGTTCAACCCGCCGCGGACCAGCGTCTGGACGTGGCCATAGCGCTCGCGGCACTTGGCATCGCCGTCCAAAGCAAGTTCCAAGTGGTCCCCATTTCGCTAGCCCTATGGTTAGTGATCGTCGTACTCGCGACACGCAATCCTGCGATGATAAGAACCAACCACCGTTTCCTCGCAGCGACTGTACTCGGCCTCTCCGGGGCCATTGTCTTGCTGCCGAAGTTGATCATGAATTTCGTCAATTTTGGAAATCCATTCTATCCCGTTGCCGTCGTCTTTGGCGGCCTGCATTTTCCAGGTGTCGAAAGCATGGCGGCGGCAAATTCCCTCCCCAGCGCGCTGGTCGATTGGCCAGGTCCGATGCGATGGCTTGCATCGGTGTTGGAATTTGACGCGTTTCGCGGGCGCTCGCTGCCGTGGACAATTGACCAGGGAGACGTCCCACAGAGCAGTCCGTCATTCCGAATGGGCGGCTATTTTGTTCCCTACGTGTTGGGCTTGCTGGCCTTAATTGGGTGGAACGCGCGGTCAACAAATGCCGCGAGGTGGCCGGCAGCGCTAGTGCTTTCTCTATCAGTGATCTGCGTATCGATGCCGATGTCTCACGAGCTTCGCTATAACCTCTTTTGGATACTCGCGCTCGTTTCCTGCGCGTTGGTGCTCGTTCACTCTTCAAAATTCGCGAACCCGCAACACTTGGTGCAACGCCAAGTCACTCATGGGCTCGTTCTCATAGCCGGCTTGAGCGTCGTGCTGATGACGGGGGGGGCGTACCTGAGGCTCGATGGGGTCACTCTTCGTGACCTCCTTCAGGAAACGGAGGCGACGGTCGCCCGGGTTCCTGAGGGTGGAACGCTTTGCATCCTAAACGGCAACCGCTACGGTTTCCTTTACGCGTCCGTGTTTCACCCGGCACGTCACTATCACACCAAATCGCTCGGGCTGGGCGATGAGGCTGACTGCACGATGCGGCTCGACATCGACCATCCGAGCACGCCCCGCTAATCAATGGCGTTTGCGCATGACTACAAGATCGTGCGTGCAGATGTACCCGCGAAGTATCGCAATGATGTCGAAGTGCTTGCCCCAGCGTCTGCGTAACTCGCTCCGGCGCCAGCGGCCTAGTGAGTGAACGTATGGGAGCCGACGTCCCGCGCTTGAGCGGCGAGGATCTCTCAACGGATTCCGGTCAACGTACAGGCAACAGTGCGGAGGGCGTCAAGCGCGAGGTCGGCTACATTTCGGCAATCGAAGGCCTGCGCGGTATCGCCGTGCTTTGGGTCGTTCTATTCCATTACGTTGTGGTGAGGGGCGGACAGTTCGCCGACCCGGTGAGTGAATGGGTCGATGCGTCGATCGTCACCAAAATAATCGTGCGGAACGGATATCTCGGCGTCGACTTGTTCTTCCTCATTACCGGATTCCTGCTTACGCTTCCTTGGTTCAAGCACGCCGCTGAAGGACGCAGGGTCCCGTCAGTCCGGGCGTTCTATACTCGCCGCATCCGGCGGATTGTGCCTGCCTACTACGTTCAGCTGGCTATTTTATTTTTTGTGTGTGTTCCTCTGCTCAACCCGGACCTTTGGCGCGCCTCAAGGGGTTTCGTGCTCGGAAATTTGGGGTTGCATGCTTTGTTTCTGCATTACATGACACCGTATGCTGCGGCGTCGCTGTTGATCAATGGTGCGCTTTGGACGCTGCAGCTTGAGATGCAGTATTACGTTCTGCTGCCTCTACTCGCTATCTGGATCGTGCGGGCGCCGTACCTGGCTGGCGCAACACTCTTTGCCATCGCCGTCGTTTGGAGAACGCTCGCACTGCACGATCTGCAACCGCTGATTTCCTTCTATGCCGCGATTGGCGCACGCTGGAATTTGCCCGAATCGGCCTTGCGGCACTTCGCAGGCACGCAGCTTCCGGCCTACCTTGGCCATTTCGCGCTCGGTATCCTGTGCGGTCGCGCATGGCTGGCGAGTCGCTGGACCGAGCTTGGTTGGGCAGCCTCCCTGTTTCTTGCTGTCGTGACATTGTGCGCGATTCTCGGCCTGTACGCGGTACTCGCTGGCGCTGCTCCATGGCTTGGCGAACAATCGTGGGTGGTCATTACGGCAGTCATGGCCATTGCGATCTGGGCCGCGATTTCGCGTCGTCCGGTGTGGGGACAACGATTGTTGTCTTTTCCACCGCTCGCATTTATCGGGCGAATCAGCTACTCGATGTACCTCTATCACCTGCCCGTGCTGTATCTTTTCAACAAGTACTCGCCACCGCTGGCGGGTTTCGCCTTTCCAGCTTATTTCGCGACGATTACCGCAGTGTCAACCCTGTCGTTCTACTTCGTCGAGCGCCCGTTCATGAAGGCACCTTCCCGCGCAAGCGATCATCCAGCAGTGCCTGCTTCGCAAGCGCCGTAACCGCACATCGCGCAGCCGCACGACAGGTACCGAGCGCGCATACCTAACAGCACTGATCGACGCGCTGCAGCAGAGATCGAGCGCACGGCACGCGACGAATCTCGCAGCAACGGCAGACGAGATAGTGTCGCAGTTTGGAGACACTACCGGTAGATGATTGGATGCGGGTAGCATGTCAGATTACTTCGCATTCTCGTGCTATTCACCCGGAGTCGTTGTTCTTGCAGCGGTATCGTTACTGCTCCGCAATATCGAATTGCCCCTTCCTCCGCGAAACCGTGGCCGTTGGCTTAACGCTCGCTCCGAACGGCGCTGACGTACCGGATCCGCGTGTCAGCGTGAGCCTTTAGGGCAGGTACGCTTGCAGGATCCAATCAAGCTCGGATGGGTGGTGACGTTGCGCGGGGTGGCGGCCCTGTGGGTGTTTGCCTATCACCTCTGGCTCTCGATGGGTGGCAATTCCTTTCGCTTTGGCCTCCCGACAGACTTTAGTTTTGGCTTGCGGTCGATCTTCAGGGCAGGTTATGAGGGGGTCGACCTGTTCTTTGTGCTCTCTGGCTTTGTAATCGCGTGGCCCTATGTTGCGCGAGCAGGAGGGGGAAAGGCGTCACTCGATCGATATGAGGTTGCCGACTTCTATCAGCGTCGCTATCTACGTATCGCGCCCGTCTACTACGTCAGTTTGTTCGCCGCGGTCGTGCTGATCGCCGGCGGCTTGTTGCCGGGCAGGGTGCATGCTGGCGCCATCGCCTCCCACCTCGCGTTCGCAGAAAACTTCAACCCGCAGTGGGTAACCAGCATTCGCGGCGTCTACTGGACATTGCCCACGGAGATAGGGTTCTACCTTCTGTTTCCCGTGCTGTTGCGCTTTACCAACCTTGATCGACCGCTTCGGATGGCGTGCTGCGTTATTCTGTTCGCGATCGCTTATCGCTATCTGGTGGTGTGGCTTACTGTCAAGCATGGCGTTTGGACGACCTGGACCGCGGCCTATCTGCCCGGACGAATCGATCAGTTCGGTTGTGGCATGGCGGCTGCTTGTGCGGTGGCGGCTGCGCGGCGCAACGCGACCAAAGTCAGCAAGTCAACGGTGCTGCTCCTGGGAATGCTGGCGATCGCCTGCCTTGTTCTTGTCTCCAGAAACGCCAGCGACCAGTTCGACATGTGGTATATGACCGGCGCGAGCCTGTCGGCTGTCTCGATAGCACTCTTCATCGGAAGCATGGGCGTCTGGGCGAATACGCGTAGGTCGCCGCCCTCCACGGCGGCGACTTGGGGCGCAAGCCGTATGCTTTATGTTCTCGGCGAGGCAAGCTTGAGTATCTACCTCTGGCACACGTTCTTCATTGATCTGATTCTTGTCGCGGCTCTGCGGTGGGGATGGACTCCGGAGACGAAGATGGGGATGCTTTTCACAACCATCCCGATTACTCTAATCGTGTCTTTGGTCACCTACCGCTTCATCGAAGCACCGGCCGTAGCCATGTCTAAATCGCCGAAGTGGCGCTGGAGGATAGCGCGGCTCGTCGATCATGCGACCGCAATCTTCCACCACGCGCCGGTCGGTCTCGCGTCCGCTGCACCACGGAAGGACGAGCGTTCGGCAGGATAGGCAAATGCGCCCGCGCCGGGTGTTGACGGCAGCCCGCGAGCCGCGCACGGGTCAGGCCTACCAGTTGAACGGTCCCTGCACCCGCCCGCCGACGTCGCAGCCTTCAGCAATGACATGAAGAACGAACGACTTTCGCGTCGCGAGCCGGTTGCGGCGCGGCGAGCCGCCGTGGATGAGCATCGGATGCCAGAACATAACGTCACCCTTCCGGATCAGCAGCTCGTGTTTCTGAAATTTCTTCGCCAGCTCAATGATATACGCGTCGTAGCGCTTGCTTTGCTCCGGGTCCGAGGTCCGCCGGTTTGTCTGTGGATAGTTCGTGAACTCCATGAATAACGGCGTGCGCTGTGAACCGGGGTAGTACTCGAGCGGTCCTGATTCGGGCGAGATATCCTCGCACGCGATCCAGACACCCAGCATCAAATCGCGCGGGAAAATATGGAACACGCAGGTATCCTGGTGCAGACCCTGCTCCGTTCCCTTGGAAAACATCAGGCTGTAACGTGGTACGCCGCGACGGGCGAAGATGGTCGACGCAATCCGGCTGATATCCGGGTGGTCGAAGATCTGGCGTGCGGCTCTCGAGTAGAGGTGATATTGACCGATGCGCCAGTTGGACGCGTCCCTGATACGACGCCGCTGCTCGAGGTCGAGTCGGACCAGGTCACCGTGCGGGACATGTACCCGATAACCCTCGTCGAGATTGACATCGGAGACTGCAAGCCCGTCGATTGGATCCGTTCGTTCCCAGACGTCATCGATCTCGCGGACAAACGCATCAATGAGCTTGACGTCAACGAGTCCGGGCAGGACAACGTAGCCACCCTCGCACCACTGCCGCAACATCGCGGAATCGGAGTCGGCGCGGTCCCGCTTGCCGCACAGACCCGGGATCGCGTCGGCCCAGTTGTCCTGATCGTACCAGGGAAGCAAGGCGCGATCCTGCGGCCAGAGACCCGGACCTGCCGCACGTTCACCATCGCCGACACTCGCCTTAGCTTCGCTGACCGGGCCGGGATAAGGCCTGACGGTCCTGACGGCGCCCCGAACCATGCGTTTGGCGGCGCGCATGATCCGGCCCAGAGACAAACGTTGCCAAGTCACAAGCGGCAGGCGCACAAGCCGTCGCCCTCGCAGCGACCGGGCGCCAGCTGCCGCTTCGTGCCGCTCATGAGCGCGCGGTATATGGGCCTCGGTGGGCAGATCGGGCCGGTGGAATGTGGGACCGGTTTTCGCGAAGGACGCCCAGATCGAGACGTCGCCGTCGACAATATCGATCTGCTTCGCCTCCACCCCGTCAGCGAGGACCCGCAATAGTTCGTCGAAGGCGTAGAAGTGATGCCAGTGCGTGTCCTCCCCGCGCAACTGGTTGCCAATCTCTTGGGCGAAGGGAACGAGCCGGCTGTGCTCGCCGATGTTGTTGCATGAAAGCAGGTGGATGCCGCAGAAGCCGCTGGGCGACAGAATTCGCTTGATCTCCAGGAAGAGGTTGTAGACGTACGTCTTGGGCACGTGTTGCAAGGCGGCCACTGAATAGACGTAGTCGACGCTGTTGTCCGCCAGCGGCACGGTGATCCCGTCGTAGAGCAGGAATTCCAGCCGTGGATCGGTCACGCCATCGCGTTGGAGCCGGGCCCTGGCCTTCTCGAGCATCGAAGGCGCGACGTCCAGACCGATCACCCGCCGCGGTTGGTACCGTGCAAGCGCGGCCTCCATGACATATCCGAGACCGCTGCCAATTTCCATGACGGTCGCGCCAGGGGTTGGCGTGGCCCACGGGAAAAGCTGCTGGAGCGTGCCTATATACCACTGGGCACGCTTCGGCAGCCCTTCCAGCGGTGCGCCGTCGTGGATCCGCAGCTCAGTCGTTTCGAGCGGCTCGCTCGCGCGGTCCCACGCCTGGAATGCAGCGTGCATCAGTTCCGGCCTCCTCTGGACATCCGCGCCGGAGTATAGCGCGGTCACGCCATCGCCCCGGGGCACTGACGTTGGGATCAATACACGATCAGACTAGCTCCAGCAGCACCGGCTGGTGGTCCGACGCCTGCGTCTGCTGGTCAACGTGGAGCGCCCTCACCCGTGGCGCGAGATCGGTGGACACGAAGATGAAGTCGCAATGCTGTTCCGGCTCGCCTGGCTCTTCCTTCTCGTAGATCCTGAAGGTCGAAGGATGCGGTTCGCCCGGATGCGCGATCTCCCACGCATCGACGAGCGGCGGCGTGCCGTCGTTGAAGCGCTCCCCCAGACGCGCATGCAGCGGGTCGTCCGGTTCAAGGTTGAAATCCCCGGTAATGACGGTTGCCGCAGGGCGCAGCCGGGTTTCGAACGGGCTGCCCTCCCGATCGACGATCGTGCCGAGGCGCGCATGGCCACTGCCTTCAGCGTAGACGGCGCGCAGCGCCTCGATCTGCGCGGTCCGCTTCTTCTTGCCGTAGTACTCGAGATGCGTGGTGATCACACGTACGCCCCCGAAAGGCGCCTCGATCACCGCTTCCAGCGCGATGCGCGGCATGCCGTTGACGCCGGGATCGACGGGATAAGGCAGCAGATGCCGGAACACTTGGCCGACCGGGTAACGCGAGAAGATCATGTTGCCGAAGTGGCGCCGACCACCTTCCTCAGCGGGTACATCGACCGCGACCCCGGGCACCGGCTGATAGTCCGGCAGAAGGCGGGACAGTTCGGCGAACTGATTCTCGCCCCGGCTCCCGGGCAGGCGCGGAGCGGGATAATTGTTGGCGATTTCCTGCAGGCAGAGCACGTCGAAATCGGCGATCGACTTGGCGTGTTTGACAATCCGTGCCGGGTTGACTCGCTTGTCGATACCGCGGCACCACTGCGTATTCCAGGTGATCAGCTTCACTTGATTCCTGCCCTCATGAAGGACTGCACGAATTTTCTCTGGAACAGCAAGAATGCGATCAGCAGCGGAGCCGTGGTCAGCAGGGTCGCCGCGGTGATGATCGACCAGTCGATGCCCTGATCGGCCGCCGCAAAAACCTGGAGGCCCACGGTCAGCGGCCGCGATTCAACCGAGTTGGTTATGATCAAAGGCCACAGGAAATTGTTCCAGTGATAGCTGACGCTGACCAATGCATAGGCGAGATACAACGGCCGGGCAAGCCGTACATAGACCCTCCACAGCATCTGCAACGGCGTGCAACCTTCGACCCGCGCAGCCTCGTCGAGTTCAGCCGGCACGCTCTTGAACGTCTGCCGGAGCAGGAAGATGCCGAAGGCGCTTGCCATGTGCACGGCCTTCCTTCAGCCGAATAAGGCGCGCAGCGCAGCCCCGGGGTCGGCCGCGCGCATGAACGCCTCGCCGACGAGGAAGGCGTGTACGCCGGCGGCGCGCAACCGGACGACATCGGCGGGCGCAAGGATACCGCTTTCCGCAACGACCAAACGCTCGCTGGGAATTCGGGGCAGCAGATCGAGCGTCGTCGCGAGCGTAACTTCGAACGTGCGCAGGTTGCGGTTGTTGATGCCGATAAGCGGCGTTGCCAGGCGCAAAGCCCGATCAAGCTCCGCCGCGTCGTGGACTTCGACCAGCACCGTCATGCCGAGATCGTGTGCGACCGCCTCCAGCGCAGCGAGGCGTGCGTCGTCGAGCGCCGCGACAATCAGCAGAATGCAATCAGCACCGAGGGCACGGGACTCGAATACCTGGTATTCGTCGAGCAGGAAATCCTTGCGCAGCGCCGGCAGCGAGCACACCGCACGCGCCGCGACGAGATCGCCGGGGCCGCCCTGGAAATATTCCCGGTCGGTAAGCACCGACAGGCAGGTCGCACCTGCCGCTTCGTAGCGGCGCGCAATCGCGGCCGGATCGAAGATCGGCCGTAGCACGCCACGGCTGGGGCTCGCCTTCTTGATCTCGGCGATGACACCGCTGGCCCCGGTGGCGATTTGGGTGCGCAGCGCGCCGCAGAAGTCGCGGACCGCCGGCGCGGCCCGCACCTTATCGCGCAAAGTGGCCAGCGGCTGTACCGCGCGCGCCGCAGCGACTTCCTTCCCCTTGGCAGCGAGAATCCGCACCAGGATATCGGGGTTCGGCGCCGTGTTGTGGCTCATGGTTGCCTCGGCCGATTTCGCGGCGACGACTCGAGTCCGACGTAGCGGTCAGCAAATCCGCTGGCCCGCCAGAAGGCGAGCGCAACCTCGTTTCGCGCCATCGCCTCCACGAAGACGCGTTTGCCCGCTGGAAATTCCAGGTCCATCAGTGCCCGGAGCGCGGCAGTCCCGATCCCACGGCGGCGGCTCTCCAAGGCAACATAGAACTGCCGCAGGTGCACGAACTCAGGTAGCTCCCGATAGAGCGCATAGCCGGCCTCAACGCCGTCGCACACAAAAATATGCGCGCGGTACTCGCCCGCGAGCCAATCGCGCATGCGCTCGCTGAGCTCGGCGGCCGTCATGGGGTTGTCGTGACCTTCATCGCGAATCAGCGCCGCATTCCATTCACCCAGTCGAGGTAAATCGGTGTCTTGGGGCTGTCGAAGCACGACGGGGAAGGGTTGTGTTGCGACGCGCATTTCGGAAGAGATTCAGCGCGGCGCGCCGAGTTTCTGGGTCGTCGCCACAAATGCATCCAGTTTCTTCTTTGCCGCCCCGGATTTGATCGATTCACGCGCCAGCGCAATGCCTTCCGCAATCGAACCTGCGATCCCCGCGGTGTATAGCGCGGTACCCGCGTTGAACACGACGATCTCGCGCGGCGTGCCGTCGACATCGCCCAGCGCCTCCAGGACCATCGCCTTCGACTCGGCGGCGCCGTCGACCCGTAGGCCCCGATGCGACTTCATGTGCATGCCGAAATCCTCTGGATGGATTTCGTACTCACGAATCGCTCCGTCCTTGAGCTCCGCAACCATGGTGGCCGCGCCGAGCGACACTTCGTCCACGCCATCCTTGCCGTAGACGACCAGCACATGCCTGCTGCCGAGTCGCTGCAGCACGCGCACGTGAATCCCGACAAGATCGGGATGAAAGACGCCGACGAGCTGGTTTGCGGCGTTGGCCGGGTTGGTAAGCGGCCCCAGGATGTTGAAAATCGTCCGCACGCCGAGCTCCTTGCGCACCGGCCCGGCGTGCTTCATCGCGCCGTGATGGTTGGGCGCGAACATGAACCCGACGCCGACCTCGGCAATGCATTGCGCGATCTGTGGCGGCGTGAGCATGATATTCGCCCCGAGCGCCTCGAGCACATCGGCGCTGCCGGACTTCGACGACACGGAACGGTTGCCGTGCTTCGCGACGCGGGCGCCGGCACCGGCTGCGACGAATATGGCGGCAGTCGAAATGTTGAATGTATGCGACGCATCGCCGCCCGTCCCGACAACGTCGAGCAAGTTCTCGCGATCGGGCACGTCGACCTTGGTGGCAAATTCGCGCATCACCTGTGCCGCGGCGGCGATCTCGCCAACGGTCTCCTTTTTTACGCGCAGCCCAACCGTGAGTGCCGCGATCATCACCGGCGTAGCCTCGCCACTCATGATCTTGCGCATCAGCGCCAGCATCTCGTCGTGGAAAATCTCGCGGTGCTCGATGGTGCGCTGCAATGCCTCCTGCATGGTTATCGGCATGGCGGCTCCTTTTCACTGGAAGTTCAGGAAATTGGCCAGCAGCTCGTGGCCCTGGTGGGTGAGGAACGCTTCCGGATGGAACTGCACGCCCTCGACTGGCAGTTCCCTGTGCCGCACGGCCATGATCTCTCCATCCTCGCTTTCGCCGGTGACTTCGAGGCATGGCGGCAGGCTGGCGCGTTCGATGGCCAGGGAATGATAGCGCGTCACCGTCAGCGGGCTTTGCAACCCCGCGAACACGCCTTCGCCGCGATGGGTTACCTGCGAGAGCTTGCCATGCATGACGCGCCGTGCGCGTACGATGCGGCCGCCGAATGCCTGTCCGATCGCTTGGTGGCCGAGGCATACGCCGAGGATCGGAATCGCACCCGCGAAGCGTTCGATGAGCGGCACACAGATGCCGGCCTCGGATGGCGTGCACGGCCCCGGCGAAATGACAATCTTCTCCGGGCTCCAGGCTTCTATTTGTTCCAGAGTGAGGGCGTCGTTGCGATAGACCTGCACATCGGCGCCCAATTCGCCGAGGTACTGGACGAGGTTGTAAGTGAAGCTGTCGTAGTTGTCGATCATGAGAACCATGCTTCGCTCCGACTTCAGCCTACCGTGTTCAATCCGGCCTGCGCCATCTCCGCAGCACGCAGCACGGCGCGCGCTTTTGAGAGCGTTTCGCGCCATTCGCTTTCGGGGACGGAATCATGCACGATCCCCGCGCCGACCTGAGCGTAGAGCATGCGGTCTTTCAACACCGCGGTGCGGATCGCGATGGCCAGGTCCATATCGCCCTGGAACGAGATGTAGCCCACGGCTCCAGCGTAAATGCCGCGACGCGACGGTTCCAGCTCGTCGATGATCTCCATTGCCCGCACCTTCGGCGCGCCGCTCACGGTGCCTGCGGGGAACGACGCCCGCAGCACGTCGAGCGCGCTCAATCCCGGCCGCAATTTCCCTTCCACGTTCGACACCATATGCATAACGTGCGAATAGCGTTCTACCGCCATTTGCTCGGTGACCTTCACGCTGCCGATTGCAGCAACGCGCCCGACATCGTTACGCCCGAGGTCGAGCAGCATCACATGCTCCGCGATCTCCTTGGGGTCGGCGAGCATTTCTGCGGCAAGCGCTTCATCGGACTCGCGGCCTGTGCCACGTGGCCGCGTGCCCGCGATCGGCCGCAGTGTGACCACGTCGCCTTCCTTCCGCACCAGTATCTCGGGCGAAGCGCCGACCACGTGGAAATCGCCGAAGTCGTAGTAGAACATGTATGGCGACGGGTTCAGTGAGCGTAGCGCCCGGTACAGCGAGAGTGGCGACGCCGCAAATGGCATCGTCATGCGTTGCGACAACACGACCTGCATGATATCGCCGGCGGCGATGTACTCGCGGGCGCGCGCGACCGCGCGCTGAAAACCCTCCGCGCCGAACTCGCTGCGCGCGGTCGTAGTCGCCACTGCGGTCTCAGCCGGGATGTCGACGGGGGGCAGCAACATTCGGCGCAGCGCGTGCAGGCGATCATGCGCGTCGCGATAGGCATTCGGCCGCGCGGGGTCCGCATAGACAATGAGCGCGATCTTGCCTTGAAGATTGTCCACGACCGCGAGCTCTTCAGTGAGGAGCAGCAGGATGTCGGGGATTGCTGCCAGAGCGTCGCTGGTCGGCGGTGCTGACGCGGCGAGCCTGCGCTCGACGTGGCGCACGGTGTCGTAGGCGAAATAGCCGGCAAGGCCGCCGCAGAATCGCGGCAGGCCGGCAACCGGAGCGGCGCGGAACCGGCGCTGGAATTCGGCGATGAAGTCGAGCGGATCGCCATCGTGGTGCTCCGCAACGATTCCGCCATCCGTGACTTCGATGTCGCGGCCGCGCGCACAGATGCGAACCTTTGCCGGCAGGCCAATGAACGAATAGCGGCCAAAGCGCTCGCCACCGACAACGGATTCGAGCAGAAAGCTATAGGGGCGGCGGTTAGCGAGCTTGAGGTAGAACGACAGCGGGGTGTCGAGGTCGGCGAAGGATTCGAGGACCAGCGGCACTCGGTTGTACCCCTGCGCTGCGAGCGCGCGGAATTCGGCTTCGGTCATGATGCTTCAACGGTACTCTCAAGGGATGCAGCGGTGTGCTGGCGTCGCTTGGGCGCACGCGACGCGGGTGCGGCTTACGAAGGGCGTCGCCAGCGCCAGTCGCCGCCACCCGCCCCGATGACTCGGGGCCGGCCGTTGCACATGAAAGCGTTGAAGGTCATCGCTGCAGGAGCGGTAGGTTCGCTTCGTCTTAAGTCGGACAACGATGCCACTATAACATTTTCTCCGCTCACGCCGCTACCGCCGCGCGCATCGCCGCGATGGTTGCAGGGTAGTCGCGCGTGCCGAAGATTGCGGACCCGGCGACGAAAGTGTCCGCGCCTGCTTTGGCGATTGCGGCGATGTTGTCGACCTTGATCCCGCCGTCGACCTCAAGTCGGATATCGCGCCCGGTACGAGCACGCACGGCGTCAATCCGGTAGCGAGCAAGCTTGATCTTGGCCAGCGCCTCGGTGATGAACGATTGGCCGCCGAAGCCGGGATTGACCGACATGATCAGCACGAGGTCAAGCTTGTCGAGCACATGATCGAGCCAAACAAGCGGCGTGGCCGGGTTCAGGGCCAGCCCTGCCTTGCAGCCGCAGTCGTGAATGAGCCCAATGGTCCGGTCGATGTGTTCGGACGCTTCGGGGTGGAAACTGATTATCGCCGCGCCTGCCTTGGCGAAATCGGGAACGATGCGGTCGACGGGCTTTACCATCAGGTGCACGTCGATCGGCACCGTCGTGTGTGGCTTGAGCGCCTGGCAAACGAGCGGCCCGATCGTGAGATTGGGAACGTAGTGGTTGTCCATAACGTCGAAGTGAATCAGGTCGGCGCCCGCGGCGCTGACCGCCCGCACTTCGTCGCCGAGCCGTGCGAAATCGGCAGAGAGGATCGATGGGGCAATGAAGCAGGGCAGCATGGCGCTATAATCTCGCCTGTCGATCAGTGAGATGCGGACGGATGACCGAGCGCAAAAATTACGACATCACCGTCGTTGCCAAGGCGACCTACGTCGAGGACCAGTCGGATCCGTCGAAGAATCAGTACGTGTTCGCCTACACGATCACGATCACGAATACGGGAAACGTGTCGGCGCAACTCGTCAGCCGGCACTGGGTCATTACCGATGCCAACGGCAAGGTGCTCGAGGTCAAGGGTCTGGGCGTGGTCGGCCAGCAGCCGCTGCTCAAGCCGGGTGACAGCTTCGAATACACCAGCGGCACGAATCTCGAGACCGCGGTCGGCACCATGCATGGCACGTATCAAATGATCGCCGAGGACGGACGGAACTTCGACGCGCCGATTCCGTCGTTCACACTCTCGGTCCCGCGCGTACTGCACTAGTCCTTCTCCCCGCTGTCGCGGGCCGCAGGCGGCGGTGCTGTCTTGCGCCTGCCACCCATCGTGAACCAGACGATGAATACCGCGAGCAGCAGCGCGACCAGCACCTCGATGAAGAACCAAACCATGGCCAAGCTTCTCCCCAAAGTTGCCTCGGCCGCCGCAGTCGCGGTCTGTGTCGCGTGCAGCACGCTGCCGCAACCCATTCCGCAGCCCACGCTGCCTCCCGTCGTCACGACCGAGAACGGGCGCGCCCTGCTGCAACCGGTCGCGTTCCAAGCGCTTCCGGGCTGGGCCGACGACACGCTTGCGGACGCCTGGCCGGCATTGACCGCCAGCTGCGCTGCGCTGATCGCGCACGCGGCAACGGCAGTCATCTGGCACGAACCCTGCGCCGTCGCGTCCGCGATCGAACCACGCGATGCAGCGGCGGTGCGCGCGTTCTTCGAGCAGCATTTTACCGCATACCAGGCACTTGCCCCCGATGGCCAGGACACAGGCCTGGTCACGGGCTACTACGAGCCGTTGCTCAACGGTAGCCGTGTGCGCAGCGCGCGCAACCGCTACCCGCTCTATGCGCCCCCGGACGATCTGTTGACCATCGATCTGGCGGAACTCTATCCGGAACTCAAGGACAGGCGGCTGCGCGGCCGCGTTGAAGGCAGGCGGGTCGTGCCCTACTGGCCGCGCGCGGACATTGACGCGGGCAGGGCACCGCTGGCTGGCAAGGAGCTCGTTTTCGTCGACGATCCCGTCGACGCGTTCTTCCTGCAAATCCAGGGTTCGGGGCGGGTGCTGCTCGCCGAGGGTGGCGTCATGCGCGTGGGTTACGCCGATCAGAACGGGCAGCCCTTCCGTTCGATCGCGCGCGTCTTGATCGATCGTGGAGACCTTGCCCCCGAGGGAGCGTCGATGCAGGCGATCAAGCAATGGGCGCGGCAACATTCCGATGCGCTGCCGGCACTGCTCGATGAAAATCCCAGCTACGTATTCTTTCGCGAAGTGGCACCCGATCCCGCCGCAGCAATCGACGGGCCCCTCGGCGCGCTCGGCGTGCCACTTGCCGCGGGCCGGGCGATCGCGGTTGATCCACGCTCCATCCCGCTCGGCGCTCCGGTGTTCCTCGCCACGACCTGGCCGCTATCGACGCGGCCGCTCAATCGTCTCGTGCTCGCGCAGGATACCGGCGGCGCGATCCGCGGCCCGCTACGGGTCGATTTCTTCTGGGGCTTCGGCGAAGAAGCGGCGCTTGAAGCGGGGCGCATGAAGCAGGCGGCCCGGCTGTGGCTAATATGGCCGAAGGACGCACCGCTGCCGCGCTAGGACGTCAGCTTCCCGCGGCCGCATGCAGCGGCGGAAAGAACAGCTCCTTCCACGACGCCGGCTTCACCTTGATCGTCCCCACGCGCGCCATGAAGTCGGCATACTTCATCGTGCCGTCCGGAATAATCGAGAATCTTGAATCCGGATCGTTGAGAATCTTCACGATCTCGTCGGGCGACGATTTCTGGTTCGATACCGCAAGGTAGATCGAAGCCGCCTTCTTCTTGTCCCTGGCGATCAGGGCATTGGCCTCGTCCAGGGCGGCAATGAAGGCAGCGCAAAGCTTCGGGTTCGCCTCGTAGAAGCGGCGGCTGGTGTAGGTCATGTCCAGCGTGACGTGGCCGAGGATGTCGACGGTGTTCAGTACCCGGTGCAGTCCGGGCGCCGCGGCCTCGATGTAGGAGAACGGCGGCGAGGCCATGTGGCTGTTGATTTCGCTTTTGCCAGCCAGCATGACCGTCAATGCCTCCGGGTGCGGCAGCGCGACGGTGATCGGATCGAGTTTCGCGTAATTCGCGTCGCCCAATTCCTTCGCCGCCGCCATGTGCAGCAACACCGCGGGCAGCGAGGTCTTGATCCCCGGTACGGCGATGCGATCCGCGTCGGTAAAGTCCCGCAACGACCTGACGTTTGGATTGCGCGTCATAAGGAACATTGACGACGAACTCATCCCGGTCAGGCCGCGGATCTCGAGCGCCGGATTGTCCTTCGCCTTCGCCCAGAGCGTCAGGAAGCCGGCAACGCCAATCGATGCGATGTCGAGCGCGCCGGACAGCATCGCGTCGTTGATCACGTTGCCACCATCGAGGATGCGATAGGTCGCCTTGATGTCGCCCAGGCCCGCAGCCTTCGCGTGCTTCTCGACGAGCTTCTCGCTGCTCATGATCATCAAGGGCAGATAGAGCACGCCGTAACCATGCGAGATGCGCACCTCCGGAACTTCGGCTGGCGCGCCGCCAGCCACGGTCAGGAGCACGATCATCGCGAGCACGCGTGCAACGCGACCATGCATGGCGCTGTCTCCCGCGGCGGGCCCTGTCAATCTGCCGCTTCGAAAACGCGATGCGCCTGTTGATCGGCGTGATACGACGAGCGCACCAAGGCGCCGACGGCAGCGTGCCGGAATCCGAGCGCGTACGCTTCGCGCTCGAACATCGTGAAGGTATCCGGATGCACGTAGCGCAATACCGGCAGATGCGCCGCGGTCGGCTGCAGGTACTGGCCAATGGTCAGCATATCGATCTGGTGCGCGCGCATGTCGCGCATGACCGCGAGGATCTCCGCATCGGTTTCGCCCAGGCCCACCATCAAGCCAGATTTGGTCGGAATGTCGGGGAAGCGGTGCTTGAATTCCTGCAACAGCTGAAGCGAGTGTACATAGTCCGAGCCCGGACGCGCCTGCCGGTAGAGCCGGGGCACGGTCTCGAGATTGTGATTCATGACGTCGGGAGGGCATTCCGCCACGACCGCGAGCGCGCGCTCGAGCCGGCCGCGGAAATCGGGAACGAGCACCTCAATCTGAGTCCCCGGCGAGATCGCGCGCACGGCGCCGATGCAGTCCCGGAAATGGCCGGCGCCGCCGTCGCGCAGGTCGTCGCGGTCGACACTGGTAATAACAACGTATTTAAGCTTCAGCGCCGCGATTGTCTGCGCCAGATTGACTGGCTCATCGCGATCGAGCGGCAACGGCCGGCCATGTCCGACGTCGCAGAACGGGCAGCGCCGCGTGCAGATGTCGCCCATGATCATGAACGTGGCCGTGCCCTTGCTGAAGCATTCGCCGATGTTCGGGCACGATGCCTCCTCACAGACCGTGTGCAGATTGTGCGCGCGCAGGATTTTCTTGATCTCGTGGAAGCGCGGACTCGATGGGGCACGAACGCGAATCCATGGCGGCTTGGGCAACCGTTCGGCCACCACGATCTTGACGGGGATACGCGTGGTCTTCGCGGCTCCGGTGTGCTTGACGCCGGCTGCGTTGTCGGGCGCGGGACTGCCGGCGTTGCTCATGTCGCCGCGGATCCGGTCAGGCTCGACGCCAGTACGGGTGCCAATTCCGCGCCCGCCTGGTCAACGGTCCTGACGACGCCAAAGTCAGCGAGCTGGGTCACGGCAAGACCTGGATAGCCGCAGGGATCGATGTCCGCAAACGGTGCAAGATTCATCGCGACGTTGATGCTCAAGCCGTGGTAGGTGCTGCCGTTGCAAACTCTCAGGCCCAGCGCGGCGATCTTCGCTTCGACCTTGCCCGCCACCGCATACACACCGGGCGCCGACGGTTTGCCGAAAGCGGAAATGCCAAGTTCGCCGAGCCATTCTATCACGC
The DNA here is from genome assembly GCA_035937415.1 of Edaphobacterium sp. (SeqCode). Taxonomy (GTDB): domain Bacteria; phylum Pseudomonadota; class Gammaproteobacteria; order Burkholderiales; family Casimicrobiaceae; genus PALSA-1003. The sequence continues at coordinate 33,490 of DASZIB010000086.1, read as the reverse complement.
TGGACTCGATGCGCCGGACCAGCGCGCGCACACCGAGGCGCGCGCGCCTGAGATCGAAGAGCACGTAGACGACGAGCTGACCCGGTCCGTGATAGGTGACTTGGCCGCCGCGATCCACCTTGAGCACGGGGATGCCGTTGTCACGCAAAACGTGCTCGCGCCTTCCGGCGAGCCCCAGCGTGTAAATCGGCTCGTGCTCGGTCAACCAGATTTCGTCCGCCGCGCGGGCCGTGCGCGCGGCGGTAAGCGCCTGCATCGCGCGCCAGGTGGCAACGTAATCCGTGCGGCCGAGCTTGCGTGTGAGCAACGACCAATTGCCCTGGCTGTGACCGCGCGTTTCGGCCGGCGCTTCGCGGACATCCATTCCGCATCGCCTACAGGACCATCGTCACCATCGGGTGCGAGGACAGCTCGCGATACAATGCATCGAGCTGCTCGCGCGACGTAGCGTTGACTGTGCAGGTGAGCGAGAGGTATCGGCCTTCCCGCGAGGCGCGCATTTCCATCGATGCACTGTCGAAATCGGGAGCGTGGCGAAGCACAACTTCAAGCACGGCCTGCGCGAATCCATCCGCGGTGCGGCCGACAATTTTCATCGGGAACGCACAAGGGAATTCCAGAAGCGTCTCGGTCATCTCCATCGGCCCAATATGGGGCCGGCAGGCCGGCTGCGCAAGCCTAGACGTCGGAACTGCGATACATGTAATCGCGCGTGGGCGGATGCGGCAGGCGACCGTCGGCGTGCGGCCTGCCCGCAAGCAGCTGAAATATGGACAACCAGCCGCGGTCGAACGCGTGCGCGGACCCGGCGAGATAGATGCGCCAGACGCGGAACTTCTCTTCACCCACTTCGCGCCGGGCGGCGTCGGCGTTCTTCTCCAGCCGGTCGACCCAGTGCCACAACGTGCGCGCATAGTGCTCGCGCAGTGCCTCGGCATCGATGAGCTCCAGGCCCTCGGCGGCGAGTCCCTGGATCACCCTCGACACCTGCGCGAGCTGCCCACCCGGGAATACGTATTCCTCGATGAAGTCGCCGATACCGCTGCCCAGGCTGTCGCCACCAGGCCAGCTATGGGTGATGCCGTGATTGAGCACCAACCCGCCGGGCTTCAGAATGCGCCGGATCTTGCCGAAATAGCGCGGGTAGTTGCGAATGCCGACGTGCTCGAACATGCCGATGCTGGCAATCTTGTCGAAGAACCGGTCCTCGGGCAGGTCAAGATAGTCGCGGAGCTGCACCTGCACTCGATCGCCAAGACCAAGCTCGGCGATCATCGCCTTGACGTGAGCGTACTGATTCTGCGACAGCGTGATGCCGGTGGCTTTGACGCCGTATTTCTGCGCGGCACGAAGGATCAACGCACCCCAGCCACAACCAATATCGAGAAACTCGTCGCCGGGTTTGAGCATGAGCTTGCGGCAAATGTGGTCGAGTTTCTGCGTCTGCGCCTGGTCGAGCGAGTCCGTGTCAGTCCGGAAATAGGCGCACGAATAGACCATGCGCTCGTCGAGCCAAAGGCGATAGAACGCGTTCGAAACGTCGTAGTGATGCTGGATGTTTGCCTTATTGGTGCGGCTGCGGTTGAGCCAGGCACGCGCCCTCGCCGTGAGCCGGTCGCGGCTGTTCGTAAAGCTGCCCACCAGAACGTCCGCAATGTCGAGGATGCGGCGCGCGCCACCGCTGAAATCCAGGTCATTCCGGACGTAGGCTCGCGCCAACGCGCCCAGTTCCGGGGAGGCAAGGGTTTTCAGGCCCTGCCAGGTGCGGGCGTAGACATCGACTTCCGGCGCTTCGGACAGTGGAACGCGTCCGCCGTCGGGGAGGACCAGAGCGACCGGGATATTGCGGTCGCGGTAACGGCTGGCGATGATCTTCTGCAGCGGCTCGTTCATTCGCGGGCGGGCCTACAGGTCGTCGGGGACGTATGGCTTCGTACAGTTTAGCAGCCCGGCGGCCGAACGCGCAGGGGGCCGGAATGGAATGCCTGGGACCTCCCACGGCGCAGTGGCCAGCGTCGTGCTTTGACACATCGGGAAGTTGCCGCCTAAGATGCAGCGCCCCGCGAGCCGGCGCAGGCTCCGCGGCACAAGACGATGCCGAAAGTCACCGCCCGCAAGCAGCGGCCTGCCATCGCCGGGCGACTTTTTCGCGACGCATTGGCGCAATTCGCGACCGGTGTCACCATCATCGCCGCGCGCGCACCGGAAGGATTTGTCGGCTTTACTGCCAATTCATTCAACTCCGTGTCGCTGGACCCACCCCTCGTCATCTGGAGCCTCGCCCGACGCTCGCGAAGTCTGGCGATCTTCGAGGGCTCCATGCAATACGCCATCAACGTACTCGCCCACGATCAGATCGAGCTGGCACGGCGCTTCTCGCACCCGCACATCGATCGCTTCGCGGGCGTGCCTTTTCGCCTCGGCGGCGCAGATGCGCCGTTGATCGAAGGCTGCGCGGCCTGGCTCGAATGCCGGCACCACGCGCTGCATCCCGCCGGCGACCACATGCTCTTCATCGGCGAAGTCAGTGCCGCCGCATACCGGCGCCTGCCGCCCCTGGTATGGCACGGCGGCAGGTACCGGGTAAGCCAGCCACACCCCGAAGGCCGCACCGATTGAGGTCGCGCCGCTGGTTCACGCAGCGCGGCGCGGCTTCGGCTTGCTTTCCTGGAACAAGCTATACATGCGCCGGTAAACGGGTCCGGGCCGGCCGCTGCCGAAAGCGGTGCCATCCAGCGTCGTGACGGCCAACACTTCCTTAGTCGACGAGGAGAGCCACATTTCATCGGCGGCCAGCGCCTCTTCCTTCGGCACGGGCCGGGTCGCGAACGGCAGGCCGGCTGCGCGCGCGAGCTCGACTGCGGCATCGTAGGTGATGCCGGGAAGAATCAGGTTGTCCGTAGGCGGCGCGATAATCGTGCCGCTCTTGACGATCAGCACGTTCGACGCAGACGCCTCGGTCAGATAGCCGTTGCGGAACATGACCGTCTCGACCGCCCCGTTGTCGACTGCGAATTGCCGCGCAAGCACGTTGCCCAGCAGCGAGATCGTCTTCAGGTCGCAGCGCAACCAACGTTCGTCGGCGGCCGTGACCACGGCAACACCGCCTTCGACCTGCTCGCGCGACAGCACCGGCAGGGGATTGCTCATCATGAACACGGTGGGGGCGGTGTTCGCCGGAAATGCGTGGTCGCGCTTGGCCGCGCCGCGGGTAACCTGGAAGTAGACGCCCTGATCGGCGAACGGCTGCCGCGCGATCAGGTCGTGGATGATTGCTTCCCACTCCGCATCGGCGTGTGGATTCGCGAGCCGGATCCCGTTGAGACTGCGCTGCAGGCGGGCAAGATGCTGCCCCAAGCGATACGGCTGCCGATGATAGACGGGCACGACCTCGTACACACCATCGCCGTAGATGAAGCCGCGATCGAGCACGGAAATCTTGGCTTCGTCGAGGGGCAGAAACTTGCCGTTGAGATAGACCGTCATTGGTTGCCTCGATGCCCTCAGTTTGCGGTCATTTGAACCACAGCCGCAGCGTGTCCCACAAGCTTCCGAAGAAGCTCGCCGGCCCGACGTCGGCCAGGGCCAGCAGCGGGTATTCTCCCACCGGTTTCCCCTCGAGTGTGACGTTCACGGTGCCAACGCGCTGTCCGCGCGTCACCGGTGCCAGCAGAGGCTCCACCGCAACCAGCGTGAGCTTGAGCTGCCGGGCTTGATTCTTCGGCAGCGTAACGTACTGATCGGCGACGAAGCCGGCCGGAACGGAATTCGCGGCGCCTTTCCAGATGCGCAGCGTGCTTATCGGCTGACCGCTCTGATAGAGCTGCACCGTGTCGTAGAACTGGAATCCGTAATTGAGGAGCTTCTGCGACTCGCTCGCTCTTGCCGCGTTCGAGCCCGCGCCGAGAACCACTGACAAGAGCCGTCGCGGCCCGCGCTTTGCCGACGCAACCAGGCAGTAACCCGCCGCGTCGGTGTAGCCCGTCTTCATGCCATCGACGAACGGGTCAGTCCAGAGCAGCCGGTTGCGGTTTGACTGGGTGATGTTGTTGTAGCGATATTCCTTGAGCGAGTACAAGGGATAGTATTCAGGAAAATCGCGGATGATCGCGGTGGCGACGCGGGCGAGGTCGGCAGCCGTCGACGCCTGCTGCGGCAGCGGCAGCCCGGTCGCATTGCCGAATCGCGTGTTCGTCATCCCGAGCCGCGCCGCTTCGCGGTTCATGCGCGCGACGAACGCCTCTTCCGAGCCGGCGACAGCCTCGGCCAGCGCGATGGCTGCATCGTTGCCGGATTGCACGATCTCGCCGCGCAGCAGCTCATCGACGGATACCGCCTTCTTCGGGTCGATGAACATCCGCGAGCCTTCGGCGCGCCAGGCAGCCTCGGAAACGGGCACCATCTGCGACGGCACGAGCTGCTTGTCCTTGAGCGCGCCGAACACCAGGTAGGCGGTCATGAGCTTGGTGAGCGATGCGGGCTCACGTGGCTCGTCGGCGTTTTGGGCCACGAGCGTCTGGCCACTGAGCACGTCGACCAGGAGATATGATTTGGCAGCAATCTCCGGGGGCGGTGCGGCCGCGGCTGGAACCGTTTGGGCGGCCGCTGTCGCGCCGACGCACGCGAACAGGAGCGTCAGCCATCTAGACGCGGACCAAGACATTCGAAGACGATCGCCGAAAGGGTCGCATTATACCGTTGCACCGCGACCCGAGCGCCCCATTCTGGGTCCAAGATTCGGCCGCTCAATTCGGCGGAGTCGTGCTGACGTTCCCTTACTGGCCCAAGAACGCGAAGGCGATCTCGGGCTTGCGCCCCGACACGATTTCGGACATCGCCTTGCCCGAGCCTGCCGCCATCGTCCAGCCGAGCGTGCCGTGGCCGACGTTCAGGTACAGATTGCGATAGCGGGTCTTGCCGATCACCGGCACGTTCGAGGGTGTCGCGGGTCGCAACCCGGCCCAGTAACTGGGGTGCGCCGGGTCGATGGCGTCGCCGAACCACTCGCGCGCGCGCCGGGTTAGCGCTTCGCAGCGCACCGGATTGAGGTCGAGGTTGTAGCCTGAAAGCTCCGCGGTTCCCGCCACGCGCAACCGGTCTCCCAGGCGCGTGAACACGATCTTTTTTGCGTCGTCGGTGACGCTTATCGTCGGCGCCAGACCGGGATTGGCGATCGGCAGGGTCGCCGAGTACCCCTTCGCCGGATAGACCAGCGTCCGCACCCCGATCGGGTCGAGTATCTGCGGCGTATGGCTGGAAAGACAGACCACGTACGCGTCCGCTGCGATCACTTCCTTGCGCTCGCTCTCGTTGACCATGCGCACACCACGGACGGCCGCATCGGCGACCGCGAGCGATTCGACGGTCACGCCGAAACGGAATGCGATGCCGCGCTCGGCGCCCAGCGCCGCAAGTGCCTGCGTGAACTTGCGCGCATCGCCGGTTTCGTCGGTCGCGGTGTAGGTGCCACCGACGATCCAGTCGCGCCGGGCGGCAAGAGCAGGCTCCAGCGCCACGCAATCCTCGGGCGTCTTTACCTCGCGCGCGATGCCGTAGCGACGCACCAGCGCTGCGGCTTGCGCCGCGGCGGCGAAGCCTTCACGGTCGGTGTAAATCTGCAGGATGCCGCGTTGCAGGTCGTCGTAGGCGATGCCCGTGGCCGCGCGCAGCTCCTTTAGCGCAGCGCCCGAATACTTGCTGATTGCCAGGATCTGCAGCATGTTGCGGCGGGTGCGCCACGGCAGGCATTCGACGAGAAATTGCAGCCCCCAGCGCCACTGCCGCCAATCGAGCTGCGGCCGGAAGAGCAGCGGGGCGTCGGGCTGTCCGAGCCACCTGAGGATCTGCAGCGGCGCGCCGGGATTGGCCCACGGTTCGACGTGCGACACCGAAATTTGGCCGCCGTTGGCGAACGATGTCTCCTCCGCCGCCGCCATCCGCCGCTCGACGACGGTGACGTCGTGGCCGGCGGCCCGCAGAAACCAGGCCGTGGTCGTGCCGATGACGCCGGCGCCGAGAACGAGAACATTCATCCCGAATCGGCACTCAAGCGTATTCCTCGACAGGAATGCAGGCGCAGAACAGGTTGCGGTCGCCATAGACGTTGTCGGCCCGTCCGACCGGCGGCCAGTACTTGGTCTGCTTGAGCGCAGGCATCGGGTAGGCCGCCTGCTCGCGGCTGTACCCGTGCGTCCACTGCCCCGCGAGCAGCGTTGCCGCGGTGTGGGGCGCGTTCTTCAGCGGATTGTCGGCGCGATCCATGACTCCGGTCTCGATCGCGCGTATCTCGTCCCGGATGGCGATCATGGCGTCGATGAAGCGATCCAGCTCGCCTTTGGACTCGCTTTCGGTCGGCTCGATCATGAGTGTCCCCGCGACCGGGAAACTCATCGTCGGCGCGTGAAAGCCGTAGTCGATCAACCGCTTTGCAACATCGTCGACCGTGACCTCGCTTGTTTCCTTCACTGGCCGCAGGTCGAGGATGCATTCGTGCGCGACCAGTCCGCCGGCGCCGGAATAGAGCACCGGATAGTGCGGCGCAAGCCGCCGGGCGACGTAGTTTGCGGCGAGAATCGCCGACTCGGTCGCCGCCTTGATACCGTCGGCCCCCATCATCACGATGTACATCCAGGAAATGGGCAGGATGCTCGCGCTGCCGTACGGCGCCGCCGATACCGGACCGATGGCGTCCGCCCTCGCGTCGAGCATGGAGTGTCCGGGCAGGAATCTTGCAAGATGCGCGCCGACCGCGACCGGCCCCACCCCGGGACCGCCGCCGCCGTGCGGAATGCAGAACGTCTTGTGCAGATTGAGGTGCGATACGTCGGCGCCGAACTTGCCCGGTGCGGCCAGCCCCACCAGGGCATTGAGGTTCGCGCCGTCCACATAGACCTGCCCGCCGTGCGCATGCACGACCTCGCAAATTTCGCGAATGCCGGCCTCGAAGACGCCGTGCGTCGATGGATACGTGATCATGATCGCGGCGAGATCATGGCGATGCGCGTCGGCCTTGGTGCGAAGATCGGCCAGATCGACATTGCCCTGCGCGTCGCACGCGACGACGACGACGCGCATGCCTGCCATCTGCGCCGACGCCGGGTTGGTGCCGTGGGCCGACGCCGGGATGAGGCAGACGTCGCGATGGGCCTCGCCGCGGCTGGCGTGATAGGCACGGATGACCAGCAGGCCGGCGTATTCGCCCTGCGAGCCGGCATTCGGCTGCAATGAAACCGCCGCGTAGCCGGTCACCGCGCAGAGCATTTGCTCGAGCTCCGCAATCATCTCGCGGTAGCCTTCAGTCTGGTCGACAGGCGCGAACGGGTGCATGTGCGCGAATTCGCGCCATGTAACCGGAATCATCTCGGCGACGGCGTTGAGCTTCATCGTGCACGAGCCCAATGGAATCATCGAGCGGTCGAGCGCGATGTCCTTGTCGGCGAGCCGCCGCAGGTAGCGCAGCATCTCGGTTTCCGAGTGGTAGCGGTTGAAGCTAGGGTGCGTCAGGTACGCTGACTTGCGCCGCAGAACCGCCGGGAAGCCCTCGTCGATCGCGGCCTCGATCGCGTCGAAATCCGGCAGCGGCGCCCCCTCGCCGGCGAAGATTTGCCAGAGCAGCACAACGTCCGACCGCGTCGACGTTTCGTCGAGCGAGACGCCGATGTGCTCTGCATCGACGTGGCGCAGGTTCGCGATCGCCTCGGAGCGCGAATGAATATCGTCGGTCCGCTTCCCGGTCACAATGGTCACGGTGTCGAAGAACGTATCGTTGACGATGCCCAAGCCGAGCCGCTTCAACCCCGCGGCGAGCACGCCGGTCAGCCGGTGCGCCCGTGCCGCGATGGTCGCGAGCCCGAGCGGCCCGTGGTAGGCGGCATACATCGCCGCGATTACGGCGAGCAGCACCTGCGCCGTACAGATGTTCGAGGTCGCCTTCTCACGCCGGATGTGCTGCTCGCGCGTCTGCAGCGCAAGGCGGTACGCCGGCTGCCCGTTGCTGTCGAGCGTCACGCCGACCAGGCGTCCGGGAAGGCTGCGCTTGAACTCGTCCCGCGTCGCGAGAAACGCTGCATGCGGGCCGCCGAAGCCCATCGGCACGCCGAAGCGCTGGCTCGAGCCGACCACGACGTCGGCCCCCCACTCGCCGGGCGGGACGAGCAGCGTCAACGCCAGCAGATCGGTCGCGACCAGAACGAGCGCACCGCGGGCGTGCACCGCGTCCGCGACGGCCCGATAGTCGCGGACGTCGCCGTTGACACCCGGGTACTGAAACAACGCCGCGAAGCAATCCGCGTTGGCCGCCGCCGCTGCCGGACCGACAACGACGGAAAGTCCCAGTGGCGCGGCGCGAGTCCGAACCACGTCGATCGATTGCGGCAGCACGTCGGCGGAGACGTAGATTGTCGCGCTCTGGCTCCGGCCGACGCGCCGCGCCAGCGTCATCGCTTCCGCCGCGGCGGTCGCCTCATCGAGCATCGATGCGTTGGCGACGGCAAGCCCGGTAAGATCGCAGACCATCGTCTGAAAATTGACCAGCGCCTCCAGTCGCCCCTGCGATATTTCCGGCTGGTAGGGCGTGTAGGCGGTGTACCACGCCGGGTTCTCGAGCACGTTGCGCAGGATCACGCCGGGCGTCAGGGTGCCGTAATAGCCTTGCCCGACGAACGATTTCAACACGCGGTTCCGGCGCGCGCACGCCTTCAATGCGTCGAGTGCCTCCTGCTCGCCCCTTGCCGCGGGCAGTGCCAGCGGCTCTCGCAGTCGGATCGAGGCCGGGACGATTGCGTCGATGAGCGACGCCCGCGACGCGAAGCCAAGCGTCTGCAGCATTGCGGCCTGCTCGGCGTCGGTCGTGCCGATATGCCGATCGACGAAGCCACGATGCTGCTCCAGTTCGGCAAGAGGCCGGCGCGCAGCGGGCGATGCGAGCTTTTCGATCTTCATCGAGCAGTCCTTACGCGGCGCCCACGACCTTGGTGTATGCGGCGGCATCGAGCAGCGCTCCGGGGTCGGCCGGGTTCTCCGGTTTGAGCTTGTAGAGCCAGTGCGCGTAGGCGTCGGCATTCACCTTTTCCGGCGCCTCGGTCACTCCGGCGTTGACCGCCACGACTTCGCCTGCAACCGGGGCATAGATGTCCGAAGCCGCTTTCACCGACTCGACGACCCCTACCGCCTCGCCGGCCTTGACGGTTCGCCCGACCTGCGGCAGCTCGATGAAGACGAGGTCGCCCAACGCTTCCTGCGCATGATCGGTAATGCCGACGGTCAACGTTGCGTCCGCCTCGGCGCGAATCCACTCGTGGCTCTCGGTGTACTTGAGATCTGCGGGAACTTTCATGGTCAGTCTCCAAAGCGGTTACGAAACCAGCACTTTGCCGTTGCGCACGAACGGCGGCTTGACGACCTGCGCCTCGTGCAGCCTGTCGCGGATTTCCACCTCGACGGTATCGCCCGGTGCGACACCGACCGGGATGCGGGCGAGCGCGATCGACTGTGCGAGCGTCGGCGAAAACGTGCCGCTGGTGATCTGCCCGTCGCCCTTCGTGGTCACCACCTTCTGGTGGCTGCGCAGCACGCCGCCCTTGCCGAGCAGCCGCAAGCCGACCTGCTGGTGCGTCGTCGCGGCGCCCGCAAGGGCAGCCTTGCCGACGAAATCGCGCGGGCTCAACAGATCGACGGTCCAGGCAAGGCCGGACTCGAGCGGGCTGACTGCTTCGGTCATGTCCTGCCCGTAGAGATTCATGCCCGCCTCGAGGCGCAGCGTGTCGCGCGCACCCAGGCCGCACGGCCGGACGCCGACCGCGGCGAGCACACTCCACAGCGCCGTTGCCCGCGTACTGGGCAGCGTGATCTCGAATCCGTCCTCCCCGGTGTAGCCGGTGCGGGCGATGAAGTACTCGCCAAACTCGGTTGCGACGAACGGCTTCAAGGCTGCCGATGCGGCGCGGCTGTCCGGCAGCGCCTGCGACAGCTTGTCACGCGCATTGGGCCCCTGCACCGCGATCATGGCGAGGTCGCGCCGCGGCGTGAGCGAGGTTGTCGCCGCACGATGGGCGAGCAGCGTTGTAAGCCACGCGACATCTTTGTCCGCAGTGGCAGCGTTGACGACGATGCGGAAAGCGTCCGCGCCGCGGAAGTAGACAATCAGGTCGTCGAGTACGCCGCCGCCGGAGTTGAGCATGCACGAGTAGAGCGCCTTGCCCGGCATGGAAAGCTTGTCGATGTTGTTGGCCAGCGCGTAGCGGAGGAGCTCGCGTGCCTCGGGCCCGGCAAGATCGACGGACAGCATGTGCGAAACGTCGAACATCCCCGCGTCGCGACGCACTGCGTGATGCTCTTCGATTTGCGAGCCGTAGCTCAACGGCATGTCCCAGCCGCCGAAATCGACCATCTTCGCGCCGGAGGCGCGGTGAACGGCGTTGAGCGGAGTCTGACGGAGCATGATTTTTCCCGGGCCAAAGAAAAAGGGGCGGAACCGCTCGAGCGGTTCCGCCCCGTCTGTCCTTTTACCTGAGAGATTGCGGCGCCGCGCGGCGCCGGATGCCCCTTCGGTGGGCCGTCCTCAACGGAGCGGCCGCTCTCCAGATTGGTGCTGCTGCCCGCGCAGTCCTGGGTACCTGAGCGATTGCGGGAGTTGCGCCTTCGGCGGCGGCCCGACGCGCAACAATCGAAGCCGCGCTCTCCTGCACGGGACCTGCAAGGTTACCGGCGGCCGCGCAGGTTGTCAAAGAACGGTCGCTATTTTTTCAACGACAGGATCCAGGCGACCAGACTTTTCACGGCGGCATCGGGGCCTGTGCGTTCGGCGGCATCGGAATCCGCCCCCCACACCGACGCCGCCCTTCCCGACCTTTATCCACTAGCTCCCTCGCCGCGGTGGCGTCGCCCCGGTACTTCGCCGTCACATCCCTGATCGGCGGCCCCGATAATTTTCTTGGGCGCGCCGCGCCAAGGGCTCGATCAGCGGGTCACCGCCAGCGCCGCCTCTAAATCCGGGAGCCTATGTATCGGTGGCAAGCACGCGGTACCGGTGCAGACCCACGCGGTCGCTACTTCCGCGTCCCGGTGTGGCCGAGACAGTACGCCGGTCAAGTCGCCGGCGCGGGAGAGGTCGAGCGTGCGCGCGTCCGGACGATAGGTCTGCTCGAGCCGCCGCTGCCACGAGGCGCAGGTCGCCGCATCTCCGCGCAGCAGCACCGTCGTCGGTGGATTTTCGAGCGCTTCGAGCGCAATCAGCAACGACGAGACTCCGGCGGGGTGCGCACCGACTTCACGCCCGAAGGCGCGCACGGCGCGCTCGGCGGCGGTGAGGTAGCGCGGCTCGCCCAGCCAGTGGCCGAGCGTGAGCAGCGCCTGCGCGGCCACACCGTTGCCTGCCGGCGTCGCGTTGTCGTGCGCCGGCTTGGGACGATGCAGGAGCGCTTCGTGGTCGTGACTGGTGAAAAAGAAACCGCCGTTGGGCACATCCTCGAATCGCGCCAGCAGCGTGTCGGCGATCTCGATCGCCCAGTTCAGATCCGCGGCTCGAAACGATGCCTGCATCAGCTCGAGCAACGCCGAGAGCAGGTACGCATGGTCGTCGAGATACGCGTTCAGATGCGCGCGGCCGTCCTTGAACGTTGCGAGCAATCTGCCCTCGCGCCACTGCTCGGCGCGCAGGAAGTCGGCCGCGCGTTGGGCTGCCGCCAGCCATTCGCCCTCGTCGAATACCCGCGCGGAACGCGCGAGCGCGCCGATCATGAGCGCGTTCCAGGAGGTAAGGATCTTGTCGTCGCGGCCGGGATGAACGCGCCGCTCGCGCGCGGCAAAGAGCTTTGTCTGCGCCCGCCCGAGCCGCGCCGCCGCCTCGGGCGCGGCTATGCCCAGCTCACGCGCGACGTCCGCGAGCGGCCGCGCGACGCGCAGGTGCCAGGCTGCGTGCTCGAAATTCGGCGGTCCATCAAGCCCCCAGTGCGGTCGCGCGACGGCCCACTCGTCCGCCGTCAACAGCGCCGCCACGGCATCGGCCGTCCAGACGTAGAACTTGCCCTCCTCGTGCTCGCTGTCCGCGTCGAGGCTCGAACAGAAAGCGCCTACGGCGGTGCGCATGTCGCGCAGCGCCCAGGAGACGATCCCGCGTGCGGCGCGCGCGAACGCCACGTCGGCGGTTGCCAGCCATGCGTCGCTGTATACCGCGAGCAGGGCGGCGTTGTCGTAGAGCATCTTCTCGAAATGCGGGATCGTCCACTCGGCGTCGACGCTGTAGCGGCAGAAACCGCCGCCGATTTGATCGTGAATGCCGCCATCGGCCATGCGCGCGAGCGTGACCGCGACGATCTCCAGCGCGCTCTTGTCGCCGCGCGCGGCGTAGCGCCGCAGGCAGAAATCGAGTTCGAAGGGGTGCGGGAATTTCGGCGCACTACCAAAACCGCCGTGTACGGAGTCGAACGAGCGCGCCAGGGCGGCGAAGGCGAGCCTGGGCGCGTCGACTGGCAAAGCCGCGTCGGCCTCCGGCGGCTCCGGGTTGGTAAGTGCCAACGCCGCTTTTAGTCGCGCGTTTTGCTCTGCGATCTCCGGCCCCTGCTCGCGGTATGCCGCCGCGATTCGCGGCAGAAGCTCGGCAAATCCGGCCAATCCGTAGCGCGATGTCTTCGGGAAGTACGTACCGCCGAAGAACGGCGCCTGGTCCGGCGTGAGAAACATCGTCAGCGGCCAGCCGCCGCTCCTTTGCGTGAGCATCGCGTGCGCCGTCTGGTAGATCTGATCGAGGTCGGGGCGCTCCTCGCGATCGACCTTGATGTTGACGAACAGGTCGTTCATCAGCGCGGCGACGCGCTCGTCCTCGAAGGACTCGTGCGCCATGACGTGGCACCAGTGGCAGGCTGAATATCCGATCGAGAGCAGGATCGGCTTGTCCGCGCGCCGCGCGTAGGCCAGAGCCTCATGACCCCATGGATACCAGTCGACCGGATTGCTGGCGTGCTGGAGAAGATACGGGCTGGTTTCGCCCGCAAGATGATTGGTCACTTGCGTTACTACCGGGAGACTACACGGACGTTTCCTCGAAAGCGATGCGCTCGAAGTCGGCACCGCGCTGGACGAGACGCGTAAGCCGGAAGCGCCGCTCCGGACCCGAATCGAACGAACGCAGGATGCGGCCCGGGCTGAAGGTGCGTGGTGGAGTGACCAGCGATGCCTTCTCCTCCGGCGTTGCACCCAGAACGATGATCGGTACCGCAGGATCTTCGGAAAGCATCGTCGTTAACGGCCGCACGCCCATCGCGCTTGGCGCGCCCGCCCATAGCCTGAGTGTCACCGACAGTTCGCCGTGGCCGTCGAGCGCCACCCGGGTCACGTGGCCACAGCGGACGCGCTCGTCGTCGCGGAGAATGACCAGTTGCTCAAGATGCCAGCGATGTTGTGCGTTGCTGATGCGGCGGACATTGGCTTGGTCCCAATCGTAGGTGCCCTGCCAGTGCTCCCATGCCCAGCTCTTCTCCGCCTCGTCCTTGTTGCGGTCGTAATCGGTCAGCGCACCAAGGGTCGCCAGATGTTGCGAGCCCTGGTACGACAATCGAGCGAGTGGATCCTGGCGCGTGAAGGTGCGCCCGGCGACGCGGAAATACGCCGCGCCAAGGCCGCCGACGCATAAGTCGAGGCTGGTTTGCGATCCGGTTGCGGCCTTCTTGGGCAGCGCGTACCAGCGCGAATCGAGATGCGCGAGCAGCGCCGCGCTGGTCTCCACCGACACCTCGTGGCCGAGCTGCAGTTCTGCCGGGTTCGCGCCCGTGGCGAGCCGCTTCATTCGTCCCCGCACGCTCGTCGCCAGTTTCGCCGGATAACCGAACCGCGTCGCATCGCTCGCTTGGCGCGGGGCGAGCTGCGCCAGCGTCGCCCCGGCCGGCGCATCGAGGTCGGTGATGATGATTGGCCCCTCGGTTTCGCGCTGCTGCGCATACGGGAATACCTTGCGCGCCCACATCGCGAGCCAGCGATCGGTCAATTCGATCTGGCGCACCGTCAAGGCGCATGGATCGGCCAGATGCAACAGCAGGGCGTGCGAATAGGTCGAGTAGCAGGACACACCAACCGCATTGGGCATCAGCTCGTCGGACACCGCGCTCACCGAGCATTCGAGGATCTCGGCGAGCCGGTAGTAGGCGTGGAGCTCCTGCCACACGCTCGGCGCAGGCTGGCGTCGTGCCAGGCCATAGACGAGGATCACCTGCTTGCCGACCCACAGGCCGCGCTGCAGGACCTTGGCCTTGACGCCTTGCAATTCCGGATCGCCCTCGAGCAGCGGCTTCAAGCATGCCGAATATTGATTCCACAGGGCCTGCCAGAGCGCTAAAGCCTGCTCGGCGGCCTCGTGTTCGCGCTCGGTCGCCGGGTGCGCGCGGCCGGCGTAGCGGCGCGCGAGCTCGGTGTGCAGGTAGGTGACCGGTTCGCGGAATACCTCGGCGATGCGCGCGCGCTCTCGGGGTGTGAATTCAGCTTCGGACAGCCGTTTCAGCTGGCCGCGAATGGCATCGTAGTGCTTGGGGATGTTCGACAGCGGCAGCTGCCGCAGCCAACGCGCGCAACCGTCCGCATCGGCAAAGGCCAAGGCCGTTGGCTCAGAGCCGGTCTGAGTGAGCGTGAACTCGTTGGTCACCGTCTCTCCGTGCACCCGGGATCCCACCCTCCCCGGGTCAATGCGCTTCTTGTGAGCCGTGCCTCGGGGTCCCAGCAGCGTTTATAGCACAAAGCCGGGGGGCCCCGGTCCGCCGCCCGGCACGCATGCGGGCCTCCCGGCAACGCCGGCTTGCGGAATATTCACCCCCGGGAGTGCCGAATCCTCCCCAGCGGTCGCGGCGTGGCGCGGCGCAGAATGGGTCCCATGAACGCAACCGCAATTCTGTTTCAACCCGAGGACACCATGAACCGCCCATTCGACCTGCGCCCCCCGACCGACGCACACCGGACGCGTTTTTCAGCGGCCGCCACCGTGGCCGGATCGGCGCCGAACCACCGCTTGCCTCCGACCCGCGCTGCGCGCCCGACGCGCAGTCGCGGGGTCTTTTTCGGCAGCCGCCGTTCGCGTCTCGGTCAATGGATCGCCACCGCCGTGTGTGTCGCCCTGGTCAGCCTGTCCGTTGTTGCAAGCGCCCACTTCGCCGAACCGGCCTTTGACGCCGCCGCGATAAGCGCCAACGTCGGCCCGGAGCTTCTTGCCTCGGCAACGCGCACCCCGTCGTTTCTCGCCGCCCGGGTTCGCTGACGGCTTGCGCCCATCGGCTAGACCAGTACCTGCTCGATACCGCCGTTGGCGGCAGCCTTGACGTAATCGGGCAGCCCGTCCGCCCCAGGACGCGACGCGCGATAACCGTGCCGAGGCAACGCCAATGCGGCGCGCCTTCGCCTCGGGCTGGGCGCCGGTGCGCCGCGTCGCGCCCTACTGCCGGGCGGTGCGTGCAGCCGCCGGCGGATCGTCCTCGAAGTTGCTGCGGAACGGATTGATATCGATCCCACCGCGGCGCAGGAAACGCGCATAGACGGTCAGCGCCTGCGGAGCGCAGCGGGCGAGGATGTCGATAAAAATGCGCTCGACGCAGGTTTCGTGGAAAGTGGCGTGGCAGCGATACGAGACGAGGTAGCGCAGCAATCCCGCGCGGTCGATGCGCGGACCTCGATAGCGAATCAAGACATCTCCGCAGTCGGGCTGGCCCGTCACCGGGCAGCGCGAACGGAACAGCGCCGAGCGCAACGTTTCCTCGCCCTCGCCGACGGCGGTGGTCAGCGAGCCCGGGTCCGGTTGGTAAGCGGCGGCGGTCATTACAACGCCATCCATCGATTCACCCGGCAGATCGGCGCGCAGCAACGCGTCGGATCGATCGGGGAACGCGAGCGCGACCGCGACGCTCGCACCGCAGGCGCGGGAAAGATCGGCCTGGATACGCCGCTCGACCTCCTTTATGCCTGCCACCGGCTCTTGCGCAAACGAGCCCAGATAGAGCTTGAGAGACTTTGATTCGACGAGCGCGGGCGAGTTGCAAGGGATTTGAAAGGCGCCGATCGCGACCTGCGGCTTACCGTGCGCATCGAGCCATGAAATCTCGTACGCGGTCCACAGGTCCACGCCGCCGAACGGCAGGGCGCCGCGCAATCCAAGCGCCTCGCGCTGCGTGCTCCGCTCGATTGGAAAGAGCAGCGTGGCATCGTAGCGGTCGGGGTACGTGGTGGGCTTGCCGAGCGGAGAGCGGTCCAACGTTGTCATCATCCCCTCCGCAAAAGCCCACCGTAGGCAAACCCGCGACGATCCGGATCAATCGAGCCCGAACTCCAGCTCCTCGTCCGCCACGTCGATAACGTCGCCGTGGCGCAGCACTTGCGCTTCCTTGCCGAGTGTCGCGCCGTTCACGCGCGGAAAGCGGCGTCCTTCCACATGGGTGATGAAATACCCGTGCGGCCGGCGCGTGATCACGGCGAGCTGGTCTCCAGGTCTGCCGAAGGTCGCGACCACCCGGTCCAACTCGATCGTGCTGCCAGCACGGCTGCCTGCAATGACCCGGACCCTGCCTTTCGGAAAATGGGTCCTTGACTGGCGCACCGACCGGGTGCCGTCGGCTGCCTCCACTGGCATCGCGTCGGGTTGCGCATCTGTAGCCCGGTCTTGCAGGCCGGCGATCAGCATCGTTCGCTCCAGATCCCTTTCCGCGGAGGCTCTTGGGTTGAGATAGCGCAGGTAGAAGGCGCCGAACTGCATCACGTCACCGTGCTGCAGTATCCGCCTTTCCACCCGCGTGCCATTGACCACGGTGCCCTGGGTGCTTTGCAAGTCCTCCAGGATATGGTCGTTGCCCACCGGGACGATGACCGCGTGCTCCTCGCTTACTGCCGCATCGTCGATTACGACCTGGTTGTGCGCTGCGCTGCCGACGCTCAGGGGCTCCGTGTCGACAAAGCATTGAAAAAGGATCGACCCCTCGGAGCTCAGTACGAGCTTAGCCATCGCCTACTCCTGTCCGGGGCTCATCGAAGCCATCCGAACAGTCGCCTGACCCAGCGCGGACCGCGCGCGGCCGGAAAGGGTTGCAGCACTTTGGCGAGGATCACCGAAACGTTATCGTAGCCACCGTTGTCTTTCGCCGTCTGCACCAGGTGGCCAGCGGCGAGCGGCAGGTTGGTCTTGAGCGCACTCATGATCAATTCGATATCGGTATCCTCCACCAGGTCATTGAGGCCGTCGGAACAGAGCAGGAATACGTCGCCGGGAGAGGCGTTTTCCTGCCGCAGATGGGCAGCGATGCTCGCCTCGATACCCAGCGCCCGGGTCACCAGGCTGCGGTTGTGCGAGTCGCCTGCGTCCGCCGCCGCGATCAGACCGAGGTCGATCTGCTCGCGAAGCAGCGAATCGTCGCGGGTGAGCAGTTGCAGAAGCTCACCGCGCAGCCGGTAAATTCGCGAATCACCGATGTGTGCGAGGGCAACGCGATTGTCGTAGAACAACGCCAACGCCAAGGTGGTGCCCATCCCCTGGTAGCTGGATTGCGCTTGCGCTGCGGCAAAGACTGCCGAATTGGCTCGATTTATGCTTCGGTCGACCGCCTGCAACGGCGCCTGCAGGCCTGCATTGGATGCGAACTCGGCGACCTCGGTCTGGAGTCCGCTCAGGATGATTTGCGTGGCGATTTGGCTTGCGACTTCACCGGCGCGGTGTCCGCCCATGCCGTCGGCAAGGACGACAGCTCCGCAGTCCGGATCGGTCGCGATGCTGTCCTCGTTGAATTGGCGGACGTTGCCGACGTCGGTAACCGCTGCTATTTCCAGGAATTTGTGGGACATACTGCCGAATCTTCCGCCCGTCGCCCGAACCTGATCCGCGAACCAGCCAATACGTCTAGAAGAATGAAGTATCACATGCTATCGGACCTGGAATCGAGCGCCAAACCCTGGCGGTGCTGCGCTGCAGCTGCCTTGACCGGGCATGATCGGGATTCTAACGTTGCGCCTGACGCGCCGGCCTCGCGGCGCACTTCGCGCAAACCGCAAAACCGTACCCGCACATGCCGCCCGCACAGATAGGTCGCTACGAAATCATCGGGGAGCTGGGTCGCGGGGCCATGGGCGTCGTGTACAAAGCCCGCGACCCCCTGATCGGTCGCACCGTCGCCATCAAGACCGTCGCCCTCGAACTGTCGCGCGACGAAGCGGATGCGTTCGAGCAACGTTTCTACCGCGAGGCCACCTCCGCTGGGCGGCTGAATCATTCCAATATCGTCACCATCCACGACGTCGGCAAGAGCGAATCTGTCGCCTACATCGCGATGGAGTTCCTGCAGGGCCGGTCGCTGCGCGAGATTCTCGACTCCGGCGTCGTGTTGCCGTTCGAGAGGATCGCCGATATCGTCGCGCAGGTTGCCGACGGGCTCGCATTCGCCCACGAGCACGGCATCGTGCATCGCGACATCAAGCCGCCCAACGTCATGGTCTTGGATAGTGGCTGGGTCAAGATCACCGATTTCGGCATTGCGCTGCTGCCGACGGGTTCGCGCACGCTGGCCGGCACGGTTTTCGGCTCGCCCAAATACATGGCGCCGGAGCAGGTGGTCGGGAGCCGCGTGGATGGCCGCGCCGATATCTTTTCGCTGGGTGCCGTGCTCTACGAGATGTTGACCGGGGTCCCGCCGTTCTTCGGCGGCGAGCTCAATGCGGTCCTCTACCAGGTCATCAACGAGCTTCCCGCTGCGCCGAGCAGCCGCAATCCGAGTATTCCGCCTGCCTTCGATTACATCGTCGCCAAGGCCATGGCGAAGCATCCGGACGATCGCTATGCCAGCGCGCAGGCGATGGCCTTCGATCTCCGCCATGTGGGTGCTCTGCAGCAGCCGGTCAGCGGGCCGCCCGCAGCGCGCACGCTGGAGCGGCGCGCGGTTCGCCGGCGCAAGGGGGAGACCACTGCGTCTGTTGCATCGGCCCCTGCGGTGACGACGTCGGAGGCTGCCACGACCGCGGCTACGGAGGCCAGCGCGGTGCTGCGGGAACGCCGCAACCTGGTCGTCTTCGGTGTGCCTATAGCGCTGCTCGTGGTCGTGACCGCCTCGGCGCTCCTCGCGCGGCATGCGCCGAATCGGGCGCCCGCGGTCGCCACCCCGGTCGAGGCCACCACCGCGACCGTCGTGCCGGCAGTCGTTGGCCTGGATGCCGCGCGTCCGTCAAACTCCGAGAGCGAGCCGCCGGTGCGCTCCGGCTCGAGCGTGGCGGAGGACGGCTCCAATCCTCCGCGGCCCGCCGCAAGCGCCGTTCCGGGCGGCATCAGGCCGTTGGCGCACCTGGCATTTGCGGTGTCGCCATGGGGCGTAATCTATGTCGACGGCCGCAAGATAGGCGTCGCGCCACCGTTGACCGAGATCAAGCTGGCGCCCGGCAGACACACCATCGAGATCCGGAACACGACCTATAGCCCCTACGCCCAGACCGTGGAGCTCGAGGCCGCAACCCGCCTCAAGATCCGGCACAAGTTTCAATGAGGGCAACCGTGCTTTCCTGCGGCCCGGTGTGGTCGATGGGCGCGTTGCTGGCGCTGGCCTGTGTCGGCTGCTCCGCGCCCACGCTGAACGAACCGCAGGAGCAACAGTCAAGCGCCGTCGCGAAAGCCCGCGTCGCTACCCAAGCGGCTAACAGGGGCGGGCGCGAGCTCCAACGGGGTGTCCAGAGCTACGAGGAAGGCGAGTACAAGATTGCTGCCAGGCAGCTGCAGGCGGCGCTCGACCTGGGGCTCGACGCGAAGCGCGACCAAGCCAAGGCGCACAAGTACCTCGCCTTTATCACCTGCGTATCGGGCCGGGAAAAGTCGTGCCGCGACGAGTTCCAGATGGCGCTTGACGCGGACCCCAACTTCGATCTCGAACCGGCCGAGGCCGGACACCCGATCTGGAGCGCGGTCTTCCGCAGCGTCAAGGCCGAACGCGCCGCCAAGGCCAAGCCGCACTGACCGTGCGCGGCGCGCTAATTCGCGGACTGGCAACGCCGGGAAGCGAGGGCCCTAAACGCCGCGCCCCACGTCCGCAATACGGACTTCCAGCTCGGCGACGCGCTTCTCCAGCGCCTCGAGCTTCTCGCGACTGCGCAACAACACCTGCGCTTGAACTTCGAATTCTTCGCGCGGTACCAGTTCCAGACGTTGCAGGCCGCTTTGCAGCACGGCCTTGACGTTCTTCTCGATGTCTCGGGCCGGTGATGACTCGAGGGCCCGACCGATCTTGCGCGCCAGCTCGTCCAGCGTCGCCGCATTGAACATCATCGGTCCTCTCCGTTTCCACGACGCGTCTGCCTTGCGCTGCGGCCGTGCGTGCCAGCCAGTCTAGCAAAGGCCGCCTCGGGCGCTGGTGCGGCGTTCGCAGAGCAGACATCGGTTCGGCCCACGACGGCCGCGCCAAATTCGTGCCCGTGCCTGGGAACGCCGCACAGCATTGGTGCGGCCGCTCCCCGATGTCAGGCCAGCCGAAGCGAAGTGATTGCCGTAACATATTGAATAACAATATATTTGTACGATGGCATAGGAAATGCTGGGCTGGTCACGCCGACCACATCCGGCGAGACCCACGCAAAGATCACGATTCTGCAACTCGGCGGCGTCGTGCTGAAGAGGCTTTCGCGCCCGCCGTTAGACCACAAGGAGTGAGGGATACATGAAACTCGTTACAGCGATCATCAAGCCATTCAAGCTCGATGAGGTCCGGGAGGCGCTGTCGGCCATCGGCGTGCAAGGGGTCACGGTTACCGAGGTGAAGGGATTCGGACGGCAGAAGGGGCACACCGAACTGTATCGGGGTGCCGAATACGTGGTCGATTTCCTGCCCAAGGTGAAGATCGAGGTAGCGATACCGGACGACTTGCTCGACCGCGTGATCGAGGCGGTGGAGAAAGCTGCGAACACGGGGAAGATCGGCGACGGCAAGATCTTCGTGTTTGACCTTGAACAGGTTGTGCGCATCCGTACCGGAGAGACCGGTGCGGATGCCCTTTAAGGGGAACACCATGAAGCGATTGCTTGCGTTGATCGCCCTGATCGGCGTCTTGAGCGTGGTCGGCGGCGTCCAGGCGCAGGACAAGGCTGCGGATCAGAAAGCGCCTGCCGCGGTGACGACGGCTCCGGCACCGGCGCCGGCGGCGGTGGAGGCCAAACCGGCGGAGGCGCCGAAGGCGGACGCGGCAGCGGCGACGCCCCCGGCGCCGGACAAACCGGTGCTCATTGGGGTGGACAAGATCAACAGCGGCGACACGGCGTGGATGCTCGCCTCGACGGCGCTGGTGCTGCTGATGACCATTCCGGGGCTGGCGCTGTTCTACGGTGGGATGGTGCGCAAGAAGAACGTGCTGGCGACGCTGATGCAGAGCTTTGCGATCACCTGTCTGGTGACGGTGCTGTGGGTGATTGCTGGTTACAGCGTGGCGTTCACACCGGGCGGGCAGTTCTTCGGCAGTCTGGAGCGGCTGTTCTTGAGCGGGATGGTGTTCCAGAAGGAGGCGGGGAAGGTGATGGTCAGTCACCTGGCCACGACGATACCCGAGTCGGTGTACATGACCTTCCAGATGACCTTCGCGATCATCACGCCGGCGCTCATTGCGGGGGCGTTTGCCGACCGGATGAAGTTCTCGGCGATGCTGTGGTTCATGGGGTTGTGGTCGCTGCTGGTGTATTCGCCGATCGCGCACATGATGTGGGAGTCGACCACGGGGTTCTGGGCGACCCGGGGGGTGCTGGACTTTGCCGGTGGGACGGTGGTGCACATCAATGCGGGTATCGCGGGGCTGGTGTGCGCGCTGGTGCTGGGCAAGCGGATAGGCTACGGCAAGGAGGCGATGGCGCCGCACAATCTGACGCTGACCCTGGTGGGCGCTTCGCTGTTGTGGGTGGGCTGGTTCGGTTTCAACGCCGGGTCGGCGACGGCGGCCGACGGGCGGGCGGGGATGGCGATGGTGGTCACCCAGCTGGCGACCGCAGTGGCGGCGCTGGCGTGGATGTTCACCGAGTGGCTGGTCAAGGGCAAGCCGTCGGTGCTGGGGATTGCCTCGGGGGCGGTGGCTGGGCTGGTGGCGATCACGCCGGCGTCGGGGTTCGTGGGCATCACCGGGGCGTTCGTGATCGGTATTGCCGCGGGGGTGGCGTGTTTCTTCGCGGCGACGAGCGTGAAGAAGGCGTTCGGTTACGACGATTCGCTCGATGCCTTCGGGGTGCACTGCATCGGCGGCATCGTCGGTGCGGTGCTGACCGGTTTTTACAACGTCAAGGAAATCAGCGGCGTGGACGGGGATGTGCTGGTGCAGCTCGGGGCGGTGGCAACCACGCTCGTGGTCAGTGGCCTGGGCAGCTTCATCATCCTCAAAGTCATCGACATGGTCATCGGCCTGCGTGTCTCCGAAGAAGAGGAGCGCGAAGGCCTGGATGTGAGTCTCCACGGCGAACGGGTGGAGTAAGTCGGTAGGCACCGTTCGATCTCGTTTCTCCTCAGTGGCTCTCGGGGCGCCGCAAGCGCCCCGTTTTTTTGCACGCGAATGCCGGCTGCGGTGATCCGCTACAATCCCGCTCGGTACCTCGCACCGATCCCATGATCCTTCGGCTTGCGACCGCAACGCACCGTACTCCAACGTGGCGCTGGCAACCCGGTGTCAGGCTGACGGCGGTTGCGCCATGACTCCCGAGTATTGCCGGCTGATGGCGCGCTACAGCCAGTGGATGAACGAGCGGCTCTACGCGCTGTGCGGCGGCATGACCGACGCGGAGCGCAAACGCGCGCGCGGCGCGTTCTTCGGCTCGATCCACGGGACCCTCAACCACCTTCTCTGGGGCGACCGGATGTGGCTCGGTCGTTTCGTCGGTACGCCGTGCACGCATCCGGCGTTCGGTGCGGACATGTTCGCCGACTTCGACACGCTGCACCGGGAGCGCGCAGCGACCGATCGCGCGCTGCTGGAGTGGGCCGAGCAGGTCACCCCTGCGTGGCTCGCCTCCCCGTTGCAGTACACGAGCCTGGTGGATGGCAAGACGCGGCGCCTGCCGGCCGGCGTCGCCGCCGTGCACCTCATCAACCACGGCATCCACCACCGGGGCCAGCTGACGACGTTGCTCAAGCAGGCTGGCGTGGACCCGGGCGTCACCGACCTGCCTTGGCTTCCCGGGGTCGTCGAGATTGTGGGCTGAGCATGCGGGCTCAAGTTTTCTTGCGCGCGCGGGGATGTGCCTGGTCGTAAACCTTCGCCAGGTATTGGAAGTCGAGGTGGGTGTAGACCTGCGTGCTGGCGATGCTCGAGTGTCCGAGCAGCTCCTGAACCGCGCGCAGATCGCCGGATGATTGCAGCAGGTGCGACGCGAACGAGTGGCGGAGCATGTGCGGGTGGACGTGCCGCGCCAGGCCGCGCCTGACCGCCCATACCGCGAGCCTGCGCTCGATCGCGCGCGGTGCGATGCGCCGCCCGGTCCGCGATACGAACATCGCCTTTGCGTCGGCGCCCGTGAACTGCGCGCGCATGGCGAGCCACGCCCGCAGCGCCGCGCAGGCGGGGCCCCCGACCGGAACGATCCGCTCCTTCGCGCCTTTGCCCCAGACGCGCACCTCGCCGGTTGCCAGGTCGACCGCGGTTACGTCCAGTCCGGCGAGCTCCGACACGCGCAGCCCCGACGAATACGCGAGCTCGAATAGCGCGCGATCGCGCACCGCAAGCGCATCGCCACCCTCGATTGCGACCAGGTGCACCGCTTCGTCCGGAGACAGCGCGGTGGGTAAGCGACGCGCCGATTTCGGCGCCTTGAGGCCGGCGCAGGGGTCATGCTTGAGCGAGGGCATCCGGTCAAGCGCGAAGCGGTAGAAGGAGCGCCAGCCGGAAAGCATGCGCGAGAGGCTCCCGCCGGAGAGGCCGCGCGCGTGCAAGGTGCTGAGGAATCGGCGCAGCATCGCCGGAGAGAGCGACGCGAGCGGCGCGTCGCCAGCGAGCGCCTTGAGCACGCTGACATCGCGCCAATAGGCCTCGCGCGTGCGCGCGGGCAGCGTTGCAAGATGCTGCGCGAACGCGTCGAGCAGCGTAGCGTCGGCGCCCGAGGACGTCGCTTCGGCCTCGTTGCGCGCAGCGCTCATCGCGATCAGGACTGCGGAAGGAACCGGGCCGTCGCCATGCTGGCGAGCTCGGCCAGACGGGTGAGATAGACCGTGCCCATGCCGGCGTAGAAGCGCCCGGGAGTCTCGCTACCCAGGCCCAACAAACCGAAGGTGTGATGCGTTCGCAGCGGCAGAAACGCGAATGACTTCAGCGGCGCGTGCGCGTCCATCCATTCGCGGGATTCGAATGGCGCATGCGTCCCGCAGTACGGCTCGCCGAGCGCGGCGGCGTACTCGCGCAGCTCCTGGCTCGTCGCCGCGAGCTCGGGGAGGTACGACTGCTCGGGCACTTTACCCCACAGTCGCAGCGCAACCTGCGGCACGTGAAAATCGTCGCGCAGGCTGTGGTAGAGCACGCCGAGCGTTGTTTCCAGATCGCTGGCGGCGAACAGGGCGAGCGTGGAGCGGTGCAGCTTCTCGCTGATGGCATCGTTGTCGCTGCCGAACTGGATGAGCTCCTGCAGTTTCGTCTCTAGCTGCGTGTTCTTCTCCCGCAGTGTGACGATCTGTCGCTCGGCGATGGGAATCGCGCGGCCGCCGTGCGGGTGCGGTACGAAAATTTCCGCGAGCAGGTCGGCATATTGCTCGAAGAATCCCGGGTTATCCTTCAGATAGGTGGCGACTTCGCTCGCATCCATGGCTTCATCCCTGTCCGTGGTCATCATCGCTCCGGGACGCTCCACTCGCCCTCGAACACGGTTTCGGCCGGGCCGGTCATCTTCACCGGCGCGCCATCACCCCCCCAAGCAATCGTCAGCGTGCCGCCGCGGGTCGCCACGCGCACGGGTGAATCGAGCAGGCCGCGCCGGATCCCTGCGACGACGGCGGCGCAGGCTCCCGTGCCGCAGGAGAGCGTCTCGCCGGCGCCGCGCTCCCACACCCGCAGGCGAATGTTAGCGCGATCGACGACTTGCATGTAGCCCGCATTGACCCGCCGTGGAAAGCGCGCGTGCGTCTCGATCCGGGAACCCTGCGTCGTCACCGGCGCCACGGCCAGGTCGTCGACGACCTGAACGGCGTGCGGATTGCCGAGCGACAGCGCGGAAATCATGACCGTCGCTGCGTCGACTTGCAGCGGCTCGACGACCGCTCCCGTGCCGCCAAGGAACGGGAGGTCGGATGCGCGAAACAGCGGCACGCCCATGTCCACGGTGATCTCGCCGTCGGCCGTCAGCGCCGGTTCGATCACGCCACCCGCCGTTTCGACGCGCAGGGCGCGCTTGTCCGTGAGGCCGCGCGCGCGGACGAACTGGACAAAGCAGCGTGCTCCGTTGCCGCATTGTTCCACCTCTCCACCGTCGGCGTTGAAGATCCGGTAGCGGAAGTCGACGTCCGGGCGCGTCGGCTTCTCTACCACCAGTATCTGGTCGCAACCGACTCCGAAATGCCGGTCCGCCAATTGGCGCAGTTCCGAGGGGCCGAGATCGATCCTTTCGCGCATGCCGTCGAGAACGACGAAATCGTTGCCCAGACCCTGCATCTTGGTAAAGCGCAGCCGTCGGGCCATCACGGGCGCGCGCCCAACGCGCGCTCGAACCGCGCGACGGGGATTTCACCCTTGTGCGCAAACGGCAGCGCCCTGCCGTCGCGCAGCGTGGCGGTACCCTTGAGCACGTATTCGACGGGCAGTTGCGCCCCAAGCGTCATCAGCGCGGTCGCCACCGCCCCGACGTCGACCCGCCCGGCGAGTTCCAGCTTCGCCTCGCCCGCTGCCGGCAGGGGATCCATACGCACGCTGCGCACGCTGGCGGCCTGCCGGCCGTCAAGCGTCACTTCGAAATCGAGCGCGGCGATGGCGAGTTCGAAATTGTTGGGATTGGTGAGCCGCAGGCCGAGCGAGAGGTTGGCCATGCCGTCGGCGACGCGCAGGATGCGCACGCTTTCCACCGTCACCGTGGGTGGCTCGAGCTTCGGCCGGGTGGGCGTGCATGCAGCCGCGAGCAGCATGGCGGCGAGGAGCACGATGCCACCGGTGCCCAGACGGTGCAGCAGCGCGACACCGCCGGTGCACACCCGTGAACGAGACATCGCGGCGAACCTACCCGTTGGTGCTACACGTTGAAGCGAAAATGCATCACGTCGCCATCCTTGACGACGTACTCGCGCCCTTCGAGGCGCATCTTACCGGCTTCCTTCGCCCCCTGCTCGCCCTTGCAGGCGATGTAGTCCGCGTACGCAATCACTTCGGCGCGGATGAAGCCCTTTTCGAAGTCGGTGTGAATGACCCCTGCCGCCTGTGCTGCAGTACTGCCGCGATGCAATGTCCAGGCGCGCACTTCCTTCGGGCCGGCGGTGAGGAAGGTCTCCAACCCGAGCAGCTTGTATCCCGCATGGATCAGGCGGTCGAGCCCGGCTTCCGTCAACCCCATGTCCGCCAGGAACACCTGCCGGTCCTCGGGATCGAGGTCGGCGATCTGCGCTTCGAGCGCGGCCGAGATCGCGACCACCGGGGCGCCTTCGCGCTGCGCCAGCGCCTCGATCGCTGCGAGCATCGGGTTGCCGGTAAATCCGTGCTCGGCGACGTTGGCGATGTACATCGTCGGCTTCATCGTGAGCAGGAACAACGGTTGCAGCAGCGCGCGTTCTTCCGGATACAGATCGACCGTGCGCGCCGGCTTCGCTTCGTTCAAGGCCGCTGCCACCTTCTCGAGTGCGGCAACCAGGCGTTGCGCTTCCTTGTCGCCGCCGGCCCGCGCTGGCTTCGCGTGCTTGGCGAATTGCTTGTCGACGCTGGCCAGGTCCGCGAGCGCGAGCTCGGTGTTGATCGTCTCGATGTCGGACACCGGATCAATCGCGCCCGCTACGTGGACGACGTTGCTGTCGGCAAAGCAGCGCACGACATGGGCGATCGCGTCGGTCTCGCGAATGTTCGCCAGAAACTGATTGCCCAGTCCCTCGCCCTTCGAGGCCCCGGCGACCAGGCCGGCAATATCGACGAACTCCACGGTTGCCGGAACGATGCGCTCCGGACGCGCGATCGCAGCCAGGGCCGCGAGTCGCGGATCGGGTACCTCGACAATCCCGATATTCGGATCGATCGTGCAGAACGGATAGTTTTCCGCGGCGACGCCCGCCTTGGTGAGCGCGTTGAAAAGCGTCGACTTGCCGACGTTGGGCAAGCCGACGATGCCGCAGCGCAGACTCATGGCTCCGGCTTTCGTTCGGCCGCTACCGCGCCGCGCTCCGCGTCCCGCGCCGGCCGCGTATGCAGCTCGTGCATCGCCCGTTCAGTCTCGCCGGCGGCGAGTCGCGGCCAGATCGCAAGTGCGCGCTGGATCGCATCATCGATCAGCGCTGCCTCCGGCGCGAATGGCGGGTGCAGCACGTAGTCGACGACCTCCTGCTCGGAGAGTGCCGCGTCGCGCGGATGTCCGATTCCAAGGCGCAAGCGCCAGAACTCGCTGCCGCCGAGCCGCGCGATGATGTCCTTGAGACCGTTGTGACCGGCGCTGCCGCCGCCAAGCTTGAGCTTGACGCCGCCGGGCTTGAGGTCGAGTTCGTCGTGCGCGATCAGAATCTCGGGGGGCGACAGCTGGTAGAAACGCGCCAGCGCGGCGACCGCAACACCGCTTTCGTTCATGTAGTCCTGCGGCAGCGCCAGACGAATGTCGCCGCCTGCGGGCGCGCGATCCCTCGCAACCAGGCTGTGGAAACGCGCTGCCGGCTCGAGGCGCAAACCCAGCTTTTCGGCAAGCCGCGCGACGAACCACGCTCCGGCGTTGTGGCGTGTCGCCACATAGTTGCGGCCGGGGTTGCCCAGTCCGACGATCAGGCGCAGAGGAAGTGCCATGGCGACATGGGATAACAAAAAAGCCCGCCGGATTGCGCCCGACGGGCTTTCTCGTGCAGGCATCCGCCTATTTCTTCTGGTCCTTCTTGCCGGACGGCCGGTCGGAACCCTTTTCGCCGGCCTTCTCGGCGGCCTTGTCGCCTTTTTCCGGCACCTTCTCCGCGCCCTTCTCGTCGGGCTTCTCTGTCGCCACGCCGCCTTCCCCTTCCGCGGCCGCTGCTTCCGCCTCCGCTTCCGGTGCGACCTCCTCAACCTCGGCAATGATCTTGGGAATGATCGCCGTTGCGACGACCGGATTCATTCCGCCATGCGCGACGGCGGTCACGCCGTCCGGCAGTTTGAGGTCCCTGACGTGGATCGACTGGTTGAGCGCGAGCTCGGACAGGTCCACCTCGATGAATCCGGGCAGATCCTTCGGCAGGCAGGAGACGTCGAGCTCGGTCAGCACATGGCTGATGATCGCGCCGGCGAGCTTCACTGCCGGCGAATTCTCGCCGTTGGTGAAATGCAGCGGCACCTTCATGTGTATTCTGCGATTGGCGTCGACAAGCTGGAAATCGACGTGCAGCACCTCCTTGCGGAACGGGTGCATCTGCACGTCGCGCAGTAGCACCTGGTGCGACCCCGGCCCGAGCTTCATCGTCAGGATCGACGAATGGAACGCCTCGTTTTTCAGAGCGTGGATGAGGGCGTTGTGATCGAGCTCGATGGATTGTGGCTGCGCCGCGCCGCCGTAGACAACGCCTGGCGCCCGCCCCGAGCGCCGCAGCCGCCGGCTCGCGCCGCGACCTTCGACTCCCCGCGGGAACGCGGTAAATTCGTAATGCATGATCCGACTCCTTGTCTGCGGCCTCCCGCAGGCATTTGGCAGCCGGCCGGTCGTCCGCGATAGCGACAATCCGCGGTCCGCTCGGTAGCTTCCGGCGCCGCTGGAAAGCTTTGAATTATATGCGGAAACCGATCCGGGCCGCAACCCGGGCGTGCCGCGGCGACTCCCCGGTCGCCGTCGACGCACTCGAACCGCTACTCGGTGAACAGCGAGCTCACCGACTCTTCGTTGGAGATGCGCGTCATCGTCTCGGCGAGCAGTTGCGCACACGACAGGGCACGGATGCGCTTGCAGCCAAGCGCCTCTTCGGAAAGCGGAATCGTATCGGTGACGACTATCTCGTCGAGCTCGGATTCCTTGATGCGCGCCACCGCGCCACCGGAAAGGACCGGATGCGTGCAGTAGGCAAGCACCTTCTGTGCGCCTTTCTCCTTCAACGCCGCGGCGGCCTTGACCAGCGTGTTCGCCGTGTCGACGATGTCGTCCATGATCACGCAGGTTCGCCCTTCGACGTCGCCGATGATGTTCACGACTTCGGCGACGTTCGCCTTGGGACGGCGTTTGTCGATGATCGCCAGATCCGAATCGAGTCGCTTGGCGATCGCCCTTGCGCGCACGACGCCGCCGACGTCAGGCGAGACAACGAGGAGGTTGTCGTAATTCTGCTTCCAAAGATCGCCCAGCAGCACCGGTGTCGCATAGATGTTGTCGACCGGGATATTGAAGAACCCCTGGATCTGATCCGCGTGCAAATCCATCGTCATCACCCGGTTGACCCCCGCCGAGCAGAGCATGTCAGCCACGACTTTCGCGGTGATCGGCACGCGCGCCGAGCGTGGGCGGCGATCCTGGCGCGCGTAGCCAAAGTAGGGGATTGCCGCGGTGATGCGCCCGGCCGAGGAGCGCTTGAGCGCGTCGACCATCACCAGGATCTCGAGCAGGTTGTCGTTGGTCGGCGCGCACGTGGACTGCAGCACGAATACGTCGCGTCCCCGTACATTCTCGAGCAACTCGACCATGATCTCGCCATCGGAAAAACGGCCGACGATGCACCGCCCGAGGCTGATGTGCATATGGCGGACCACCGCCTCGGCGAGCTTCGGATTGGCGTTGCCGGTGAAGATGCGCATCCGTTCAAAGGCCATGGTCGCGTCCTGGACGTGAAGCGGATGGGCCGAGCGCGGTGGACTCGCCGGCGGCCCGCCCGCGGCAGGGAATGGCTGGGGAGGTAGGGATCGAACCTACGAATGCCGGAATCAAAATCCGGTGCCTTACCACTTGGCGACTCCCCAAGGGAAACCGGTCGCGCCCGAAGCCTCAGGGTGCCGCGAAGCGCCGCAACGGATGCTCGTTTAGCGCCCGCGCCACAAAAGCGGCGCGACCCGCTTGCTCCAGCTGGGCCAGCGCCTGCAGCGCGGGGGCTTCCTTGGAAAACGCGGCGAAAACGCACGCCCCAGAGCCGGACATGCCGATCGACGCTGCGCTGGCCGCCCCGCGCGCGAGTGCATCGAGACTGGCCGCGATTTCCGGAAACCGCGAAGCTGCAACCGCCTGCAGATCGTTGCGGCCGTACCCTTCGGAAAAGACGAGCATTTTCGCGGAGCCGCTGTTGCGTGTCAATTCGGGCGCCGCGAAGATTGCCGCCGTTGCGACCTGCACCGGCGGCGTGACGACGACGAACCACGTCGGCGGCAGGCTTACCGCCTCGAGCAGCTCGCCGATACCGCGCGCGAACGCCGGTGCCCCGAAGATGAAAAACGGCACGTCGGCTCCCAGCTCCACCGCCAGCGCCATGAGCGCGCGCCGCGTGAGCCCGAGCTGCCACATGCGGTTCAGCCCAAGCAGGACGGTGGCGGCGTCGGAGCTGCCGCCACCGAGCCCGCCGCCCAGCGGAATGCGCTTGTCGATGTCGATGCCGATGCCGCGCGCCAAGCCGCAGGCCCGTTGCACCAGGCGCGCCGCGCGCACGGCGAGGTCGTCGCTCGCTTCGACACCGGCGGGGCCGCGCCCGCGAACCACCTGCGCATCGTCGCGACCGCTCAGCGTGATGCGATCGCCGTGATCGATGGGAACGAGGAGCGTCTCGAGCTGGTGATAGTTGTCGTCCCGGCGGCCGGTGACATGCAGGAACAGGTTGAGCTTCGCCGGCGCCGGCAGCGTCAACGCGCTTGACGGGCCCATGGCATCCTCATTGCCAGCGATCGATGGCGATCCGCAATTCAACGTCAGGGTAGCTAAGCGTCACGAGCGAAGGGCGCCAGGTGCCATCGGCCGTCTGCGCGTACCCTTGGTAGACGATGGTCCAGCCGTCCTGACGGAGCACCGCGGCACGACCGTCGTCACCGGCTTCGACGACCGACGTGGCCCCCGGCCGCGCCGTACCCTGAATCCAGAACGCCAAGCCCTGCACCGGCAGCGGCCAACCGAGCCCCTGCTCGGTGAGCGCGCTCCAATCGCTTGCCGTCGATACCCGCCCGTCTGCGGTCTGCAGCCGCGCCTGCGCGACATCGCCGGACAGCCGGGCGAGGGTTTGCCCGAGCGGCGAGGCGAGCTCCAGCTCGTCGCGCTCGCCCGCGTGGGACCAGCGAAAGCTTGCCGCCACCGCCTCGTTGCCGTGGCGCGCGCTCAGCCGTCCGGCCACTTCGAACACGGCGCCGGCTGCAGGCGGCGCACCCGCGCGCTCGAGCGCCGCGGGAACGCAGGCGGCGAGCAACATCGCGACGGCGAGCCATTGCGCGCTCGCCGCGGCGCGCACGATTGCTCGCGAAGCCGCGCCGCTCAATGCGCCAGACGGTGAACGGTGTCGAGCAGGAGCGGGTTGTCCGGCGTTTCCTTGAGCTGCGACTGCCAGACTTCCTGCGCATGTTCGCGCTCGCCCTTGGCCCAGAGCACCTCGCCTAAGTGTGCCGCGATCTCCGGATCGGGTCGCTCGGCAAGTGCGCGGCGCAGAAATTTTTCCGATTCGCTCAGGTTCCCGAGACGGAAATGCGCCCAGCCCATGCTGTCGAGGATGAACGGATCCGACGGCGCTAGCGCGTGCGCCTTCTCGATGAGCTTCATACCTTCAACGGCGCGTGGCGTGCGATCGACCAGCGTGTAGCCGAGCGCGTTCAAGGCCTGGGCATTGTCCGGCTTGAGCTCGATCACGCGCTTTAACCGCGATTCGACTTCGTCGAGCCGGTCGAGCTTCTCCGCCACCATCGCGACGTCGTAGAGCAGGTCAGCCGAATCCGGCTCGTCGACCAGCGCTTCGCTCAGCACCGTGTACGCGCCCTTGTAATCGCGCGCATCCTGCAGCAGCTGCGCTTCGGCTTGCTTGAGCTGGATCTCCTCGTCGCGGCCTTCGGGCTCGAGCGTGCCGAGGAACTTCCGTGCCGAATCCAGGTGGCCCTGCTTGCCCATGACCGCGCCGATGCGCAGCTTGGCCAGCCATGCGCGCTCGCCCTCGCCTACCTCGCGATAGCGCGCGATCGCTTCGTCGTAGCGCCGAGTTTCCTCCGCGATTTCGCCCAGATAGAACGCGACGGCCCCGGGTTCTCCGAAACCGGCCTTCTTCAGGTCTGCGAACAGCCCTTCGGCGGTCGCATAGTCCTTCATTTGCAGCGAGATCGCCGCGACGGCGTATTGGAGCTCGCGGTCGGAGGGATCGGCGTCGAGCTGCCGCTGAAAAACCGCTCTCGCATCGGCGTAGCGTTCCTGCTCGATGTAGAGCTGCGCGAGCGCACTGGCGGCCGGGCGCGAGGTCGGCGCTGCAGCGAGAAATGCATCGAGATACCGGATCGCGCCTTCCGGCGAG
The DNA here is from genome assembly GCA_035937415.1 of Edaphobacterium sp. (SeqCode). Taxonomy (GTDB): domain Bacteria; phylum Pseudomonadota; class Gammaproteobacteria; order Burkholderiales; family Casimicrobiaceae; genus PALSA-1003. The sequence continues at coordinate 965 of DASZIB010000086.1, read as the reverse complement.
CTCTTGGCGAGAATGTCCGCCTTGACCAGCGCGGCGCGCTCCCAGCCGGGCTTGAGTTCCAGCGCCCGGTCGACCTCGCGCATGGCCACGGCAGCGATTTCCACATCGGTAAGCCCGGTGTTGTAGCCTGCGAGCGCCACGGCGAGGTGGGCCTCGGCGACGCCGGGGTAGGGCTTGGCGAGGTCGCTGATAAGCCGATACACGGCGTCCTTGTCCGCTTGCGCGGAGAGCGCGCGGTTGAGCTGCAGGAATGCATCACCGAGCGTATTCCCATTGTTGGCCGCATCCGCGAGCAAGCGCTCCAGATCGCCCTTGAGGTCGCCGCTTGCGCCCGGCTGCCCGAGCATGGTGACCATTTGCCGGGCTCGGTCCGAGCTCGGATCGAGCTTCTGCCAAAGCTGCGCCGCATTGACCGCGAGGTTGCGTTGCCGCGCGAAGAGCGCGATCTCGGTTGCCCGGCGCGCGAGCGTCGCGTCCTGGGCCTCTCGCGCCGCCTCGTAATAGGCGCGGGCGGCGAGCGCGGGCTCGCCGCGCTGCAGGGCGATTTCACCGACCAGGATCCGGTACATGGTCTCGGCGCTAAATTGCGGGGCCGGGGCTCCGGGCGCGGTCTGTGCCGCCGCCACGCGCAGGCCGCCGGCGATTAGGGCGACCGCGAGCAGCGCGGCTAGGATCGAGTGACGCTGGTTGCGGTTGTGCACAATGCCAGTCGCTTTCCGGGTGCGCCGACGCGGGATCGAATCACCGGCCGGGAAACCCAATATCTTAGGGTATAGTCGTCGCAGCCACAAACCCTCGGTGGCGCGTTCCATGCCCGAACTCCCTGAAGTCGAGACGACCCGCCGCGGCGTCGCCCCTCACGTGGAACGGCAGAAAGTGACGGCGGTGAGGATATACGACCGCCGGTTGCGCTGGCCGGTTCCACGCGATCTGCCGCGCCGGCTGGTCGGACGGACGGTCGATCG